>DDTD01000061.1 GCA_002344005.1 Ignavibacteria bacterium UBA2373 | reverse complement strand
AAGCAATGTCCGCAAACATTGTCGTTTATTGGCGAAACGATTTTAACGCAGTTTAAATGATGTATCTCTGTCATATTTTTCTGTTGTTACTCTGTTCTGTTAGGGTTGTCAATATCGGGAGACGGATTTGCGCCATCCATTTCCCCAAAACTACAAAACTTTGTCTATCCATCCAAAAATGAATAAGAGAAATTTCTTTATGCCAGAGTAAACACAATGTGTTAGAGTTTCATTGCTGTGGAATCTGCCCACGCTTTATCCCAATTTTTCTAAAAACTCACTGATGAGTTGTGGAAGAGTTAGCTCTATTGGCTGCTGCCATTCTTATTATCCATTAAGTTTTTCGCTATTGTTTTTCGTGACGGCTGTGGGATGGCGGGTTTAAATTATGTGAAGGAACGGAATTTTATGATTATTTTAAGACAGGAAAGGGCAAACTCTTTTACTATTTTTAATTTGTGTATCAGCTTTTAAGAATAGTAAATATGCTTGCCTTTGGAAAAATTTTAAAATATTGTTTTTAAGATTAATTAAGATTTATATCCATATTATTCTTTCCACGCAACTTCTTTAATAAGTACTTTTATAAAGACTTCAGTTTGATTCCTATAAACAATGTTCTTGGTTGGGCAGGACCGTACATAAAATTACTGTCTCTATTTTTCCCAATATCAAAACTACGTTGGAAAGCATTGAAAATATTTCTTACTCCACCATAAATTTCAATTCCATTGGCTAAATTTTCTATTGGTATTGTATAACCAACTTTAGTACCTAATTCTGAAAACGCATCAGAAGTAAATATTTCATCAATCGTTTGGTTTGGTGCTCCTGCAAAGTGCGGAACTTTCATTGTTCCTGTGTAGAGGTAATTAATCGTAGCGCTCCATTCGTCGTTTGGTGTCAAGGTCAAAATAGCATAACCATAATCATTAGGGGTTCGGACAAATTCTCTAATACCTTCCAAACCATCTATGTATTGTACCGGATTGTCAAATTTGCTCGATTGCAGAGTAAATCCACTTTCCAACTGTATATTTTGATTGTAATTGGCTCTCAGCTCTACAGTAATTCCTTGAACGGTTGCTCCATCTCCATTTTGTTTTTCAAATAGCTCGCCGAATTGGTCTTGCCCTACGGGCTGTAGGAAAAAAGCATTATTTAATCGATTATGAAATGCTTCTATGGTAAAACCGGCAATCCAATTTTCCATCAATTTATCATAGTTTATGGACCCACTAAAACTTTGCGATCGTTCAGGTATTAGGTCAGGTGACAAAGAAACCCTTGAAACACCACCTGCTGCAAATGCAATATGCAAATCGGTATCGAATGCTTGTGGAGCTCTAAATCCGGTGCCGTAGCTAAAACGGAATTGAGTGTGATTTTCCAGTTTATACAACAAGGAAGCTCTTGGACTAAAAATAAGATTATCTACCAAGTTATGTTTGTCCATTCTCACGCCCGAAAGCAAGGTGAGTTGAGGAATAATTTCCCAATCGCTTTGCAGAAACACACCAAAATCTTTGGTGGTTTGGTCTATCAAATATTGATACGTTGGAATTATATCCAGTACATCATCGAACAAATATTCTGTTCCTAATGTGAATACATTGTTTCCACTCAAAAAATCATTGACTCTATGATTTATCTGCATTCCAATATTTAAAGTTGATACAGTAGATGTTCCATAAGGTGGATTTGCGACAAATTCCTTGTATTCAACAGAATCGTCCGGTTGAATACCTGTGTAATGTTTTCTGTCAGTATTTTGCAAAGCCAAATAAGTGATTAACGAAGTATTTTCATTGTTGAAATTAATTTGATAATCTGCATTAGCCATCCAAACATTGTGTGTTCTTTCCTCTGATTGTTGAGCCAAATAAGCAGGTTTATCTTTAATCATTTCACCCCCAAAGCGATATTCATTGATATTGCTGATGCTAATTTCAAGTTTTTGATTTTCCTTTGGAAGAAAAAACATATTAGCTCCTATGGAAATATTTTCAATGAGCGGAATTTCAGAAAAATTATCAGCATTAGCATCGTAAAATCCGCGTTCGCGATTGGTTAGAAAAAAAGAAATGCCCGATGTATTATTCTCCGAAACTAAAGTAGCATTTCCGCTGATGATATTATCATTTGTATTTCCATTAATATTGTTATATCCATAGTCCAGAGAATAGCTGTTAGTTTGGGGAATTTTTGTCATTACATTAACTGTTCCGGCAATGGCACTTGAGCCATAAAGTGTAGAACCACCGCCTCGAACTACTTCAATACGATCTATCATATTAACGGGCAATTGCTCCAGTCCATATAAACCTGTAAGCGGACTAAATATTGGGCGACCGTTGATGAGAATTTGTGAATATCCTCCTGCCAAACCGTTCATTCTCAATTGGGTATAGTTGCAGGTTTGACAATTCGTTTCAACCCTTAATCCCGGTTGAAACCTTAATCCTTCTGAAAGGTTGCAGGCTTGAATATTACTAAGAGTTTCACTATTGATTACATTCACTATTACCGGAGATTCAGTCTGACGCATTGCGGTTCTTGTGCCAGACACTACCACCTCATCAAGTTCAAAACTGTTTGGAGTTAATTCAAAGTTCAATTCTACTGTTTCATTTTCTTTGAGTGAAATTGTTTTTTCGCCTTTGTCATAGCCAATAGCGGCAACATTTACTTTGTATGTGCCCGCAGGAATATTTTTTATTGTAAACTTTCCCGATGTGTCGGTTTTTGAACCGATTTTTGTTCCTTGAAGGAATACCTTTGCAAATTTGACGGCTTGGTTGCTATCGGCTGTTACTCTGCCTCTTAATGTTGCTGTATGTGCTTCTGTCGTGAAACTAAAAAGTGCGATTAGTATTGGCAAAACCAGACTAATGAAGTTGTTATTTGAACTCATAAAACTTATTTTTGACATTGTTATGGGCGCAAAATTACAAAGTTAGACTAAACTAACAAAATTATTTTGGAAATATTTCACTAAATTTGTGAAGAATGTACTTTATTGCTAACATTTATGTACTCATTAGCAGAAGAGAATTATCTGAAAGCATTGTTTTCCATGTCGAATGACAAAGGAGAAGTGAATGTTAATGACCTTTCCAAGCGTTTGGATATTAAAATGCCTACGGTGACCAGTATGATGAAAAAACTGGCGGCTAAAACGTTGGTACATTATGAACGCTATAAACCACTTAAACTGACAGAGAAAGGCAGAATAGAAGCTGCCCTGATTATCCGCAAGCATCGCCTTACGGAAATGTATCTGGTAGAAAAAATGGGCTTTGGTTGGGAACAGGTTCATGAAATAGCCGAACAGATGGAGCATATTCAGTCGCCCGAATTTTTTGCCAAAATGGACGAACTACTTGGCTATCCTAAGTTTGATCCGCACGGTTCACCCATTCCTGACAAGAAAGGAAGAATGATTTGGGCAACATATAGCAAGTTAAGTGAATGTAGGCAAGGTGATATTGTAAAAATAGCTGCGGTTGTCAATACCTCCGATGAGTTCCTGAGATTTTTAAACAGTAGGGAAATACACTTAGGATTGGAAATGAAGATAAAGTCTGTTGAATCTTTTGATAATTCAATGGTAGTCAACTATGATAAGCATTTGTCCGAGATGTTAAGCCATACGGTTTGTGAAAGGTTATTGGTCGAAAAGATTTAGTATAATGCTCTTTAATTTGGGTATTTAAGTTTGTTGGGTTTATAAAGGGACGGATTTCCATTGCCATTATCGTTTTAGAGCTTTACATTCCTGCGGGTTGAGCTTCGCTGATTTTCAATTCGGAGTACTAAACTGTCAACCAAGCACTGAACTTGAATAGAAGCACAAAGCTTGATTTAACCACTGAACCGCCACTTTTGGGTAGGTGCTGTTACCTGCTGGCATTTTTGGCTTTCTGTTCATTTTCAAGGTTGTAAAAATTCTGTATCACCATTCAATTCATTTTTCGACCAAGTCAATTGGTTTTTCAGTTTATTGTCGCCAAACTGTTTTATTGTTATTGCCTTCAATTCCGTATATCTGAAATTCTTTGAAATTCTCGTGTTTTGAAGGAAGTAGCTTCCTTGATAAAATTCTCCAAATTCTTTTATCTGGTCTTCAAGTTCTTTTGATTTTGTCTTGATGACAAATGTTCTTGAATCTGCAAATCCTGGTTTACAGTTCAAAATAATTTCTCCGTTGTCCGCTATCTCTGCATCAATAAATATGTTGTCGTAATAGTTTTTATTTTGTCTGTCAATAATTGCGAAAATGAAAATGCCAATAGATAAAACTATTGCACCAATTTGAAAAATCTTTTTCTGTCCTAGGCTTTTTGTCAAATAGGTTATTGTGAGTGGAATAAGTGTCAAAAATGCAAGATAAGGCAAGAGTAAAACGGCTAATAAAACTGAATTATGAAAATTAAATACCAAAAAATATCCTACTTCACTTGTCAGCAAAATTGAATAAGTCAAAGCCGTTAAAAGTGTCAGAAAGTAGCCAAGTCGGACATTTGCTATCACTAATATTGTCGATAGAATGAAAGTCGGATAAAGTAACAAAATCGGTATTGTATTGTCACCGATTCCATAGGCAAAAGTTGTCACGGTAATTGAGAAAGAACTTAAAAGTCCAACAATACATATCAGTATGATTGCTAGTCTTATTTTCTTTATTTCTCTGGTCGTTTCTTTCATTCGGTGTCGTTCTCTATGCTTCCAGGTAACGTTATTCGGCTTGGCGAAGGTGGCGGTTTTTACCACAAATGTTGATGAGGAGAAGCAAACTTTGATTAACCACAAATGTGTCTGCGTAGCACTGAACCGCCATATTGCCAAACCGATGTTAGCAGTAGTTTTTATTTTAATCGTTCTATCAATTCTTCGATATTTCCTTTCCATTTTGGGTAAAGTTCTTCGTTGTCTGTCCAAAGTTCATTTAGTTCAGAACCGTCACTAATAACTTTTTCTAATGCTTTTACAGCATTGGGCTTTAAGTCCTTTAAATCCAAATGTTTATTTTTTTCTACAAATTGAAAAAAAATTTCGTCTTCTGCGTCCACTCTTGGTTTTGTTCCATTAAGAATGCTGTCAATATATGATGCTGAAACTGTAACTGCGTGGCAGTCGTCATATTCTAAGTAATCAGTATTAATTGCAGTCTCAAAAGCGTTTTTAAAAATTTCTTTCGGATTATCAGAGTTGTCAATTTCATCAACATAATCATATGCTGTGTCGTCATCAAATATTCCGTATCCCCAAGCTCCCATAAATTTGTGTTCTTTAAGTTAATAATTATTGTTTTGTCTTTTGTCAGATTACGTTCGGTATAAACTTACCGCCGTCTCTCATATTGACGCAATGCGCCGTTCATTTCCCCAAAACTACAAAACTTTGTCTATCCATCCAAATATGAGCAATGATAAGTTCTCTATGCCGGGGTAAACACAATACGTTAGAGATTCTTCGGTGTAATATCCACCCTACGCTTTATCCCTCGGTCATTTTGCTAAACAATCACTGATAAGTTGTGCAACAGTTACCTGATTTATGCACAGGTTTTCAGTCCACCGTGTCATTGTAAGCCCTGTGAGTATTGAGCTTCCGTGTCATTGTCTGATGTGTTTGCCGAGCTCTGTATTGTTGTGATTTTATTTATTTAAAGCATTTGGATTTTATAAAAACAATTTTTTTCTGTATTGGCAAAGCAAGCTCTTTTATCATTTTTGGTCTATACGGTGGCTTGTGCGAATTGAAATTTAGGTTCGGTTGGCAATTTTTGAAATAGTTAAGCCTTGTATTAATATTGAGAAACTTACAATTATATAAGTTAATGTCAGCCAAAGTTCTTTACCAAAAGCTGAGGGAATCGAAAGAGCTAATGCAATAGAAATGCCACCTCTTAACCCACCCCAAGTCAATATTTTAATCGTATTTTGAGTTATAGGTTCTTTTAACCTAATAAGCAAACTGGGCAGATATATTGAAATGAAGCGTGCCATTAGCGTTAGAATAATGAATAATATACCAACAAGTAATACCTTCATTTCAAAAGAAATCAATAATAACTCAAGTCCAATTAATACGAATAGTAAGGCATTCAAAATTTCGTCAATAATCTCCCAGAATTTGTCTATGTAATCGTTAGTTATTTCAGACATTCCTAATTTTTTACCTTGGTTTCCCGTTATTAAACCTGCTACCACCATTGCCAATGGACCTGAAACATGCGAATATTGTGCTAGTGTATATCCTCCCATCACAGTAGCAATGGTTATTAGGGTTTCGGTTTGATAATGGTCTATACTTTCAATTAACTTGAAACTTAACCAGCCCAAAGCACCTCCGAGTAAAATACCTCCAATAGCTTCTGTGCCGAAAAGCATTATTGCATTACTAAAACTAAACGACTGACTACTATTCGCCAGGTTTAAAATAGTTAAAAATACTACTACCGCAACTCCATCATTAAAAAGTGATTCCCCTGCAATTTTAGTTTCTAAAGACTTGCTTACTCCTGCTTTTTTTAATATACTTAATACCGAGATTGGGTCTGTAGGTGAAATAAGCGAGCCAAAAAGAAAGCAATACATTAAAGGCATCTTCAATCCAAAAAGAGGTAGGATATAAAATGCGGAAATACCAATTATAGTTGTACTGATAACAACACTGAGCGTTGAGAAAAGTAGAATACTTAACTTTTCCGACTTTAAGTCGTTATATTTAATGTGAATAGCACCTGCAAACAACATAAAACTTAACAACCCCTCCAATAATAAACTACTAAAGTCTATATTTTTTAGGTGGCTTTCTGCAATTTGCGTAATGCCCGGGGAAAATTTACCTGTTACTAATAAGCAGAGCGAAAAAATTAATGAAATTACCATTAATCCTATAGTTGTGGGCAATTTCAAAAAACGAAAATTTATGTATGCCATTATTGCACACAACACTATTAAAGCAGAAGAGAGTTGAAAGATATCCATAATTATTTCCTTAAATTTATATTTAATTCAGGTGCTTCAACTAAACGGAAAGTTGTTGACGCAAATTTTATTTCACCATTAGTTGCTTCAATCTGTTTTAAGATTTTAGTAAAGAGTGCTGTTTTTGTCGCCCTTCTTTTTTTTGTAACTTACAACATACCGCAATGTATATTCCACCCAATTATCATTGACAATTGAAGAAACCATAGGTTATGTTTGGTAATCTTCTAATCTATGAACTTGTCTAAACAACATGCAATCACTTGTCAATACCTTGTATCGTTACGAAATAAAAACCTATACAGTTTGTCGAGAAATCGCAAAATACGTCACAATAATTACTAATCGTGTCTCGAACCGTGTTTTGTTACGTAAAACCATGAAGTTGTAAACTCAATAGTTCGATACACCTTTTTACAATTGTTTATAGTCAAAAGGTACTTGCATTTTTGACATGTTGAGATAAACTTTTACAATTAAATTACTTAGAAAAAATGATTCACAATAGTCTATTTGTATAAGCTCATTGTTTGTTAATGTTAATATTAAAATTAGGTGCTTTATAGTCTTTTTCTAAATAGCCGGAAGGGATTGTTGTCATATTCCCATCCCTTGCAGCACGATAATGTGGCGATAGAATTTCAATGCCGACTTCATTGCAACAATCTTGAATGTTTTGGTGCAATTGAGAATAAATACTAGCTTGTTCATTGGCATCTTTGGTATAAGCATTTATTTGGTATGACACATAAAAATCATCTAAACTAGTTTGTAAAACAAATGGTTTAGGATCTTTCAAAAAAAGTTCTGTTCTATCTGCCGCATTCAGCAATGCTTGATGCATTTCCTTCCAAGGAACGTCATAACCAATCGTAACAGTAGTATGCATAATCAAACCATTTCCCATTTCTGCTTCATTGCTAAAATTGGTTGTGTGGCTACTCATTACTGTAGAATTTGGAATAGAGATAATTTCATTTTTAATAGTCCTAACTCTTGTAACCAATAATGATTTTTCAATTATATCACCTACCACATCACCAATTTTTACACGATCACCAATTTTAAACAGCCGCATATACGTAAGTACTATACCTGCCACAATGTTTGATAGTGAACCGGCGGAACCAAAAGTAAATAAGAAGCCAAGAAACACAGATACCCCTTGGAAAATAGGTGAATCACTTCCGGGTAAATAAGGAAAAATCAATACAAACATAAAAGCATAAAGTACAACTTTTAAGATTTGAAAAGTTGGGTTTGCCCAGTCGGGGTAAAAGCCTGTTAATTGTAATTTACCTTGCTCAATTTCATTTTTAAGAAAATGAATACCTTTAATTACATATCTAAAAACTAAGAAAATGATAATAATGGTAATTAAGTTTGGAAGGTAATGCCATAAACTACTCCCCATTTGTTTGAGTGGATTAATCACATAGCCAAATAGCGTTTGTGCAAACGTTTTTGTCCAAGGGAAAAAGCCAAAAATAATAGGAAGAGCTATGTAGATGAGCAGTAAAAATAACAACCATTTTACGATAGTATTGACGGAAGTAAAGAAACGCACTTGCTTTGACGTATCAAGCAGCATGTAGTTTTTAATTTTTAATCCGTTTATTTTTCTACCCTCTTGCTGCTTGATTTTTTGTTCAGTAGAATTAAATAGTTTACCAATAAAATACAGTAATACAATGAGAATTGTGATAACCAGGACGGCAAGTCCTATTTCTTTCAATAATGTAATTAAACTTGTTTCTTCCTTATATTTTAAAACCGCATCAGTAATATCTTGGCTATATTTTTCTGCTAATTCCTTTTTTGTAGTGTTGTTCCAAATAGCGTCGTTTTCAGAAATACTTACTATTATAGTTTCTCCATTTACTATATCAAAAGTGGACTCTGATTCAACCAGCTTTAAACTTCTCTTCGTAAAAGAATAATCATCTTTCAACTTATTTATTCTTTCAGTGATAGCTAATGNNGCTAATGCCCTCTCGTGGGCACTAAAACTTCCAAGTTTTGTGTATATCAAAAACAATGTATCACTAAAGAAACCATTAACGGGATACGATATTGCATTTTTTCTTAGAGAGTCTATTTTAGCTTTTTTGTTCGCAATTCTTTGAATTTCTGATTTGTTGAGTTGATCTATCTTTTTTTGAAGTTCTTCTTTTTTTAGATTATCTGTGATGCTTAGTTTACTCAAGAGTATTTCAAGCTCAGATCGTTTTAATGAGTCTGCTTTTCTTTGTTGATCTGCATCAGCAAGTTTTTTATTGAAGTCATTCAATAAGGCGTTATTCAATGAATCGTTAATTTTTGAAGAATCGAGATTATTATGAGCAAAACTATTTGCAGAAAATAGACCAATTAGTATAACGAGTACTATAACCTTATTTTTCATTTTGTGTTTCTGATTTGTTGTTAAACAAAAGACCAAACATCATTATCAACACAGTTAATAGTATTACTTGAATCATTAGTGATTGTCCAACTTGCTTTAGTTGAAATTCAAGCGGTATTGAAATAAACAGTAAAATGGTTATTAAGCCCCTTGGTGCAACAAAAAGCAGAGGCATTAATGGTAGTTTCATTAGTCTAAGTTGAGCAATACGAACCAATATGAAAACACTAATAACCACACATGAAATAGGTAATACATCAAGATTTAGAACATCAGTTGTGTTGATTAAGAAACCGAATAATATAAAAAAAACAGTCCGCACTAAAAATGTCATTTCAATAACCAACTCTTTAAACTTATGTATTTCAGCATTCAAAACATCTGGTTCTAACCATTTTATAAATGAATATCTTTTTAGTTCATCAAGATTGTTGAGAAACAATCCTAGAATTAAAATAAAAAGTAAAGCAGGAAGATGCATCAGTTTTGATAAACAATAAACAAGTACTATTAATATGATGATTGGTATAAACTTGACGTGATGTTTAAGTTTTTTTAGTAAAATAGATAACAATGCTGATGCCATAAATGAAATGGCTATCATCGTAGCTAACTCAATTGTAAACTTCACAATAGAAGTGCTAGTGAAATATTGATTAGATAATACGAAGTTGAAGATGACAACTCCAAAAATATCCGACAAACTACTTTCATAGGTAACAAACTCTTTATTAATAGGATGTAAATTAGAACTGCTTGGTATGGCAATAGCACTGCTAATAATACAGAAAGGTATTGTATTTAAAATGGCATCGTATATTGGAAGATGGAAAGTATAATAAAATATTGATGAAAGACTTACGCCCATAACCAGCATTGGAATAAAAGCGGCTAATGAGGCTTGTTTGAGAACAGATACTTTTGTTAAGTTCACTTCTAGGTCTAAACCACCTTCCAAGACAATAAGTATTAAACCTATAGTACCAAAAATAGGTAACAGAGGAAATAAATCAGGCACAGCAATATCGTAAGTATTAACAGCCTGTTTAGTTAACCAACCCATTAATAACAAAAGAATGATGGAAGGTATTTTAGTGTGTTTGGAACTAATGTCGAATAGGTACGACACTAACAGCAAAACACAAGCAGCAATAATGAGTATGATTGACATATTTAAAATTTCGAAAGTTAATAAAACGATACGATAAACCTGTGAAAGCAAAACAATATTGAATTACTTGATTATTCCCATTTCAGACCGAAACACCTGATTATATATTCTTCTTAACCAAGTAATCAGAACAAGTATCAAATAGTATTTCGAAAATGTTTTGATTTATTTGCCAATTGTTCCCAGAAGGAATTTTTTGTTTCGCATAATAAGAGTACTATTTCTCTTTATATGTCAAAACCAATTTCTTTTGAATACAAATCGCTTAAATCATTTGATGAGAGAATTCAGCTAAGTCCATTTGTACCCTTTGTTCCCTTACTTTTACAAAGAACATCTTTCCATGGGATTTCAAATACTTCAGTATCACATTGTTCTTGAATCTTTGCCACCCGCTGAGATTTATTTTTTCGAGAATTTTCTACCACTATATATATTATTGTCCAGATAACTCCGAAAGCACCTAAAAAATTAATATAGTGACTATTTGTCAAACCAACAAGTTGTAGGATGATTGCCTTTCAAACACTTGTTAAGTCCAAAAAATACTGAATCTTACATTGACTATACGCTAAACTTGAGCTTTTAAGTAATCAATATTTTTTTCGTTTTGTCTCTGATTGATTTTGTTCATTGGCATCTTTTACAATGAGTTATAACCCTCGTTTTGACTGAATCTGTCTTTACTTCTCTCAAAACTACAAAACTTTGACAATACGGGCAAATCGGAAGTGCTCTTTCGCTTCTGATTTTGGTATCACTGTTTTTTTTGCCCCATCCCGATTCCCCGACAGGGAAGGCGAAAAAAAACGCAGCGCATTGTCTGATTCAATCCCGCCGAGATTATATGATAATAGAAATCAATACCGAACAATATTTTATCCCGCAGGGATGACACGTTTATAGAATTATGTGTTCAATGGGAAATGTCTATCCCTTCCATTCGACTGATTCGAAAAGAGTTCATCAACCTCAACCATCAATCGAAACGATATGACCTGCCACCCTTAGATGAGAACCCACCCCGTCAGACTGCGTCGGACACCCCTCAATGAGGGGAATTTTTCAAATTCATCACGTAATGGAATCCCGAAGGGATGATAGGATAATAGGAATGAATACACCCACCCCGTCCTGCGGAACTTTGTTACCAATTCTCGATAGATTTGGTTATGTAAATTCTTTATCGTAATATTGCAATATACAAATCGAGAAAGACACTATGGGCGCAACAAAAACGGATCACTTCACCGAACAACAAAATGCGATGGCAACACTCGCGAAGGCATTAGGTCATCCTGCTCGTATTGCCATTATTGACTATTTACTCAAGGTGAATGCTTGCATTTGCGGCGATATTGTTAATGAATTGCCTTTAGCGCAACCCACGGTCTCGCAACACTTGAAAGAATTGAAAAACGCAGGCATCATCAAAGGGGAAATCGAAGGTAATTCCATTTGTTATTGCCTTAATATGGACACACTTCAAAAACTTGCACATTATTGTCAATCCATTATATCAACACAACAAACACAGAATAATTCTTGCTGTTAAAGAAAGGAAGTTTGTTATGTCAAGCACACTTACGCATGAAGAAAGCGTCAAAGAAATGGTAAGGGAAAAATATGCCGCCATTGCTCTTCAAGACAAAGAAACGAATGCTTCATCATGTTGCGGCGCAGGTGGTTGCAGCACAGAAGTCTATACGATTATGAGTGATGAATATCAGGGTATGGAGGGCTATAACCCTGAAGCAGATTTAGGACTCGGTTGCGGTTTGCCGACACAATTTGCTCATATTGCCCAGGGTGACACCGTTATTGATTTGGGCAGCGGTGCCGGTAATGATTGTTTTATTGCTCGTGCAGAAACGGGCGAAAGCGGCAAAGTAATTGGCATTGATTTTACACCTGCCATGATAGAAAAAGCTCGGATTAATGCCGAAAAAATGGGCTATAATAATGTAGAATTTCGGCAAGGCGATATAGAAAAAATACCTGTTAGTGCCAATACTGCCAATGTGGTGGTAAGTAATTGTGTTCTTAATCTTGTGCCCAATAAACAAGCGGTATTTTCGGAAATTATGCGCGTTCTCAAACCCGGCGGACATTTTAGTATTTCCGATATAGTGTTAATCGGCGATTTACCGGAAAAAATTCGCTCGGCAGCAGAAATGTATGCGGGATGTGTGGCGGGCGCAATTCATAAAGAAGAATATCTTAACATTATCACACAAGCCGGTTTTAGTGCTATTACCTTGCAAAAAGAAAAAATTATTACGATTCCTGATGATATTCTGAGAAATTATCTGACGGAAGATGAAATAACTCACTATAAACATAATCCTGACAGTATTCGCAGCATTACCGTTTATGGAGAAAAACCATCATCATGCTGTGAACCCGGCAATAATTGTTGTTGATATATATGAAAGTACATTTACGTTTCCTTGACCGCTACCTTACATTATGGATATTTCTTGCAATGATAACGGGTATCGGTATCGGCGTTGTTTTTCCTGATATTGCGAACTATATAGATGCTGTATCAGTAGGAACCACCAATATTCCTTTGGCACTTGGTTTATTAATTATGATGTATCCGCCTTTGACAAAAGTGGATTATTCTTTATTGCCCGACATAGTGCGGGATAAAAAATCACTCTTCGTATCGCTGCTGCTTAATTGGATTATTGGACCGACATTAATGTTTGTGCTTGCTATTGTTTTTTTACATTCTCAGCCCGAATATATGATAGGGCTTTTATGTATAGGCATTGCACGTTGTATTGCTATGGTTATCGTATGGAATGACTTAGCAGGCGGAAGCAGGGAGTATGCCGCCGTTCTTATAGCTTTGAATAGCATATTTCAACTGATTATGTACAGTGCTTATATATGGTTTTTTGTGACAGTATTACCCTCAGCCATTGGATTAGGTGAATTTTCGGTAGATGTGCCGATGAATGCCGTAGCGGAAAGCGTGGGTATTTATTTGGGCATTCCGTTTATTGCAGGATTTTTGACTCGATATATTCTTGTCAAACGTCGAGGATTGGAGTGGTATAATCACCGTTTTGTCCCGATTATTTCGCCATTCACACTTTATGCACTTTTAGGAACTATAGTGCTTATGTTCAGCTTAAAAGGTGATGCTATTCTTGCTTTGCCTTTTGATGTTATACGCATTGCCATCCCATTAATTCTTTATTTTGTTCTGATGTTTTTCTCAAGTTTTTTTCTTAATAAAACATTGGGAATTTCACGAAAAAATAATCTTGCCATAGCATTTACAGCCACAGGCAATAATTTTGAATTAGCGATTGCCGTCACGATAGCCGTGTTTGGACTTCATTCTCCGCAGGCATTTACGGGTGTGATTGGTCCCTTAGTGGAAGTACCTGTCCTTATACTTTTAGTAAAAATAAGCCATTATCTTACGAAACGTTATTATTCATCATGAAAAACATCTTAGTTCTGTGCACGGGCAATAGTTGTCGCAGCCAAATTGCACATGGATATATATCGCATTTTGGTAAAGACCTCAATATAAATGTCTATAGTGCCGGTATTGAAACTCATGGCGTCAATCCTCGTGCAATTGCTTGTATGGCGGAAGACGGAATTGATATTTCGCATCATACATCAAATATGATTGATGAGTACCGTGCAATATCTTTTGACTATGTTCTCACAGTATGTGATCATGCCAAAGAACATTGTCCTTATTTTCCTACGCAAGCACAACGTTTTCATCAGAATTTTCCCGATCCTTCCAAAACAATAGGCACAGAAGAAGAAATTATGGCACATTTCAGAGAAGTGCGCACCATGATAAAAGAATATTGCCAACAATTTGTGGAAAATACGCTTATATTATCCTAAATTTAGGGTTTAAAATAAAATAAGCCCATATTTCTATGGGCTTATTTTTTTTGTAAACAAAAGAAATTTTATCGAACAATCAATGGTAAAGTTGAGCGATTGCCGTGTTTGTCTTGTGCATGGGCATAATATAAACCCGCAGGCAATCCTTGAGTA
Organism: Ignavibacteria bacterium UBA2373; assembly: GCA_002344005.1. Taxonomy (GTDB): domain Bacteria; phylum Bacteroidota; class Ignavibacteria; order Kapaibacteriales; family UBA961; genus UBA2353. Next base: position 58,419 of record DDTD01000061.1, on the reverse strand, counting down.
TCAAGTGCAAGATTACCTCTTTCTCCGCTCATACCTAATAATCGCTGTCCTAAAACATTATAAATACCCAAATCTTCCGCATCGGAGGCTTGTACTTTACCTTGGGTATAATCCAATACGATAGAAGAATTTATTGCGGTGTGTTGAACTTCTTCTTCTGCAACAGAAGTCACAGGCGTAAATTTAACACGTGCTATGGCTCTTTCATTATTTAAAAACCCACCAATATAAAATTCTTCATTAGTAATCGGAATGATAGTATTTATAATTTCTCCAATACCTTTTTTACCAAATGTCGTTTGCCATTGTATATCTAAATTTTGATTAAAGACAGTTACGAAACCATCAAATGCAGGATAACTATACAAAAGCGTCTGATTAATTGCCTCTTCATATTCTTTATAAGTTGTAGTATGTCCTGCAGCAATGATATTTCCATTCGGCATAAGAGCAAGTGATTTTAACCATAATAATTCTGAACCGGTAAATGTTTTTTGAGCAAGTAATGTACCATCAGCAGAAAATTTACGTAAAAAACCGACGCCTTTAGAACCAAGATTTTCTCGTGAAGAGGTTAAAACCAAGAAGGAACCATCCGGTAACTCTAATATATCTAAAGAAGGTTCATTACCTGGTAACTCACTCCATTCACGTTTAAAAATTACATTCCCCTTTGCATCTAATTTTGTTAAATGCCATGAGTCTGGTCTTGATAAATTTTCTGTTGTATAATACATAGTCAAGAAGCCATTATCTTTGGTTTCAATGAGTTTGGGAACGACCAACATTGCCTCACCTTTTTCGACTGAATCAAAAAGTTTATCATCTCCTTTAATACCATCTTTATTCATACGTCGAAAATAAAACCGATAGGGATCATCTGTGACTAAGGACGGAATAAAAAAATTCACAAATTCATTATTTTTTGTACGGATATAGGGGGAGTGATACTGTGAAACAATATCTTTTGTATCGCGTGGCTTTTGCCATGTAATTTCACCGTTCTTATCCAACAAAACAGAATACCCCCAACAAATATCAAACATCCGTAAATCACCAACTGCTTCTAAAGCCGACACTGCGATTTTTCCCGAATCGGTTTTTTGTAATGATTTTATAAAAAATGATTTATTATTAAATGGTACAAATGACCATTCTTTTTTTCCCTCACTATTTAGTTTTAAAACATAATCTAAATCTCCACCCGGCATTGTTATCGAAGCAACAATTCCACCATCATCTGTCATTATCATGGATTTAAATGTATTCGTATCTAATCTATGTTCCCATATCGTTTGAATTTCCATAGACTGGGAATACAGATTGGTAGAAGTACATAAGAACAATGCCACCGAATACGGAAGGACAAAGAGAAAAAAGGTTTTCATCGCTTACTCCATAAAAAGTTATATGTTTTAATGTCTGTTATCGAACACCACAGAGCATCACGGTCGGGTACGGTGCGGTATTCAAGTGCAAACATACAAAACTTTTCTATTGTATGCAACTATGCATTCAGAATTGTGATAAGTACCATAAAAAAAGCCCCCATACATTATTGTATGAGGGCTTAATGCAATGAATTATATCATTTGATTAATCACATCCGCGTTCCACCGCTACGGTAATACGACGATTTTTGCGGCGAATTTCTTCCAATTGTGCTGCTGTTACTTTTTTGGCATCTTTTCCTTTTGGTTCTTTTATGACGGGTCTTGTGCTGCCATAACCGATTGCTCCAACAACTTTTGCCGGATTTACACCCTGCTCGATAAGCCATTTTCGTACTGATTCTGCTCGTGTTTGCGAAAGTTTCAAATTAACCGTCGGATTACCTTCTTCGGAGGCATGCCCTTCAATGGTCACTTGAATATTATCGCATTGATTAACATACGATAATAATTTTGCCAAACTTGCCATTGTGGAAGGATTATCAAAATTAAAGGCATCTTTTCCTTTCACAAATAATATTTCCGGAAAATCGGTTTTTGTGCCTTTTTTCGGTAATGCGGGACAACCAAGCATGGTCGGATCTTCTTCATTCGCTTTTCCGGCAATAAGCGGACACATATCCACGGCATCATTAAATGAATCGCCGTCGGTATCGGGTTTTGTCGGGTCTGTCGGTTCAATGGTTGTGCCGTCTTTTTTACTACGTCTGTTTACTTCTTCATAATCCGTCAATGAATCGCCGTCGGTGTCGGGTTTTGTCGGATCACAGAAATATTTTTGCACTTCTTCCCCATCGCGTAAACGATCTTTATCGGTATCGGCATCTAATGGATTGGTTTTACGGGTAATTTCCTCACCGTCTTTTAATCCGTCATCATCGGAATCTTCTTTATTCGGGTCAGTTTTATGAATATTTAATTCATCGCCATCTTTTAATCCGTCACGATCGCTGTCATCCGAAAGCGGATTTGTTTTTAGTACTCGCACTTCATTACCATCAGATAAACCATCATTATCACTATCTTTTTCCAATGGATTTGTCGTATGTTTTTTTACTTCATCGCCATCAAGTAATTCATCGCCGTCGGTGTCGGGATTGGTGGGATCGGTTTTGAATTGTTTTACTTCATCGCCATCTTGTAAACCATCATTATCACTGTCTTGTTTTGCAGGATTTGTTTTATGCGTATTTACTTCGTCGCCGTCACTTAAGCGATCGCCATCACTGTCCATAGCTAAAGGATTCGTACTTAATTTGGTTATTTCCAATCCATCATTTAAGCCGTCGCCATCGGTATCGGCTTTTGTCGGATCTGTTTTATGTTTGCTGACTTCATCGCCGTCAAGTAAACCATCCAAATCTGTGTCGGGTTGTTGCGGATTTGTTTTGCGAGTAATTTCTTCGCCGTCAAATAAACCATCGCCATCGGTATCGGGAGATTTTGGTGAAGTTTTATGATCAAATATTTCTGCATAATCTGTAAGATTATCACCGTCGGTATCGGATTTTTTCGGGTCTGTATAATAACGACGCACTTCATCACCGTCAGTTAATCCATCGCCATCAGTATCGGGATTTTCGGGGTCGGTGCCGAGTTCTCTCTCGGTGCTATTTGTTAAACCATCATTATCATAATCGGCATTTCCAAAAACATAATAGGAAAATCCGGCACCGAATGTCAATAATAAATCATCGGCATCACTTGAATTATCAGACTTGCCATTGATTGTTGTTCTTGCATCATAACCGTCTATCCATCCCGTTCCCGTAAGGCGCAATGTGCCTCGTCCATTAAATACGAGATCATCGGTGAGATATAATTCATAGCCCAAACCAACGGGAATAACCATTTTTCTTTTTTCGTATGTTGTGCCGTCATTCAAGGGTAAAGCACTGCCATCTTGATATGTAGGATTCCAATCCAATACTCCAAGCCCGCCAAAAATATAGGGAACAAATTTTTCACGCGGTAAAATATTCCATGACAAATATGTTTCATAATAATTAAACCGAGAAAAATTCTTTTCTTGGGGCTGTTTATCTACGGGGAATAATCCATAGAAATTAGGATTTTCCATTTTTGCTTTGTCTGTATTTTTATAGCGTAACTGTCCAAAGCCAACACTTGCTTGCAATGAAATTTGGTCAATAATATTCCAACGAACGAACATATCGCCGGCAAACCATAATTGATTATCCGTAAATGTGCCCCAATATTTTACGCCGCCGCCACTCACACCAAAACCCACACGACCGCCTTCGGATTGTGCGTATGCGGATAATGACAGTATCCATGCGCAAAGAGCAAGAACAATGGATTGTTTAAAGAAAGAACCCAGTTTCATACAAAACCCCTTTCGAAATATGAAAAATAAACTATGATTAATATTGTTTTTACGATGTATTTATGGTGCTGTGACTTTTAATAATGAGAACATATACACCATTTTTGTATGAGTAAAAAATTCTATGTCATTACTTTATGGACAACTTGTGTTGATGCTTGCGCTGTGGGCATAACCAACACATCATGAATACTCACATGCGCGGGTCGTGTAGCGCAAAAAACAATTGTTTCAGCCACATCAGAAGCAGATAATGGCGTATATCCTTTATAGACAGTAGCGGCTCTTTGTTCATCGCCCCGGAAACGCACCAAAGAAAACTCTGTTTCAACCAATCCCGGATCAATATTCGTCACACGCACTCCCGTCCCATTAACATCGAATTGCATAGTTTCGGAAAGCATACGCACTGCCGCTTTTGTGGCACAATACACATTACCATTCGGATATGCCTGCCTTCCTGCCACAGAAGCAATATTGATAATCATGCCCGTACCGCGTGCAATCATAGAAGGTAATAATGCTTTGGTCACCCATAACAGTCCTTTGATATTCGTATCAATCATTTCTTCCCAATTGATGCTATCCCCCGTTTGCACAGGATCAAGACCGCGTGAAAGTCCCGCATTATTCACTAAAACATCTACGGCATTATCTCCAATATTATCATGGAGTAAAGAAGTTATTTGGGCTTGATTGCGCACATCAGCTTCAATACATTGCACTTCAACATTATGGTCTTTGCGGCATAGTTCGGCAATCTCTGCTAAACGCTCGGCTCGACGGGCTACGAGGACTAATCGTGCACCATGCTTGGCAAATTCATACGCCGTTGCTTCGCCAATACCGCTTGATGCGCCCGTAATTACAACAGTTTTACCATGTAATGTCACACTCATTATTGTCTTTCTTTCATAATAATTTAACGTAAATATAGGTTTTTCAACTCGGATAATTGTAATAACAATAGAAAAAACTTATGAGTAATTAACAGCCATTAACATTTTTTACCTTGGTGGCTTTGGCATTGACAGCATAGTTTTGTAATCATAGAACTATTCACATTTTTTTTAGAGGTCATCATGAATATTCCACTCATTATTATTGCCGCACTGATTTTTTTCGTGGCGAATCTATTGAACAGTGCGCCGACACGCCAACCGCGTACACCCGAAAACCGCGCAAACACTTTGCGCAATAAGAGAATGCACTTTTCTTCTTGCATGAGCGGCATACATGAACGATTACAATTAACCAAAGAACAACTGTCAACGATTGAAAAGTTCACCAATGAATTAAGAGATATGCGCAAAGTAACCGCTGAATCACTTGATAAAAATAGAAAGAAGATTCACGATGCTTTGTCAAAAGAAAATGGACGTGCAGAAGCCGAGCAGCTCTTAGCCCAAAATTCGGCAATGATACAAGATTATCATAAAAAAGAAATGGACATGATAGTCAGCGTACAATCCATATTGGATGAAAAACAAAAAAAACGCTTACAACGTATAAAAGATGAACGCTTTGATAATGAAGAAAATGCGGATAATGTTTCTTCTTTGCACTCTTTTGCTATGGGATTCAATGATAATTCTTCTATCCCGTCAATTTTACCACCCGAAGAAGCCGAATTATTGGGAATACAAAGTGGTTTTTCCTTCGGACTTGGCAAAGCACTTTCATTCAGTACCAATAATAATAGAGATAATTTTGATTTTAATTTTTCTTTCCCTGAGGATGAATCGGACGATGAGAATAATAAAACCATGCCTCGTATGAATAAAAAACATGAGCAACAATTGGAGCGTTCCATGCGAAATCTTGAAAAGAGATTACAAGAAATGGAAAAACAAATCCAACGTGAATTGGAAGCAGAAATGAAAGAAGATGAAATTNNCGAAAATAAGTATAAATTGCAATAATTGAACAAGATAAATCAATCAAAGAGATAATCAAATGTGCAAAGAGTTGTAAGAACATAAAAAAAGGCGGGGATAATATATCCTCGCCTTTTTTTTCGATTTTAAGATGATTATTGTGTCATCCATATCATATACGCATAATCAAAAGCAATTTCTTTCAGATAATTAAAACGTCCCGTTGTACCGAAATGTCCTGAGTCCATATTTGTTTTGAGCAGGACAATATTAGAATCCGTTTTTTTCTCACGTATCTTTGCTACCCATTTTGCCGGTTCCCAATATGACACACGAGGGTCATTCAAACCACCGATAGCCAAAATATTCGGATACTCTTTTTCTGTGACATTATCATACGGCGAATATGACATCATATAATCGAAATACTGTTTTTCATTCGGATTGCCCCATTCTTCATATTCCGTAACCGTCAGAGGTAATGTCGGATCTAACATCGTATTGATGACATCAACAAAAGGAACATGCGCTATCACTGCTTTGCATAAATCAGGGCGTAAATTAGTAACGGCACCCATCAAAAGACCACCGGCACTGCCGCCTTCAATCACCATTTTTTGCGTTTGGGTAAATAAATTTTTTGTAAGATAATCGCCGCAAGCAATAAAATCGGTAAATGTATTGATTTTTTCCAACATTTTTCCTTGATCATGCCATTTTTCGCCATGCTCACCGCCACCACGAATATGAGCAAGCGCATAACAAAATCCACGGTCAAGCAAAGAAAAAATATTCGACGAAAAACGATCCGGCATACTTATACCATAAGAGCCATAGCCATATAATAAACATGGATGTGAGCCATCACGCACAAAATCTTTTTTCATTAAGATTGTGAGAGGAATTTCTGTCCCATCAGCTGCCATAACTGTATGAGATTCCACGCAATATTGTTCCGGCGAATATCCTTGCACTTCCGTTGTTTTGCGAGTATGCAATGTATAATCATCGAAAGAAATATCTATGACGGAAGCCGGAGTAATCGGTGATGTATAATTAAAGCGATAAAAAGCTGCATCCGGCTGAAAATTACGTCCTCCGCTTAAAGAAAATGTTTGCTCGGGCATGGGTATTTCCATGCCATTATGGAATGAATAATCAGTAATATATAAACGTTGCAATCCGCCTCGTCTATAACAAATAACCATTTTTTTATCAAATAATTCTATCCATTGCAATCGTTGATTTTCATTATGTGCCCAAATTTCCTGCCACGAATTTATACTCGGATTTTCTATTGTCGTTTGCATGATTTTAAAATTCTTGGCATTATCATTGGTCATAATAAATAGGATATCATCTTTACTGTCAGCATAATATTCACGACCATGATTGCGTGGTTCTATGCATTGTAATTCACCAAGCGGTGCTTGGGATGATACAAACCACGCTTCCGATGTTGTGGAACTTGCCGTTTGGACAAAAATATATTTCCCGTCTTTTGATTTATGAATATCAATAAAAAATGCATCATCTTTATCATGAAATAAAAGACTGTCTTTTTCTTGAGGTTGCATAATATCATGATAAAACACTTTATATGGTCTAAATTGCTCATCAAGACGTGTGTAAATAAAGCCGCTGCTATCCGACAGCCATTCGGCAGTACCATGTGTGTCTGTGATAGTATGTCCTACTATTTCGCCTGATTGTACATTTTTGACGGAAATACGAAAATATTCCGAGCCGTCCACATCATAGGAATATGCAAGAAATGTTTGGCAGGGACTTAATTTAAGCGTACCGAGTGAAAAATAGGCATGCTCCGCAGCAAGTTGATTAACATCGAGAATTATTTCTTCTTCGCCATTTTCATAATGACGACAATAGATAGGATATTGCTGCCCTTCTTCTGTGCGTGAATAATAATAATAATCGCCCATTTTATCGGGGAAAGTCATATCTGTTTCTTTTATTTTTGCCCGCATTTCTTTATATAATTCTTCCTGCAATTCTTGGGTATGCGCCATAACCTGTTGTGTGTAAGCATTTTCTGCATGAAGGTGATCAAGAACTTCGGGATTTTCCCTTTCGCGAAGCCAGAAATAATCGTCTGTTATTGTAATACCATGGATGGTGGTGAGATGTGATTTTTTTGCCGCTGTTGGCGGTGATAATGGCATTGTATTCATTGAAACCTTGTGTGTATAATACATAAATCCACGGCAAAATTCGGTAAAATGATTGACATAACCTTGTTGTGGACTTTTTTACTTTGTTAATGAAGGTTAATGTGTCCTTTGGGGCTTTGTCTATCGTATTACCGTATTTTTGCGAAACTTTACGCATAAGTAGGGTATATTTTTCTTTCATTTTTGTTTCGTGTGGGGTACAATGAAGCAATATTTACTTTCTATGGGATTGGTGTGTCTCATTGCTGTCGGTGAGATGGCAGCTCAAACAGAACCGTATATCAATGGACGACTTGACGTTGATAATCGGGGTATTTCTTTTATGAACAAAGACAGCACAATGCTTGTGATTATGCGTTTTCGCATGCAGGCATTGGCGCAAACAGAAACCGTTTCCGATGAAGATCTTAGCACATCACGAGAGAACTGGGTTTTGCGTCGCTTGCGTTTGCGTTTTGGTGGTTTTCTTACCGATCCGCGATTGACATATAATATCCAGCTTTCTTTCACTCGTGGCGATATGGACTTTGCCGACACAGGGTTCCCCAATATCGTGCGTGATGCTGTGGTGTATTGGAACTTTGACAATAACTGGCAAATCGGTTTCGGGCAAACTAAATTGCCGGGCAATAGACAAAGGGTTGTGTCATCATCAGAGATGCAATATGCAGAGCGTTCTGTGGTAAATAACACCTTCAATATTGACCGTGATTTTGGTTTTCAAGGATGGTATCGCAATACTATTGAGGGTGTGGGGCTGAACCTTCGCGCTGCTATCAGCAATGGCGATGGACGCAATACTATCAGCACAAGCGGTGCAAGTGCCGGTGGTTTTTGCTATACAGGCAGAGCGGAGATACTCCCATTTGGAGCTTTTACCGGTGGTGGTGATTATTTTGAAGGCGATGTTCTGCGCGAGAAAACACCCAAACTATCTGTCGGAGCAACTTATTCCGTCAATAGCCGCATGCGCCGCACAATGGGGCAACTCGGTCCTGAATTATATACACCAACCGCAAACAGCAATAATCAGCTTATTTCTACGAATACATTGCTTGCCGATGCTTTATTGAAATACAGCGGCTTGGCATTATATGGCGAATATGCTATGCGTGATTCAAAAAATAATCCTGTCACAAAATCCGCAAATGTTGATGATCGCTTTGTGTTTCTCGGCACAGGAATTTTAGCACAAGCAAGTTACTGTTTCCCGTCTATGTGGGAAATTGTCGGACGTTTTGCGGCGGTCACTCCTTTCGAGAGAATGAATGATACTACCTTGTTTTCCAAACGCAATCTTGATGCGGGCAGAGTAGCCCTCAAAGAAACAAATATCTCTGTGGGTGTCAATAAATATATCAATCGTCATCGCGTAAGAATTAATACTGAACTTATGTATCGTATTCAAGAGAATATGATACAAGACAAAGAAACCAAAAATTTCATTGCACGATTGAATATGGAATTAGGCATATAATTGCTTGAACCAATTAAACAGCATGTATCCCTCATGCGATTATGATGCGTATGGGGGATTTTTTTTATCTCCGATTTGTTTTTTTCATTTGTTTCCTGTAATTTTGCGCCCACTCTCATGTGATATTCTAATCATCAATCTAAAAGGAGAATGTTTTATGATAAAATTTGTAATCTCTTTCGCAGCGGGAAAGTGTGCGTATTGATGTCGTAATTCTGTAGAAATACACTTCATTTCTTTATTCTTCAATTATCGAGCATATTCCTCTCCTGCGATTCCTCGTCGCTCGGCTTTATTGCCGTCTTATACCCAACATTAAGTGATTTTCGCGTTTTCTGTGTTTCATATCCTTAGAAACCAAGAAAATGCCTGTCATCATTATAATTTCGGTATAAATCTCTTTATTATTTCCAACACATTCAACATATACCATACGGTATAATGCTTGGATTATATTTTTTTTTCACACATATAGCTTACAGCCATTATGTGGTTTGCGGCTATTGTCTATTTTATGTAGAACAATGAAATTTACTATTCTTGATAGTGATGAGGACGAGTATGTCCCATTTGAAAAATTTACAAAAAAGAAACACAATCCTAAACCCATGCACTCCCATCGCGCAATGTCACAACATATCAATGAAGACGGTGACACACGCTATGATGAATCCGGATTACAAGAACTCTATGAACAGGGTCATATCAATGAAGTAGTGCGCATGATACGTCGTGGCAAGGAAGCTACGGTGTATGTTTGCCGCAATGAACAACAGCAATTATTGGCAGCAAAGGTCTATACAGATATGACAGTGCGTTCATTTCGCAATGATACCGTCTATAGAGATAATCGTTTTATTGGCAGCAAGCGTTTAGAAAAAGCCGTTCAGCAGCATACAAAAACGGGCGTGGATGCCCAGCAAGCATTATGGATATATGAAGAATTCAGGCAATTACATTATTTTTATTCTCATAATATTGCAGTACCGAAGCCGATTGCATATTCCGGCAGAGTAATTCTTATGGAATTTATTGGTGATGAAAGCGGCGAAGCACCGCGTTTATCCGATTGTGATATATCTCCGGCAATCGCACGTGATGCTTTTCAACAAAGTATGGAATTATTGCAAAATATTGTTGCTTTGGGAAGGATACATGGTGATTTTTCCACATATAATATTTTGTGGTGGCAATCGCATTGCATAGCCATTGATTTTCCTCAAGTCATAGAAATTCAGCGCAGTCCCCATGCACGAGAATTACTCAGGCGAGATATTCATTCGCTGTGCCATTCCTTTGCACGATTGGGAGTTCACAGCAATGAGGAAATAATCTTCAAAAAGATAGAACACTATGCGGATTGGCGGAAATAATACGTTGATGGACAACTTTTCATACAGTATTCTATTCAATTTTAGTGCTATGATATCTTAGCGCGAATCCACAGCATAGAACATGAGAGAGCTAAAGATAGAACAAATTCCTCAAAGAAAACACTTATTTTAGTGTAGATTCAATCAAGGAAACGAGGTACGCAGATGAATGATACCATAACATTTGAACCCGGATTACATAGGGAAAAGAAAGTAATTTATATTCGCTTCGAATTCAACACTACATTGAATACATGGGTACGTTCTCTTACGGGTGTACGGTGGAGTCAGTCAAAAAAAGCATGGTATGTCATAGACAATAAAGAATTTAGAAAGAAGTTCGGATTAACTCAAAAAACAAGAGCGGATACTGATTTTATGATTTCATTCCATGAGAATAATCGTCCTGCTATGAAAAAATTTATTGACACTTTGCAGCTTAAAGCATACAGCCAGAGCACTATTAAAACATATACAAATGAATTTGCTCAACTGTTAAAGGTTATTAAGCATCATAATGTCAATGAATTATCAACTGAGAAGTTACGAAGTTACTTTTTATACTGTATTACAACACTTAAACTCTCGGAGAATACTTTGCACAGCAGGATCAATGCTATCAAGTTTTATTTTGAGCAAGTCATGGGGCGAGATACTCTTTTCATTGATATTCCACGCCCTAAGAAAGCAAGCATCTTACCAAGAAGTATCAATGTGGATGAAATCAAACGACTTTTTGAAGTAACAAAAAATCTTAAGCATAACACCATGATAAAATTATGCTATGGGATGGGCTTACGTGTGAGTGAGCTTGTGAATATCAAAATTTCAGATATTGATTCTCATGCAATGCGTGTTTTTATTCAACGCAGCAAAGGGAAAAAAGATCGCTATGTAAACTTACCGGATTCTCTCTTAGATCAATTACGCGAGTATTACAAACAATATAAGCCGAAAGAATACCTTTTTGAAGGGCAGTATGGAGGCCAGTACAGTATAAGAAGTGCCCAAGCTGTTTTCAAGGATGCTTTGAAGAAGGCAAAAATCCATAAACAAGTAGGCATACATGGGCTACGACATAGCTTTGCTACTCATCTTTTGGAAAACGGCACCGACATCCGATTCATCCAAGAACTGCTCGGGCATCGTGACTTGAAAACGACTCTTCGCTATACACATGTTACTGATAAGAGTATCAGCAAGATCAAAAGTCCTCTTGATTTGATGGGCTGACAATACAAAATGCGCATTGCGCATTTTGTATTGAAAAAGTGACAAAAACGCAAGCAAGAACATAGTAAACAATACAAAATACGCATTGCGCATTTTGTATTGAATGAGCAGAGCAACGAATCACTAAAGCACTGTTCTCATTACGGCATAGAAAAATTTCCCTTGCTCATATTTGGATAGATACACAAAGTTTTGTAGTTTTGAGGAAATCAACGACGTTTTGCGTCAATACGAGAGTTAGCGGTAATGCTTTAAATCACACCACGAACATTTATAATAATCTTTAGTAACCATTTTCCAAAAGTGGTTACAAGTAGGCACTACCGCTAACACAGGTTTTGCGTCATTGGCGGTTAAGTGCTTATTTTTAAGTTTTTGTTTTCTAACTTTCATTTGTGATTATTTTTAATTTCAGTAATTCTAAACGCCAACGAACGCAAAGCCTCTTAACGTTAGGTGCAAGCCTAAAGAACGACACCACCGAGACAAATCGACAACCAAATTCTAAATTTCTTCAAAATTGAAATGGTAACTTTGACAAATGAAAATACTGATTATAGAAGACGAAAACGAACTTGCCGACAGCATCTCCGAATATCTTTCGGAAGAAAACTATTTGTGTGAGTTTGCCCGAACTTATAATCAAGCATTGGAGAAAATCGAATCATTTCATTACGATTGCATCTTATTAGACATTATGTTGCCAGACGGCAACGGAATGAATATTTTAGAAGAACTCAAAAGACAAGACAAACAAGACGGAGTAATTATTATTTCTGCAAAAAACGCATTAGACGACAAAATAAAAGGACTTCAAATTGGTGCAGACGACTACTTGACAAAGCCTTTTCATCTTTCGGAATTAGCAGCAAGGATTTACTCCGTTATCCGTAGAAAACAATTTGGGAATTCAAATACCGTTCGACAAAATGAATTAGAAATAGACTTACTTGCAAAGACTATTTCAGTTCATAATCACCCCGTTATTCTGACCAAAAAAGAATTTGATTTACTGCTCTACTTTGTCGGAAATAAAAACAGAGTAATTTCAAAAAGCACCTTGGCTGAGCATCTTTCAGGCGATTTTGCAGATATGTTGGACAATCACGATTTTGTTTACGCTCATATCAAAAACTTAAAAAAGAAATTGAGTGAAGCAGGATGCGAAAGTTATTTAAAGACTGTTTACGGAACAGGTTATAAATGGGAAGGATGAATAAATTACTAAACAAATCGCTTAAATCATTCACCATTTACGCACTTATTGTTTTAGCAACAAGTGTTCCTGCGTATTACTATTTAGTGGATAGCATTTGGCTAAGAGAATTAGACGAACACAATGAAATTGTAGCCGACAGAACCGAAAATGAACTGAATAAATTGGAATTAACCGTAACTGAATTGAATCAAAGTATCGTGCTTTGGAACAAAATTCAACCCGGAACAAACTTGCAAAAAACTACTTTAGACAAGAACAGAAAAGACAGCACTTATACGGTTTTAAGAAAAAATCCCTATGCGGCACACGAAGATATTGACCGATTTAGGGGGCTTTCAAGGGTAATTGAAATAAACGGAGAAGCCTATTTATTGACTGTTGAAACCAATGTAGAAGAAACCGAAGAAACCGTTGTTGCTATCGCCATACTTACGTTTTTCTTTTTCGTGATTTTAGTTGTTGGTTTTCTGATTCTTAATAGAAGATTATCAGTAAAATTATGGCAACCGTTTAAAAACACCTTGACAAGGTTAAAAGCTTTTAATCTAAATTCACAGACCAGTATTACGTTTGAAAACTCAAATATTCTTGAATTTCAGGAATTAAATGAAGCATTGAATAAGCTGATTGAACACACCATTTCCGTTTACAAGACCCAAAAAGAGTTTACCGAAAATGCTTCACACGAACTACAAACCCCTTTGGCAATCATCAAAAATAAATTGGACATACTTCTGCAAAAAGAAACCTTAACAGATAGGCAGTATCAAATAATAGAAGATATTAATAAAGCATTAACGAGAGTTTCGCGAATCAATAAAAATCTTCTCCTTCTCGCAAAAATTGAAAATCATCAATTTGACGGCAGCGAAATAATAAACCTAAGCGAATTGATAGAACAATGTTTGGAGCAATTCAAAGAGCATTTTGCAAACAAAAAATTGAGCATTCAAACTGAAATAGAAAAAGACTTTTTCATTACAGGAAACAAAATTTTAATTGATATTCTCATTAGCAATTTACTTTTAAATGCAATAAGGCACAATTCACAAAATGGCATTGTAAGAATTTCGTTGAGCAAAACAGGCTTGTTTATCAGCAATTCAGGAATGAAAGCCTTAGAAACGGAAAATCTATTTAAACGATTTAAAAAACATTCAGACCAATCTTCAGGAAGTGGTCTTGGGTTGGCTATTGTTGAGCAAATATGCAAAAGACATCAATGGACAATAGCCTATGAATTTCATCAAGAAACACACACTTTTAAAATCAACTTTTAGAGCAATTCAAAATTTCTTCTAAATCGCTTCGGAGCTTTGCAAGGTAACTTAAAAATTATCTCAAATTTATGAAGCGTATAATAGCAACTCTGTTCATTCTGTTTTCAATCACAATCGTTAAGGCTCAAGAAAAAGACAGTCTTTCATTCATCAAATCGAAAAGAATGTCAGATGCTGACCTTGAAAAAAAGAAAGAAGGAACATTTATTACGGGTATTCCAGACTTTTCTTCCGACCCAGTTACGGGATTTGGCTTTGGTGCAAGAACAAACATTTATTGGAATGGCAACCGAGATAACCCTTTGTTCCCTTACACACCATATTTAATGAAACTTACAGCCAATGCTGCTTATTACACTTCAAATGCAAGAGAATTAATTTTAAAACTGGATGTTCCTTATTACAAAGGAACACGTTGGAGATTTAAAGTAGATTTCAAAGCACAACAGAATCCAGCCAACCTTTATTTTGGACTAACTGAATCTACGCTCGGACAACTTCGCCTGCCATCTGACGAAAACACAACTTTTTCAACTTATGCAGCATTTGACAGAGCGAGAAAAACATTAAGACCAGGTGGAGTTGGAGAAGCTGATTTTGTAACAGATGCGTTATCAAACCGATTTAGGGAAACCGAATATATGCTCAATTTGAAAGCCGATTACGCACTTGGAAAAGGAAAATGGCGGATAATGGGCGGTTATGAAATTCAACATTTGAGTTACGCCACTTTTGAAGGAATGGAAGCAGAAGCTATTGACCCGATAACGGGGCAAACTACAACAGCACCAAACGGCATTTCGCTTTTAAGACGAGATTTTCAAGACGGATTAATTTCAGGTGTTGACGGTGGTTGGGTTTCAATAATCCAAACAGCTTTAATTTTTGACACAAGAGATTTTGAACCCGACCCTACGAAAGGATACTACTTTGAAATTGCCAATGAATATTCAAGCAAATACATTGGTTCGCAGTTTGATTTTGATAAATTTTTCATTCAAGGACGAGCCTATCAAAAAATACCAGTTGGTAAACGGACAGTTTTAGCAGGACGTTTTGGAGCAGGAAATATTTTCGGAAACAATGCCCCATTTTTTGAATTTCAAGACCAATGGAGTCCCGAAGGAAGTATCAATGCATTAGGTGGCAGACAATCATTGCGTGGCTACCGAGCCAACCGATTTTTAGCTCGTTCAATGTGGTTTACAAATGTTGAGTTGAGAGTAAGACTAGCAGAAACAAAATTAGGAAAACAAAGATTTGCATTTGGCATTGCTCCATTCTTTGACGCAGGAACAGTAAGAGACCGTTGGCAAGACCTGAACTTTAAAAACATTAAAACATCTTATGGCGGTGGGCTGAGAATAGCTTGGAATCAATCCACTATCTTATCGTTTGACTACGGACGTTCAAAAGAAGATAGGCTGTTTTACTTCGGAATTGGACAAGCATTTTAGACTTAAAAAACGACTGACTTAAACATAAAAAATGTATCTTAGTCGGACGAAAAACAAGAAGGCCAGCACCTAACAGCGGTTTGGCGTAATGGCGGGTTCAGTGCTTCGTATGACAGTTTTGTGNNTCCGCCACTACGCCAAGCCGCAAACCGTTAGGTGTAATTGTAAAACGACACCAATAATGATAAGGCAATTTTTATTTTTGCTAATTCTTTCGTTAGGACTTTCTTGTATGCAAAATGGACAAGCAAGTAAAACTAAAATAAATGTTACGGATTCTGTAACGACAAAAATTAAAGCTAAAGAAAATATACGTTTCGACTTTTCCGCAGGACGAATAAATACGTTTAAGGAAACAATTGAAATTAAGGCTACGCTTTACAACGACAATTCTGACACAGTTTATTTTCTATCTTCAACGTGTGACGGAGAACAATATTCGTTACGCTATGACACAGCAAAATTTATGTTGACGCCATTTTTGAATTGTAATGCCAGTTATCCCAAAATAATAAAAATTGGACCCAACGGACAGCACGACTTTCAAGCACATTTCAGGTATAATAGTATGGAAACAAAAATTAAGTTAGGATTTGACTTCTATTCGGTAGACAAATCATTCAACTTGACAAACAAAAATTTAGGTGACATAAATATTTTCAATAGACCAAAAGACAAGCAGACAATTGTATGGGCAGAGGAGAAAATTATAAAATAACAACTACACATAACAGCACATTTGCAATAGGCGGGGTTTCATGCTCCGCAGACACAGTTGTGGTTAAAGAAAGTTTAGTTCTTTGAATGAACATTTATGCTGAAAATCCCGCCCATCGCAAATCTGCAAAACGTTATGCGTCATGCTTGGGCGACCGTGCGAATTCAATCTGACTGAAAGAAACAAACAGACAAAAACTAACTTTGACAAAATAAAAAAAGAGAATGCAGAACAAACAGAACAAAAAACACCTTTGGTTTATAGTTGGAATCACAATACTAAATGCAATTGGAATGACAATAGTTCTTCCACTCTTTCCATTTCTATTGGAAAGATATGTTCCAAACAACCAAATTGCAGTAACAATGAGTGCCCTTGTTTCTATTTTTGCAATCTGTCAATTTTTTGCTTCACCTATCTTTGGAGCATTAAGCGACCGATTTGGACGGAAACCAATTTTGCTTGTTAGTCTTTTAGGCTCTGCGGTAGGCTATTTATTACTTGGCATTGGAGGTGCGCTTTGGGTACTCTTTTTGGGTAGAATTATAGACGGACTTACAGCAGGAAATCAAAGTGCATTATTTGCATATGTTGCTGACAGAACTGAACCAAATGAACGAGGAAAATGGTATGGCTATTTAGGCGGTGCAATTGGAATTGGTTTTATGATTGGTCCTGCAATTGGTGGACTTCTTGGCACAAATTCAATAACTCTTCCTTTTTATGTTACAGCCGTTATTACTTTTGTTTCGATGATTTGCATCTTTCTTTTTGTTCCTGAATCACTTAAAGTTGAAAAGCGCAGCAAACAAATTTCATTGAAAAGTTTTAATACCTTTTTGCATTTTAAAGAAATATTTTCGATTTCGAATGCAAAAAATTTAATCATCATGGGGGCTTTTTTCTATGTTGGATTGGGCATTTGGCAATTTAATGCAAGTATCTTTTTAAAGGATGTTTTTAAATGGGGAACCTCATTTATAGGAGGTGTTTTTATACTTGTTGGTATTTGTGATATACTATCACGAGTAATTATTTTACCACAAATGCTTAAAAGATGGAACGAACAAACAGTTGGTATTATTGGTTTGCTTGGACTTGTTTTAGGGCTTTGTTTGTTATTTGTGAGTGCATTTATTTCTTCCGTATTTTTTATTATCGCAGCTGTAGTTTGCATTGTATTAGGCGAAGGCTTGTTTGACCCTTCTTATAACGCAAGACTTTCAATGTCTGTTGATGAAAGTAAGCAAGGATTACTACAAGGAGCAAACCAAAGCTTACAGGCTTTATACCATGTAATAGTCCCTCTTGGTGCCGCTGCAATTTATACATATAGTCATGGGGCTGTTTTTGGCATTGCCGCATTATTAATGATTATCGGGCTTCTACTGTTTATTAAATTAAAGGAATAATATTTATTGAAAGGTGGAAAAATGCACGAACGCATAACACGGGTTTTGCGTTCGTGGGCGGACAGTGCGAATAGAAACATTTGAGCAATTAATAAACTTTGGTGCTGGCGGACATTTTATGGTTTCAAAAGCCCACCAACGCAAAGCCCGAAACCGTTGGGCGCAATTAAATGGCGCGTTAAATAAATAGCCCGGCCGAGAAATATAAAAACAAAAGACGAGCGGCACAGTTTAGGGAAACAATAAATCCGCGAATTAAATTAAAAAGATATGAAATAAAACCACAGACAGAGCAGAATAGAAAAGGCAATTAAAGTGAAAAAACATATGAAATTAAAAAAGCCTACAATACTAGGTGTAGTAAACATTACTGAAGACAGCTTTTCAGATGGCGGCCTTTATTTGAATTATGATAAAGCTATAGAGAAATCACTTCTACTTGTTAAGGATGGCGCTGACATAATTGATTTAGGAGCCGCTTCCAGTAATCCTGAATCAAAAGAAGTAAAGCCTCATGAGGAAATAATCCGTTTAAATGATGTCATCGACAAATTGCATTCCCAAAATATTTCAGTTTCTGTTGATTCATTCAAACCCGAAGTTCAAAAATATTTTTTAAAAAAGAATGTCCACTATTTAAATGACATTCAAGGGTTTCCATATGCAGAATTATATCCTGAATTGGCAGAATCTAATTGCAAACTCATTGTTATGCATTCCATACAGCGGCTTGGGAAAGCCCAAGTAATCGAAACTGTTCCCGAAAATATATTTGATGGAATAATTGATTTCTTTTCGCAACGAATAAATTCACTTCAAAATTCAGGCGTTTCATCCGAAAGAATTATTTTAGACCCAGGGATGGGTTTCTTCTTAGGCTCTAACCCAGAAACGTCAATATATGTTTTGAAAAATATTTTTCGAGTAAAAGAATACTTTAAATTACCAATTCTTGTTTCGGTTTCTCGGAAATCTTTTTTAGGAACTATTGTTGGGCGAGGAGTCAACGAGCGAACGCCAGCGACCCTGGCTGCTGAAATTTATATAAGCTATATGGGTGTGGATTACATCCGTACGCATGATGTAAGAGCTTTAAGTGACGCATTAAAAGTGCTTGGGATGTTAAATTGCTAATTTGTAATTGACAACCATTTCAAGATGGATTACGGTTTTATTATGCTGATCTATAACTTGGGAGTACTAAGTTCTTAAAGGCGAAAAATAAGGTCTCTTGGTTTTGATGGAATAGATTGGGGTAATTGAAAATAAAGAGAATCAACCAACTCCCCTTAATGAGTGCCGCTCAATGCAAATAGAGAAGAGAATCGGCCGGGAAAAGAAACGCTGTGGTTACGCGCCATTTAACAGCGCCCAACAGGCAATAAAACTTCGTTCCCTTCGGTCACTACGCCCTTCGGGCAAATTGCCTTCGGCAACTTGTTTTATCGCCGGCCCGTTATCTGCAAGCATATCCAAACCCATTTCATAGAAGGAATTTCACAAAAAAACTATCTAAGAATTTAAATTATAGTAATTTTATCTTAACAAAAAGTAATAACAAACAATGAAATATTTATATTTAGCATTAGCGATTGTTCTTGAAGTTTTAGGTTCAAGTTTTATGAAAGCATCTGACGGATTTTCAAAACTTTTACCCACGACAATAACAATAATAGCATATATTGCTTGCTTTTTCTTCTTTTCTCAAGCATTAAAATCAATACCTTTAGGAATTGCTTATGCGATTTGGGGAGGTTTAGGAATTGTCTTAACTGCATTGATTTCAGTAATTATCTTTAAACAATCTTTGGATTTACCAGCAATTATTGGAATTATTTTGATTGTTGCAGGTGTTTTTGTTATGAACTTTTTCTCTAAATCTTCAACACACTAAAAAATGCCTGCAGATAACATGGGTTTTGCAAGATGCGGGGTTGAAGTAAATCTCAGAAAATTTGTAGAAAATACCCGCAAAAAACTTTTCCATTTTTTAGTTTTTTTGTAATTTTAAAAAATGGAAAAAGTTTTTGCTAGAGTTTCGTTATCCTCTCCACTTTCGGTTGCAGTAGCCCGCACCTCGCAAAGCCCTTTTCCGTTGTGCGTCATTTTAAAAGACAATGCTACAAAGAACAATAACACTTTTAATAATTGCATTTTTGCTTTCAAACTGTAGACAGAGAACAGAAAATAAAACTATGACAATAGAACAGACATTTGAAGAGTGGCTTGAGAATATTAACCAAACTGAAACTGTTGACAATTCAATAGAAGGGTTCAATTTTGGACTTATTGAAACTACAAACGGTTTTGAAATGTATCTAATTGGTTCAAAAACGTTTGATAAAGATGATGAAGATTGGGCTACCAATGTGGACTTTGAACCTAAACAAAAATATTTCCAGTTTGGAAAAGAATTTTCAACAGACAAAGATTGGCAAGACATTCTAAGAATATCAGAGAAGCTAATTCTTAACTATGTTAGTTCAAATAAATTCAAGACTTCAATAATTGCCAATGCAAAAGGAATTACCACAGGTTTTGACGATGGAAACCTAACTATAATTAAAGCTAATGATTGACTTTGTGAAAATATCAGACAATTGGAATGCAGACCCAGTTTCACCTGAAATTGAACTAAAGGTTATTGGACAAAATTTAGAGATGATTATTTTTCTGAATTATTTTGCATTTGACAACTATACAGAAGGCGACAAAGCAATTGTTACTTTTCAAAATTGTTCAAAGTATTCTTTAAATACTTGTAATGACGAAGGCTATTATTATGGACAATATAGAATAAAACCAGATGAATTGCCGTGGGGAGAATTTTATGAAATAACAAATGGTTTAAATAAAGACTTTCCAAAACCAGTTGTTGACCTCTCAGACAACCATAAAGAGAAAAGACATTTTTTGTTTTTCTTTAAAGATGAGACCTTTGAATGTTTGGCAGACGATTACAAAATTGAGTTTAATTATGCTGACAGAAAATAAAAAACGAACGCACAACAGCACCTACCCAAAAGTGGCGGTTCAGTGGTTAAATCAAGCTTTGTGCTTCGCACCAACATTTGTGGTATATTGACAGTTTTGTGCTCCGAATTGAAAATCAGCGAAGCTCAAACCGCCCGAACGCAGAGCCCGAAACGATGCGAGTCAGCTTTCAAAACTGATACACGAGAAAATTACGAAAAATATTGTTTCTATTCTTGGAAACTTTTGCTATCTTTGTGGTGACGTTTAACAATAGAAGTATTGAATGAGATTTTTCGAGACAAAATTTTTAGAAGAAGCGGACGAGTTCATTTCAACACTTGACCCGAAGACAATTAAGAAAATCTTATACAATATTGACCTTGCCGAACAGAGCAATGACCCAAAACTTTTTAAGAAACTACAAAATGACATTTGGGAGTTTAGGACAAAATATGCAGGGCTTCAAATCCGACTTCTTGCATTTTGGGACAAGACAGATAACAAAGAAACTTTGGTTATTGCGACCCACGGTTTCGTAAAGAAAGTTGACAAAGTTTCGGCTAACGAAATTGACCGGGCACTAAGACTGAGAGACAAATATTTGAACAACAAACAAAAAAAGTAATCATATGGAAAATAAAGAATTAAAGACCTATTCTCTTGCCGAAATGAAAGACAAATATATCGGTAAAGTCGGAACAAATGAGCGTGACGAATACGAATACGAACTTCGTATGGACGTTTTAGGAAAGATGATTAAAACTGCTCGACAAGAACGAAACTTGACACAAGAAGAACTCGGAAGACTTGTTGGTGTTCAGAAAGCTCAAATCTCTAAACTTGAAAGTAGCGCTAACAGTGCGACTATTGACACAATATTAAAAGTGTTCAAGGCACTAAAAGCTGAAATCAATTTTAACGTAAAACTTGAAGACAACTTTGTTAAGCTCTCTTGACAGAAAAGAAAGCCGATCGCACAACAGTACGCACCCAAAAGGCGGGGTTTTGTGTTCCAAAGATCAGCCGCGGCTGATGGTTTAACAAACATTAGTTTTTCAAATCAAGTTTTGTGGTAAAAGTCCCGCCCATCGGGTATCTGCAAACCGTATTAGTGTTTCAACAATACAAAATGCGCAATACGCATTATGTATTGAATGAGCAGAGCAGCGAACCTCTAAATCACTGTTCTCATTACGGCATAGAGAAATTTTCCTTTGCCCGTATTTGGATGGATATACAAAGTTTTGTAGTTTTGGGGAAATGGACGGCAATTTGCGTCAATATGAGAGATGTGCCGCCATTCGGCGGCACATAAATATAACTTTCATAAATTTGAAATTTGATAAAATTATCAAGACAATCATAAACAACAACACAATATGGCTGACAAAAATTTAATGACCCCAAGTACGACAAGTTTAAGTGGATTACTTGGAAATGGCATAACATATAAAGTTCCAATTTTTCAGAGAGATTATTCATGGAAAGAAGACAATTGGAATGATTTATGGGAGGACATTAAAATTCTCCTAAATTCTGGAAAAGATCACTATATGGGGGCGGTTGTTCTACAAAAGGTTGGGGAAAAGAAGTTTTTAGTTATAGACGGACAACAAAGATTTACAACATTAAGTTTATTAGCATTAGCAGTAATTAAAAGAATTCAGGATCTAATAGATAGTGGAACAGAACCAGAAAACAATAGAGAAAGAATAAGTGAACTAAGAAGAGGCTTTTTAGGTCAAAAAGACCCAGCTTCTTTACATTATTCGAGTAAACTCTTTTTAAACGAGAATAACGACCCATTTTACCAAAGAAATTTGTTACAATTAATCTCGCCTCAAAATGAACGTACTTTAATTGATTCTGATCGTTTGTTATGGCAAGCATTCAGCTATTTTTATAATAAAATAGGTGAATTATTACCAAATGCAAGTGGTGC
Source organism: Ignavibacteria bacterium UBA2373 (assembly GCA_002344005.1). Taxonomy (GTDB): domain Bacteria; phylum Bacteroidota; class Ignavibacteria; order Kapaibacteriales; family UBA961; genus UBA2353. Next base: position 35,465 of record DDTD01000061.1, on the reverse strand, counting down.
TGAATTAGCAACATTTCTAAGTAAATCGGTAGGTGATAAAACCATGTTTATAAAAATTGAGGTTGAAGATGAACTTAGTGCATATACTTTATTTGAAACTTTAAATTATAGAGGTGTTGATTTAACTGTAACGGATCTTTTAAAAAACTATTTATTTTCATTAATAACACCTTCTGATCTGCGTATCGCTAAGGATATATGGAAAAAAGTGGCTACTAGCGTTGGAATCGAAAAATTCCCCATCTTTTTGAGACATTTTTGGATTTCTAGAAAGCCTCTCGTAAGACAAGAACAATTGTTCAAAACAATTCGATCAGAGATTAAATCTAATCAACATGTTTTTAGTTTACTAAATGACTTAGATAAATATTCAGAAAATTATTTGGCTCTTCAAGACCCTTACAGCATAATTTGGCAAGGAAATAGAGAACGATTTAAACGTGTAAGAGAGATGAAATTATTTGGTGTTAAGCAACAATTACCATTATTGATGGTAGCTAAAGAAAAGTTTTCAGACCAAGAATTTGATAAGACATTAAAGGTGATTTCAATAATATCATTTCGTTACAATGTTATTGGCAGTCGCCAAGCAAATAGAATGGAAGAATTATATAATTCTGTTTCACAGAAAATATTTAACGCAGCCCTTACAACTGCTCAAGCAGTATTTAATGAAATAAAGGAACTATATGTTTCTGATCAAGATTTTAGAAATGATTTTTCAACAATCGAATTGTACTCCTATGGTCGAAGTAAAAAATTAGCAAGATATGTTTTGTTCGAGTTAGAGAATAATTTAATGCAAGGTGGTGATAGAGACTTTGAACTTGATCCTGCAACAATTGAACATATATTGCCTGAGAACGCAAGCGCTGCTTGGGATAATGACTTTCCTCAAATTATTCAACCTAATTTTATCTATAGATTAGGTAATTATACATTATTGGAAGATCACCTAAATAGGGATTGTGAAGTTCTACCATTTGATCAAAAGAAACCATTTTATATAAGAAGTCAATATGAGATGAGTAAGGATATTAATTCCAATGAATGGAATCCTGCAATATTAAATAATAGACAAAGTGAATTAGCAAGAAAAGCAACATCAATTTGGAGAATTTCATACGCAGACTAAAAACTGCCTATAACAGGCGCTTGGCTCAATGGCGGGTGCAGTGGTTAATTGAAGTCTTGTGCTTCGTATCTAGTTCAGTGATGGTTGACAGTTTAGTACTTCGAATTCCGCTTCTTCGCCAATCGCCTCCCGTTCTACGTCATAGTAAAAAAATGAAAATAATAAAAATGAGAGTATGTCATTTAATAAAGTAAATTCACTGATTATCATTTTCCTGACCACCTTTGTAGTCTCTTGTAAAGGTCAAGTCAATAGAAATGAAAAAGCAAACTCGCCTTTGCAATCGGTAAAAGGAATTCAAAATTCCAATATGCTACATAAACCAAAAATTCAGATAAGTGGCGTTATACTTGCTATATTACAGGACAGTAAGGGAAATATTTGGTTTGGTACTCAAAATGGTGTGTTTAAACAACATGGCGATTCAATAATCCATATTGATAGTATTGAAGATGAATCAGGAAAAGGTGTCACCGTAGAAGACATTGCAGAAGATAAAGATGGAAGAATTTGGTTTGCACATCGTAGTGGTATTAGCAGTATTGATGGTACATTAGTGACCAATTATTACGAATCAGATGGTTTAATAATTAATAATACTTGGTGCATAGAGACTGATGTGAAAGGGAATGTATGGATTGGGACAATTGAAGGGGCTTGCATATTTGATGGACAAAGGTTCACAAAATTCAACCTACCCGAAGGTCAAAAAGATACAACTCTTGCCATATCGAGTACAAAAATGGTTCATAACATTCTTGAAGATAGCAAGGGGACTATGTGGTTCAGTACTAATGCAGGGTTATTTTCTTATACGAATAAAAAGTTAAAGAATATTTCTGAAGAATTAGGGATACCAACCAGTTTTATAAGCAAAATAGTTGAAGATAAAAAAGATGGCTTCTATGTATCTACTTCAATAGGACTTTTTCATTTCAAAGGGAATATCCTTACCAATATTTCAGAAAAGCACTTTAATGAACCTAAAGGAACAGGCAGTATCATTGTGGATCATAAGGGTGATGTTTGGTTTAATTGCGGTCGAAGTATATACAGCTTAAGTGGTAATAAACTCACTGAATATCGAATAGAAGAAGGGAATTATGGTCCGTTGACTTTTCAAATTTATGAAGATCAGCAAAATCGACTTTGGTTTGTAGGCTTTTCAGGTGCTTATCGATTAGAAAATGGACGATTCATCAATATTACAAAAGACGGTCCTTGGTGAAAAATACGAACGTAGAACAATGCAGTGAACGGACAGACTCCCTAAACGGTCGTCCGTCGTCAGTGCTAGCCGATGTGCCGCCATTCGGCGGCACATCGGGAGGCGGATTCCATCCATAGACGCACGCCGCCAACGGCGTACATCTACGAATTTGCTCAATTACTTCATTGACAAACTGCGTTTGCATTCAGTAACTGCGCAAATCCGCCTCCCGATGTGTGTAACTTTGAAGAACAAATTAACAAGAGTAAATATGAAATTAGGAGCATTTTCAATCAGTCTTGCAGTAAAAGACATTAAAAAATCAAAAGCATTTTATGAAAATTTAGGATTCTCAGATTTGGGTGGTGACATCACTCAAAAGTGGTTAATTATGAAAAACGGTAGTGCCATCATTGGATTGTTTGAAGGAATGTTTGAAAACAACATTATCACCTTTAATCCTGGTTGGGATGAAAATGCCCAAAATGTGGAAGAATTTGACGATGTAAGGTTTATTCAAGAGCATTTAAAAAGATGTGGTGTTGTTTTAACTTCTGAGGCAGACACAAACACAAATGGGCCAGCTCACATTACTTTGACTGACCCAGACGGAAACAATATTTTAATCGACCAACATAGATAATTGTGAAAATATAAAAAAATGAACGCCCAACACGGGTTTTGCGTCAGGCGGGGTGACATGCAAGCTTTGAACTTTGCGCTTCTATTCAAGTTCAGTGCTGGTTGACAGTTATGTGCTTCTAAACCCGCCCGAACGCAAAGCCGAAAAACAATGTTACCTGCCGACATTCCAAACGCAGCGAGTGACTCGAAATTTAGAATTGGTACTTTGACAGAATTTCATCTATTGACTTATCTCCATCATTTTGATAAATTTCAGCATGGAATTTTTCAAGGTAAGTCAAGGACGATTTCAGTTGAATCTTTTCCTCTTCAGACAAATTTCCAGCCTTCAGCAACAAGTCCTTTTTAGACTGCTCCAAAATGTTCTCTCTTGTGCGTTTACCCTTTGCTGTAAGTTCAACCCTTTTAATTCGCTTGTCTTTCATATCGACAACTTCTTTAACCATACCGATTTCAACAAGTCGCTTCATCATTTGAGTTCCTGTGGTAAGTTCTGAAATTGTATCCTTGTAAACTTCATTTTTGGCAGGAGTACCACGACTATTTATTGAAACCAAGAAGAAATATTCATCCATACTGTTTAAGCCATTAGCACTTAAAAAGCTTTTAGCATACCAACGAAAATATTTTGAAAGACGATGAATATTCCAAACAATAAAGCGGTTGTCTTCAATATTTGTATTTTCCTTAACCTTTTGTTTATCTGGTTCGTGTAACCTTCGGTTTAGCCAAACAGAAAATTCTTTGACATCATCACTACCTGTTTCAACATGAAAGGCCTCAAACAGATTAACCAATTCAACGACTTTTTTACCTTCCATAGCTGCTTCTAAATATTACTCCACAAATATAGGAAATAAAAATTACTTTACTTCTATATTGTTGTTTTAAGATCTTAGTTTATATTTGCAGTATTATAAATTAATCATACTACAGAAATGAAGCAAATCATCTTAACAATCGCAATTGCAAGTACTTTTGCAATTCAAACCAAAGCACAAAACAACCTTGCCATTGTGTATGGTAGTGCGGGAATGGAATATGGAAAAGCCAGTGCGGTGGATGCAGACACCAACTACATCAATGGTTCACTGTTTCAAAACACCATCAATGTGAATCCGAACGGAACTACAAATTTGACAGCACCCGGTGCACCGACAGAAATTGCATTAACTAAATACGATAGACACGGTCAATTAGTTTGGGCTAAAAGTTTCGGAGGGACCACTACAAGTGAAGCTCCTCATGGAATAGATTGCGATGCTGCAAAAAACATTTATGTAACGGGTTATTTTGGTAGCACAACCGCAGCAGGTTCATTAAATGCAAACTTCAATCCAGCAGGTGGAGGTACTGTCGCCACTCAAGGAAATGAAGATTGCTTTGTAGCCAAATATGACCAAAACGGAAACTATCAATGGGCGTTCGGACTCGGAAATACAGGAGCAAATACGCAGGAAAGAGCTTGGGACATAGCAACAGATGCAAACGGCAATTCTTATGTTGTCGGTGGCTTTCACGGAACAATAAATTTCAATCCATTAGGAACAGCAATGAATTATACTTTGCCAGATACACTGGCAGGTTTGTTTGTTGCTAAGTACAATACAAATGGTATTTGCCAATGGGTTGTGATGTTAGATGCTCAATGCACAAGTGTTTTTACCGAAGGGTATGCTACTTGTGATTTAGACGCAAATGGAAATTTATATGTAGCGGGAAATTTCAGAGGCACGAACATCAACATCAACCCACTCGGCACTTCAACAACCCTAACAAGTAGCGGACTCACAGACATCTTTATTGCTAAATACAACACATCAAACGGAGTATTGAGTTGGGTAAAAAAAATTGGTGCGGCTGCTCAAGACATTGTTTCTCCCGGTTCTTTGCGTTGTGACAATAATGGAAATCCATATTTTACGGGACGTTTAAGTGGCACAGGGGCAGTTGACTTTGACCCTTCCGCTGGAATAACCAACATTTCAAATTCTTCTTTGTACTTGGCGACTTATGACACAAATGGAAATTTGCGTTTCGCTGTTGGAATGAACAGTGGTGCAGGTGATGGTGGACACAGAGTAGAATTTGACAATTCCAATAATGTGTATTTAGCAGGCTGGATGAATGGAACTGCTACTTTTGGAACAATCAGTAAAACAGCATTTTCGCCAACAGCAGACAACTTTTTAGCGAAATACACCAATGATTTATCAACTTGTTTATGGGCTTTGAATTTTGGAGGTACAGGTGCAACTGCCAATAACATTGTTGCAGGCCTTTCTATTGACCAAGAGAATAACCCAATAATCACAGGACAACTTTATGGTTCAAATGCCAATATAAACCCATTAGGAACAACCACAATAAATTTTTCTAGTGTTGGTAACAATGACTGTTTCGTAATTAAATATAACAGCAACGGACAATTATGGGTTAATGATACTACCAGCACCACGACTGGAATAAATGAACAATTTCACAGCAAACTTCTAATTTTCCCTAATCCATCAACAGACCTAATCAATATCCAAAGTGCTTCCAATGAACAATTCACATACAACATCTTTAATTCGTTGGGAAGTACAGTTAGTTCAGGACAATGTTATAATCATGTTGATGTTTCAAAATTACCACTAGGGACATACTTGTTAATATTGACAGACAAAGACAATAGGAAACTTGCAACGACTAAATTTTTGAAAGAGTAATTTGCTTCTTATTAGTCAACTCGACAAAGGGCAGCAGGTAACAGCGGTCAGGCTAAAAGCACCCTAATTAAACCTTTAAGCACATTAACAGTCTAACTTAAATACTAACAAATAGAATAAAATATGATGAATAAAAAATCAATCATTATAGCTACATTATTAATTGTAGCTTTAGCTGTAATTTCTTGTAATAAAGATAATGTATATGAACCGATAGAAGAAAGTGTTTTGAATTTACCAAATACGCCTTTTGACTATGCAAGTCTTAACTTGCCAAGTCATTTTACAACAAATGTTGCTGGGCAACCTTTGCCAACTTCCATAAACGGAACGGACAATACGCCTACAACCAACCCAATTACAAATGATGGTGCAACACTTGGAAGAGTATTGTTTTACGACAAAAAACTAAGTGCAAATGGAACGATTGCTTGTGCTTCTTGCCACAAACAAGATAAAGGTTTTTCAGATGACGCTACTTTAAGTTTAGGTTTTAACGGTGGTGCAACTGGACGTCATTCAATGACATTAATTAATGCAAGATTTTATCAACGTGGACGATTTTTTTGGGACGAAAGAGCCACTACCTTAGAAGAACAAGTTTTGATGCCTTTCCAAGACCCTGTAGAGATGGGAATGACTCTACAACAGGTTGTAAGTAAAGTTCAAGAACAATCTTATTACCCTGAGTTGTTTCAAAAAGCATTTGGCACAACTGAAATTAATTCTGATAAAATATCAAAAGCATTGGCTCAGTTCGTGAGAAGTATAGTAAGTTACTCTAGTAAATATGACCAAGGAAGAGCAATGGTTGCTTCACCTGGTGCAAATTTCCCTAACTTCACTACAGAAGAAAATACAGGTAAAAATATTTTTTTTCAGACCATACCTAACGGTGGCGGTGCTTGCTTTGGCTGTCATACCACCGAAGCATTTATAAGTGCCAACCCTGGACCACAAAACAATGGATTAGATTTAAGCTCCACTACAGATTTAGGAGCAGGAGCTGTTTTTACAAATAATCCAATTTTTGTTGGAAGATTTAAAACCACAACTTTAAGAAATATAGAACTTACCGCTCCTTATATGCACGATGGAAGATTTGCTACTTTGGAGCAAGTAGTAGAGCATTACAATAGTGGCATAAAAGCACACCCAACACTTTCCCCTGCTTTAAAAGATGGAAATGGGAATCCTGTTCAATTAAATTTGACAACTTCACAAAAAGCAGCATTAGTTGCTTTTCTAAAAACATTAACTGACAATAGTGTGAGCACAGAAACCAAATGGAGCAATCCTTTCAAATAAAGTCAAATACATTTTAATTGGCTTAATTGCTTTTGCATATAGCGTCTTAGAAAATTTTAATCAGGAATTGATTTTGGGTGTTAATGGTGGATAGTATTTCAATTCCATTATTACTTTTTCCTCTATATAATATTATCAAAATTCAAAGACCGTCCATACCAATTAAATTAGAATTGGGGATTGTGTTATTTTCTTTACTCTCTATTTCGCCATTAATTCTAATAGCCGATTTGCAAAAACGGGGTTTCGTGCTTCTATGATAGTGTGTACTAAATTCAAGTTTTGTGCCTCTAATGAAGTTTAGTGCTGAAAAACCACCACATCGGAAGGAGGATTCCACAGCAATGAATATCTAACACACTGTGTTTACTCCGGCATAGAGAAATTTCCTTTGCTCATATTTGGATGGATAAGCAAAGTTTTGTAGTTTTGAGGAAACAAGTGACGTTTTGCGTCAATACGAGAGATGTGCCGCCATTCGGCGGCACATCTCTCGTAGAAATATTGTTAAGAAAACATTACTACCCTTAACAGATGAAATCAAGTGATATTATTACCATTGACAAAGAAATCCTAAGTGGACAACCTGTATTCAAGGGAACTAGAGTTCCGGTAGAATCATTGTTTGATCATTTAGAGCATGGAGTATCTTTAGATGAATATCTTGAAGATTTCCCCTCAGTTTCACGTGAACAGGCAATCATGTTGTTGGAAATGGCTAATAAAATTATTACATCAACGAATATTGATAAGCTGTATGAAGTTGTTGCTTGATGAAAACCTTCCTAAAAAGTTGAAACTTGATTTCCCACTTCAAGAAATTTTTACAGTAAGTGAAATGTCATGGCAAGGAACAAAAAATGGTGAGCTGTTAAAACTGATGATTCAAGAAAATTTTGATGTATTGCTAACATTTGATAAGAATCTCCAATATCAACAAAATTTTGAAAAATATACGATAGCTGTCTTTGTCTTAAATGCGTCAATTAACACTTATAACATATTGACTAAATTATCACCTAAGATTAATGCTAAACTTGATACAGGTGAAATAAACCCAGGTATAACAATCTTTAAAGAAAACTAGCGCTACACCTAACAGCGGTAACTGTTGCACAACTCATCAGTGATTTTTTTAGAAAAACTCGGCTGCACATAGGAAGGCGGATTCCAGAGCAATAAAACTCTAAATCACTGTTTTTACTACGGCATAGAGAAATTTCCTTTACTCATATTTGGATGGAGAAACAAAGTTTTGTAGTTTTGAAGAAACAAATAACGTTTTGCGTCAAATGAGAATTATAAAAAATACAATTTGGTTTATTCAACTGACCACGACTATTCTGATAGTTTGGTTAAACATTAAATTGTGTACTGACAACCTAAATAGAGAAGATCGAAAAAAGGACATAATACTTCAACTAAATTATTTAAACCGAGAATTAAAAACCAATCAACTTGGAGAAAGAATGCAAAGTATTTTCCCGGAGGGTTTTGTCTTTACGAATGTATTATATGGATTATCATGGTGTGAGGTTGGACTAGCAGATACATCTTTGCACACAAGAAACAATGCACTAAATGAGGCTTTATTTGCATATGACCAAATTAGTTCGGCAAAGGCTAAATCACTATTTGACCCGACATTGAATCCGGAAAATGGAATATTCTATCTAGGTTGGAACAATTACTTGTTATCAAAACTTTTACAACTTGACTCTAATTTTGAGGGAAGTAGATACTATAAAATAGTTTACAATAAGAATTGTGAATTAATTGCTGAAGCATTGATGCATAACACTTCTCCATTTTTACAATCCTATCAAAATCAAGCTTGGCCTGCAGACATGTGTGTTGCAATGGCTTCATTAAGCAATTATGATAAATTTAATGACAAAAGATATCACTCTATAATTACCAATTGGGTGACTGCTGTTAAGGCAAAAGTTGATCCAAGAACTAAATTGATTCCGCATAAAGTAAATCCTGAAAATGGCCAAACAATAGAAGGTGCAAGAGGATGCTCAATCAGTTTAATACTAAGACTATTATCAGAAGTTGACTCAGAATTTTCAAAAGAACAATACGCTTTGTATAAGAAGAATTTTGTTTCAACAACTTTCGGACTTCCTTCAATAGACGAGTATCCGGTCGGACTTTGTGGCTCAGGAGACATTGATTCGGGTCCCGTTATATTTGGAGTCGGTTTCGCAGGGACTATTGTCTCAATAGGTACATTTTCTGTAATGGGAGACTATGAATTAGCAGAAAAGCAATATAAAACCATTAATACATTTGGATTAAGCACAAAAGACTCTGATATGAAAAAATATGTTTTGGGAAAAATGCCAATTGCAGATGCATTTATTGCATGGAGCAGAACTGCAGAGCTAAACAACAAATCAAATTTCATAATGACATCAAATTTTTGGGCATATAAATTCCATTACATTTCATTTATCGTGATACTGCTACTTTGGGTATTATTTTACCATAAGACAATTCTAAGAAAAATGCAACAAACAGCGCGTTTTCGCTAAGCGGGTAATTTGCTTCATTCGAATATTTGATTTAGTTTTAAATTGTAACTAATTATGAAAATCAAACTTCTAAATCCCGCACTGCGTCAAGCCCCGAAAACGTTATGTGTAACCTTATGACGACACGACTAAACATATTATTTCTCATCATATTGAGTGCTTGTAATTCAAAGTCAGCCGACAAGACTATTGAAAAAATTTCAGCCGACCCTTCATCAATTCAAATCAATCAACGTCAAGACAGTGTTGACATACAAATCGACACACTAAAAATTAACGACCAAAAATTTATTCAGACTCTAAAGGGTAGTAATTTCAATTGCTTAATGTCACTTCAAGGCGACACAATTGTAAGATCGGAAGACTATTACTTTAAAGCCGAGTTCTTAGACATTGACGAAGATGGTTACAAAGACATTCGTGTTTTTGCTTTTAGCAATACGCCAAATCAATGCGACAATTATCTGTTTGACAAGAAGCTAAAAACATTTAAACTTATAGAGAATTGCGACCTTGACATTCAAAAAATAAAAGGGACAAAATTTTTCTATTCATATAATCGTGCAGGTAGTGCCGATATGAATTGGGAAAGTCATTTAAGTAAAATTGAAAATAATAAATTAGTTGATTGTGGCTACATGTACGGACAAGGTTGCGACTTTGAAATTGAAAAGAATCCGCAGATAATTGAAATTTACAAGGTGAGCAATTCGGACACGGACGAAAAAATATTGATTAAAAAATTGCCCTACCAAAAACATATAAAAGAATTTGGCGACAAATGGGAATTTATTGAAAATTATTGGACAAGAAACTGCAAGACATTTGAACGATAAAAAGAAAAAACACCTATAACAGCACCTACAAGAAATTGGCGTTTCATTGGTTAAATGAAGCTTTGCGCTTCGTATTAAGTTCAGTGATGGCAGACAGTTTTCGTCTCCGAAAACGCCAACTTCTTGTAGCTGCAAAACGATGTGCCGCCATTCGGCGGCACATCGGGAGGCGTCATATTATGAGTGACTACAAAAGCGAAATAGAAATTTTACTCGACAGTTTGGACAAAAGTGCAAACTCAAATACTGCGTGGCTTCATTTTGACATTAATTCGCCATCAACATTTGATATTAATGAATTCCTGTTGACACAATTGAAGACAGGTTATTTTCATTTTACTTTGGTTGAAAGTGACATAAATAGAGGTTGGGAACATTATGTTAGTTTGTCCTTTTCTAAAAATTGGAAAGACAGTATGATAATGCTTCAACGTCCAGGAACAACTTGGAATGGCAATACAAACTTAGAGATTAACAGGATTACAGACGACCGAGCTAAAGAGTTGGTTGTTGACTTACTCACTGGAGAAAGATTACATTTTAGCAAAAGTCCATTGGGAACACAACTAGAAAGGGGTGAAGCAGAAAAATTGGTTGACAATTTTACAAAATACTTAAAGACACATAAAGAAAGAGAAATTACATTTTACAATATAACTCCAAATTTTCTTTGGACAGTTGAAGAATATTTTAAGCCAGACAATGATAAAACTCGACTTGGCTATTTCGAAAACAATGGAAGAGACTTGGTGCTTGGTATTTTGACTTACGAAAAGGAAATGGACACTCTTGAACTGAATATTTTAATGACCAATGGATACAGTTAGCAAAGAACACCGAACGCACAACAGCGGTAACTGTTGCACAACTCATCAGTAATAGTTTAGAAAAACTCGGCGGCACATCGGGAAGCAGTTTCCACAGCAATGAATTACTAACACACTGTCTTTACTCCGGCATAGAGAAATTTCCTTTACTCATATTTGGATGGATAAGCAAAGTTTTGTAGTTTTGGGGGAAATCAACGACGCATTGCGTCAATATGAGAGATGGCGGTAAGTTTATACCGAACGTAATCTGACAAAAGACAAAACAATAATTATTAACTTAAAGAACACAAATTTATGGGAGCTTGGGGATACGGAATATTTGACGACGACACAGCATATGATTATGTTGATGAAATTGACAACTCTGATAATCCGAAAGAAATTTTTAAAAACGCTTTTGAGACTGCAATTAATAGTGATTACTTAGAATATGACGACTGCCACGCAGTTACAGTTTCAGCATCATATATTGACTGCATTCTTAATGGAACAAAACCAAGAGTGGACGCAGAAGACGAAAATTTCTTTCAATTTGTAGAAAAAAATAAACATTTGGATTTAAACGACTTAAAGCCCAATGCTGTAAAAGCATTAGAAAAAGTTATTAGTGACGGTTCTGAACTAAATGAACTTTGGACAGACAACGAAGAACTTTACCCAAAATGGAAAGGAAATATCGAAGAATTGATAGAACGATTAAAATAAAAAACTACCGCTAACATCGGTTTGGCAATATGGCGGCCGAAGTGCTTCTATGAAACATTTGTGCAAGGTTCAACAGCAGTAATTCTATTGAACTTTCGTGCTTCTAAATCCACCCCCATTAGTGGCAATATTACAGAAACCTCATATGCAAGAACAGAAAAATATTATTGAATGTTACAATAAGACAGCAGAAAACTATGCTGAAAAATTCTTAAATGAACTTGACCAAAAGCATTTTGATAGGATTTTATTGACAGCTTTTTGCGAACAAAATAAGAATAAAGGACAACTAATTGATTTTGGTTGTGGACCTGGGCAAACAACAAATTTTATCTATAACTGTGGACTTGAAAATATCTTAGGCACTGACCTTTCAGACGAAATGGTAAAAGTTGCTAAACGACACAACCCAACAATCAATTTTGAACAAGCAGACTTGCTAAATTTAAAATATAAAGACAATGCTTTTGGTGCTGCAATTGCATTTTATGCTATTGTCCATTTTGATTATGACCAAATCAAAACAGCATTGACAGAAGTAAAGCGTATTTTAGTTGATAAAGGTGAATTTGTGTTTAGCTTTCATATTGGAAAAGAAATCGTTTACCTCGACAACTTTCTTGACAAAGAAGTAAATATAAAGTTTCAATTTTTTGAAGTTGAAAGAATAAAAGCATTAATTGAGGAAGTAGGATTTGAAATTGTTGACATTCTTAAACGACAACCATATGAAACTGAATATCAAACCGAAAGAGCATATATTTGGACGAGAAAAAACTGCCACTAACACGTGTTTTGCGTCAGGCGAGGTGACGTACAAACATCTTGTTTTCCTCCACGACAACTCAAATTTGGATGGACAAACAAAGTTTTGTAGTTTTGAAGGAAATGAATGACGCTTTGGGTCAATATGATAAAGACACATAAACAAGAAAATGAATCAATCGTGGTTTGAAATGCAAGACTTAAGAAAACGCAAATTGGACAGTTCAGTTTGGGTTCCCTTGCGTGCACAAAAATCAATACGAAAAAATTCTTATTTTGGGACAGTAGGTTATCAGGAAGAATTTGCAGGACACGGTTCTTTAATGATTCCTATTGATAAAAATGATGTAACAAATGATTTAAGTTGGATCGACATTGGGATAAGTCATTCACAAGGTTTAAACTTTGTATTTGGAGAATATTCACAGAGCGACTTATATGAAAGTGATGATTTTCAAGGAATACACTTAGTCTTAGACCAAACTTTTGATAACAATTATGACAATCATGAATGGCATTTGCACCAAGATTTGGTTATTAGTTTAGGTTTAAAAAGAGAAGGCGATATTTGGGTTTGTCCTAGACAAGGTTACGTTGAAGTTGCTAGACTTGAGCGAGACAGAGAAGGCGGTCCAATTCTTCTTGAGATAAAAAATCAGTTCCTTAAAGACTACCTTTATGCAAGAGGTTGCGGGCTATACATAACATCCTTTTTCAGCAGAGATGAAATATTTGACAATAGATCTGTTCTTTCATGGAACGAAGATTCCAAAGAATCTAAAGACGGTAAAGACGTTTGGAAATGTAGGGTTTTAGAAATACATGAAGGAGGTTTTCCTTTTGGGGAAAAAGTAGCAGTTTCGCATGTAAGCCGAATAGATGTTGATGAAGATATAGATGTACCTGATATGACTTCCTTTCCAACAGATGAAAATGTAAAATCTGAGTTTTACGAACGAAGTTTTACAGGAAAGAAGTTGTATAGGATTATGGGTGAACTTTGGAAATACGAATGGATTAATCCAGCCAAGTCAAGCCCAATAACTTTGGGACAAAAAGAAAACATTGATATTTTTTACATCGTTGACGCAGCAGGAAACAAAGAAAGTGGAAACGAGTTAACGAAAGGTGGAAAATGGCTTTGGTTTAAACCCGATTTGATTTCATCTCTATTATCAAAGCGAGGTAGTTTTTTAAATTGGTATACAAAAGACACAGGGAGTGTTTCATGTGCACCTGCTTCGGGTGTTCATTTTGGTGTCAATGACTTAGGTTTAATTACTGTTTATGCAAAAGACATTGGCAACTTACCATTGTGGCAACAACAGATTTGGGCAGGTTATAACGTTTCCCCAGAAGGAGGAATTTCAAAAGAGTTACATGCATCTCAAGTTAAAGCTGAACCAGCGCCAACAAAAGCACCAGAGGCATTTTTTGAAAGAGTAATTAATGAAATAAATGAAGCATCAAAAAGACAATTTAATGTTCCTTTTTTTAGAGGGCATCAGTCTGTTAATGACATAATAAATTCAATAAATAGATTTAGAGCAGTTGACGAAAGAGGATTATTCTCACTTGCTAAAGATATAGCAAGAATACTAGCAGACGACATTGACGTGGAATCACTTCAAAAAATTGCAAACCCACCTAAAGGTACAAAATGGGGTTCACTAAAAACTATTGAAAATCTTTTAGCATTAAAAATTCCACAAGAATCCGCAAGACAAATAACAAGTCCTCTCGTTGGAGTATATGAATTAAGACACGGAGACGCTCATTTACCAAGTAGCGAAATTGAAAATGCTTTTAACTTGGTTAAAATAGACAGAAACTTACCAAGTGTAATACAAGGCTATCAAATGTTATTCGCTTGCGTTGACAACTTACATAGAATTCTAAGTATTATTGACAAATGGGACGAAATATAAAAATAAAACACAGCCGCTAATAGCCGTTTTGCAAAAGCGGGGGCATCGTGCTTGTATTAAAGTAAAGTACTAAATTCAAGCTTTGTGCTTCTATTCAAGTGCAGTTCTTGGTTGACAGTTTGTGCACTGAATTGAAGAATCAGCGAAACTCAACCCGCCCGAACGCAAAGGGGAAAAACGTTTCCAGTAAAGTAAATACAAGAATTAATGGAACTTTCTTCTTAATTATTTACAATAGTTTCCCCTATTTTTCCAATTGTTGAATAATGGTGCGCAAATAGTCTTTTGTCGGGTCAAATTCAAGAGCTTTTCGAAATGCCTCCAATGCTTGCTCATAATTTCCGGCTGCTTTATGAGCTTCTGCCAAATGTTCATATAGTGTGGCATTGCCGGATGAATAGCGCAGTGCTTGCATAGATTGTTTGACGGCTTTATCATATTCACCGGATTTATAGAGCACCCACGCATACGTATCAAGGTATGATGGATTCGTCGGCGATTGTGAGAGAGCTTTCTGAGCCATTATTTTCGCTTGTTCCAACAGCATCCCCCGCTCCGCATAGGAATATGCCAAATTATTATTAATCAGTGGGTCATCCGGCGATAATAACAAAGCACGCTTATAGCATGAATCCGAAGCAATATAATTATTATGGCTATTATGAAAAATACCTAATTGTGTCCAAATTTCTGAACGTGTTGGTTCTATAGTCACAGCATGATAATAATATTTTTCGGCAGAATCTTTATTAGAATATTGTTCAAACACCAATGCACTTTGCAATGGAAAACGATATTCTTTGTCAAACAATACTATCCCTTTCTTTAATAATTGCAAAGATTTTTTCGGATTATCATGTTGTGCCAAAAATTTACTTTGCAATAATAGTAAACTTGCTCTATCATTGGTTAATCGCTCACTTTGTTCAAACAATGTGAAGGCGGCGGAGGTATCACCGGTAACATAGCGCAATAAACCGGCAGAGTATGATATTTCCCATTGTAAAAAATGATGTTTCTGCACTATAGTTAATACAGTGTCGATGGTACTTTTTGTATTTTGTACGGTGATTGAATCAAGTAATAAAAAATGTTCAATAATTGCAGCAATCATATTGGGTAATTGTTCGCCCCAGCGATATGCTCGTGATGGTTTTATATAATCAATGATTTTATTGTACTGTTTTGTATCTAATAATGCAGCTATATACTCTTGAATAAATTGAGGATTAATATCACCCATTGCAGTTATTTTTTCTGCTGTTTGCATATATCCGTTTGTGTCGCCTATATTTTTTTGTAATATAGCCATTCGCTCAAGCAATTGGATATCATCACCAAAGTCATTCATTAAATCCTGATAGATATCAATCGCTTTACGTTCATTGTTGAATTCCGATAATCGCCCGAGCATATAGCGACTTTGTTTTACTTTGGGTTGTAATGCCACAATATGTTCATAAATAGTCATAGCACCGAGCAAACGATTATCGTCTATGGCAAATTCGGCTTCCAATTCCAATGCCGGAATATAATCGGGATTTTTCCGTAAACTTGTGGCAAGATATTCTTGCGCAATATCGCGTTTGCCAATTTGTGCATAGCTGTGAGCTATGGTATAAGCAATCACCGCAGAGGAATCATAACGCTGAGCAAGTTGCAATTCGATAATTGCCGACGGATAATCCCTCAGCAACCGGTATTGCATACCCCGCAAAAAATATTGCCTTGCAGCAAATCGCATGACTGCAGTATCCTGTGCACTCACTTTACCGGTACGCGCTATCGGGAAAGAACGCTTTTGTTGTGCCGAAACCGACATCGCGCTCAAGAGTGTAAGCACAAGAGCAAGTACAATAGATGTGACAGCCCCACAAACGCCATGTGCGATGATTGCTCGATACTTGGCAGACTTGGCAGACCTGTGCTTTGCACGCAGGGTAACTATATACATATCCTTATTGTCTTAAATCCTTAATTTTGCATATTGATTTTGCATTCAAATCTACGGAGAAAATAATTATGTCGGTAATACCATCTGTTCATCATCAACCGCAATCGCTTCATGAACGCACTTTGCATCAACAAGAAGATTTTTCTCGATACCGCCATGTGTTGAGAACACGTGTCCGCAGCTATGATGTGGACAGACAAAGCATTGTCCATAATGCGGTGTATTTATATTGGTTAGAAGCGGCACGCATCGAATATTTCCGTGCGCTTGGTTTGCCTATGGATTTCCAGACCTTTGTGTCGAAACATCGCTTTGTGGTTGCCCACATTGACATTGATTATATCTATGCCGCTTTATTCGATCAGGAATATGAGTTATTTACTCGTATTTCATGGATGAAAAACAGCTCATTGTGTTTTGAACAAATAGCACGCCTAACCGACGATGGCACCATCTTAGTCAAAGCTAATACGGTCATGGTTCATTTGAATACGGCATCGCATCAACCGGAGCGTATCCAAGATTCTTATCGTTCACTGGTGCGCGATTATGAAGGAGAGAATGTTCAGCACATATCCTAAAGCCCATCAAGCCACCACTTTTCAATCATTCTATGGCGTGATGATTGCAAGTATGGTGCTGTGTGCTTGGCTGGCGCATCTCCGGTACAGTTTGGAGTATGCTTCTGTCGGTTTTTTTTCTCCGATGATGTATTTCCATATAGCCCTACAAGGTTATCTCAGTACGGGATTATTTATTACCGCGCATGATGCAATGCATGGAACGGTGATGCGGAGCAATAAAGGCAATCGCATCGTAGGCACTCTTGCCTGCTTTTTATTTGCCGGTATGTCATTTCGTCGTCTTCAAAAAAATCATTGGGCGCATCATCTTCATCCCGCAGATTCTGATGACCCCGATTATTATCCTACCAATAATTTTTTCGTGTGGTTTGCCGTGTTTATGTTTCGCTATACGACCATTTCCCAACTTATCATTATGGCATGTATGTTCAATATCCTTCTTCTGCGATATAATGAAATACAGGTGTGGATATATTGGGCATTGCCTTCATTATTGGGTGCACTGCAATTATTTTATTTTGGTACCTATCGTCCCCATCGCACACCACATACTCATGAAATGGGGAAGCATAGAGCAAGAACATTGAAAAAAAATCATCTGTGGGCTTTGCTGTCATGTTATTTTTTCGGCTATCACCTTGAACATCATGCTTCGCCTTCCACACCTTGGTGGCAATTATATCGTGTCAAAAACATGAACGATACATCTCATTCATCTATACAGCCATAAAATATGACCTATTTGCCAACAACACCCGTGCCCGCTTTTCGAAAAGATATTCAACTTTCGATGGTTATCCATAATGGGGAACAGCAAATTTGTGCACATGATACATTCGGCTATGCCTCAGAAGAAATTTACCTTTCACTCCAAGCATATTCCCTTATTCAATTATTTGATAATTGTACTTCAGTGCAAGGTTTATCCCATAAAATATTTGGTGAACACACTACGCAAGAAAATATAGATTTTCTCTGCAATTTTATCGGTAGTATTGATGAGTATGGTTATTTGGAAAGCGACAGCTTCGAACAAAGACGGCGAAATATCGAAGAGGAATATGCAAAAGCCACCGTGCGTGAATCTGTCTGTGCGGGTGGTGCCTACCCTTCTTCCGAGCAAGAATTACGACAATATCTGGATATGCTCATGGCGGAATGTGATGTCATGCCGGGCAATGCTTCCGGTATTATTGTGCCCCATATTGATTATCGCGTGGGAGGGTCTTCATATCCTCCGGCATTTAAGGCAATAGAGCAAAGTAATGCAGATGTCTATATTATTTTTGCTACATCCCATTATTGGTGGGGTGATTTTTTTATTCTCACAGAAAAAGATTTTCGTACACCTTTAGGGATTGTAAAAACCGATACAGCAATAGTAAAAAAAATTCTGGAATATTATCCGCATTATCTTACAAACAATGATATGCCCCACAAACCGGAACATTCCATTGAGCTTGAACTTCCTTTTTTGCAATATATTCGGGGTAATAGTCCATTCACCATTGTACCAATTTTAGTAACATCGTTCCATCGTTTTATGAATAATAAAGAAACCATAGAAGAGAGTGCGGAAATCAATGATTTTATTTATGCAGTACGCCGTGCTGTGGAAGAAAGTGGTAAAAAAGCGGTCTATATTTCCAGCGGTGATTTATCGCATATAGGGCGAAAATTTGGTGATAATTATGATGCAATCAGTAAACTGTCCGAAGCAGAAAAAGCCGACAAAGAATTATTGCAGGCATTAGCGGCATGTGATGGCAATACATTTTTTCGCTTAATTGCCGATGTGCGCGATACATGGAAAATTTGCGGTTGCTCACCTGATTATATGCTCTTGCAAACCTTACAACCCACACGCGGCGAGATAATGCACTACGCACAATGGGATGAAAGAGAAAGGGCATCAGCCGTGACTTTCGGCTCACTTGCATTTTATCATTAACCAAAGCTCGAAACAGGTGTGATGATGCGACGCTTTTTCTTGATTCTCATTGCTTGTTGCGCAATTATATCACTTATTCAACCATTTATTCGATCGCAAGTTCATTATCACAATCTTGATGTTGCCTTCAATTATCACATGGCAACACTGATGACTGATGGGCAAATTCCTTATCGTGATTTTATTGACTTTAATTTTCCGACTATCTGGTATATTTCATATATTCCCGCTTATATAAGTTCTTTTATACATCATGATGCCATTGTGCTGTCATTGTTTTTAGGTGGATTAACATTAATCTGTGCAATACTATGTGCTTTTCTTATTGTTAAATGCACACTGTTCTCGCTCATGGAGCAATCTTTACTGTGCATTACACTCTTTTTTGTGTTTTCTACATTTCAAACCTATGATTTTGGGCAAAGAGAGCATTTATTTATACTGGCATATATTCCTTTTCTTATACGGCAATACCTTGTACCCAATCTCAACAGATATAAATTTCTTGATTGTTTTATAGGATTTTTGACCATAACAGGTGCTTTCATAAAACCATATTTTATTCTCACACTCCTTTGTGTTGAACTATCTGCCTATAGTAGAAATAAAAGTCTGAACTATACACAGGGTATGCGCTTAGGTTTATTAATAGGTGTGGTTTTTTGGGGCGGAATATTTACATACCATGTACCTGAATATCTTGTCATCGCCGAATATGCTGCAAAAACGTATGCCGGACAAAATACGATGATTGGCATAAATCCTATTTCTGTTATCCTTGAGCATAAATTATCGCTGTTGGTATATGCCGCACTTTGTGTTTATGCATTGTTTTACAAGAAAAAAGACTCGCTGTTTTTATTACACACTGTATGTACCATCGCATCTGCTATGTCATTTCTATCGGCACTTATTCAAATGAAAGGCTTTGATTATCATATTAAAATTGCAGCTTCTTTTTCTGTTGTTTCTTTATCGCTCGGATTTATGCGTTTTGTACCGATATATATACATAACAAAAGCATACAAAAGAATTTTTATATTATACTGTGTTCGGCAATCGTTCTACGACAATGTTATACCTGTACGACATTAACAGAATCGTATGCACAGAATTACAGCCCTACGAGGGTGTCAAAAAACACAGATTCATTGCTTTCCGAGCATAATAATGCCAAAACTATTTTTAAGATATCAACCTTTTCTCAACCCTTGTACCCGGCAATTATGGAGCATCCCATGCGTGACATTACAGGGTGCAATACTCTTTGGTATCTTGGAAGTTTTTATCGTAATCAACAGTCATCCGCCGATACATTTACGTATCATTCTGTGAACACGATGCAACCTTTAGAGCGATATTTTTTTCATAAAGTAACACAGAGTCTCATACAGGAAAAACCGGATATTATAATTATTGCCGACAGTAATTATAATTATTTCTTTTCTGTTCCCGGTTTTGATATAAAAAAATACTATGCACAAGACCATTTTTTTGCTACTATGCTCTCCGAAGAGTATAGGTCTATTGCACATACCGATGGTCACACATGGTATAAAAAGCGATCATTACGATAGATATATCACCATATCACGCCTTTTTCCGGTGGATAGCCCACCTCTTCAAAGACTAATCCTTCAGGCGGTGCCAGCCAGCTATTGAGCGAACGGTCAGCGCATTGCAATGAATGGCGCACTTCTTCCACGGTGCGTCTGGCTCTGCCAATATCCACCATTGTTCCCACCAAAGAACGTACCATGCCATAGACAAAACGATCTGCTCTGATATGCAAACGTATCATATCGGAAGCAAGACGTTCCCAATGACATTCCTCTACCGTACAGATATATGATTTGGTGGAAGTATTTAATTTGGAAAAACTGGTAAAATCATGCCTGCCAAGAAAAATTCTTGCGCCTTCATGCAATAAAGCATCATCCAGCGGATAATGTACAGCCCAAGCATAACGGCGGGTAAACACACTTTCCGTTTGCGCTATCGTATATGAGTAACGTCGCCAAAGAGCATCAAAACGTGCATGCACAGGTACGGCACAGCGTAATGCACCATTAATGCGAATATCACGAGGTAATTTAGAGTTAAATGCCTTGAGGATACGGTCAGTCGGAATGGTAAATTCTTTACCATAACAGATATGCCCTACTTGCCCACGTCCATGCACGCCGGCATCGGTGCGTCCTGCACAAATCAATCTTCGCTGTATTCTGGTTAATTGTTCATAGACTTTTTCAATTTCCTGCTGAATGCTTATGCCGTTTTCTTGGAATTGCATACCGCAATAGTTCGTGCCGTCATATTCAAAACGCAGCAAAAGAACGGATGTATTCTCTTGCTCTTTCCCTTCATTTTCTTTCATTTCTGGTTGTGTGTTGTTCACTGTTCTTCTCATCTATGCAGACAAAATGCTCTCTAAATTACCACTTTGTCACCGTCAAAAAGATAAAAAACCTTTCTTAACTGAGTGTATAATGAATTTTTTTTTGATGATTACATGTATTCTTGGGAATTTCTGCTGCATGAATCTGTT
Organism: Ignavibacteria bacterium UBA2373; assembly: GCA_002344005.1. Taxonomy (GTDB): domain Bacteria; phylum Bacteroidota; class Ignavibacteria; order Kapaibacteriales; family UBA961; genus UBA2353. The sequence goes on along the minus strand of DDTD01000061.1, from coordinate 13,814 downwards.
TCCTTTCTATTTTTGCAGCCGCATTCACGAATAAGGACATTACTTCATATACACTCGTTTTTCGGAGGATTGATGATTTTTAGCTCACGATTTGTTAAATCCATAACAGATTTGCATGAAGAGCATGGTGTGCACGGGAACTCTTCAGAACATAGCTTGAAGCGTACATTGGGCGCACCCAGCTTAGTTGCACTCGGCATAGGCGCTATTATAGGTGCCGGACTTTTTTCCATCACAGGCGGAGCAGCAGCCCATAATGCCGGACCCGCCGTTACTATTTCCTTTGTTATTGCCGCCATTGCCTGCGGTTTTGCCGGATTATGTTATGCCGAATTTGCATCCATGATACCTGTTGCTGGCAGTGCCTATACATATTCGTATGCAACAATGGGCGAATTTATGGCATGGATTATCGGTTGGGATTTGGTACTCGAATATGCCGTAGGAGCAGCCACGGTTGCCATCAGTTGGTCGCGCTATCTTGTAAAATTTTTCGCTTATTATGACATTCATCTGCCCGCCGCATTAACATTATCGCCTTTTAATTCTGTGACGCTCATTGATGGCACAACCGCAAGCGGTATGATAAATTTGCCGGCTGTGTTTATCGTCGTGATGATGTCATTATTATTGATAAAAGGTACAAAAGAATCAGCGACAGTTAATGGGGTGATTGTTGCCTTAAAAATAGCGGTGGTACTTATTTTTATTGCTCTTGGTTGGGCATATATTAATACTGCCAATTATACGCCGTATATTCCTGAGAACACAGGTAATTTCGGCGATTTCGGTTGGAGCGGTATTGTGCGTGCTGCGGGTATTATCTTCTTTGCGTACATTGGATTTGATGCTGTTTCGACAGCAGCTCAGGAAGCAAAAAATCCGAAGCGCGATATGCCAATTGGTATTTTGGTGTCTTTGGCAATATGTACCGTTCTTTATATCCTTTTTGCACATGTGATGACAGGTGTTGCCAATTATACCAGTTTCCAAGGTGCTGATGGTATTGCACCGGTGGCTGTGGCAATAGATCACATGGGAAATATGGGAGCTGACGGAAAAATAATCCCTGCATTTCCTTGGCTCAATAAAGCAATTATCATAGCCATTTTAGCCGGATATTCGTCGGTAATTATGGTGATGCTCATGGGACAGACAAGGGTGTTTTTCTCTATGTCCAAAGACGGTTTATTACCGAAAATTTTCTCTGATGTTCATCCGAAATTCCAGACACCGTGGAAATCCAATATTCTCTTTATGGTCTTTGTAAGTTTATTTGCTGCTTTTGTTCCTGCTGATGTCGTGGGTGAGATGACAAGTATCGGTACATTATTGGCATTTGTTCTTGTATGCTTTGGTATTATTGTCTTGCGTAAAGCACAGCCCGATTTACCGCGAGCATTCAAAACGCCCTTTGTGCCTGTCGTTCCTATTCTTGGTATTCTTGCTTGTCTCGCGATGATGGCATCATTACCCGGCGACACATGGCTTCGTTTAATTATATGGCTTGCTCTCGGTTTTGTAATATACTTCGGTTATGGCATGAAACACAGTGTGTTACGTAAAAAAATCGGTGCAGCACGACAATAAGTGCATACACTCATTATGAAGGCGATGCTCATCCGGTGTCGCCTTCTCTTTTTTCAGACTTTTCTTTTTTATACGGCATCGTATGTCTTGGTCTTCGGTTATCGGTCAGCACAGAGTAAAAGAATTATTGCGCAGAGCATTGCATGAAGAAAAAATAGCTCATGCATATTTATTTTGGGGTATGGAGGGCATAGGTAAAGATGCCTTGGCTTTAGCATTGGCAAAAACACTTAATTGTGAACGTCGTACATTGCCGAGTACAGAGCCGTGCAATCAATGTCGCAGTTGTATGCAAGCCGATAAATTGGAGCATCCGAATATTAAACTTGTGTTTTCTTTACCCGCCACCAAATCAGCCGAAACACGCGATGATTCGCCTTTGTTTAAATTAACCGATGCACAAATTGAAGAAATCCAAGAACAATTACGCATCAAAGCAGAAAATCCCTATCACAATGTGAGTATCGCTAATGCACGACAAATACGCATTGCCTCCATACGTGATATAAAGCGCAGCATCTCCATGTCACAATCGCAATCAGGACACCGCGTAGTCATTGTGTCCGAAGCCGATGAAATGACCGTTGAGGCAGCCAATGCTTTCTTGAAAACACTTGAAGAGCCGAACCCTAATGTGACATTGATATTGACAACATCACGTCGTGAAGCCATACCCCAGACTATTATGTCACGATGTCAGCAAATTTACTGCGACCCTTTACCCGATAGTGAGTTAACGGTAGCCTTGCATCAACGTTTTTCTATTACCGAAGAAGAAGCGCGGTTAATAGCTTCTTTTGCTCAAGGCAGTTATTCGCGCGCCATGCAATTTTTAGATGAAGACATGAAGCGTTTGCGTGAGGAAGTCATCACCCTTTTACGTGCGGCATTGCGACGGGTGCGTTATCGTTTGGAGACATTTCATATCATGGAACGTTTCAGCGGCACACAAGATCGCAAACAACTTTCCACCATGTTGGGGCTTTTAGTCTTGTGGCTGCGGGATGTGTATGTGTATGCTCGGACAGCCGACGCATCGCTGATTATCAATAGCGATCAAATTGACACAATCATAAAATTTGCCACTGCTTTCCCCCATGCCGATTATCCTGCCGCAATCAATGCAGCAGAGGAAGCTGTGGGTTTAGTTCAACGCAATATTCACCCCCCTTTGATACTTATTTCATTGCTTTTAGTGTGTCGTAACGTATTTTTGGGCGTAAATGATTGATGTGTACGGCTCCTTGTGAGCATATTTCGTACTTGGATGGTTGTAATATGTACTATCATTTCACAGCACATACTACCATATACTCGACAACATTGGCGCAAAATCAGGCTTTATTGGCATGATGATATTTGAGCCATAATCCTTATTTTCATATTTACTCAAAAAGCAGCTCATATTTTATCACAGACAGAACAAACAATGACAGTAACAAAAATAGAATTACCCTCGCCGGATACCTTACCCTCTGCGGCTGAAGTATCCATAGCAACAAGTATTCGCAAACGTAAATCACACTGCACGGCATGCAGCACGAAATCATCGAAAGATGGAGGCTCTTGTAAAAATTGCGGCGGTGGGTGCGGCACAGCGATTGATTCATTGCAAACAGAACAAGAATACGCATTTTTTAATGATTATCTTGGCTATGACACAGGCAAAACACATCGCCTTGTGGAAGTGTCATTCAAAGGCAATAGAAAATCTATATTTAAGAATGAGAATAATATTCAGGTTATTCTCGGCGAACCGGTTATTGTCCAAATTGATAAAGGGCTGGAATTTGGCAGGGTCAGCGCTGTGGGAGTGATTGCTGCAAATAAATGGAAAAAAGAAAGTGATGCAAAATATCCGCAATGGTCTATTGTGCGTAATGCTACTGAGGAAGATATTACCCAGCAAAAACACAATAGCGATGAAGAAAAACTCATTCTTTTTAAAACAAGACACTTAGTGAAAAAAGAAATTCCATTGATGAAGGTCTCGGAAGTGGAATGGCAATTTGACCGACAAAAATTAACGGTATTTTTTACATCGCCCGAACGTGTGGATTTTCGCGATTTAGTGCGCCAATTAGCCATTACCTATAAAGCACGCATTGAATTACGTCAAATCCATGCACGTTTAGAAACAAAACGACTCGGCGGCATAGGTCCCTGCGGGCTTGAATTGTGCTGCTCCACTTTCTTGGAAGCATTTGACCAAGTTACTATAGAACATGCTCAAGCTCAACAATTACCCAATAATATCGGCAAATTGAGCGGTATGTGCGGACGACTTAAATGTTGTTTACTCTATGAAATTGATAATTATGTGACAGCCTTACGTAATTATCCACCTTTGGATTCTATATTTTCTACACCCCAAGGTGAAGCGAAACTTATCAAAATTGATATTTTCAAAGATATTGTCCATCTCATTGTTCCTCAAACGCATACATTTTTATCTATGACTCTTGAAGAAGTCAATGGCTACAGACGGGACGGCAAAGTACGCATACCCGAAATGCGATAATTAATAATGCACTATAAAACACAAAACTCCTCTGAAATTATATTCGGAGGAGTTTTTTTTTGAAAATGATACTATACTTTATTATTACACAGCATCTATGTATCTAAACTTCGAAGAAAGAATTTTCTCATTATTACTTTTTACTCAAATTATTATCATTATGTCAATAATAAATCTTTGAATTTAATATCAAACTCAGCTTCTAAGAAATTTTGTGTTGTCTTTTGTGCTTGTAATGAAGCTTTAATAAGTTGAGTTGTAAACAGACCTGATTTACTTTTCCACTTTGCTTTTTTACTGTCCACTGCTTTTATCCAATCAATTTTCACAAGAAATTCTGATTTTTCATTATCACAGTTGTCAAAAATATTGGGTTCTTTGAGTGGTAATTGCCTTAATGGTTTCTCATCAACTTTAAAATCATTGACTCTGATTGCTTTTTCAGTTACTCTGCCGATACCAACATAGCCACGATTTTTAAGGTAAGCAACCACGATGTCGCCGGGTTCTAAGGTTCGCATTGGGTTGCTCCATTTTATATCTTGTCCCGCTGATAAGAAACCAAATTCTTTGCAATCAGCCCAGCATCGGTGAATACCTTCTCCAACATTTACATAATAGAGTCCATTATTGAAATCAAACCCCGAAAGGTCTTGATGAAATGTATTGTGTGGTCTGAATTTTTCAGCAAAATGTCCGGATGATACATTGGTTAGGCTTCTACCTAATTTCCAAAGGAGAGTTTTCTCAATCAAAAGGGCTTCATTTTCTGTAAGTCCTGTAGCAATGACTTTAATTATGGGTTCAAGTCCTTCTTTTGTTATTGCTTTAATACGTTTTACTTTTTCAGTGTCACTGTTATCGTAAAGATGAGTAATTTTTCTACTCCCTTTTCCTTTGCCATAGTAAAACTCTTCAAAATTTCTTGGGTCTATGTAAACATAAACGTAGTAGGTTGCCGTAGTATCTGTCATACAATTATTGGTAATTATTGTCGCACTGTTTTCATTTCTCCAAAACTACAAAACTTTTCGGATATGTGCAAAAAGATACAGAAACATGGTCTATGATAGAATAGACATAAAGATTGATATGACCTTTTTGTATTATACATCAACATACAATCATTTTTCCCTATGGTACAACATATAAAAAACAATCTCTACTTATACAATACTTTTTGCACGGACATATGGTTATCTATACATTTTATTGTATATTTGTTTTTCATTGTTAATCTATAATGTATATGCGCCATTCCAAAGTTCGTTTCCCTAATATCAGCTCCCGTGCATGGGAACATCCCGCCGATAGAGCAGCACTTTCAGCATTACAATCATTACCCGGTTTAGATGTATTGTTACAAAAAATGGTCGGTGTGACTGTTGAGCGTTCTTTGCGTCTGATTGCACTCTCATCATCAGTGCGGGTATCAGAGCGACAATTTCCAAAAGTCAATACTTTGTTTCGTGAGGCATGTCATATTTTAGACGTGAAAAAAATACCGGAACTCTATGTTTCTGCAAGCCCATTTGTCAATGCACGTGCCATTGGTATGGACAATCCATTTATCATACTCAACTCTTCACTTTTGGATACATTGAGCGAAGAAGAACTGTTGGCAGTTATTGCCCATGAATTAGGTCATTGTATGTCAGGGCACATGTTATACTCGACATTGCTTATATTATTGACACATTTTTCTATGCCTATTTTATCAAGCATACCACTTGGAGCAGCAGCTTTATCAGCTATTCGTATTGCACTTATGGAATGGTATCGTAAAAGTGAATTATCCTGTGACCGTGCGGGATTACTTGTTGTACAAGACCCCGATATTTGTTATACCTTAGAAATGAAATTAGCCGGAGGGAATAGAATTTCCGAAATGAATATTAATGAATTTTTTGTACAAGCGTATGAATATGAGTCTGGAGGGACAATGGTGGACGGCATCCATAAGATGCTGAATTTATTGGGTAGAACTCATCCTTTTCCCGTATTGCGTTTAGTAGAATTAAAAAAATGGGTAGATTCGGGAGAATATGCTCGTATCTTGAATGGAGGTTTCGCACAAGCTGATAATGATGCACCGCGTCCATACAATGCTCCGCATTATGCAACTCAGGATGACAACAAAGAGGAAAGCGTAGCGGATAATATGAGGGCAGCAGCGCAAAAGTATAGAGAAGAATTTATGAACTCATCCGATCCTTTTGTATCAACAGTAACGGATATTGCTAATTCTGCTGCTGAAACTGCTAAGATTTTTGCAGAAAATTTGAAAAAAAAATCTGCGAAATAGGATATGCGATAGTATGTCACCTTATGGTTATGTATCTTTGCGCTACATCGTAAATCATTGATATTCAATAGCATTATGAAATAATAAAACGGAATATTATACAAAAGTGCAATTCCATGTTGATACCTATTTTATCAAGTACTAAACGAATAAAAAGACTCTTATTTCATAGATTCAATATTTCTTTTGTTATTATGTACCTAAAATGCACTTCCTTGTAGTTAAGTTGATGATTGCATAGTGATATTTCATTAATACATACAAAAGTTGAGTGGTACATATATATGGTAGTGCAATACCGCTAAAGTTTAATAGTACATTTATAAATCTTGCTCAGACCATTATGACTTGATGAAATCTTCTTCAAGTATTGTTTTATGTCTTTATATTTTTCAGGTATAAGATGGGATCGTTTGCTGGTAAAATACAAAGTATTGGTTTTATGATGGTAAAATGGGCAGTATTCCATAAATTTAGTATTTATAATATTTCCCATATTTTCCGGATTACCCCATGTTCCATTAGGTTTTTTCCTTGCGATATACAAGTCACCGCTACCTAAACCATCTTTTGAATTGTATTTCGTATAAATAATAAATGTTTCATCTTTGGCTATAAATGCATTGAATTCATATCCCTCACTGTTAATATTATCACTAAGTATATGAGGTTTAGAATAATGAGTGTCTTGCCATTGACAAACGTAAATATCATCTTTGCCGAGCCCCTGTTTAGCATCCATTGTAAAATATAGATTACCATTGTCCGCAAGAGTTGGATAAAACTCATCATTTTCCGAGTTAACTTGTGAACCCAAGTTTATTGGTTTTGACCATTTACTCCGTTCATTTAAACGCTCAACATACCAAATATCAAAATCACTTTTAGCAGTGTCGCCTTCTTTTTTAGGTCTATTAGATGAGAAATACAATCTTTTTCCATCAAAAGATAAAAATGGCTCTAAATAAGAATAATTGTCACAAAAAGAAAGCAAGACAGGGTTGTTCCATATATTATTTTTAACGCATACTATTTGAGAAAGTTCTTGATTTGGACTTTGAATTGTGAAATAGACCTCTTTTTCATCTACGGAAACACAAAAATCTCTCGTATTATAATATTGATGTAAAGTCGAATTTGCTATTTCAATGTCTTGTCCAAAAGCTGATAAAGAAAAAAAAGATACCAGTAGAGAAGATAAAAGAATTTTCATAATATATATTGTTTAATATCAAATTTTTGTCTTAGTACAATGTAATGTTCTATTTTTTTCAAAACCACAAAAAATTAGCTACATAACAACAAGGATTCTATATATCATGATAGATTAAACTTATTGCCCCTGCTTGAAGAGTTTGCTATCTGCCCAAAATGTACCGAATGGAATAATCGAAGCCAAAAGTGCTAATAGTGTTTTTTGTATGTTCCACTGTTCTTTTATTGTAATTTGAATAACAGCAAAAACATATAATACGAATAACAAGCCATGAGCAAGCCCAAAAAACTTATTTGGCTCAGGCATTTGAAAGGCATATTTTAAAGGCATCGTTATGAAAAGTATTACTAAAAACGATATGCCTTCTATAAAAGCGATTATCCGAAGTCTGCCCAATTGTGTTGTTAATAATTTCATAGTTCAAGTTTATTTACTTTATATCGAAACAAGTCCATTAGGAGTTTTTTATTTTTTATTATTAGTCTCTTTTGATTCAAGGGGAAAAAGGAAATTACAGAATCAATGTATAAAGAGCTATCATTATACAATATCATTTGAGTGTGTTGGGTTGAAATGTTTTCCAGCTATGCCAAAACTCTTGATAAGCCGTTAGGGGTATTAGATGGGATGAGGTATTTATTCCAACGCCATTCATTTTGTATCTTTTCGATTGAAGGAAAATTGTGTCATCAACAATCGTCGGCATATCAGCAGAATTGTTCTTATAGGCAAAAAAACTTTTATTATCTTTACAAAGAACAACGAAAAATTTGGTATCATCTATATTACTATGCAAAATTCTTTTCCGGAGTAATTCATTCCAATCAAACACTCTGCTTTTTTGATTAATTTTTACGCCTATAACCCAACTTTTTTCTTTCCAGCTTTGACTATTCGTACCTGTCAAACTCCTTTTACTTTTACCGCTTTCATAGTTAAAGGAAGTATCGTAACTATTGACACTAAGTGAATCTGCTTGCATAACAAGTGAATTTGGATACAACTTCAACCATTGCGAGAGACTAACCTGACTGCAATGCAGTTCAATAAGTTTTGCACCTTTTAACTTTCCTGCGATCGCTTCCCCTGTACTTTGTCTCCACCAACTTTTAGTGCTCTCATCTTCTATCATTGCATTAAAATGATCCATACCAACTAATCTAAATTTTTCTACTTTACCATTGACAGTCGGATCATACACACGCCCTGTTCGGCACACTGTACAATAAGTTACTAAAATCGGCTTACTATTAAGTGTATCATATATAAAGTGGTGATATCCTAAATATTGTAAGGGGTAAGCTTTGGCAATACCATTATCAACAACACCAATGACTAACCGATTAGAGTCAACTTTATTGTTTTGTGCATTTGCCAATTGTAATTTTTCAGGTTGTGTAAATATTGCATCTGCCGTCATTATAAAGTTTAGGACATAAATTACAACAGCAAATATAGTGAGCGGAATTATCGGTATCCATTTCCTTTTCCACTGTGACTTAAACAAACCCACCAATAAAAGTATAGATAATAAGAGACGAAATGTCCATCGCCAACTATAAATAAAATAAGCGAAGTCAATACTATCTATTTGTTGGCTACCGGGTAGCGGCATTACAAAATATACATTTATTATTTCAAATAGAACAAAGAATATTACAGCGATATAAAATATTGATTTCATTTTTAATTTTACCTATTAAATTTAATAAAAAACACATAAATTATTGCAACATAATATTCTTTACTGTGATAGATGTCCTACGCTTTATACATTATCACACATTTTTCTAAAAAATTACCGATGAGTTGTGCAAGAGTTACCCGTGTTAGCGGTATGTGGTTCTTCGTTAGTCATATTTTATCCTGTCCAATCACTCCAAAATTCTATTTCTTTTTTCGGCTCGTCAAGCAACTCAAATTCTTCTGTCAGAGCAAAACCAAATTCGTTTGCAAAGTATGTCGATAAGTTGTAACCATAATAAATAATGTCCATTTGGTGAACAGAAAAAACTGGATTGTCATTTTCGTTAGGTCGGCTTGGAATGTAACGATGCGAATAAATAGGAATTAGTTTCGGATAAGTTTCGTAGTGTCTTTTCGCAATTAAAACTTTGTGGTCATAGTTTTCTGGACGATTGCCCCAACTGTCAACCCAAAATTCGTTCGATTGCAAGTCAAATAACATACCTTCTAATGGCCAGTCAAGTCGTGAAAATATTTTCTCGGCTTCGCTTTTCGATTTTAGTCCAAGTCGCCAGTTTACAAAACTGTCAGAGGTCGGCAAACTTGTCTGTAAAAACAATTTAAGGTCAGGTGGAAATTGGAGATTGAATTTTGTCTCTATTTGCAAAACTTCATCGTCAGTCAGTCCGCTGTCAAAGTGAACACCTTTGTCGGTCAAAAGTCGGATGATATGTTTGGTTTGTTCTATCTTCATAGCATTACCGCTAACGTTTTGCAGCTTGACGCAGGTGACTTTTCCGAAGCGTCTCACGTCAAATATAAGAAAAATTTGGATTAAAAGTCAAAAACTTGACATTAAGATAAACAGCCACTTGCTCTTAGGCGCTATTATAGACGTTTTTATTACCATGTTACTCTATCGAATGCCACTAAATTGTTCATTGTGTCAAATGCAATATTAAAATAATATGTTCCATCTTCTGTCAAATTCCAATAGTAATTATCAGTAAACAATTTTTCATTAAACTCCTTTGAATTTTCTCTAATGTCGTTACCAAACAAGAAAGGTCTTGAGTCCTTTTTGAAATTTTTGTTGGAACGAATATTTTCCCTGAGTTTCTTAATAGTTGGTTCGTCTATATGAATAATTGCTGATGCAGAGTAGTCTCCATGTATGTCGGGATAAGTAGAACCTTTTACTAATATCTTTGCATTGTCGGGAAAGCCAATATTGGTGTTGTCAGAAAACTCCGATTCGTAAAAACTGTCGGTTGGATAGAATGCTGTATAAGTCTGAAACGCTGCAAATATTATCGTTATAGAAGCCAAGATTATCTTAGTCTTTTTATCTGTTAGCCAAACTGAATTTACCCAATACTTTGATTTTAAATGTTTAATTACAAAAAATAGCGGAACAATCGCCAAACAAGTCAGGGCAGCTATTAATGAAAATATAAAGATAATATATAAAGTTGCAATCAAATAATACATTGGTTTATCGTCCTTTAAAATACCCTATAACGTATTGCCGCTTTGCGAAGGCGGGGATTTTCAGCACTGAACTTCATTAGATGCACAAAGCTCGAATTTAGCACTTCACTATCATAGTAGCACCAAACCCCCGCTTTTGCAAAACGGCTGTTAGCGGTAGTACTTCTATTCAAAATTAAGTATTTCAGTCGTGTCTCTAACTGTTGTTTGTCCGTCATTATCCAATTCGTACTTATAAATAATCGTGTTGTTTTTTAAATTAAATTCGTCTTTGTCTGCGTCAATAGGTCTGTCAATGTTTATAAAGCCTAAATGTTTTTCAAATATGAATAGTTTAGGTTCAACAACTTCATATGAGTAACAACGAGCCATAAAACCTTGAAATCTGTCGTAAATATTTATTGTCTCTGTTTTATATTCTGTCTGTTTTGGAAAAATAGGAATTAATACAAGTGAAGACAAAATAGCAAGGAAAATTCCACCGAATAAAAAAAACAGTCCTGTCAAAATACCTGAAATTGCATAAAATGAATAATAAATTACTGTTTTCTTAAATTGTCTAATTGTCGTCAGGAACAAAACAAGCCCTGTCAAGTATAAAATAACTTTTAGTATAAACGTTAAGTTTTGATTTAGTCTATACCCTGTAATTATTCCTATCCCAAAGTTTATGAGAATAAATCCAAGCAAATAAAAATGCCACTTTTCAAGTTTAATTTTTTTTATCAAGTCCGTCATTCTAATTCATTTTTGCCTTGTTATGTCTCGTCATAGTATTACCGCTAACGAGAGCCAGATTTGCGTAGTTACTGAATGCAAACGCAGTTTGTCAATGAAGTACTTCTGCAATTCTATAGATGCGCCTCTCATATTACCGCAAAACGTCATTTGTTTCCTCAAAACTACAAAACTTTGCTTATCCATCCAAATATGAGTAAAGGAAATTTCTCTATACCGGAGTAAACACAGTGATTTACAAGTTCATTGCTGTAGAATCCGCCCCAAGCTTTATCTATCCCATTATCACTCATTTTATAAAAAATCACCGATGTGTTGTGCAAGAGTTAGATCTGTTAGTAGTTGTCTGCAATTACGTCCGCTTTATTTTAGTTTCTTAATCGCTTTACTTTCAATGAATGATTTCATTTGAGTAATAACGACTTTGTTGAGTTGAATGAGCTTGTTCACTTTGGGATAATCCTTTTTGAATAAGTAAAGCATTAATTCCTTCCATATTACTTAATACAACTAATTGCCCCAATGTTGCATATTCTCTGATATTTCCTCCTTGGTCAAGATTGGTTTTCTTCCATTCTTTGACTGTAATTCCGAAAAAAGCAACATTTAAAAAATCAGCTACATTTGCATAAACAAAATTTGCTTGTTGCTTAAATAAGTATTTTTTCCCTCCCCTAAGTTTTTAACGCAATGCACTTTCCAAAGCCGTGCGGGCATCTGTTTTTTCATCACGATATTTGACAATAATGGGTGTTGCCACAGCCAATCCATGCTCTTTACCAAATGGTGATTGCACTGCTCTTGAACCCGGCACAACGACCGCACCTTCGGGTATTTCAAGCGGAGCATCGGCAGTGGCACGCAATGTACATTCATTGACAAGATCATAGACCACTGTCGAAGCATTAAGAATCACACCCGAACCTAATACTGCTCTGCGACGAATCATCACACCCTCATATACACCACAATTTCCGCCAATCATCACATCATCTTCGACAATCACGGGACGTGCGCCGGCAGGTTCTAAGACACCGCCAATTTGCGCTGCTGCGCTGATATGCACTCTTTTGCCAATTTGAGCACATGTACCTACCAAAGCATGAGAATCCACCATAGTACCACTATCCACATAAGCTCCGATATTTATATACATAGGTGGCATACATATTACACCGGATGCAATATATGATCCGGTTCGTATAGCCGATCCCCCGGGTACTATTCTAATGCCGTCTTCGAGCGTCACCGGGCGCAATGGTAAAGTGTGTTTATCGAAAAAAGGCATTCCTCCCATAGAATAATCTTGCATCATTCCCAATTTAAAACAGAGTAAAATACCTTGTTTTACCCATGTATTAACTTTCCATTCGCCATCGCTGTCACATTCCGCAGCACGTATATCACCGCTATTGAGCTTGGCTATAAACTCACGCATCATTTCTTCTATATTGTGATGCTGTAATTCATCATGGGGTAAAGAGAGCAAATGGTCAACTGTTTGTGAGTTCATCGTTAGTATCCGTTCATTAATGTTGAAACAAATTTTTGCAAAAATAACCTGTGTACGGTGAACGTTACAAGAAGAGAAAAAACTATGTAAATCATATAATGGCTCGCTACTGATGTCGTGTATCGTAATTTTGCATGCATCAACGTGGTGATTTTTAACAAAACAAAGGAACTATTTATTATGCAACTCTATGTAGATTCGGCAAATATCGCCGACATACGCCATGCCGCATCACTCGGTATAATCAGTGGTGTCACCACTAATCCTTCGCTTCTTGCCAAAGAAGACCCGTCTTTGGACATACGTTCTTTGATTTTGGATATTCATAAAACCGTAGGCGGACATTTATCTGTTGAAGTGGTTTCCACCGATACAGACGGTATGTTACGTGAGGCAGATGAGATATTGTCATGGTTTCCTGATGCAACCATCAAAATACCGATGATACCGGCAGGTTTGGCGGCTGTGAAATCATTATCTCGCCAAGAAGTGCCGACGAATGTGACCTTGATATTTTCCGCAGCTCAAGCCCTTGCTGCCAATAATGCGGGAGCAACCTATGTGAGTTTATTCTTGGGACGTTTGGATGATGTTGCCACCGATGGCTTACAAGCAATCGAAGATACATGCGAAATCTGGGATGTTCATGGCTTAGAATCACAAATTATAGCCGCTTCCATCCGCCACCCGATTCATGTATTGCAATGTGCCAAAGCAGGCGCTCATATTGCTACAGTACCGTATAAAGTATTGC
>DDTD01000091.1 GCA_002344005.1 Ignavibacteria bacterium UBA2373 | reverse complement strand
ACCGTGTCTCAGTTCCAGTGTGGCTGTTCGTCCTCTCAGACCAGCTACTGATCGTAGGCTTGGTGAGCCATTACCTCACCAACTACCTAATCAGACGCAGACTCATCCCTATCCGTCGAAACTTTGATGATTGCTCACCTCATCCGATATTAGCTCCCGTTTCCAAGAGTTATGTCGGTGATAGGGGCAGATGATCTACGCGTTACTCACCCGTGCGCCAGTGTGTATTGCTACACCCTAGACTTGCATGTGTTAGGCATGCCGCCAGCGTTCGTCCTGAGCCAGGATCAAACTCTCCGTTGTATTTTAACGTGTTTGTTTCCTTGTTCAAGGTTTGCGATTGCTACTGCTATAAAAAATTGACTGCTCAATTGTACTACACTTGTGTGTACTGATTACAATATCCCAAAACGTAATCGTCTCGAAATATCGTAATTCTATCCTCTGTTTTCAAAGTACGCTCTCTTGCTTTGTCTATTGCCCCCGCATCAGTTTCAACTACTGCGTTCGTGATAGGACTGCAAAATTAAGGACTTTTTCCATATAAACAAATTTATTAATCAACTTTTTTTGAAAAAAGTACAATTTTGTAGTCAGCATAACACCCTCGTCATCAATAAAAAACACACATAAATCATTGTAAAATAAAAATATTAACATGACTTCATTGATCCCTTCTTTTTTTCATCTTTCTTCGGTCACTTCTACCAATGATGAAGCCAGAAAACTGCTGAATACCTCTCCATTTGTGATAATATCAGCTGATTCCCAGTCAAAAGGACGCGGACGAAATGGCAAAACCTGGTTAGGCAACCCTCATGAGAATCTTTATCTTTCCATAGGCATTACCCATCAGCAGCATAGTTTTTCATCACTTCCGATTGCTTTGCAGGCAAGCGGCTCCCTTCTCGTGCTGCAATTGCTCCACGCATTAGCCCCTCAAGCAAACTTTGCTCTCAAGTATCCGAATGATGTTTATGCTTTATATAATGGCAAACAGTCTAAGATTGCCGGCATATTAGTCGAAAACGACTACCTTGGCTCTTCACTTCACTCAACAATCATCGGTATTGGACTCAATATTGCACAAGAAAACTTTCCGGACTCATTACAAGCAGTATCATTACATATGTTGGGAATTCACTCCACACCCGCAGACATCATTACAAAACTCTATAATCTTATACCACCTCTACTCTCGGAAGCAATCACCTATCCTGCCATTACACTAAAACGATGGGAAGAAACTCTCAATATAGAGGGCAAAGCAATCTCAATCCTTAACTCAGGGCAAACAGGTATTGCGCAAGGGTTATCCGATGATGGGCATCTAATCGTTGCCTTGCCGCCTTTCGTAGGTGAAACACTTACAATCACAAATGGAGACAGCGTGCTGTATGATCTCTTCTAAGCATATATATATGGATTTTGGCAATACACGCCTCAAAGTTCTCATTAGCGACACCTTACACCACTTTGATTATCAAGAGCAATTCGTTCATAATCTCGAGCAAGCATTAGCAGGAGTACAGAATACCTGTTCAATTTACTACTCATCCGTGAATATTCCGAAATCTGAGTCAGTAAAAAGAGTACTTTCAGACTATACCTTTATTTCAATAGAATCCCTCTTGCCTATAAATAAACACATTGATCTGAGCCACGTTCAGGGTATGGGAACAGATAGAATACTTGGTGTTTTGGGTGCATTGCTGGAATTCCCCCCGCCTTTTGTTACCATTGATTGCGGGACAATGATTACGTTAAACATACTCTCACAATCGTTCACTCTTCTTGGCGGGATTATTCTACCCGGCTTCAATACAATGGCAAAAGCCGCTCATAACTTTACTTCCGCTTTACCTCTTATACACGTATTCGACAAAAGTGAGATTTATGGCAAGAATACCAATGCCGCTCTTCAAACAGGTATCGTTAATGCTTGTATAGGAGGAATAGAACGTTCCTTACAACATCTGTACGATAGTGAAACACTCCCTTCCCATTCACCGATTATTATGACCGGAGGTGACGGTCATTTTTTATACAATACCTTAATGCCAAAATTAAAAAATGTCTATTACCGAGAACAGTTAATCATAAATGGCATGAAATTTTGTGCTGAAGCTACCCTTAAACAAGGTAACGATACAGACGATAGCACAACAAGATGATGCACAGAATGACTCATACCGGCATATCGCATCATGGTAAAGTACGTATCTTCAATGGTGAATTTTTCGTATCTTGCATATATATCATGACATAAAGCCAAAAAATGTTGAAGGAATCTCACAATGACACATACGGATACTCCAATAGACTCATCGTTAAATACACATCTACAAAGAGAAACTTCCGACAATGTTGCATCTTTGAAGACTCTTTATGATAACTATGACTATATTGCAATAATCGAAAAAGCCCCTCTATTAATAGCTTCATATCAAGACACTCATAATTTTGCCCCATTGGGAAATGCTCTTTTTTACTATGCCTTAGCTCTATATCAAAACTCAAACTTTATTGAAGCAAAAGAACATTTATTGAAAGTTCTGGCTCTTAGCGAAAAGCAATTAACAACAATTGAATTACCCACTTTGTACAATCATCTGGGAATAATAGAGAGAAACTTATCGAATTATGCGAGTGCGCATGATTGGTACAAGAAAGCTTTAGACTACTATTCTTCTCATAATAACTCACGAGGGACAGCACGTATTCACAATAATATTGGTATGCTACATATAGCTGTCGGAGAGTTCGCAAAAGCATTAGAGCATTTTACAACAAGTTACAATATACGCAAAAGAGAAGGAATAAAAGACAATATAGCACCGGTAATTAACAATATTGGTCTTATCTATTTAAATATTGGTCGTTATTCGGATGCTATTGAGTTTTTTACAGAAGCATTAGAATATGAAATAGAACAAAGTAATAAAAATGGGATTGCTATATGTTATCTAAATATAGGATCCGTTCATGAACACTTAAAAAACTATGATACTGCATTACAGTATTATCGTGACAGCATGCTTCTACGTAATGAAACAAAGAACATAAATGGCACAGCACATTGCCTTATGCATATTGGAAACATGTTTTTTTCTCAAAAAATATATGATGATGCCATACTCTATTTTTCTGAAGCACTTACTATTAAAGAAAAAGTCGAAGACAAAACAGGTCAAGCAAATTCCCTGCGCATGATTGGTGAATGTTATCTAAAACAAGAAAAGTACTATCAAGCATTACAATTATTTGAGCAAGCTGAAATAACTCATATATCAACAAACAATGCGGGTGAGGCACAGAATGTGCTCTTATGTAAAGCGCAATTATTTTCGATACCGGAAACACCATATTACAATCCTCAACAAGCAGAAGCTCTTTTCATTACAGGATTACAGTATGCATCGGATAATTCCGACGAGAAGATGGAAATGATTATTAGAAAAAATCTTTCGGAACTGTATGAACAACAAAACAGAGCAGAAGAATCATTAATCCAATTTAAAATTTTTCATGATTTATCGGAAAACATTGTCGGCAAAGAAGTTCTAAGAAAAATTGTCACTACCGAAACCGAAAAGAAAATCGAGAAAATTCAAAAGAAGCATGATGATGCCATAGAAAAGCAGAAACAATTAGAACTTTTAGTAAAAGAAAGAACGGCACAATTAGATAACCTCATCAATAAGGAGCATAATTTTCGCCACATTCATGAAGCATTTGTGAAACATATTTCGCATGAATTCAGAACACCTTTAACCGCAGTTACATTAGGTATTAGTGTTATTGAAAAAATGATTGATAATTCTGAAGAATTTTCACATGGGTCACAGATAAAAGCGTTTTGTAAAGCGATGAATACAGCAACAGCTTCTTTGCGCTCCATATTAGACAGTGCTCAACTTCTCACACAGGCGCAGTCATCCGTTTTGGATGTTTATATGAGTGTAACGGATTTAACAGCCATTGTTTTAAAATATGTACCCGAATGGAAAACAATGATGAACCCGAATCAAATGATAGATATACGCATCACGGATTATGATATACTTGTCCATTCCAATCAAGCACTCATAGAAAAAATGATACATTATATACTTGATAATGCGATGAATTATTCACCTGATAATGCTATAATTACCGTTAAAACTTTGATAGAAAATGGCAAAGGCAGTGTCTGTATTCACAATACTAATTCTTACATTTCACCCAAAGAACAATCTAAAATATTTGATGTGTTTTACAGAGGTGTGCAATACAGAGAATTATCACATGGCGGACTTGGTATAGGACTAACTGTCTGCACAATGTATGCACTTGCTCTTAATGCTACTATCGAATGTAAAAGTGACTTAGAGCAAGGGACGGAATTTATTCTCTCATTTCCTTTGGAAAATACGTAAGCAATATCTTCATATATAATNNAATTTTCAAAAAATGATTTAATTACTATATTTTGGAAATTATGATACCAAGTGTCAATGAAAAAAGTCCTTTTATAATGAGTTCTGATTCGATACTCTATAGAAAATCAACCTATTTGTAGAAAGAAGTATTGTATGATTATCATAGCACTGTCAATGATTGTCACGGGAGTATTGCTCATTCTTCGTTCAAGTGCTTTATCAGGCAGAGTGCTTCACCCCGACGATATATTCGCCGAAGGGGGTTTAGGGCGAATCATCCGTCATGTGTTTGCAGTGCAACCATTTTCAGGATTTGAAAAGGATTCTCGAATTTTAGTCTATGGATTGATTGGGCTTACTTCAATGATATGTGGAATTGCACTATTCTTCTATTCTCTGTTCTGGATTTATTCTGTTGCCGGCGACCGATAATATTCATCATAAAATGTACTCATATATCCGCTCCAAACACAAAAAATCGTATTTTTGTACATACTGCTTTTACAGTAGTTGGAGAGGTGCGAGAGTGGCTGAATCGGGCGGTCTCGAAAACCGTTATACCAGCAATGGTATCGAGGGTTCGAATCCCTCCCTCTCCGCAGTTCTATAGAATTTTTCTTCATGTTTGCCCCGTTCAGTCTATCCGAACGGGGTTTTCTATATCACAAAGTGGCTTCTTAAGAAAGAACATCATGTACAAACTTCTAATGTTTTGTCTTATATTGTTTTCTTCGCTGAAACTCACCGCTGCCGACTCATTACGAGTACGATTTGGTGTAAATGGCAACATTGGAGCTGCCCTTCCTTCGGTTCTTTACTATGGTACACCCAATATTCCTAACTGTTGTCCGGAATTCGCTTCTGCTACAGGTTTTGTTTACAGCATTGGAGCTATAGCTGAAATACCTTTGTCACAATTATTCTTTTTTGGTATTCGCGGCAGCTTTACGACAATCGAAGTTGATCTGTCAAAAAGTGAAACCACAATAGGGCTTATCAATAATTCCGAAGGTAATATTACTTTTAACCATGCCTTTACAGCAATATTTCCCGGTATCTCAACGACGACAATGTTCGGATGGAAACCGACATCCGCCTTATTATTTGCTACCGGTCCCGGAGTACATATTGTTACATCTCCGACATTTTCACAAAAAGAAAGTATTGCACAAGGAACACCGGGAACTTTTATTGATGGAAAAAGGTTACGGAATGAATATTCAGGAACAATGAATGATGCACAATCTTTAAATTGGGAATGGAATATTATTGTAGGATATGATTTATCACTTGACAATCAAAGATCATTCTTTCTTACTCCCGAAATTCAATATACTCATAGCTTAAGCAATAATGTAATAACTAACGATAATAGTTTCTGGCATAATTCTTCACTGCGTGGAGGACTTGCATTTAAATACAGACCACATCATAAGCCCGAACCAGTTATTATCCCAACTCCACCACCTTCAATACCAACACCAACACCAACGCCACCGGCACCGACTCCGCCGACAGCGTCAATAAATGTTGAAATTATAGGACAAAACAGTAAGAGCACATCAAAAAATATCAAAATTGAAGAATTTGTCTCAACAGAAATGTATCCTCTTTTACGATATATTTTCTTTGATGAAATGTCGGCTTCTATTCCTTCTCGGTATAATATTCTTTCACGAACAGATGTCGGCAATATTAATGAAAGAACTTTAGCACAAAAAGGTGCCATGGCTCTCTATTATAATGTACTGAATATTATTGGTAAAAGAATGAGAGAAAACCCCCAAGCAACAATAACACTTACCGGATGTTTATCAGGAAGTAAAGAAGAGTTAAATATGCCCAAATTAGCACAGCAAAGGGCAGAAACAATAGCACAATATTTATTTGAGATATGGGGTATTTCTCAACAAAGAGTACGTTTGGTACAACGCACTTTACCGGCGGTGCCTGCAAATATTGCTCGCACCGAAGGACTTGAAGAAAATAGACGTGTAGAAATATCATCCGACTATATAGGGATTACCGACCCAATTATAATTACCGACACAATTATTCAAGGAACGTCAATGATAAAATATACTCCCCAAATACAAGCAAAAGAAGGTTTGAATAATTGGAATCTTATCATCAGAAAAGACAATGTTCCATTGATGGAATTAAGTGAAAAAACATTACCTCAAAAACCCGTCGAATACAACATTATTCAAAACAACAAGCATCAACTTAGCAGTTCAGGTAATCTTTATGCCGTACTGACGGTTACAGACAATAAAAATCAGACGATAAAAGTTTCAGCCGATTCCATACCTTATTCGGTTTTATCTGTAACTGATAAACGAAAGACACGAAAAGACGACAATGAATTTGACAGATACCGATTACTTCTTTTTGGTTATGATCAATCCTCATTAAGTGAAGAACACAAAAGAATACTCACTTTTATTCAACCACGTGTTCACAATGATGCCAAAATTATTATTCGTGGCAGCACAGATAATATAGGTGACAGCGAATATAATAATACCTTGTCATTACAAAGAGCAAAAGAAAGTGCCAAAGCATTAGGTTTACAAGCTGAAACTGTGGGTGTAGGGACTTCCGGCGCAGGATATGACAATACATTGCCCGAAGGTCGCTTTTATAATAGAACCGTTGAAATTCAAGTGACTAATCCGGTTCGTTAATCTATTTTTAACACATTCTTTTATTCATAGCACCATGTCTTTTTCTCGAAAAGCACGACAAGCGCTCTCTTTACCACCGCATATTGTCATTAAAAAGATTTTTCAGATCGGAAAAAAAATAGTAAAAAAGAAAATTCAACGTAAAAAAGACTACCGTACATGTACATATTCCTTAGATTTTCAATTTTCTGATGAATTGCGACACTACACGGAACCTACATTGCGAGAATCTTTGCTTCAATATAAAGATACTATTGATTACATCACAAAACATTTTTGTCAGCATGAATTTGATATTTTAGGTTCCGGTTGGATTTTGTGGAATCAAGGAATTTGTGCCCAAGGTGTTGGTGGATTTCATTATCCTACAACTATTTTTAATGCTCAATCTGTCAAGGTTTCTTTAGCCAATACTCAAGAACATAGACGAATACTCACATTAATTTCTGATAATTATTCTCCGATAGATTGGCAAAGAGATTGTAAATCAGGTTATCGTTGGTCGGAAGCATTATGGCACAAAGATAATACCTACGGCACACTGAGCGGTGTTGATGTAAAAGTACCTTGGGAATTAGCGCGATGTCATCATAGCGTGTATTTGGCATATAGTTATTTGCTTAGTGATACTCAAGAGCAATCCGAAAAATTTGCGAAAGAGTTTTGCAATCAAATACTCGATTTCATTGCCTATAATCCTCCGAGATTCGGTGTCAATTGGGTAACAAGTATGGATGTAGGTATTCGGGCAGCAAATTGGCTTACTGCTTATGATTTATTTATATCCTACGGCTATACATTCAGCGATGATTTTATAAAAATTTTCACTCGAAGTATTTATGAGCATTGCTTGCATATCATGAATAATCTAGAGTGGTCTTCTGATTTACGCGGCAATCATTATCTTGCCGATTGTGTAGGCGTTTTATATTGCGCTGCTTATTTACCATGTTCACCCCAAACAGATGCATGGTTAGCTTTTTCCATACAAGAAATTTGCGCTGAAATATTATTACAATTTTTACCTGATGGCAGCAATTTTGAGGCATCCATTCCATATCATCGTTTGTCGCTTGAAATGACATTGTTTGCAGTGTCACTCATACTTAATTTACCCGACGATAAAATAGCAGCATTATCGCACTATGACCACACACTCGTCAAAGGAAAACCGACTCTGTTATCTTCTCCGTTGCCACTCTATTCAATACCGAATAATATTAGAGCAAAATGCACACAAACTCCTATATCTCCCGATATTTTTTCACGCTTAAAGAAAGCTATTTCTTTTTCACGGACAATGATAGAATTTGCCGAAGAGATACCACAAATCGGTGATAATGACAGCGGTCGTTTTATGAAATTAACACCGGAATATATTCTCAAGGATACAATTCTTATGGAAAAAGAAAATAGTCATACTCACTTGCTTAGTCTGGCAGCTGGAATATTTACAGATTCATATTTGAATAGATATAATAATGATTTTCCATTGGAAACTCTTTATACAAAATCTCTGAACCGGCCTCTTAGAGTAGAAGTGCTCGAACAGGGTAAAGATACCGAACATTTTCCGGATTTTGGATTAACTGTTTTTAAAAAATCACGATATTCATGTGCAATTCGTGCAGGAAGTATAGGACAAAAAGGCAAAGGAGGTCATGCTCACAATGACCAATTATCTTTTTGCATTGCTATTGATGGCATAATGTTATGCACCGATCCGGGAACATATCTTTATACACCGCTGTGGCAAGAGCGTAATCGTTTCCGAAGCACAGCCATGCATAATACTCTCGCTGTGGAATCTATGGAACAAAATAATTGGGTATCGGGTCCCGGCGATGTATTGTTTTGGATGCTTGGCGATACTTCACACGCCAAAACATTAGAATATTCAGCCAATCATTATAGCGGTGAACATTATGGGTTTGGCGTTCCCCACAGAAGAACATTGCATTTCTCGGAATTTGAGATTAAAGCCCACGATTTATGTACATTGCAAAAATCTAAATCGCTACACTTCCATATAGCACCATCATGGATTATCACACAAGAAACATCCTTAAAAATTATTTTTTCTCATAAAGACACAAATGTAATTTTTACGGCGGATTCACCTATTATTGTGAAAGAATCATTATTTTCGGAAGGTTATGGTAAAGTGGAACCTATATCTCAACTTATTATACCTATGACACATAATGA
Organism: Ignavibacteria bacterium UBA2373; assembly: GCA_002344005.1. Classification (GTDB taxonomy): domain Bacteria; phylum Bacteroidota; class Ignavibacteria; order Kapaibacteriales; family UBA961; genus UBA2353. The sequence goes on along the minus strand of DDTD01000091.1, from coordinate 2,039 downwards.
ATGTGTCTGGTCATTAACTCTGGAAAGATAGTATGGAAGACATCAATAAAATATCCAAGACACAGTTGCCGGAAGGAAGACGCGATTTTTTGAAAAATGTAGTAAAAATCACAGGAATATTTACACTATTTTCATCATTGTCTGTCATTATTCTTAGTATATTCCCTTCAATAATTGGAGAGAAAAAGCGTTCTCAACGTTTTGCTTTGGCAGTTGATTCATTTCCAACCGATCAAGAGTATCTCATCGGAAAAGTCGGGGATAAAAACTTCGTTTTATTCAAAGACAATACAACATTCTCAGCATATAATTTACAATGCACTCATGCAGGATGTACAACGCAATGGCAACCAAAAACGGAACAATTCTATTGCGCATGTCATAATGGAATATTTGATAAAAATGGCAAACCAATTTCGGGTCCGCCAAATAAACCATTGGAAAAACTAATGCTATACACAGAAAATTCTCACATTATCATTATCGAATAAATAAAGGAAATAATTATGATACAAGTTTCAGGTACATCAACCGCGATTGTTACACCATTTCTTGCAGATGGTACAATTGATTTTCATTCATTTGAAACACTCTTAGAACGTCAAATTTCAGCAGGTATTGAAAGTGTTGTTGTTTGTGGTTCAACAGGAGAAGGGGCAACACTGACCTTTGAAGAAAAATGCTCACTATTTCGTTTTGCTGTTGAAAAAAATCAAAAGCGTATTCCAATAATTGCCGGTACGGGTTCCAATGATACACGTGCTTCTATTAAATTGACTCAAGCAGCGGAACAATGCGGTGTGGATGCCATGCTTGTCGTTGCACCATTTTACAATAAACCAACACAGCATGGACTGTTTCAACATTTTCATGCTATAGCCGATTCAACCGAATTACCGATTATTCTCTACAATGTGCCGGGAAGAACTGCATGTAATATGACCGCGGAAACGCAGTTGAAAATTGCAGAACATTGCAAAAATGTCATTGCCACAAAAGAAGCCTCTGCGGATCTTGAACAAATGATGGAAATTATCCGCAATGCGCCCGACCATTTTACCTTATTAGCAGGTGATGATGCTTTAGCTTTACCAATTATTGCCTGTGGGGGTAAAGGTGTCGTATCCGTTATTTCCAATATTATTCCTTTAGAGTTTGGCAATAGTATTCGCATGGCGCTTAATGGCAATTACGCAGAAGCACGTGAACAGCATCTATATTATTTATCGCTTATGAAAGCATGTTTTATAGAATCTAATCCTATCCCGGCAAAAACATTATTAGCAGAGATGGGGCTTTTGCAAGATAATTTCCGATTACCCTTAACGCAAATACAAAATCAGAACAGACAAAAACTTCAAGAAATAAAAAATAGATATAATCTTTGAGGAGAAAATCATGAAATATATCATCGTACAACTTAGTATAATGTTAGCCATAATAATGGTGTCGGGCTGTGGAGAAAGCACCACTCCGTCTGAAAATAAGACACAAACAATTAATCCTTTACTTCAGGGTAATAGATGGAACTATCATTCAGTTTGGTATAAAACCCCCAATAACTCAACAACAATAAAAGAGGAAAAAAAATATTCTATAGAAGTAGTGGGTAAAGAGATTATTAAGGGAAAAGAGTATGCTTTATTGCAATATTCCGACCAAGACAAACCGAGTTTAGCCGCATATAATGACAATACGGGATATTGGCAAAACTCGTTGGACAATCCTATACTTATGGCTGCATTTCCATGCAAAACGGGTGACACTTGGGTAAGAGATACAATCCCTCGCACCGATGAGCAAGGTAACAAAATTGGGACTTTTACTACTCGTATGACTGTGATTTCAACAAATACTAAACGTAATGTTTACAATAAAGACTATATATGCTATCATTATCAAGAAACATACACTGAGCTAAATGAGAACACTAAAATTTCTGATACACAGGTAGATTATTTTTATGCTGTGAATATAGGACTTGTTGAAATGGTTATGACCGACAAAGGTAAAGAAGAACTTGTCTAAACAAAAGTCGG
>DDTD01000013.1 GCA_002344005.1 Ignavibacteria bacterium UBA2373 | reverse complement strand
TATTACTCCGTTGCGCGAAAGTACAAAAGTAGCCAATTTTACATTTTTTTTGTAAGATGATACTCTATTTCTAAATATTTCTTAGTTTTGTCGTGCCACACAAAAAGAATATTCTGTCAGTTCTTTTATATTTATTAAAGGGTTTATGTATGAACCAAGTAGAAATGCCGATACGGCACTATGCGATGAGCAATGCTACGCTCATTCAATCCGCTGAAATGTTAAAAATATTCTTGGAGCGAGATGCTTCTGATTTGTCGTCACGCGGCATTGGTGCGGCGCAAATCACAGAATTAGAAACGCTGACCACAGAATTTGCAGATTTGAAGCCCGATTCATGGTGGCGAAGTAATACAAAATTACTTAATGCTCAACGTGATGCTGTCCGCACCGATATTCAATATACCCTCGAAGAAATACGAGAGATTTGCCTTATAGTATTTAAACCGTCGCCGACCTATGATTCATTCCAATTTGATGGCATTAATAAAGTAAACAATATGGAATTTGTGGTGCGCGTGCGTACTGTGATAGATCGCGCCACCGAACATACTGCGGAGTTATCACCCAAAGGTGTTAATACGGCTATGATAACTGCATTAACCGCCTCACTTACTTCATTCGACACTTTACGCGACCAAGCCGACATAGCGGATTCATTGCGCAATAGCAAAACTATTGAACGCATCAATAAAGGTAATGAATTGTGGAAATTGGTTGATGAATTTGCGCGGCTTGCTAATATATATTATAAACGTCGCGATACTGCCAAAGCAAATGACTATTATGGAGTAATCAATCCGCCAAAAGGAAGCAATGCCCCTACTGCCCCAACAGACCTTACATACAATACACCAAACATTTATTTTGAAGCTGATGACGATGCCACAAGCAATGAGCTTCACAGCAGTACAGACAATATAGACTATCAATTTGTGAAGTCGTTCACGGGAGAATCTGTGGAAGTGGAATACCCTACGCAGGGCGTGCTCTATTATCGTATCCGCTCACGTAACAGTAATAATCAACTGTCGCCATTTTCCGATGCGCTGATGCTGATTGCTGATTTAGCCGCGCCAAACAATGCACGCTATGAGAACGGATATTTAATAGCCGATGAGGTTATTGGTGCCAGCGAGATACAATGGCAATTCCAAGATCATAGCGGTGGTGATTCCTGGACAGAAATTGCTATTACTTCATCGTGGTCTTATGAATATACGCTGCCCAATGGTCATTGGAATGTGGGATGCAGAGCAAAAAACGGCGATTCTTATAGCACATGGAGTGTCTTTACTGTACAAGTTGCTTCGGGCGGTTGATGCTGCAATTGCAACAAGACATCATTGTATGCATATCTTATAGAGCTCCCTTATTTCCAATTGAGCAATCAATAAAAGTAAGGGAGAATTTGTTCAATATCTTATCTTTTTTTGGAGCACACAAAATACCAGCCGGATGACATAGCATGAGGTAATTTATCAATAACAGTAGAATTCCATCGAAGAAATGCAGAATTATTCTTAAAGAGTATATGGCTCACAGCACCTGAGAAAAGAGTTGTATGATGCACGCGCCTAATCGAAAAATGTTTTGCAAGCGCATTGTACATTCTGTTGAAGGTAAAGAAATTGACATGACCGCAATCCATATTTTCTGTTGAGTTAGCATACGATGAAGTGCGCCCTTTGATTTTATCGCGCAACCATCTGGGGAAAGTTAATAAGCCGGAACGAACAAAAATAAAGCGTTCTATTTCATACGGTCCCCAGCCATTGGGTATAGTGACAAAGACAGTGCCATCATCTTTGACCAATGCAGCAAGATCGTCAATAAGCGCATTGTATTCGTGAACATGCTCAAGCACTTCGGAACAGATGACAAAATCATATTTGGTGTCGGCAAAATCAGATGCTTTCCCCACGGCAAACTTTGCGGGGATGTTTCTGGCTAATTCATTTGCTTTGTCAATTGATATTGGGTCGAAATCAATGCCGAATACATTGTAACCATGTTCCGCTAAAGGAATCGCTACCATTGCACCATTACCACACCCAACATCTATGATACGGAACTCTTTTTTACCGACGGCACACTCTTCTACTGTACGCAATATGGTATCAAATCTTTTTTTGTAGCCCCAAACATTCTCATGAGTCATGTAATGTTTGAAATCATTCGCTGTATTCGTTTCTGCCATAACAAAGTATAGATAGAGGTTTTGTAAAGGTTATATATGTCGCCAAATGTTGTATATTTGTTTAACAGTTGCAAAATTACAGTATCACATAAGAATAATTGATGAAGGAGCCGATTTATGAAACATCTCTCTCTGACAATCTGTACGCTATTGTGCATTATGTTCTCCCCCATATACGCACAACAACCACTGTCATGGAAAAAATTGGGAGATCTACACACAGCACGTACACGCTTTGCCTTACATGCCATTTCCGAGAACAAAGCAATAGTCATTGGCGGCACACAATCAAATGGCATTGCAACTTCATCTTGTGAGTTGATAGATATTGTGACAGGTCAAGTGCAGCCCGCAGCATCAATGTCACAAGCACGTTCCGAGTTTCCATCATTAGTAGGTAATGATTCATGTATTTATGTATTCGGCGGCTTCACAGGTGATAATGTGACAGGTCAAGTAGAATGTTTCAACCCTCGTACAAATGCATGGTCAGTTGTAGGTACTATGGTCGCAGCCCGAAGGCAACATATTGCTGCTTGGCTCGACCAAGACAATGTAATCATTATTGGTGGGCGCAATAGCATGACCGAAACCCTGAACACAACCGAGATTATGAATATACGAACAGGGCAATCGCGCAGTATTAGAAATTATCCTACGCTGATAAATAATGGTATTGCTCAATTAAATTCTGATGGAGCGTTGATAGTTTTTGGTGGTCGTATGGGTGGAGATGAAAGTGAGCAAACAACAGATATAATGCAATATGACAGGATTAATAATGCGTGGATTAGAATAGGTTCTATACCCGTAGGAACAGAATTACCGGCTTGTATAAAATTATGGAATGAACAATTACTCTATACAGGCGGCAATAATGAAGCTACAGGAAATACTTGGCTTAAAGATATTGTCATTGAAAAAAATAAATCATTCAGCATTGTTGGCAAAATGCAAGAACCACGACATGAACATTGGGCGGTTCAATTAGATGAAAATCGCATCATAACAGGAACAGGAAGAAAGTCAAATAATACTGGAGTTAGCGCAAGCACGGACATTTTCACCTTAAATAACTCAAAAGTCGCAATCGGACCTTCATTGCGCAATGCACGTTATGGAGCAGTTGCCCTTAGTATGCCCATAAAAAAGAATGGTTCTGTTATTTATCCGCGAGTTATTGTTGTCTCGGGAGTCAGTAATGAATTTACAAAGTCCATTGAAATATTAGATGACAGACAAGCCATTGAAGGCATCATCAATATATACACACCTGTCACTGGGATTGGAACAGATTGCAATGCCACAATTACAGTAGCAGACAATAAGGGGTTCAGCGTTGGCGATAAGGTGTTGATAATCCAGATGCAGGGTGCAGAGATCGTACCCGACAATACAGAGCAATACGGTAAAGTTATTGATTATCGGAGTACAGGTAATCATGAATTTAGTCGCATTACTTCAATAACGAATCGGATTATTGGCTTGGAGAGTCAGCTTTTGCATAGTTACGATATCACAAAGAAAGTCCAAATGATACGAGTACCGGAGTATCAATCCATTATAGTAAGCAATACACTCACAGCTAAGGAGTGGGACGGCTCAACAGGAGGCGTGCTGGTTTTTGATGTGCAAGATACATTAGAACTTTATGCAGGACTCAATGTCACAGGTAAAGGATTTAGGGGTGGTAGGGCAATAAGCACTACACAGTTTCCCAAGAGCTATATTGATGATTATATCGTTGATGTGCAATCTCCCGGCTATGCAGCAGCCAAAGGTGAAGGAATTGCGGGCTACGGCATTGCCCGCATGACTAATGGCAGGGGAAGCGCAGCCAATGGCGGAGGAGGCGGTGGCAATCATAATGCAGGCGGTGGTGGCGGTGCAAACTACGGTGCAGGTGGAACAGGTGGCTATGGCTGGTTTTCTCTCGCCTACTCGGGTAATAATGAGGATGCACAAGGTTTGGGTGGCAAACCGATTGATTATATATCGTTTACGTCCGGCTATACACCGCTGATGATGGGCGGAGGCGGAGGAGCAGGTCACACCAATCAAACAACCGTCGGACATGGCGGTGCAGGCGGAGGCATTATCGTAGTCAAAGCCGAAACCATTGTACCAAATAGTAATTCCTTTATTGCAGACGGCGCACCCGGTAATGACGGCGTTGAAGACGGCGCAGGCGGCGGTGGCGGCGGTGGTGCAATCTATATAGATGCTAAAACAATCGCTTCAAAATTAGCATGCTCCGCCTCGGGTGGGAAAGGCGGCGATATACGTCTTGAAAAATACGCAACACCTCCGGGTGGTGGTGGCGGAAGTGGATTAGTGACTTTTACTAATAGAGTTCCATCATCTATGATTGAAGCTAATATCAAAGCAGGTATTGCAGGAATCAGTGTATATCAGTCTGACAACTATGGAGCAAAGGATGGGCAAGCGGGTATAGTGACAAGTGTAGAAACTATTCATGAATCATTGCCCTCACAAGGTGGCGGTGGTCGTCAAGCCACTTTACCCAACAGTTATTACAAGGTGAACAGCATTTTCCCTGATTTGGGCGGTGTGCAACTTAACTCTTATAATGGGCTGTGTCCCGATGATAAAGTGCTGATTATACAGATGCAAGGAGCATTTATCAATACTGATAATACGACAGATTATGGCAAGATTCAATCCTTAGTCTTTTCAGGAAATTATGAATTTGCAAGAATAGCAAGCATCACAAGTATTGGCATCATCTTCAAAAACAAACTCAAGAACTTTTATTCTCCTACCGATGGCAGTGTGCAGCTTATCCGCGTACCCGAATATCGTGATTTGACAATCAATTCTCCCCTTTCGTGCCAAGCATGGAATGGCGAAACGGGTGGAGTCTTAGTATTCAGCGTCGAAAACACTTTACAACTCAATAGCTTTATTGATGTGACAGGCAAAGGTTTCCGAGGCGGCGCTGCAAGTAATGCGGTTAAAAACCCCACTATGCACACGGGCGACTATGTTTCTACTGTGGATTCAACTCGTTTCAGCAGAAAAGGCGAGGGCATCTTTGGATGGCGCAATCCCGATCACAGAGCAGGCAGAGGCGCAGCAGCTTCCGGCGGCGGCGGCGGTAATAATCACAATGCAGGCGGTGGTGGCGGCAGCTATCTCGGTTGTGGAGGCATGGGGGGTTATGGATGGGACACCTACCCGGGCGATAGAACAATCACACAAGGTATGGGCGGCTACCCTATTCAGTTAATCGGCAATAAGATTTTCTTGGGCGGAGGGGGCGGTGCCGGTCATTCGAATGAGTTCACAGGTACAGCAGGCGCAGCAGGCGGTGGTATAGTTATCATACAAGCAAAAGAAATCATCTCCAATAATCAGAGCATCATTGCCAAAGGTGCTGATGGGAAGAATGCACCTTTTGATGGAACAGGCGGCGGAGGTGCAGGAGGCACTATACTTTTGGATTGTCGTCGCTTTGTGAACAGAATAGAACTTGATGTGCGAGGCGGCAGCGGAGGCTCAACAACAGAGCATCGGGACGGACCCGGCGGTGGCGGAGGTGGTGGTTTAATAGGATTCACCGCACCCGAAACACCAACCGATGTGATACCTTTAGTCAATGGCGGAGGCAGCGGAACAAATCGTGACCTTAATAAAGACGGCGCTACAAACGGTTGTCCCGGAGCTGTGCTTCATAATATCGCTTTGCCGGGTGATATAACCATCATTGCAACGATGGATGAAAGTCAAGCCGATGATACAAAGTCAGCACTTCCCTATCCTCATCCGGCATCGGAAACAGTGCATTTGTCGGTCATAACCAATGAACCAATCACTGTCAGCGATGTTCTGGGCAATGTACTTGATATACCAATCACTCAACATAGTCAAGGAATTTCCATAGATGTGTCTATGATTCACGCAGGTAATTATTATATTCGTGTTGGAAATACATATTATTCATGTGTGGTCATACATTAGACCACCGCACTTTGTAGTATAGTTATGAAATCTTATTATCGTATCGCCCTTGCAATTATAGCCGCTTTTGTATGCTTTGACGCGGCTGCACAACCAACAACAAAAGATAGCAAAGGGAAGGATTTCCGCTTTGTTTTTCCGCCGAATTTCCACTTGGATGATTTTAATTTTCCACCACCCCATTATTTCGATTCACTGTATGTATTCATAACAGGACCCGCAAACACTCAAGTCACCGTGCGGGGTACTGATAGAAATGGCATGACCAGCACAAAAACCGTGAATATTACGAATCCCAATGAGGTATATACATTGGCGTATTGGTGGCGACATTATGAGCTGGTGGGAGTTAATGAATTGCAGCGGCTTAATCCTACGAACCGTCAGGATGAAACTATAAGTGATCAATCGTTCCATATAGAGTCGAACCAAGAAATTAGTGTGTATGCGACGAGCCATGCCCGCACGACAACAGATGCAACATTGATATTGCCCACCGATGTTCTGGGCACGCAGTATGTTATTGCGTCGTATAATTCCAATATACTCAATAATACGACCAGCAGAACGCCATCGCAATTTGTTGTATTGGCAACACAGGACTCTACTGTTGTGCAGATTACCCCACGTTGTCGGACAAGCAGAGAAACCACAGCGAGCTTTCCCGTATATTTACGCCAAGGTGAATCCTATTTAGTGCAAGCGTCATTCAATATTCCGGAAGCCCAATCCGATTTATCGGGCAGCCAGATTATGTCTAACAAACCGATAGCTGTATTCAGCGGTCATCAAAGAACATTAGTCCCCTATAACTTAGATGAGAGCGGCTCACGGGATATGCTTTTTGAGCAATTGCCCAGTGTTGACACATGGGGTAAGAATGCTATACTTGTTCCCGTACAACAACCAAGCAATACCGGCACACCCACACTCAACGATATATACAGAGTATTTGCTGCTTTCGATTCCACAACAGTCACTGTGAATGGTACAGTCGTCGCCACACTTAATAAAGGAACGTTTTATCAAGGCGAAGTACGCAGCCCATTAGTGATAGAAACTTCTCGGGCATCCATGCCGATGTATTATAAAAAGACATCCGGCTTTGGCAGTACAGGACAAGAGTTTCCGGACGGCGATCCATTTATGATGTTTTTGCCACCCACTGAGCAATACATATCAGAATGTACTATACTTTGTCCTGAAGTTATTCAACAAGGTAATAAAGAATACAATCAACATTATATAACCTTAATTGTTCATGATAATGCCTTGGACAGCGTGACGATAGATCAGTCGCAAGTAGCACGCAGTCAATTTGCCGATATACCGAATTCACCGTACTCTTATGTGCATCTGTTCGTCACACCAACATCCCACACTGTCCGATGTTCACGCCCCATGGGAGTTTTTGTGTATGGCTTCGGTCCTGCGGTAAGTTATGGCTATGTTGGGGGTATGCGTTTCGAATCTATTACTATCCCCGACCCACCGGATACAACCGAACCATGCGACAGAAGAACATTGTCAAAGGGCTTACCTAATTTGTATTACAAGGTTAATGGTATAGACAATCAAAGAACCATAGTCAGCATTGATAATTCCAATGGACTTTGTGCAGGCGATAAAGTCCTCATGATACAAATGCAAGGAGCTAATATCATCACCACAGACAATGCAGATTTCGGACGCATCGAAGAGATAGGTAATGCAGGCAACTATGAGTTTGCACGAGTAATCAAGGTGGATTCACAGAAAGTGACATTGAGTGCACCGCTCAAGCATCAGTATAACCCGACGGGCAAGGTACAATTGGTTCTTATTCCGGAATACACGGATTATACATTGAGCAAACCTTTAAGCTGCAAAGCGTGGGATGGTAATGTGGGCGGCGTATTGGCATTTTCCGTTGGTGGCACATTAAGAATGTCATCGTTTATTGATGTGACAGGCAAGGGCTTTCGTGGTGGAGCTGTGGCAAATGCACCTGTAAGCGCACCGGAACATACGACAGGATATGTAAGCAGCATAGATTCTACCCGTTTCAGCAGAAAAGGCGAAGGTATTTACGGTTGGGATAATGCACAACACAGAGCAGGACGCGGCGCAGCGGCATCCGGCGGCGGCGGCGGTAATAATCACAATGCAGGCGGCGGGGGCGGCAGCAATGCTGGCTGTGGCGGCAATGGCGGTTATGGATTCGTTGACTATAAAGGTAATCGCGCAACCACACAAGGCATAGGTGCTTATGCTCTGGGCTTCACACCCGATAAACTCTTTATGGGCGGCGGCGGAGGAGCCGGACATTCCAATGAAAACACCGGAACAAGCGGCGGCAATGGTGGCGGGATTGTTATTATTCAAGCAAAAGAGATTATAGCAGATAATCAGTTAATAGTATCACAAGGTGAAAGCACAAAAAATATCTATTATGATGGCATTGGGGGTGGTGGCGCAGGCGGAAGCGTCATATTAGACACCCGTAGAATCATCGGCTCATTAATAGTAGATGTTCGCGGAGGCAGCGGAGGCTCGCTTATGCAGCACAAAGATGGACCCGGCGGAGGAGGAGGAGGCGGATTAATCGGCTTTACAATGAACCAAGTGGGCAGCAATGTCAAGCAGTTCATCTTGGGCGGAGGCGGTGGCTCGAACAATGTATCACAAAGAGAAGGTACAGCAAATGGCTGTCCGGGTATATCAAGAACCGGTTATATATTAAGCGGCGACACCACTATAGTATTATCACTTCAAGACAATGCAGAAAATAATACAACACTCTTTCCGAATCCTGCTCATAATTATATACTTGTCAGTAATCATTTAGGAGAAGTTATTGAAATTACTACACTACTCGGGGGAAGTATTGCCCCGAATAGTATCAAAGAAGGTGAATTTGAGAGAATAGATATCTCATCATTGCCCAATGGTTTATATATTCTTCGAACAAATAAAGATAATTATCCGTTTATTATCAACAGAAACTAAGATACACCGATAGCGTGGGAGTAAAAGTTCATAAAAAATGCATATTTACATGTGAATATAGAAATGATAAGAGGATTGACAGTATTATTGATGGTATGCGTTGTATGTTCATCGGCAGTATATGCTCAACAATTAACAACATTGCAAACAATAAAGCTGTCACAAACAGAATTACTGAAAGCTAAGGGCGTAATTACGACAGAATTTCTCACAAAAAAGAAGAAATCAATTGGTCAATTTGATGCAATAAATGTACATGATATAGTAGCGGCATATTTGGAAAAAATAGCAGAACCAATCCGAAGAAGAGTTGTGTTCATAGCAGAATCGGAAGACGGCACAAAGCAAACTTTCACACTTGCGGACATACGCCCTGACATATCTCCCCTGCCGGCTATCTTGCTATTACGACGCACGATAACTATTACAAACGATACACTTCGCCTAACTGATACGGGCAACTTACGTTCAGCACTTGATCATGCCTTAGGTGGAGTCATCGTAAAAAGATTACATCTGCCAATTCAGGACATAACTCAAGATATATCAAATGCTTTCCAACCGATGAGCATTATCTTTCCGCTTGACGGAAAACCCATCAGAACACTATCCAATGTTCGTACTCTTTATATTTGTCATATTGAAAACAAATAAGTGACATCTTTACAATGGACTTTACAGCAATGACATCAACAATAAGTATCTGCGGTTCAGGAACAATGGGGCGCGGTATTGCCCTCTCATGTATTCAAAACGGTTATACGGCGTATCTGTATGACATTGACGGAAAAGCTCTTGACCAGAGTATAGTCACTATTAAGAAACAATTAATGACATTAGTGGAAAAAGGCAAAATCTCAGGTGAAGCGGCACAATCAGCCGAACAACGATTATTTGCCACACAATCATTGTCAGATATTGCTAAAGGCGATATAATCATCGAAGCAATCATTGAAAACTTACAGATAAAAAATGAGTTGTTTAGCGCCATCGAACAACATGGTATTTCCGATAATACAATCTTAGCCAGCAATACTTCCTCTATTTCAATAAATGCTCTTGCAAAGTCACGATTATCACCCGCAAATTTTTTAGGATTACATTTTTTCAATCCCCCACAAATTATGAAATTAGTGGAAATAGTAAGGGCAAATCGGACTTCTGAACAAGCTATAGAAATTGCCTATAAATTTGCAGTTTCATTAGGCAAAGTTCCTGTTATTGCCAAAGATGTTCCCGGATTCATTGTGAATAGGGTTGCCAGAAATTACTACAATGAAGCAATGCGCATTGCCACAGAGCAAGCAGCGGATATTTCGACCATTGATGCAGCCATGAAAAATTGGGGCTTTAAAATGGGACCATTCGAGTTGATGGATTTAATTGGCAATGATGTTAATTTAGAGGTTACAAAATCGGTATATTCTCAATATTTCAATGAACCTCGCTTTTCACCCTCTACTATGCAGCAAGATATTGTCAATGCCGGGATGTATGGCAAAAAGACTCAGAGTGGTTTTTATGACTATTCACAACAATAGTGTTAGAAAATCTCAATAAAACAAATGTTGATGAAGAAATTTAAACAAATCGCTGCGATAAAATATTCACTACCAACAGATTATGTACTATTGTTATGGGTTTTTGTTGCTTTCTGTGCATCGCAAGCCTCTTCGCAGGAAGTTACGCCAAGATATTATGAACGAAATACATTATACCCAAATGGAGTATTAGAGATTGGCGCTTTGGGTATGTTTACAAAATATTTTGGTGAGTTTTCCGATGAACGATTCGGATATACTATCGGTATGCAATCTCGGTATCTTATGCCCTTTCTTCCGGAGCTAGGTTTGGGCTTTAGAATTGCACATGGCACAATAGATTACAATAGGCGATTTAGACCCAAATTCGGAGATGATTTTCGTAGGCAATTCCCTGTTGGTTTATATCCTGATGCATTAGATTTTGCACAAAGTAGAAGTACCAAATATACAGTGTTCGATCCTTTAATTTTTATAAATATATTTCCGAGAAGCCCAATTAATTATTATGTTTTTGCGGGTTATTCAGTCATGGCTTTTTATCCGCAGGAAATAGAATCAGCCCCGCTATCGAATCAAGGTATCAGATTAAATTATATTGATTGGAAAGATGAAGATAACTTTAGCACACATTGGACAGGTGGTGTGGGTATGGATTTTTATATATCACGTAGAGTATCCATTGGTGCACAGTTTGCTTTCAGAAATATTCAAACAGACTTTCTTGATGGCTATGCACAAATAGATGAGAACGGGATTCCAACATTACCGGATAATTTCATTGAATCCGGGATAAAACTATCAGCGTATTTTTTTAATGACGACGATGTAGATAATGATGGAATTGACAATGAAACTGAAGAAAAAATGGGGCTAAATCCATTTTCAGTAGATTCAGATGATGACGGTATGTCTGATTATGATGAAATCTATGTCTATAAAACTAATGCACTATCGAATGATACCGATTTCGATGGCATTCCTGACATAGTAGAGATAACAAAATATTTTACTGATCCGACGAAAAAAGATACCGATGATGACTCACTCTCTGATGCAGATGAAGTAGCAATATTTTTCACAAATCCGAGAGCAGCAGATACAGATACGGATTCATTGCCCGATGCGGAAGAAATTAGGATTGGAACAAATCCTATCACTCCTGATACCGACGGCGACAACATACCCGATGCCTTAGATAAATGCCCCAAATTATCCGGATTAAATACCTATGACGGCTGTCCGGCACCACAAAAATTTGACACTCTTATTGTACGAGATACGGTTATTCGGGAAAAAATTACCGTAAAAGAAGGCCAATCTTATTCGCCTTTTGGAATTAATTTTGAAACTGCGAAAGCAGAGATTAAACCTGAGTCTGAAATTATCCTTGATGATGTCGCTCAGTGGTTGAAAAAGAACCCTTCAATTATTGTTGAAATTCGAGGACATACTGATGCGACAGGAACAGCAGAAGCTAATAAATCACTTTCAGAATTACGTGCTTTAGAAGTAATGAAATATCTAATTCTAAACGGGATTTCTGCAAAAAGACTATCAGCTGTTGGTTATGGTTCATCGAAACCTATTTCAGATAACACAACAGAAAAAGGTAAAGCAAAAAACAGACGTATTGAGTTTTTTGTCAAAAAATCTGACTAGAATATACTTCATAATAGTGTGTATCTCATAGTTATGCATTATCATTTACATAGTATTACCACCACCGATTAGACCACCGCCGCCTTCATTACCTTTGCGTTTATTATTTGTCGGTGCCTCATTAATTCTGTATGATAGTGTTGCAGTCATATAAGTAAAATCTCTTCTGTTTTGTAATTCGGTAGAAAAATTTGCACCAGCGACAGAACCACCAAAACGAGCTGTGTTGAGAAAATCAATCCAATTAAATGAAAGAGATAATTTCTTCTCATATAAATTTTGTTTGATAGCAAAGTTTGCGAATGAAAACTCAAATCGTTTTCCTTGTGTAACAACAATCGGAGATGTATATTCTGCATATAATTGAAAAACTGTATTCTCAGAAAGGATATACGATGTAATAAGTTTGCCCATCCAAGCATAGCTTTGTTGCAGATATGCAACACCATTATCGCGTGCTTCTGTTTTCTGATAGAATAAAGATAGGTCCGCATTAAACTTTATTTCTTTCATCATATCAATCACACTGCCTATTTGTACGCCATAGTTTATCGTTCGTCCAATATTCATAGGTCTTTCAATAATAACTATATTATCAACTTTTTCTCTAAATCGCGGATTAATGACATTATCAGTAAATCGGGCAAACAGTTCATTATTGATTAGACCAAAGTCGGACTGATACAAGAAACCGAACTCAAAGGACTGAGTATATTCCGGCATTAATTGTGGATTACCTGTTCTCCAGATGAGTGAGTCCGTTTTATCTAAAAAAGGATTAAGTAATGGTCCTTCGGGACGATGTATTCGTTTTGAATATGATGCTTGTAAAGAACTATACTCAGAGAATGGATAACTCAATGAAATTGAAGGAAAAACATCTATAAACTGTCTGGAAAAGTTTAGAGAATCATTATTATTTTGTAAAAAATTAGACATCGCATTTGTCGTATATTCTGTTCGGAAACCAAGTTGATATTGAATTTCATCCACTGAAGAATGAAATGTTATGTAAGCAGCATGTATATTATCCTGATGATTTGCTGTTGTTGATTGATTTCGATCTGTTATAAATTGTTGCCTAAGATTATCAAAACGAAGGAAAGAAAAATTTGACTTAATCCCTTCCAGATAAGATTTTACACCAAATTCGATTTTTGTAGTATCATTTAGTGAAAAGAGAATATCAGATTGAAAGAGCCATGAATGTGAAATACCTTCTAAATTCGTTGAATAGATTGACGAAGTAGTTTGCGGTAATTTCACAAAACTATTATCAGTTTGAGTATTCATAAATTGTGCTTCTTGAGCAAAACTCGTCGGGAAATATGTAATTTCACTAGAAATTTCAAATCTTTTATCCTCAGAAATATGTTTATGGATTATTCCCGCCGAACCAATCAAAAATGGAAGCGTAGTTTGTGATTCTGTTGAAAAATAACTTACAGGGGTAGTTGTAAGATATTGATTTACAATGGCTCTATTCGGCATATCAATTGTTGTTATGCTCGAACGTATATCACTACTAAGTGTAATTATATCATTACCTAGCACATTAATATCAGCACCTAATCTTAAACCGCCATATTCATTAAAATTATTTTGAAATCCCAATCGTGTAGTATTAGAAATGATTTCTTTATCATCGAAAAACTGAGTTTGAACTTTCGTTATGCGATTATGTTTACCACGAGTAATATCGCCTCCATAAAAAATATTCCACCCTTCAATATTTGAATTACATTGCGCCGAAAGTCCATAATTATCAATACTACCCAATACTGCATTGATTGTAGAGTTAAACCCCGGTTCTTTTTTCTTTTTTAATTGAATATTAACAATGCCGGATTGCCCCTCTGCATCATACTTAGCACCGGGATTTGTTACTATTTCTACATTTTCAATGACATGTGCAGGTAAGTTCTTTAATACCTGAGACGCATCACCATATAATCGAATCGGTTTATTATCAATCATGAGAGTGACAGAACTATTACCACGCAAAGCTACATTACCATCTGCATCAACCGTAATTCCCGGAAGTGTTTGAAGTACATCTATAGCGGTACCACCGCCTGCCGCAATTGTCTCATCTACGTGAACAATTTTCTTACCGGCACTCATTTGCATAGCCGAACGATTTGCTTCGACAACAACATCCGGAAATGTAGAATTATTTTGACTTAACTCGATATCTATTTTTTTACTTTGTATTAGAGCAGGGACAAGTTGAAGAATTGTGTCCTTATAGCCAACATAACTGAATTTATAATGCGCATAGAGATTGTGAATTTCTTCCGGAATAGTCAGTTTTCCATTTTCATCGGAATAATATCCTTTTTTAACTGTTGAGTCCTTCAATTTTAGGCATAGTATCGTTGCTCTCGGCAAGGGTGCTTTTGTTTTTTTATCAACAACGTTAAATGTAATACTTTGTCCATGAACATGATAGGAAGTTAGAATTATTATAAAGATTTTTAAGTAAATCATGTTATTCTTCTCAGTTTGTGATGAGTCTC
>DDTD01000064.1:14186-14659 GCA_002344005.1 Ignavibacteria bacterium UBA2373 | reverse complement strand
AAATTCTTTTCTTGTAAATTTCTATCTCTTCTTTTTTTAATGTCTTCGCACCATAATTTAAGGCGTGAGTATAAAATTTTCCATTTTTTTTATTCTTATTTATAAATGAAATCACATAGGTGCTATCAAAGTATCTGTCAGGTGTAGGACAAATCATATTTGGATCGAATTCAATTTCAATAGTGTCTTTGCTGATTTTGCCTTGTAGGTTTTCTAAAACTGCAATTCTCGCCACTCTTGAACCCCAATCATCTTTATCATTTTTCTTTTCATATGTGTTTACAACATAACCAACAATTATGTATTGACTTTCGATTACGAGTTGTCGTAATGGCCTTGGTGATATTGGAAAAGCAAAAATATTACTTGTCAGTCCAAAAATAATCAGCAAAAAAATAATCGTTGTTTTCATCGTGTTTGTCTTTTTAGCTTGCATATAACTCCCATACTGCCACAAAACGTCACTCGTTTCC
>DDTD01000064.1:0-14175 GCA_002344005.1 Ignavibacteria bacterium UBA2373 | reverse complement strand
TTTCTCTATGCCGGAGTAAACACAATGTGTTAGACGTTCTTAGCTGTGGTATCTGCCCACGCTTTATCCCAATTTTTCTAAACATTCACCGATGATTTGTGCAACAGTTACCCGTGTTACCTGCTGTTTTTTTATCTTTTGTAATTGTCCCAAATTAATTTTCCGTCAAAGTCAATTTTGTATTTCGTCTTAGCAAAGTCTGTAAGTAAAATTTCGTCACTTTCAATTTTAAATGCTTCCTCATTATCTATGGATACAAAAATGTCCGCACCGCCAAATTCCCATTTTATTTTTCCGTCTTTGTCAAGTTTTGCAACTTGAAGTTCTCCGTGTACAATGTAGTCGTCTTGTTGTTTAAAAATCTGAAAACAAGTTGCTTGGTCTGCTTGAGCTTTCCATTTTAATTCAAGGTCTGGAAGTATCAAACAAAATATAGTGTCACAACAACAAATCATTAATTGGTCTTTGTCAAGAAGTGATGAGTTTTGATGAATATCTGTCGCCCCGCCCGAACCAATAATTATGCAACTATCAATGATTTGGTCGTCTTGATAAATTTTAATTCCGTGTTTGGAAGTCGGATATTCTGTCGCACCGTTACCAAGGTAATGTTTTGAATAATTGAAGTTGTTGTCTGATGAGCCAAATTTGTAAGTCGGTTCATCAAGTACCTCAATTGTCAAGTCTTTATATTGATGTCGGTTCATTTTCTTGTTGTCCTAAAATAGCTGCTAACGGGAGACGGATTTGCGTAGTTACTAAATGCAAACGCAGTTTGTTAATGAAGTACTTGAGCAAATTCGTAGATGTACGCCGTTGGCGATGGTGGGGCATTTGGAAAACGTCAGCCCAACACTTGCATAAATGCCCAATAGAATTACAAATGTTGAGTTTACAACTGTCAGCCCCACTATTGCCAATACGATGTTGGCAGTCGGTTTTCTATTCGTCTGCTGTTCCTTTTCTTGCTGGTTGTACATTGTCTGGTAAATTTGCTTTTACAATTTGTAGAGCTTCCTCAGCATTTCCTTCGCCAAGATACTCACTTCTATTTTTTGTCACTACAAATTGCATTTCTAATTTCTTAATGTCCTGCTCTGCACTATTCTTTCTTTCTTGAATTGGGACGAAGTTTTCAAATAGTTTTGGCGTTACACTTGGTAAATTGTCTGTATCATAAGGATAACCTGTACACCTACTAAAACACAGTGTGTACAAACTTGTAAATGGGAACAATTTATTCAAGACATTGTCCTTGATTGCAAGTTTAACAAAGCCGTGAATTTCTGTTCTGTGTTGGTCTTGCAAAATTAAGTTCCAAGTATATTCAACTTCATTATTGTTGTCAAACGCTAATGCTTTGTCGTTTGGAGAAACAAAAGAGAATTTGTCAGCCAATTGTTTTGTAGTAATGTCGTTGGAAAGCCAAAAATCTAATACTTGTGCAAGGTCTGAAATATTTGTAGTTTTTCCGTCTGCAAGCCAAACGCCTTCTTTCCAAAAGTCAGGCAGATAAATTTTTTCTTTGGCACCAATGTAAACCTGTGAAAATTTTTGTCCATTTTCAATTCTTGCATATGTCAATGGAATTTTGTCCAACTTACTGTCTTGTGTAACTCTCAAAGTTGAATTGAGTTTTTCAAATTCAATATTTATTGCATTTTGAAGTCCACCAACTTTGTCCAATTCAGGATACATTGTCTGAATAGGTGTCTTTGGTTTAAATGTTTTAAAAAGTCTGTATAGCATTTTTAATTATCGAATGGTGTCGTACTAAAATTACCACCATCGGTCAGCGGATTTGCGCAGTTACTGAATGCAAACGCAGTTTGTCAATGAAGTAATTTTGCAATGTATAGACTTACGCCTCCCATATTGCCACAAAACGTCACTCGTTTCCTCAAAACTACAAAACTTTGACTATCCATCCAAACCTGAATAAGAGAAATTTCTCTATGCCGGAGTAAACACAGCACCTTAGCGATTTTCTACTCTTTTCTCATAGTAAGATGCGTTTTGATCTTGCTGATGTCCGATGAATTCCGATACAATATCCGCAGCAATGTCCATCGTTCTGACGAACTTTTCTGTTTATGCACCAATCCTGAAACCGACGGGGGAACATAACGTGACTATGGCATTATCACCCAAGTACAACCATCAAAAGCTATGCTCTCATCGGGAAGTGTTTGGAACAATACAATCTCAATACGGAAGCCAACCCTTTTCTCTTGTATGTGCTTCGTTTCCGGAAACCGACAGTAAAGCCAGAGAAACACCCGAAGAAAAATCCCACCCTGTGAAAAGAATAAACAACGCGGTGCGAAGGCAAGCAGAACCATGCAAAAATTCTCTCTTTGCTTTCTAATCAGCCGAATACTGTTATTTTGCATATCACACAGCAGATACTGTGATACTTTTACGACACCACAAAAGGAGCGTCTATGTCAATTGCTTCACTATTGGGAAGATTGGGCTTTGTCTTGAGTCTTTTATTTTTTTTCTTGATGGATATGCAAGCGGGTAAATCGCCGCTGTTTATAGAAAATAAAGGTCAATGGGATAAACAAGTCCTTTTTATGGCGCGATGTGACGGCTATGCCGCATGGGTAACGCAAACAGGAATTACCTTCGATTATTATCGCCCTATGGGCAATGCTGTCTCGAAAAGTAAGAACTCACCCCATGAATTGTTACATCATAAGAAAACACAGACTGAACATCATGTGATACAAATGACATGGGATAAAGGATTGCCCCCCTCCGACATTGTTCGCTCCAATCAATCCCGAACATGGCATAACTATTATTATGGCAATGACCCCACACAATGGGCTGAACATGTGGCACTGCACGGCGAAGTGCTGTTACGTAATGTATGGTCAGGCATTGATATACGCCTCTATTTTGAGAATAATAATTTGCGCTATGATTTTCATACCGCTCCACATGCCATGCCGCAATCTATAGTTCTCAAATTCGATGGTGCCGATTATGTGCATATCACGCCATCATCTGCTTTGGAACTGGGTACGCACATGGGGAAAGTAGTGCATGATGGCTTAATGGCTTTTCAATATATTGACGGTAAAAAAACTATTGTTCATGGACATTTCAAAAAGCTCTCCGCTCAACGTGTCGGTATTAATCTTGATGAATATCATCACGATACACCGCTTATTATTGATCCGTATGTCTATCAAACATTTCTTGGAGGCGGGGCTGATGATTTACCTTTTGATATGGTCATATTGAATAATGCTACGCTTGTAACAGGTACCACACAATCCACAAATTTCCCCACAAAAGCCGGATATGATAATACATTTAATCTTGCTAAAAGCGAAGCATATATGACCTATATGCAAGAAGATGGTAAAGATATTGTGTGGTCAACATATCTGGGACAGAATACTATTAATACTCAACAAAATTATGGTTCACGCTTATTCATTCATAATAATGAAATTTATCTTGTCGGCGTGGGTGGCAGTGCTTCTTTTCCTACAACAACAGGTTTATATGATAATACCAATGATGGTGTGACTACACCGGGCGAAGGTGATGGATTTTTTGCAAAATTCAGTGCCGGCGGCGGTTTACTTTTTTCCACATTTATCGGTGGTCCAAATGGTGTGGCATATCCTTTTGGTTTGGCACGTGCCAATGATGGCGATTTTATTATCAGCGGTATTACACCTACGGCAAAACGAATTCCAACAACAATTAATGGCTATTTGGGTGGTAATAATGATTTTTTTGTGATGAAAATGACAGCTAATGGCGCCAATCGCCCTTGGGCACGTTTTCTCGGCGGAGCACAAGAAGATGGCAATCAATCCGGCGGTGTGCATATTACCAATGTTGCCGTTCTCAGTAATGGCAATATTGCTTTTTCGGGTGGCGGGTCATATTCCAATTCATCAAACAGAGATTGTTATGTCGCATTATTATCATCGGATGGCAATAGTGTCATTAATTCATTCTTTGTAGCAGGAAGCGGTGATGATATTATTCATGGAATGGCTCTTGATAAAGATGACAATATTTTTATTACAGGTGAAACATATAGCTCTAATTTTCCAATTCCTTCCGGTGGTTTTGCACCTAATTTTACGGGTACGGGAAGCAATGGCTTTATTATAAAATATTCACCTTCTCTTGCCCCTTTATCGGGTACATTTATCAGTGCAACGGATACAAAATGTTTTGATATTGCCATCGCCAAAACTTCCACAGAAGTATTTATTTCCGGTGTGACGGGCGGACCGACAACATTTGCAGCTTTTGTGGTAAAACCCCATGCATCCAATATAGAAACGGGTATTGTTGCAAAATTTAACAATTCGCTTAATTCATTATTATATGGCTCATATAATACAACAAATGATATTCGTAATATTGAAGTTTCTGATGCAGGAGAGCGTTTTTGGATTAATGGATTTTCCCATCCGAGTATGATTACTACTCCGGGTGTTTATGATAATACACCTAATGGAGCAATTGATAATTTTATTTCATTTATTTGCATTGATTCAGCATATTCACCCACAGTATATGCCGGCACAACAAAAAATATATGTTTGGGCGAATCAGTGGAAATCGGTAAAGATCCCATTGCCGGCAATGGATATTTATGGACACCTCCCACAGGTGTTACCAATACGACAGCTTCTAAAACACTCGTAACGCCGACAACAAAAACACGCTATACCGTTGTGGTGCGCAATGGTGCGAATTGTCCTATTCTCGATACCGTCACGGTATTTGTTTTTCCCAAACCTATTGTGCCGGATTCTGTTTTACCGGAGAAATGTTTGGGGAGTGGCGAAATATATCGTTTACCACGAAATTATGGTCCGGGACATATATTCAAATGGGATATTACAGGCGGTATCATAAATGGTCCGGATGATCTGCAAGATGTCAATGTAACATGGACACAAGTAGGAACGGGCACTCTCACTGCTAAGGTCACAGGTCCGGGCAATTGTACCGTTGAAGGGAAATTAACCGTAAGAGTAAATCCTTCCATGACCGTTGCCATTACTGAACCCAAAGATGAAGGTGTTTTTGTTTGTTATGGCAAATCTGTTCAATTACAAAGTGTCGGCTCAGGAGGCACGGGGTCGGCTTCCACATTTACATATAGATGGGAACCTGCCACAGGACTAAATTCGGCGACTATTGCCGCTCCTGTCGCCACTCCCACAACAACAACAAAATATAAAGTGACAATCACCGATACCAAAGGATGCAGCGCCACCGACAGCGTTTTTATCAATGTGGGCAATGAAATGAAAGTGTCGCTTGGTAATGATTTGACTCTGTGTTATGGTAATGAGGCTCGGCTTGTAGCAAATATTTTAGGCGGTGACCCACCGTATATTTTTGAATGGCGAAAAAATGGTGATAGCCTTATTCAATCGGCAACAACAAATGAATTAAAAGTCACACCTTTATCGAATATGTTATATACTGTTATGGTGTCCGATGTCAATAATTGTGTGATACGCGATACCATTATTATTTCGGTTAATCCTGAAATTAAAGTTAATGTCGGCGATGATATGGGGATTTGTATTGGTGAAAAAAAGACACTTAATCCACAAGTTGCAGGCATAGGTCCTTTTTCATATCAATGGCAACCGACCACAGGATTAAGTGATGCCACTATTCTCACACCGGAATTTACCGCTTCGGTCTCCGGTCAAACAAAATATACACTCACCGTCACAGGAAAAGATAATTGCACCGGAAAAGATGAGATAATTATTACCGTTGGCGGCGCTGCTTCTCTTACAGCACCCACCGATTATACGTTTCCAAGTTTATCGGGCTGTGAAAATGAAAAAATTGAAGATATTGAAATTCAAAATACGGGCACAGATCCGATAGTAATGTCACCTCCCACAATTATCGGAAATGATTTTACCTATCTCGGTTCGGATATTCCCTTAAATTCCATACCCGGTGGTGCTCGTGTAAAACTCAAAATTCGTTATGCACCGCTAAATCAAGGTAATTCACAAGCAACACTGCGATTAGTCTATAATCCATGCAATCAAACCAAAGATATTATTCTTAATGGTAGCAAAAGCGGCATTACCGCTCCGCAAATTCCCGATACTGTCAATGTGGGCGATATAGTCTGCGAAACTATGATGGGCAGCGCAACATTTACAATTACCACAACAGGTACGGATAATTTTACGATTACTGTAAATTCCACCAATGGTGCTTCATCGCCTAATTTAACAACGG
This sequence comes from Ignavibacteria bacterium UBA2373, assembly GCA_002344005.1. Classification (GTDB taxonomy): domain Bacteria; phylum Bacteroidota; class Ignavibacteria; order Kapaibacteriales; family UBA961; genus UBA2353. The sequence goes on along the minus strand of DDTD01000064.1, from coordinate 7,911 downwards.
ATGTTACTCTATTCAGCGGTTCGACACAAACATTTACCGCACAATTAACCGCACAAACGACTACACCAAATGGTGAGTTTTTCGGTTATATTGATATTTCATTAGAGCCATGTGCGCTACAAAAACGGATAGTGATTAAAGGAAAAAGAATAACACCGCCAACAATGACTGCCTCAAATCCTATATTAAATTTCGGTATTGTGAATATAGGTTCTCCTACAAGTCTGATGACAATATTAACAAATACGGGTACAACACCCATTCCATTAAATACAAATAGCTTGGCAAATGTGGCAGGGCAATTTTCCATACTTTCCACCAATCCCGTTTTGCCCGCACCACCGCAAACCATAGATATTCAACCCGGTGGAAGATTAGAAGTGACTATTGGTTTTTCGGCAACTGTTATTGGTGAAGAATCTGATAAATTAGAAGTGACTTCTCCGCCGCCATGTGCATTATATGTAGGCGTGGAACTTATCGGTGAAGTTATTGATGTAAATGCACCATCTATTGAGGCATTAGACTTCGCATTTCCCATATCACTCAAAATCGGCGAAATAGATAATGGAACAGTCACTGTCATCAATAATGGCAAAGGACCGGTCACTATTTCTTCTGCTGCCGCTGTGTTCGAATCAAATGATGATGCAGTGTTCAGTGTGCTGCCATTTACTCCGCAAGTGCTTGCCAATACCAATGATCAAATGACTATTCCGATACGCTTCGCACCACAAACAGGAACCCCCGACGGTGTCAAATTAGGCATACTTAAAGTAACAGGGCAAGATCAATCCGGCGCAGATATATCAGATGAATGCACGATAAAAGGTATTGTCACAAGTACTTTCATACCCACATTAGCTTTGGAAAATCATAATTTCGGTACTATTGGTATTAATACATCCAAGGATAAAGACATAGAAGTAACAACCAATTCCCCGACTGATGAAATCATACAATCAGTTATTCCTACCAATGGTGATATGGGTGATTTTGCTGTTATCGGTTTTGTACCAAAAGCAGTCAATAAAAATCAACCTTTATCCATAAAAGTACGCTTCACGCCGCAGAGCATTGGTGCTAAACAAATAACACTCACGGCAACAAGTGCAAGCGGTCTGCAAACAACATCAACAATCACGGGTGCGGGAGCAAGTTCCTCGGCAGTTCTTGTTGTGGGCAATAATCAAGGATATCCGGGCGATATTGTCTCAATTCCGATTCAACTGACATCCGCCAATCAGCTTGCAATCTCAGGGGCAAAGCAATTTAATGCACAATTAGTCATGAATGCGACGGTTCTGGAACCAACCGATCCTGCCATGCGCGGAACCATAAGCGGATTTGACCGAACCATCAATCTTACTTTACCGGTACAACCCATAACAAGCAATATTCTCGGGACTATTGAATGTAGAGTTATGCTCGGAACAGATGATACAATCACATTACAATTACAGAACCTCGATGCCGGTGGCGCGCCCGTTGGTTTATCTGCCCAAGCCGGAAAATTTACCGTATTGGGTATATGTGAAGCCGGCGGTAAACGGCTCTTCAATCCTTATGGTATGCCTACCGTGTCCATTATGCCGAATCCGCCGCATGAAGGCATGAATATTGACATTCATACCGTAGAAACGGGTCATCATACCTTGCGCATAATTTCCTCGCTCGGCGAAACTGTCGCTGTCATTAGCGATGGAATATTAGAACATGGTGATTATACTTTCAGCTATCCGACGGATAAACTATCGAATGGCACATACAGAGTAATTGTGCAAACACCAACAATGCAAATGAGTACTCAATGTGTGATTATGAAATAACAAGAGGGGATTATCTAAATAATACGGCTAACTCTATGGCTTGGGGCTTATGATTCCCGAGAAAATTTTTCCATTTTATGTTTGTCGTAATACCTAATTTTGTATCAATACTTATTACTCATCAAAACTCATCAAAGAATATTTCTATGGTAAAACAAACGGTTACATTAATTAAAGGCGACGGCATTGGTCCTGAAATCGCCGAAGCCATCAAAACAATTTTCGCAGCAGCAAATGCTCCTGTGGCATGGGAAGAAGCCGATGCGGGGCTTTACTGTATTGAAAAATACGGCAATGGCTTACCTAAAGAAACTCTTGATTCTATTGCACGCAATGGCATTGCATTAAAATCACCCACCACAACCCCCATAGGCGGCGGTCATAAAAGCATCAATGTGACAATTCGCAAAACGCTTGAACTTTTTGCCAATGTTCGCCCATGCAAAACATTCCCCGGCATCAAAACACGTTATGATAATGTGGATTTGATTATTGTCCGTGAAAATGTTGAAGATACCTATGGCGGTATTGAACATATGCAAACACCCGAAGTTGCCCAATGTCTGCGTTTGATTACCAGCGTCGGCTCACGTGCTGCTGCGCGTTATGCCTTCGAGATGGCACGCATAGAAGGACGTAAAAAAGTAACCTGTGTCCATAAAGCCAATATTCAAAAAATGACCGATGGCTTATTCCTTCGTTCCTTTATGGATGTTGCCGGCGGCTATCCTGCCATTGAACACAGCGATATCCTTATTGACAATTTATGTATGCAACTTGTTATCAAGCCGGAACAATTCGATGTACTCGTATTGCCTAATTTATTTGGCGATATTGTCAGTGATCTTTGTGCAGGTCTTATTGGCGGTCTTGGCGTAGCGCCCGGCGGTAATATCGGTACCGACGCTGCTGTGTTTGAAGCTGTGCACGGTTCTGCGCCGGACATCGCCGGAAAAAATCTTGCAAATCCGACAGCACTTCTCCTCTCAAGTATTCAGATGTTACGCTATATGGGAGCAACAGACCATGCTGCCCTCATTGAAAATGCCTTAACCAAAACATTGGAAGCAGGCATCAAAACACGTGATATTGGCGGTTCGGCAACAACAACAGAATACACCGACGCTATTTGTGCGGCAATTGCCGATTTACCGGCTGTTGCGCCGTCGGCTGAAGCAATAGCATCGCGAGTGCGCATTGCACGTGAGGAATTACGCAAAGAACAAGCACCGTGGACTATCAAAGGCGTTGATATATTTGTTCGCACCACAGATATTAGTCTTTTACCGAAATCAGTAGGAAAATTGACTTTAACTATGGTATCCAATCGCGGCACAAAAATTTATCCGGGCGATATTCCCGATATTGTTATTGTGGATTGTCAGCGTTGCCGCTACACAGCACAAAATCCGCTCACCGATGATGATATTTTGGAATTTCTCAATAATTTCCCTGCGGAACTTCCGTGGATGCACATTGAAAAACTCCATGAAGAAAATGGCGCTGCCCTCTATTCAAAAGCACAAGGCGAATAAGCAGCACACTATCCGATACTCACAAAAAAAAGCAATCGCAAAAAACGATTGCTTTTTTTATTACCCTTAGTGGGAGAAATGATGATGGGGGGTGCCTGTGTCCCTCTTTTGAGAAAAAGGGAAAATATATTTGAAATTCTTTTAATCTTGAGTTGGCTTATAGTTTTTATTTCTGGAAGGGTTGAATTTATGAATTAAATAAATTTCCAATGCAGCAGCTATAAAATAGTAGTCCTTATCAAATCCGATAGTCATAATACTCGTGACCTCTTTCCAGTTGTCTCGTGGTTTATACTGTTTCATTTTTTTTTCCTTATCAACCTTCCAATAGTTCTTAAGTCTATCGCCAAGCCCATGTCCTTGATATTTTTGATTACTTTTTCCTATGGCAACACCAATATAAATTATCTTTTCATCTTCAAACAAAGCATAGCAGCCTCGTTTATCATGGTTAGGAATAGTACCATCAAAGAGCCAATGTGAACTCCATGCAGGAGGTTCGATATTGTTAATACTCCAGAATAATTTGAAAAAATCTGAGGTTGCGGCTTTTAAGCCTTCTTCGTTATTGATCATAAAACCACCTTATTGTTATTGAATTATAATTATGTATTTCTCTCTAAAGATTCTTCATAGCAATTAAGCCGAGACTCTTGTTTGAAAAAAAGGTCAAGACAGAACTTTGTATAATATCAAATATGACTCATCATTGTGTATATATTAACCCAATCTCGCATTTGCACACTTCTATATGCATATCTGTACTTGTCGCCCATTCCTTCCCTCAAAACTACAAAACATTTGCTGTCAACTATAATTTTCAAGTTTGCACATCAGCCCTTCATCGCGTCAAATGACTGCGTGCGGATATGGTTCTTGTTCTCATTTTGTCAGCCGTTTGATTTCTTCGGCAATTTGTCCTACAACTTCTTCATTTTTTATTCTGTCATCAATACTGAAAACCACAAACACTTGTCCACCGAATTTTTTAGTGAAGTCGTCAAAACTTGCTTTCATTCTCTCGGTAGCTGAGTAGTTACCAAAATTTGATTTTGTGGTTATCGGCTTTATCTGAATACCAAATGCTTTGTCACCAACCCAAGCGAGATAATCAATATCGCCTGCATGGTCAAGTTCGGGGTCGCTTTCTTCAAATTTTATGTTTGGAAAGGTCTTTGCAAGATTATCCTCAATGACAGATTTTTCTTTGATAAATCCGTCAAAAGTTCTGTTGATAGTAAGGTTATGAATGTAATCAATACAGTCCTGTAAAGTAAGTTGGTTAAATGCCTCTGTCCATTCAGGAATTACTATCTCTTTGATTTTTACAAAAAGTCGTTCTCCAAGTTCTTCCAAGCTCTCCTTCGTAATTTTAGCCGGTGCTTTTCCATCTGTTATTGCATTTTCAAAATACCACTTTTCCCATTCTTCAATGGTTTTGGGTTGGCACTCACGAATAAGTGCCATGACTGCTCCAACTTTATTGGGTCGAGATAATTGATATGTCTGTGTTGCGTAATTGAGTACTTTCTCTTTCTTTCCAAATTCTTTGGAGTATCGTTTTATCATTTGTCTATCCATTTTGTTTTTGCAAGAGATTTAGAAATTTGTCTTTGTATTTAAAATCAATATCGCTGTCCACTTGCACCAAACCGTTTTTGATTAAATGAGCATTAATGAATGTCTTATTTTCAAGATAGAGATAGCAAAGTAAGTTGTTTTCCGTGTCGTGCTTTACAATATCATATTTTAGAAATACTCGTTTCCCTTTCGTTTTTTCAATCAGGAATGATGTTGCTTTGCCATTAATTATCGGGTCTTCTTTTACTCCAAGAAGTTTTACAATCAAGTCATTGTTCAAACGAATTTTTTCAGGGCTGATAACTTCTTTTACCGTAAATAATTCTTCTCGCTTACTTGCACTGTCCTTGTCAATCTTAGAACCAAATTGAAGTTTTTTTACATCAATTTTCTTGTCAAGTGTATGTGGGTCTTTGAAAATGTATGGTAGTTTTTGTATTTCTTTTTCAAAATTTGCTTTCAATGATTTCTGTTGTAAAAAATCATACGTCGTTCCGTTCAAATCCTTTTGATGAACTTCCAATTTTTCTTTAATTATTGGAATAAACTCGGGATTGATTTCAAAACCAATTGAATTTCTATCTGTATTTTTTGCTGCTAAAGCTGTTGTTCCACTTCCTGCGAATGGGTCAAGAACAGTTTCGCCAACAAACGAAAACATTTTAATAAGTCTCCTTGGCAATTCTTCCGGAAACATGGCAATATGTCCGTTTTGCTTTGCTCCTGCAAAATTCCAATGCCCTGCAAAAAAGGTATTCCATTCTTCTGCTGTCATTTTTGAAAGTTCTTTTTGTTCTTTGGTCGGTTTTGGGCTGTCGCCTAATTTTTTAAATACGAGAATGAATTCATAATCCAATTTCAAAATCCCGTTCCTTGGATATGGATACGAACCCATTTGAACGCCACCACCTGTTGTGTTAGATGTCGTTACTTTTTGCCAAATGATTGCACCCATATAATCAAACCCGATGTTTTCACAGAACTTGATGATTTCTTCTCGAATGGGAATGACTTTGTAACGCCCATAGTACACCGCTCGGGCAAATTGATCTCCAATATTTATACACAACCTACAACCATTGTGAAGAGTCCGGTAGCACTCTTTCCACACTAAATTCAAGTTATTGATGTAATTTTCGTAGCTGTCGTGAAAGCCGATTTGATTGTCAGTTCCGTAATCCTTTAACTGCCAATATGGTGGCGAAGTAATAGCCAAATGCACCGAATTGTCAGGCAATTCAGTCATTTGTCTGCTGTCACCGTTAATTATTGTATGTTGTGTTTTCAAGTCGTATTACTATAAAAATTTGTATCTGTCAAATATATTTAAAATGTCGAGTTAAGCGTCCCAAAGTTATCAAGTTTTTACTTGTCGCCCGATGGTTGTAGTGTCGTTTTACCATTGCACCTATATCCCACCAGCCGCAATCCGCCCTTTTCTTCCCCCAAAACTACAAAACATTGTCCATACAAAGATTATTACTCACGTTTGCGCATTGTTGCCAATTATTCTTCTAAAAATCACCGATGGGCTGTGCAAAAGTTATGGGGCGTGAAAGTAGTGATTAATTTTTAACCGATATGTATAGTCGTAGTCGGGAGTTCCACTTGAAATGTAACTTTCGCTTTCAATGCTGTGAATACTCTCAAGAGTGTGTCCATTGTTACATTGCTTGCATCATTTTCAAGTCGTGAAATTTGGGCTTTTTGAACACCAATTAATTTCCCCAACTCCTCTTGTGTGAGATGCCGTTCTTTTCTTGCCTGTTTAATTGCTTTACCGATTAAATCAAGTTGCAATTCATACTCAAAACGATCTCGATTGGGTGTGCCGATTTTCCCAAGAATCTTGTCTTGAACTTCATCAAATGTGTGGGTTTTCATATCTTTTTTATTTTTTGTTTTTCATTAAAATATAGTGTTCGCAATTGTTTTGCTCTCTCAATTTCAGAATCGGAAACTTTACTGCGCTTCTTAATAAAACCGTGTGTTGAGACTACTAATGTGTTATTATTATCCGTTTTATCCCAAAATGCCAATAGCCGATACTGCAAACCTTGATACAAAGTTCTAAACTGCCAAATATCATCTCGTAATTTCTTGAATATTTTGGGGTCAATTTCAATCTGTGATTTACGAATATTGTAAATAATCTTTTCGGCATGTTTCTTATCCAATGATTTAACAAATTGGAAAGCCTCATCAAGAAATGTTATTTCAAAAAGTTTTGTCATCTACTCGATTCGTTTAAAGCGCAAAGATAGCAAAAGGTTTCATTAAAACGAAACTTTTCTTGCGAAGTTCACAGATACTATTCTCATGAGAGCTGGATATACATAGCAACCGTGAGGGGTGGCAGACGCAGTCTGACGGGGTGGATTCCGTATCCAAACCTATAAGGTTTTGAAAACCTTATAGGTTTATGGTAATCGTCCATTCCATCAAACTCTTTTTCTATTAACATATCATCCCTTCGGGATTAATCGGCAGCTGTTATAGTTCAAAAATTCCCCTCATTGAGGGGTGGCAGACGCAGTCTGACGGGGTGGATGTATCATATCATCCCTTTAGGATTATTAACAGGATGAAGCGCGACAAAGAAAAGAGCCATTGAACATCATCTGTATATCTGCTATTGAGCCATGCTCATCATCTGCCCCTGTTTTGTGACCATCTGTCCCTGTTTTGTGACCATCTGCCTCTGATTTGTGACCATCTGTCCCTGACTTATGATTATCTGTCTCTGTTTTGCGACCATCTGCCCCTGTTTTGTGACCATCTGCCTTTATCTTATGACCATCTGCCTCTGTCTTATGATTATCTGCCCCTGTTTTGTGACCATCTGTCCCTGTCTTATGACCATCTGTCCCTGTCTTATGACCATCTGGCTCTGACTTATGATTATCTGTCTCTGTCTTATGACCATCTGCCCCTGTTTTTTGATCATCTGGCTCTGACTTATGACC
>DDTD01000015.1 GCA_002344005.1 Ignavibacteria bacterium UBA2373 | reverse complement strand
GATAGGACTGCAAAATTAAGGACTTTTTCCATATAAACAAATTTATTAATCAACTTTTTTTGAAAAAATTTACTTTTTCTTCATCCATCACGAATTTTTCACAAAGATTTTTCGAACAATTTCTTCAATCGGAACAGCCGTAATCGTTAAATCGGCAACAGGATATTCTGATAATATTTTTGCTGTGATTGTTGGTGTATTCTCGGCATTAATCCGCAGTACTGCTCGCTCAGGGCTACATTCTGTCACAATGCCGAACTCTTTAATATCTTTTTCATTAATCGGTTTGAAAAAATCAAGTTGTAATACTTTTTCCGCCGAAAACTCTTTACTCAATTCCTCCAGTTCTCCATCAAAAAGCAGACTCCCTTCATCTATCAATAATACCCTCTCACACAATGCCTCAATATCATCCATATAATGGCTTGTGAGAATCACTGTCGTGTTAAAATCTCTGTTGTATTGATGAATAAATTCTCGCAGACTATGTTGAGCCACAACATCAAGCCCAATCGTCGGCTCATCAAGAAAAATGACCTCCGGTTTGTGTAATAATGCCCCTATCAACTCACATTTCATCCTTTCACCAAGGGACAATCGCCGCAATTGTACATGTAATTTATCCGCAACATCTAATCTTTCAGCAAGCTCATCACGCCATTTGACAAAGGAATTATGCTCTAAACCATAGATTTCTTTGTTCAAAAGAAAGGAATCCGCAGCAGGCAAATCCCACCATAACTGATTTCTCTGACCCATCACCAATGAAAAACGATGCAAAAAATCATGTTTGCGACGCCAAGGGATATACCCCAATACATTCGCATGACCCGATGAAGGCACCAAAAGACCCGATAACATTTTGAGCAATGTGGTTTTTCCTGCACCATTTGCACCCAAAAGACCCAAAAGCTGACCTTGAGGTACAGTAAAACTCACATCATTCACTGCGGTATAGTGTTTATACTCACGATGAACAACACTTTTCAAAGAACCCCACAAACCTTCTTGCTTGATGGAAGAGCGGAATATCTTTGTGATGGATTCGACTTCAACGGCATTCATGTTTTTTCACGATTGTTTTCTATGATGATGCGAAGATACTGAACTCTTGACCATTTTTCTATGGCTTTTGCATACAACTTGCACCGTTTTCCCCTCTTATGTGTTTTTATGGAAAGCTAATAAGGTATTTTTGAAACTATCGGGCGTTTGAAAACTTTTCGTATTTATGGCAAAACCATATTCTACATACACCGACATTGAGCTTTTTACAATGATAAAGGACGGCGGACAGGAAGGAGAATCGGCTTTTACGGAGTTGTACAATCGCTATTCATCACGTATCCACGCTTATTGCTATCGTGTGACTGATGACCATGCTCATGCTGAAGATTTATTCCAAGAAACCTTTATTCGATTTCATCAAAGTGCAGCGACGGAACGCACTATGACCAATGTTCCCGGCTTTTTGATGACTATTGCACGAAACTTATGCTTGAATTATAAAAGAAGTAAAAAAAACAATGTGCCTTTGGATGATGTCGAGCATTGGCTTGCAGATCATTCTCCCGGCTATGAACAACAAGAGCTGCTCAATTTACTCACGCGTTCATTAGAACTTTTGGACGAAGATCACCGTGAAGCGTTTGTATTGCGAGAATATTCAGGGATGTCACATGGCGAAATTGCAGAATTAACCGGTACATCCATTGCAAATGCAAAATCGCGTGTCTTTAGAGCTAAACAAAAAATTAAGTCTATTTTACTACCGTATTTAAAAGAATTTTCATAATCACTTTCAACGACGATACATAAGGTTTTATATATGTTACAAGATGATTACACTTCGCTTTTATATGACTTCGTGGATGGTTCGCTCGAACATCAACATGAAGAAATGTTGTTTGCCGAAATGAGTACCAATCAAGAGTTGCGTAATGAATTGAAAGAATTACTCGCTCTTAATGGGGCTTTGCAATCGGATGTCAAAGCTTTTGTACCTCCCGTTGAATCCACAATGAAGATTTTCAATACATTAGGATATACCGCTCCGATTGCTGCAGTGACCGCCGCAACGGTTGCTGCCAATGCCGGTTCTTCTGGAGCAATAAGCTCTTTCTTTGCAAAAGCAGGTACATATATCGGTGGTTATATCCATGCACTGCTCAGCGGAGTTGTTATCACGGCAACTTCTTTGGCTGTGCTCTTCGGCACCGACACAATACAATTTTCTTCCGATACGCAATCGGTGCAATCGTCGGCTATGGCATCGAAACAATACATACCGCAGACACAATCGCCTATCAATACAGAAAGCAATACCAATACTATACAAACCGATACGCGCAATACGGTCAAAGAGACGGTGCGCTATGTCTATATTTCATCGCCAACACAGCAATCATCCGGCAATTCCGGTAACCAAGCAGCTGTGAATCAAACATCGCTCAATGTAGAGAATCAAGCATCAGATATACAAAACCGGGCAGTACAAGAAGAATCCATGATTCCCTCAGCACAAGAATCCGCCACTGTCACAACAACGGAAACATTGGCTCATTCATCAGCACAATCACCCACAAGCACATGGGGCAATATTACACAAGTACAAGTCAATGATGGACCGCTTTCCGTTCCTTATGGCATGAACAACTCTTCTTACCTCAATACTCCACCCGATCAATGGACTCTGCAATTCCGCCGTTTGGATATGCAAACAGCAAATAATAATGACCTTATGCCTCAATCAAGCACATTCCCTTTCAATGGCGCACTCACTGCACTTTATACCGTGTCGCCTGATTTCGCTATCGGATTGGAAATGGGCTATGAGCGTTTTGCTCAAACCTTCGAATCGGTCAATGCACAAAATCGGCGCATCGAAGTCTATCAACAACCAAATCTGCTCACAGCTGGGCTGGCTTTGCGCTATACCCCTTTGCGCTTCGACAATATCACACCTTATCTGCAAGCTTCTGCGGGATTTTCACAAATAGGAATGGTGAATAGAGCGTCAGTCGGGTTCATGTATGCACCAAATCAAACCTTATCCTTCACTTTGGGTATAGAATCGAGTATGCTGCAGTATAAAGAAAAAAATACTTCCTATTCATCATTCAATTATGGATTGTCCTATGGATTGTCCATTCATCTGTAAATTATACTCTCTTTGAATAATCGAGTTTATCATTAAAAGCAATGAAACATAAAACTCTCCATAGAATAGCTTTCGCGCTCAACACCGTGTTATTGACCATGATGTTTGCACTTATATCATGCCAAGAGCCAAGTGGCTTGGATACCGATCGCATTACCAAAATTATTGATTCCACGACAGTAAAACCCGCATTGCTTTCACCGATTTTTATGCAAACCGAGTTAATTGAAGATGTTCCCGGAGTAATATCTTATCGCACCAATCAAAACAATGTCCTCTATGTCCCTTATGATACCACCAAATTCCTATCTCATTCCCTTTCCAATGCTTCCTTTATCAAAATTGATACAAGCAGTGGAAGAATACGCTATACCGGTAATCTCACTGTCTTTGTAAAAGATACCCTGTCCGATTTCTTGCCCGGCAATCTGAAAATACCTCGTTATACCCGATTGCATACCATCAATATCACCTTAGATTCCTTGGCAAATGATATTGACATCGTCAATTCAAATGGTGTGCAAAGAAAAGAAGTGAAAGCAGACTTTATATCACATACCAATGGCGCATCGGCGAAGAAAACCCACAAACTGACAAGCGTTCGCACTACCTTTGTCTATGAACTCCTTGGCACCAGATTTTCTGTCTTGCACTTTACTGCCACTATACCGCTTAGCCAGCCCATTACACTCGAAGGGCTTACTCTCAATGAATTTGCCACAGATTTCACTATTATTGCTTTCTGGTAAAACAGATTCTTCCACTGACAATATTCAGCCCTTCCTGTTCGTTACACGCCTGTTTTTATCGTTCAATATTTCTACATTTCACGAAGGAGGATATCGAGCATGGACACTCAACAAGGTCAAAATGCAGAACAGTTTACCTACAAAGCAGAGATGCAGCAACTCTTGCATCTTATTATTCACTCGCTCTATACGCATCCCGAAGTATTTCTCCGAGAGCTTATCTCTAACTCTTCCGACGCACTCAACAAAATGCGTTTCCGCACTTTAACCAATAGCGAAATTTGTTCGCCCGAAGCCGAGCTTGCCATCCGCATTACCACCGATAAAGACAATAAACGACTCATTATCGAGGATACCGGCTGCGGTATGTCACGCGAAGAACTTATCGAAAACTTAGGAACGGTGGCAAAATCAGGCACACTCGAGTTCTTGCAATCCATTCGCGATAATCAACAAAGTGCCCAAGGCGACCTCATCGGGCAATTCGGCGTCGGTTTTTACTCTGTTTTTATGGTCACCGATGAAGTAACAGTCGAAACACGCAATGCCGACATAGACGGAAAAGCATGGAAATGGTCATCTTCAGGCACCGGCACATATAGCATTGAGCCATCAGACAAAGAAGTGCGCGGCACTACCATTTCATTCACCTTACGCGATGATCACAAAGAATTTGCCGAAGATTATCGTATCAAGTCCATTATTAAAAAATACTCCAACTATGTGGATTTCCCCATCTATCTCAATGATGAGAAAGTGAATTCCATCACCGCACTATGGCATAAAAAAACAGCAGATATCACCGAAGAAGAGCTTGAAGAATTTTACAAATTCGCCACCAATGATTTCGACAAACCGCTTGGACATATACATCTTTCCCTCGAAGGCGCAGTCGAATTCAAGGCATTGCTCTTCATTCCATCCGTTGCGCCAATGAATATGTTCCGTGATTTGGACGAGCGTTCAGCGCATCTCTATGCCAACAAAGTACTCATACAGCAACATTGCAAAGATGTATTGCCGGAATACCTTCGTTTTGTGCGTGGCGTGGTGGATACCCCTGACCTACCTCTCAATGTATCGCGCGAGGTAACCCAAAACAGCCCCATCATGGCAAAAATTCGTTCCGTTATCACCGGTAAAGTGCTCTCATTGCTTGAAGATTGGGCAGAAAATGACCCGCAGAAATATGCAACATTCTACAAAAACTTCGGCATGATGCTCTTACTCGGCATCAATAATGACTATGCGAACAGAGAGCGACTTATCAAACTATTGCGTTTTTCCAGCACGGTCACCGACGGCGACACAAGACTTTCCCTTGCCGATTATGTCGGCAGAATGAAAACAGATCAAAAAGAAATTTACTATGTCTCAGGCGACAATCGCGCTCAAGTGCTTGGCAATCCAAGCATTGAATACTTTGTCAAAAACGGCTATGAAGTATTGCTCTTCACCGATCCCGTCGAAGTATTTACAGCACCCTATATCGGCGAATTTGAAGGCAAACGCCTTGTCGCAGCCGACAAAGCAGAATTACCCGACACACCATCACAAGAACAAACATCAGAACAATCCGAAAGCACAAACTCACTCATCGAATTATTCAAATCCAATCTTGGTGATGCAATCGAAGATGTACGCACTTCACAACGCTTAGTATCATCGGCGGTAGCTCTTGTCGCGGGCAAACAGGGCTTAGATCCTCATATGGAAAAAATGATGAAAATGATGGACAAAGACTTCACACCCACAAAAAAAGTATTGGAAATCAACCCCAATCATCAACTCATCAGTAATTTGACCGCACTCGCTCAGCAAAACCCCAATGACACACGCATAAGCGATGCAATCAAACAGCTCTATGATGCTGCTTTGCTCATGGACGGCGCATTAACAAATCCGACAGATTTCATTAATCGCATGACTAATTTTATGACAAAAGCAACCCAAGCATAAACCCAATTCATTGACATTCTTTGATGCGAAAGCCCATGAAATCATGGGCTTTTTTTTGTGCTCTTCGCCGCCTTCCCGTCGGGGAACGACAGAATGTGGCAAAAAAGGCACGTTGAATTTTAGCCCCCTCTTGCTCTCCCCC
>DDTD01000024.1 GCA_002344005.1 Ignavibacteria bacterium UBA2373 | reverse complement strand
GTTGTAGCTTTTCAATTTGATTTTGGTGTGAAAACCAATTTAGTAACTTGATATTATGATGTGGTTTCTCATTAGATTTAAAAATCAGTTCTACTCTTTGGTCTACTGTGCTGTCGTTATTTGCAGGATATTTTGATAATGTGTAAAGCTCAACAAATCTTCTAAGAGCATTTGGTAATAAAAGTAAATAGGCGAAATTTTCTTTATCAGCACTGTCATTGAATTCATTTAAAATATGAAATAAACCAACATACTCAGATTTATAGTTACTAAAAGTCTTTGGCATTTTTTCAATAGTTGAAACACCATTTTTATCTCTCTTGATAAAATATAGCGGCCTTTTATTTTCATTCGTATTTGATTTTATGCCGCCAAATATTCCTGAATCATACAATACAGAGAAGAACTCAAAATTGTGTGTTGAAATGAAGAGTTGTGCAAAATCATCAATCTTGAAAAAGTCTTTCAATAATGACCTTACTTGGAATATGTGATTACTATCTAGACTGGAAATTGGGTCGTCAATAAATATAATTGTCTTTGGAAGTTTAGGAGGGTCGTCCTTTCTTAATGCTTTCAATTCTGTCAAAAAGTATGCAAACGCAATAGCCGACTTTTCTCCCTCACTTAAATGTTCTGCTGGATGCCCAGACCTTTCAAGTCTAAATTTTTCTTCTCTAATCTCAATTTTTATATCATCTCTGTGTAGCAATATTTCTAAAATATCATTAAGTTCACCTTGTCCTTTTGCTGTGCTGCTTAATTGCTCATTAAAACTCTTAATCAAAGGAATATTTGCACTAATTTTGGCTTCTATCGCTTCAATGGTTTCAGTTGCACAGTCTTTATCAGTTTCCTTTTTATTGTAATCTTCTGCTTTTAAATATTCAGCAACATAGTGCTTTAGTATTTTTTTAATTGCTTGACTTTTTCTTTCTCCAAATTCGCCAAGCCATTTATTATGCTTTTTGATTACACCTTCTATTGCTTCAAAGTGACTATACAAACTGACAATCTCTATTTCTGTTGATTCAATCGAAGTGAAAATGCTTGAGCCTTTAGATTGCAGGTCTGTTTCAAGAGTTGAGAGTTTTTCCTTGTAAATTCCTTTCTGCGTTTCAAAGGCATTTATCGCTATCTCATATTCGGATTGAAAAGGGTCTGCGATGTCTTTTTTGATTGGAAACTTAACTTCAATTAATTTTCTCTCTGCTTCAATTCCTTTAATAACTTCTGCTATTGCATCTTGAATCTCTTTCAATTTTTTTGAGTAAAAAGAATTAAGGTCGGCAATACGGTTTTCAGGAAGTTGATTTGTGCAGAATTTGCATTCCGTTAAATCTTTGTGAAGCGGTATTCCTTTTTGAACCCAATCAAACAAGACAGGGTCTTCTTCAAGACTTGGAAATGAAATAGCTTTTGGGGCACTATCTTCTAAGATTGATTTTACAGATAACGAAAGCTTCACCAAGCTTTCTTCTATGCTGTATTTTTCGTTTTGTTGGTCAAATTTATTTTCCGTTTGTGCCTCTTTTTTTGTGGCGTCACGGTCAAGAGTATCTAAAATAAAGGAATCAATGTTGTTCTTGACTTCAATTACAATTTGCTCAAAGTGGCTTTTATTAAATTCTGTAGTGTCAAATAATCCGGGTAGATAATTGTCTCTTATATCTTTTGACTTTTCTGAAAATTTGCCGTTCTGCTTATCATAATTTTTAAACTTCTCAATAATTGGTTTATATTTGTTTTCACGTAATGAAGTCAACCGTTCATTGATTGTTTCTAGCTTTTTGATTTTCTCTTTTAAATCACCCGCTGTATCACCTAAGTAAAACGAAATCGGACTAAAACCTGACTTTGGTTCATCCCAAGTAAAAATTCGTTTGATGTATTCACTATTGAAAACCTTTACTGAAAAAGTGAAAGTATTTAGTGTATCCTGATTAAATGTTTTGGTCGTTCCGTCATCTACGGTTATTTCGATTTCAGCTCCACTAAAACATCTGTTTTTATCCTTGAATTCTAATACTTGAAAAAGTTTAGATAACGTTGTTTTGCCTGAATAATTCCAACCATAAAGCAAGTTTTTTTTCTTGAAGTCGTCTATTGCACCCCAAGAGTAATTTTGGTAAATACCAAACCGCTTTAGTTTATTGATTTGCGTAATCATACTGTTTCCATTTCTTTAACCTCAAACGCCTGATGCAGCAATGTTTTGAGCAGTTGCTCGGTGGCTTGTTGGTTGGCGATGATATGTTCTTTTAATTGTTTGGTTTTTCCAAATTATCTGCAATAATTGCATGAACTGCCAGACGTGCTTCATTTTCTTGTTGTTTATTAGGTTCATCGCCTAATGTTACCGAAGAATTTATGACCATAGTCACGGTTCCCCCATTGAAATATAATTTTTTCTTTGGTAAAATTGTTGATGTGCCAATTAATGTGACGGGTACAATTGCTTTACGCGAACGAGCAGCAACCATAAATGCGCCACGCTTAAATTCACCTAAACTTCCATCTTGGGAACGTGTACCCTCGGCAAAGACGATAACCGATTCACCGTGCTGCACAGCTTCTATGGATTCATTCACACTGCGCATGGCATCGCGACCGTCCGCACGTGTTATCGGAATAAATGGCGATACAGCTAATGTCCATCCCATAATCGGTATTTTTCGTAATTCCCTTTTATACATAATTCTCACATAATCGGGCAAATAAGCAATTAACACTGGTATATCAAATAAACTTGCATGATTACAAACATAGACACATGATGTTTTCGGCGGTAAATCAACATTACCTATTATATTGACCTTCACTCCTGAAATTGCCAATAATACTCGCGACCAAGAACGACACATCGGAAAAAAAATCGTCTTGCTTCGCATCAGTACCATCATGATAACAACACTCGAGCAATACAATGTTGTAGCTATAATTATGGCAATTGCTTGAAATATAAAAAGTATTGATTTTTTCATAGCACTGTAGTTATCGAGTTAATAAACCAAAAATCAACAATATTCCAAAGAGTAATAATCCATACTTTACAATACTATGAAATTGTCTATGAGTCATTGACTGTAATTGTTTCTTTCCAATCACTATTCCCAAAAAAGCTCCACATAATGCAACAATTATAGACAATAATGAATCTACTGTGTAGGTTTGTACAGAAATCGAACTGCCATAAAGAAAAAGCCGCACTATATCAACACAACAAGCTATAACTACACCCGTTGCAACAAATTGTTGTTTCGACAAAGAAGTTTTTGATAGCACTAAAGAACGTAATGCACCTTGATGACCCGAAATTCCGCCAAAAAACCCTGACAATACCCCACCAATAATAAGCCAATATGCCGAAAGTTTTTGCTGTGTAATTTTAATATCATCTAAAAAAGTAAAGATAATAATGATACTTCCAACAATGAGGTTGACAGGTAGTATTTTTAGCTCATATATATTGTTCAATGTGTATGTATAAAGTATCGGCATAGATGCTGCCATTTCAAAAAACAATGCTCCTATAGCGGCAGCAATAATTGCAGGAATACCAAAGCGAAATAGAACAGGAATATCAATATCACGATAGACAGCAAATAATTTTGCAATATTATTGCCAAAATGGACTATAGCCGTTGCTGCAATTGCTATCGGCAAAGGGAAAACAAACATAAACACAGGCAAGAGAATTGTTCCCAACCCAAAGCCGCTGATAAATGTCATAACAGATGCACCACATGCAATGACAGCAATAACAATAAGATAAAGATATTCCATTTTTTTATAGTATATATTTGCTTACATCTGTATTACCCGCAATCTGTGATAATTTATCCTTCACATAAGAATCATCAATAGTGATAGTTTGATGACTCATCGTTGCTGCTGTTGCATCAAACATTATTTCATCAAGTAGTGTCGTAAGGATAGTATGTAAGCGGCGAGCACCAATATTTGCCACATCATCATTTACTCTTGCTGCGGTAGCGGCAATTTCTTTAATTGCAGAAGGATCAAATTCCAAAACAATATTTTCTGTTTCCAATAATGCTTTATACTGTTTAATAAGTGCATTTTGCGGCACCGTAAGAATATTAATAAAATCCTCTTCGGTCAGACTTTGTAATTCTACTCTGATAGGAAAACGTCCTTGTAATTCGGGGATTAAATCGGAAGGTTTAGAAACATGAAATGCACCCGATGCAATAAAGAGAACATGGTCTGTCTTTACAACACCATGCTTAGTATTGACAGCACTACCTTCGACAATAGGTAATAAATCGCGCTGTACGCCTTCACGTGAAACCGATGGTCCATGACCATCTCCACTGCGTGATGCCACTTTATCTATCTCGTCAATAAAAACAATACCTGTATTTTCTGCACGACGAATAGCTTCACGTGTGACTTTATCCATATCAATTAACTTTTCGGATTCTTCTTTTTCACAAAGCACTAATGCTTCTGCGACAGTGACTTTACGTGTTTTCGATTTTTTCGGCATCATCGAACCAAGCATTTCTTGAATATTCGATGTCATTTCGTCCATACCCATAGGTCCCAATACATGTAAAGAACTGCTCGGATCCACTGTAATATCAATTTCTATTTGTCTTTCATTCAATGCACCGTCAAGAATCATTTCACGGAATTTATCACGTGTTTTACTATTCATTTCAATATCTTCATCAGAGGCAGTATCAAATGATGGTCCGCGTTTCAATGGCGGAATTAAAGCATCTAACACTCTATTAATTGCAGCATTTTTTGCTTGAATTTGTACCTCTGCACTTTTTTCAGCTCGTACCATATTGACCGCGGCTTCAGCCAGATCACGGACAATAGATTCTACGTCACGACCGACATAGCCCACTTCGGTAAATTTTGTTGCCTCCACTTTAACAAAAGGCGCACCGGCTAATTTTGCAAGTCGTCGCGCAATTTCTGTTTTTCCCACACCGGTAGGACCTATCATGATGATATTATTGGGCATTATTTCATCACGAATATCGGTTTTTACGCTTTGTCTTCTCCAACGATTACGAAGTGCTATGGCAACGGCACGTTTTGCCGCATTTTGACCAATAATATATTTATCTAATTCTTCTACTATTTCTTTTGGTGTTCGTGATTGTGAAATTTCTGTTTGTGTCATTTCTATAATTACAAGTATATGATGTAAAAAATTATAATTCTTCGATTGTGAGTTGATGGTTAGTATAAATACAAATATCAGCGGCAATATGGAGCGATTCTTGTACAATGGAACGAGCATCCAAATCTGAATGTTTCATCAAAGCACGTGCTGCTGAAAGTGCATACGATCCGCCGGAACCAATAGCAATGATATTATCATCGGGTTCAATAATATCGCCCGTTCCACTAACTAAAAGAATTTTTGAACTGTTCATTATTACCATCATTGCCTCAAGACGACGCAAATATCTGTCAGTGCGCCAATCTTTAGCCAAATCAATAACTGCACGGTCTAAATTCCCTCTTTGCGTTTCTAACTTCTCTTCAAAACGTTGCAACAATGTAAAGGCATCGGCTGTCGCACCGGCAAATCCGGTCAATACCGTATTATTGTAAAGACGGCGGACTTTCTTAGTCGTTTGTTTCATAACTGTATGACCTAATGACATTTGTCCATCCGCTCCAAGTACTGCTTTCCCGTCTTTAATGATACCGCATACTGTAGTAGAACGTATTTCAGGATAAAATGATGATCGTGACATTATAGTACTTCTCCTTTATAAAAAAACCGTGAAGACGCTTCGTTGAATAAAAAATTGATTGTTCATTCTTAAATATGTTGTCATCAATTATTCAGCAGTAGCTTGATCACGTTTTTTTCTTTTTTTCTTTTTCTTTTTTTCGTCTTTGGGTTCACTTTCCGCTGCAAGATGCAATTCCTCAAGTCTTTTATCAATAATTGAGTATAGATATTGTGGATTTTCTTCTGTTGCAGCAGCACCTGTAGGATAATCAAGCATTATTTCTGCTGCTTCATCAATAGTGGCAACGGGTGAAATAAAAAACAATCCTTGTTTTACGGCATCTATGACTTTTGTAGGTAACATCAAATCGTGTATATTTTGTATGGGAATCACCACTCCTTGTGTGCCGGTTAATCCACGTTCTTGACATATTTCAAAAAATCCTGTAATCTTTTCATTTACACCTCCGATTGGTTGAATATCTCCTTTTTGATTAACACTTCCGGTAATTGCAATATCTTGTCTGACAGCTATATTCGATAATGCAGAAAAAAGTGCTATAACTTCAGCAGCAGAAGCACTATCACCGTCAATACCACCATAGTTTTGTTCAAATGCTACGGATGCTGAAAGCGTAAGGGGTCTTTTTTGAGCAAATTTTTCTCGCATCAATCCCGTAATTGTCATGATTCCTTTATCATGAATGCTTCCACTCATTTCTACTTCACGTTCTATACTGATAATATCTGTGCTGCCGACACCAACGGTTACTGTTATTCGTGCGGGTTTTCCAAATGAAACAAGTCCTGTATCATAGACAGTTAAACCATTTATCTGCCCCACTCTAGTTCCGGTTGTTGCAATAAGCACACTACCGTCAATAATTTTTTCTTTTATTTTTGCATCATAAATATCATTTCTGAAACGACGAGCTTCGAGTGCAAAATCCACGTATTCACCTGTCACCACTTTTGCTTTATTTTTTTGTGCAAAAAATGATGCTTCGCGCATCACATCAGCGACATCCGAAAATTGTAGCGTAATTTTATTCTGCGACTCCGTATGCTCAACAGCCCATTCAATCACTCTTGCAACTCCACTGCGATTAAAATGGAGTAATTGTTCCTGCTCACAGAGTTTTTTCATAAACTTAGCATAATTCATAATCATTTCACGAGATTTCGTTGCCTCATAATCGAATTCTGCATTTATTTTGAATATTTTTTTAAAGTCTTCTTCAGAAAAATATAAAGCATGGTAAATTTCTGCATCTCCAATCATAATTACTTTTACATTTAAGTCCACAGGTTGTGGTTTCAACATCGTTTGGCTCATCTGAATATAAGAATCCACCGATTGAATTTCTAATTTGCCATAGAGCAAAAATCTTTTGAGGGCTGCCCACACACCTTGCTCGCGTAATAAATCAAGCGCATTTATCACCAAGAAACCTTGGTCCGCTCTGAACAATGAACCGGCTTTGATTTGAGTAAAATCAGTTTTCCAAAATCCGCTGACATCATATTTTTTTTCTATTGTACCGAATAAATTGGCAAAAGATGGTGTCGTTTCTACTATAATCGGTATTTGCTGCTGATGAGAATTATCAATAAGAAGGTTCACACTATAGCGCAAAAATTTCTCTTGAATTTCTTCAGGTGTCAATTCTGTACCTCTCTCTGTATCTAATTGTCCCGAGTGAGCAACAAATATCTGCAAATGTGATAAAATATCAGTCTTAATTTCCTCAAAATATTCTTTCACATCATTTTCAGGGAATTGTACTTTTAAGTCTTCAAAAAGAGTCGAAACAATAACACCAACGGATGTTTTATCAAATTCTAGCAATGTTTTCCGAAACTCATTGAGCTGTTTTACACCGGTTCTTGCCAGTTCAATAAGTTCTGCTTTAAATTGTAAATATTTCTTTTTATATGTCTCAACTTGCTTTTTGGTGAGTTTTTTTTCTACAACAAGTTCATCCAATTCGGTTATTTGAACTGCTTCACCATTTATGACCGGAAATATTTCGGAAGTAACGGTTCCATCTTCCAATTGCAATTGCCCAAGCACAAATCCACTTGGTTGAATTTTTGCATTAAACTCAGACAAAAGTTGTTGCTCGTTTTTTTGATATTCACTCACCATTTCGCGTCTTTTGCTTTGAAATGAGTCTTCATCAAATAACTGCGGAATACGTCTGCGTAAGAACAGCATCGCCTCTTCCATGGCTTTATGAAATTTCTTACCTCTTCCAGCTTTAAATCTCAGTAATCGCGGTGAATCGGGTGACTTAAAATTATGGACATAACAAAAATCAGACAGATTAGGTTTGTTTTTGGCTATTTTTCCTAATAATCTTTTTACTGTTGTTAATCTGCCAGTGCCGGATATGCCGGAAACAAACATATTATATCCATGAGATTGTATTTGTGCTCCCATTTCAATGGCATCAATAGCTTTTTCTTGCCCCACAATACCTTCTAATGGCTCTACATCTTTTGTACTTTCAAATTCTAAGTATTCAAGTGGACAATGCCATCGTAATTGCTCAGGCAATAATGTACTTTTTGGTAATAATTTTAATGATGATGTTTCTGCTGTCATATTTTTACTCCTTGTGATTGTTTTTTGGGAAATATAAAGGTAATGGTTGTACCTTCACCAATTTGTGATTCTATTGTGATTTTTCCTTTATGATCATTGATTGTTTTCTGAATAACCATTGATCCTATACCGCTTCCACCACCTCTTCTAGACGTAGTAAAAAAAGGCACAAACATATTTTTCTTCGTTTCTTCATCCATTCCCACACCGGTATCACTGATTGTAAAGCATACAGATTCTTGATCGGCAAATGTAGCAATGGTCAAAATCCCCTCTGTGCCTGCCATTGCTTTAATTGCATTTTGTGCGGCATTCATAAGAGCACGAATAATTCTTTCCGGATCTGCATCAAATATAGCTGATTGAATATCAGTTTTTACTGTTATGGAATACAATGATGATGTATCGAGTTCATCAAGTACTCTACGACAAATTTCTTCAGAACTTATTTTTTGGAACTCTGTAGTTTTATTGCGTGCTATCGTCATAATATCGCGCACACGTCGCAAGAGAATGGTTGCTTGATTAAGAATTTTCACTTTGGGGCGATTATATTCTTCAATATCATCCGGAAGCGATTCCGCACTTAATCGTATAACAGAAAGATTCGTTTGCATATCATGAGCCAAATGTGCCCAATCCATTAGTCGTCTTCGTTCTAATGCATCGGTGAGATCATTGATGCGAAGTACTATAAGTTGCATATTGCCTATCCATGACATAACAGGAATCCATTCAATAGAATATTCACGTATATCTGCACCAAAGTGCATCGGATACACACCGCTCCCCCCCCTGCGTTCTCGCAATATTCTTTCTGCTGTTCCAATAAACTCCTTAGATATATTTTTCATTATTTTGACAAACTGTTTCCCTTTTACATTCTGACCGAGTAATTCTTCCGCTTTGGCATTTACTTCTTGAATACGACCATTTTT
This sequence comes from Ignavibacteria bacterium UBA2373, assembly GCA_002344005.1. Taxonomy (GTDB): domain Bacteria; phylum Bacteroidota; class Ignavibacteria; order Kapaibacteriales; family UBA961; genus UBA2353. Next base: position 48,763 of record DDTD01000024.1, on the reverse strand, counting down.
ACCGATAACAATTATTCCGATAGCACTATTTTTATCTAAGAGAATATTCATTATTTTTTTATTTTTTGTCGCTGTTATCAACACAGAAATCATGATGATAGCGGCAAAGAAAACCATTACTTTTTCACTATGATTATTGACTATTTCATAATACAACCAATATGGATTATAGACAACTTCCAATACCCACATATCATTGTTATCAGCAATAACAACTGTTTTATCTATCCATGATATATTCGGCGTACCATTGATTGGTAAAGTATGCACACCAAATTTATCATTATCAATTATTGTCAATACATTATCGAATATAAATATTTTTTTCTTATGACCAAAACTGAATAGTCCCGCTTCATCCCATTGTTCAAAGTTTGCTTGATATTCCTCTGTTGAAATTTGTTGATTATCCGATTTGAATGTTGAAACAAAGAGAGAGTTTTTATATTTTGTCATCCAAATCGGTGTACCGTCCGACTGTTGAATTATTGGGGAAACCACAGTTTTACATTCAATTTGTCGCATGGATTTCATGCTGCCCAAGTCGGTAAATATAACAGAATGTATATAGGTTGAACCAAAATTTGTCATGAGAAACTGTCTGCCTCCATTGAGTGATTCATGGACACAATAATATTGAAAATTGGGTAATCTCCACCGAATATTGTCAGAAACGACCACATATTCGGTACGATTCCCTTCACGGTGTATAAACGCACTTTTGTTTCCCAAAGTACCAAACCATAATAGCTCTGCACATTGAGCAATAATGTTGCCGTTACGATTAAGCAATAGTGCCTGTTTCCTTTGTTGCACAGCGAGAATATTACCATTGATAACTGTCTGTGTGGGTTCAGAACTAAATCCCATTGCTGTCAGATTGATTGCCACATCAAGAGTATTATCAGGTGAAAGTCTCATCATCAACAAAGAATCTCTTCTGCCAATGACAAATGCTTGCGTACCTAAAGGTATGATATGATCTATTGAGGTGAATGTTGTGGGTATAGATTTGACCACTTTTTTATCGTAGAGATTCCGGATATAGACAGCTGAGGGCTGATTACTCCAAAGAGGAGTAGATTTTGCATAGATAAGTTTTTTTTCACCTCTTTGTTCGATAATACATCCCTTTGCAGCACTTTTTTCGATCAAAGACAATTGGAGGGGGAAACTGTTGTCAGCCTTCAACTCCACAGAGGACACTAATCCGATAAGTACAGGAAAACACATGAGTACGGCATATAGATTCCATCCACTGACTTCCCATTTTTTTTTAGATAAACTCATGTATTTCTTATTCATTACGTTGTTACACAATATATATTCCGTATTTTTGCTGTTCTTTATTGTTACATTTATTAGAGACGAGTACAGCAGATGTCATCATCACGGAACGAAAAATTACGGAATATAGCGATTATCGCCCATGTTGACCATGGAAAAACTACTCTTGTTGACCATTTATTGCGTCAATCGGGTGTTTTCCGCGAGAACCAGCAGATTGCAGAGCGCGTTATGGACTCCAATGATTTGGAACGCGAAAAGGGTATTACTATCATGGCGAAGAACGCAGCCGTGAAATGGGGCGATGTCAAAATCAATATCGTTGATACGCCGGGTCACTCCGATTTCGGTGGCGAAGTTGAGCGTATTTTGAGTATGGTGGACGGTGTGCTTCTATTGGTTGATGCTGCTGAAGGACCTTTACCTCAAACTCGTTTCGTTTTGAAGAAAGCTTTGGAGATGCATCTTATTCCGATTGTTGTCATCAATAAGATTGACCGCTCGGATGCACGTCCTCAAGAAGTTCTTGATGAGATTCTTGAATTGTTCATTGCTCTTGGTGCAGATTATGATCAATTGAATTTTCCTGTTATTTATGCCATAGCAAAACGCGGTATAGCCAAAAAATCGCTTGAAGAAGAGTCAGAAACATTGGCTCCGCTCTTAGAAACAATCATCCAAACTATTCCACCACCGCAAGCCGATATTGATGCACAGTTCCGCATGATTATCGCTGCTCTTGATTGGTCAGATTATATAGGACGCATCGCTGTGGGACGCTTACATTCGGGCACAGCTAAAGTGGGCGACTCCATGATTCTCATTCGTCCCAATGGCACGATAGAACAACAACGCATCACCAAAATGTATGAATATGCGGGCAATAATCGTGTGGAAACCCAAGCAGCGTATGCAGGTGATATAATTGCAATGTCCGGCTTTGAAAATGTCCATATCGGTGACACTTTTTCCGACCCGGCAAATACCGAACCCTTACCCTATGTCAATATCGAAGAACCGACTATTGCTATGGAATTTTCGGTGAATAATAGTCCTTTTGCCGGAAAAGAAGGAAAACACGTGACTACACCCAAATTACGTGAACGATTGTATCGCGAATTACGCACCAATGTTGCACTTCGGGTGGAAGATACCGATAGCGCAGACACATTCAAAGTGAGCGGCAGAGGCGAATTGCAACTTGCAATTCTTATTGAAACTATGCGACGCGAAGGATATGAATTTGCTGTTTCTAAACCCGAAGTATTGTTCCGTGAAGAAAATGGTGAACGCCTTGAACCGATTGAACATGTGATTGTTGATGTTCCCGATGCGCATGTTGGTGCTGTCATTGAAAATCTTGGTCGTCGTAAAGGTGAAATGATTAATATGTCAACAGTTGGCGATATTGTAAGAGCAGAATTTTATGTTCCCGCTCGAGGACTTATTGGCTTCCGCACGGAATTTCTCACTTCGACACGCGGTGCCGGCATAATCCACCATACATTCCACGATTATATGCCTTATAAAGGTGCTATCAGTGGCAGAATAAAAGGTGCATTGGTTGCCATGGAGCCGGGAACAACAACAGCGTATGCTTTGGAAACTGTGCAAGAACGTGGGGTTTTATTCCTTTCACCGGGTGTTGATGTCTATGAAGGTATGGTTGTCGGCGAAAATGCACGTGATGAGGATTTACAGGTGAATCCTTGTAAAGCTAAACACTTAACTAATATGCGCGCTTCAGGTTCGGAAGGTATTATTCGTCTTGACACTCCTCGACAAATGAGTTTAGAACAATTTATTGAATTTATCGAAGATGATGAATTATTGGAAGTCACACCAATTAATTTACGTATAAGAAAGAAAATTCTTGACACCAATATGCGTTTACGTGCAAGAAAAAGAGAAAAACAAATGGAAACAGCATAATTAATTGCAGTTCTTAGAAAAAAGTTCTCCATCAATATTTTTGGTGGGGATTTTTTTTTTGATGGGACTCTGGAGATTACTACAATGTAGAAATAAAATACAGTGCAAAAATTATCATTGCCGTTCCATAAATTCGCTCAATAGTTCTACTTTTTACTTTAACTGTAATTTTACTGCCAATATAGGAAAAAGGTACGACAGTCATTGATAAAACAAGTGCAATCATCGGGTCTATATGTCCAAGTATATAGTGAGTTATTGTTCCCGGCACAGTAAGTACACACACGCAGACCAAAGAAGTCGCCAATGCTTTTTTTAGTGGTAACTTATGAATTTTCACAAAGGCAGGAACTAAAACAATGCCACCGCCTATTGCCAGAAAACCGGATAATAAACCGGCTCCTATTCCGGTAATAATACCGAATAAAAAATTCGGTTGCGGATTATACTCTTTTTGTTCGCTTAATAACCACCCTCGAATAAAAAATGTTGTACCGACTAATAATAAAAAACTTCCAGTCAGTATCATGATCGTAAATTCTGTCACATATTGTGTTAATAATGTGCCGCATATATTCGCCGGTACAGCTCCAAGCAATACAGGAAGTATAACAGGATAATACAATAAATTATGGCGTTGATAGACAAAACTGCCTGTTAAAGCTGAAGGGAAAGCAGCAGGTAAAGGAGTGCCAAGTGCGAGAAATTCCGGCAGCCCCGCATATAAATGAAGCAAAGGAGTAGCAATAAGTGCTCCACCAATACCAAACATACCCGAACTTAGACCTATAAGACAACCGATGCAGGCAATAATTCCATAGAACATAAAAATACATACTAAAAACTGAGAAATAAAAATATGCTCTGCTCTGATATTCTACAGTAAAGACACTGTAAAATTTTTATCGGAGGATTTTGTGTTACTGTTTATGTTGTCTTTTTTCGATTAATTCATAACATATTTCACGGTCTTCAACAATTTGAGATAAGAATAGATCTACACTATCGAATTTTTGTTCATTGCGAATACGGTGTAAAAAAGAAACCTGTAAGACACAATCGTACAAATCATTATGAATACCAAAAAAGTGAACTTCAAGAGAAGGGAATTCATCATGCGTAAATGTTGGTCTGATTCCTACATTTGCCATACCGTAGCGAACAACATTATCAATGACCGCCGATACTAAATACACCCCATTTTTGGGCAATAATTTATTATCATCAACGGAACGTACATTTGCTGTCGGCAATCCCAACTGTGCACCTCTTCCATCACCAATAATCACTTTACCTTCAATAAAATACTCATAGCCAAGCATGGCATTGGCTAATTCTAAATCGCCGTCTTTAAGGGCATTACGAATTTTTGTACTGCTGATGGTTACATTATTATGATCTAATGGCGGCATTTCATGAACTGAAAAATGTAATTCTTCAGACAATGTTTCCAAAAGTCCCAGATTTCCTTCTCTGTTACGCCCAAATCCGTGGTCATACCCTACTAATATCATCGAACACCCTATTTTTTCAACAATATATTTTCTGATAAATTCCTCAGAATCCATTGCAGCGAACTCTGTAGAAAAAGGGATAATAACAACCGTATCTATGCCATACTTTTCTAATAATTGCAAGCGTTCATCAATGGTAGAAAGTAGAGTAATGGGTGGTTTATCCTGCTTACGCAAAACAATTTGTGGATGTGGATCGAATGTAACAACAAGAGCACGATAGTTGTGCATTTGTTTTTTTTCTAATAATTGTTGAATAATTTCACGGTGGCCTCGATGAACACCATCGAAAGTTCCGACAGTTAATACCGTATTTTTATCAAAGGGAATCTCGTCGAATAAATTAAATGTTTTCATGTTGTTTGTTATTTTTTAGATAAGAGAACAAATCCGCTAATTGTTGAATAGTCCATGCTTGGTTTTCAGTAAATTGCCCGACAGCATTACGTCGCAAAGTTTGCACATAACCGCCAACACCAAGATCAGCACCTATATCTCTTGCCAAAGAACGAATATATGTGCCTTTACCGCATTGTACACGCAGCGTTAAAAAAGGATTATCCCATGCAAGAATTTCAATAGAGTCTATACGTACAGGTCTCGGTTCTATTTCCACATCTTTGCCTTTACGAGCTTGTTGATATGCTCTTTGTCCATTAATCCATACGGCACTATACATAGGCGGTATTTGATGAATGGTACCAAGATACGGAGAGAGTTTTTCATGTATATCATTGAAGGAAATGTGCTCTGTAGATGTATGGTTTTCTTCGGTGGTTTCCCCATCATCGGAACGCGTAGTCGCCCCAAGTTTTATTGTCACATCATAGATTTTGTAAAATTGCTGAATCGCTTCAACATGTTTGGTAGCTCGTCCCACACACAGAACCAAAACACCTGTTGCTAAAGGATCTAATGTACCTGCATGACCTATTTTTTTCATTTTGACGATTCCGCGCATTTTTGCGACAATATCGAAAGAAGTCCATGTCAATGGCTTGTCTATAACAAGTATAGCCCCCCGTTCATGGGCATAGTCTCTCCAAAGTTCTGCGTGTTTCTGTTCTATAGTATGCGGTAAAACAGGAATTTCTTTTTCGCTAAAAATCGGAAAATGCCATGTGCTTTCTGCTGTAGCCGGTATATCGTCAGTGTTCATCCTTTTTTACCGAATCGAGAAGAGAATGAATGGCATCCATTTCATCAAGTGTATCATCACGGAAGAACTGTAAATCAGGTACGGCACGAATAGTCATTTTATGAGCTAACTCTGATCTGATTTTTCGTTTATTATTGTCAAGATATTCGATAACATCGGTTGTTGTGGCTTTACCGCCATACGCGCTCACATACACTCGTGCATGTTTCAAATCAGGCGATACACGCACAGAAGTGACAGTCAGCAATCCAGCGCGCAATTCACTTGCAATGGGTCGCATAATTTCTGCAAGTAATTCACGAATAACTCCGCCGACTTTTTCTGATCGTATTGACATAATGCTGATGAAATAGTATGAAAATTATGTGAGTTTGCGTTTTACTTCAGTTATTTTATAGCCCTCAATAATATCACCGATTTCGAAATCATTGAATCCTTGCATTGCAATACCGCATTCGAATCCGGTTTCTACTTCGCGAACATCATCTTTGATACGCTTGAGCGATTGTAAGCCGCCTTTGAAGATAGCAAATCCATCACGTAAAACACGAACTTTGTCATTTCTGGTTATTTTACCTGATTGCACATAGCATCCTGCAATAACCCCTAACTTACTAATTTTAAAGATTTGACGCACTTCAACTGTTGATGTTATTTCTTCTTTTATTTCCGGCGATAATAACCCTTCAAGTGCAAGTTGTACTTCATTGATACAGTCATAAATAATGCTGTAAAGTCGTACATCCACGCCTTCTGTTTCTGCCGAACGGCGTGCCCCTGATGAAACAGCTGTATTAAATCCGATGACAACAGCGTCGGATGCGGCAGCCAACATTATATCGCCTTCGCTAATCGAACCAACACCTTTAAGGATAATATTTACCTTTACTTCATCGCGTGAAAGTTTATACAATGAATCAGACAATGCTTCAACGGAGCCACCCACATCACCTTTGATGATAAGTTTAAGTTCCTTGGTTCCACCTTGTTTAATTTGGGCAGAAATATCATCTAATGTCGTGTGACGTACTTGTTTGAATTGCTGTTCACGTGCTTGAAGTTGACGACGTGCTGATATAGCTTTTGCCTCGGATTCATCTTCCATGGCAACAAAAATATCGCCCGCTGCCGGCAAGCCATCAAAACCGGAAAGTTGCACAGGAATAGATGGACCGGCGGATTGTACACGATTACCGCGCTCATCAAACATAGCACGTACTCGCCCGGAATGAATTCCCACCACAAAAGGATCACCTACGCGGAGAGTTCCTTTTTGTACGAGAACAGTGGCGAGAATACCTTTACCTTTATCAAGATGTGCCTCAATGACAGTACCACGTGCTTGGCGATCTGGATTCGCTTTCAACTCGAGAATTTCTGCTTCAAGAAGGATTTTTTCCAAAAGAATATCAACATTTAGTCCTTGTTTTGCAGAGACATGAACACATTGGAATTTTCCGCCCCAATCTTCGACCAAAACACCATGATCGGCAAGTTGTTGTTTAATCTTATCAGGATTGGCTTCAGCACGATCTATCTTATTAATTGCTACCACAATAGGCACATTCGCAGCATTGGCATGACTGATTGCCTCAATAGTTTGTGGCATCACTTGGTCATCAGCAGCAACGACAAGTACTACAATATCAGTCACTTGGGCACCACGAGCACGCATAGCCGTAAACGCTTCGTGACCGGGAGTATCAAGAAAACCGATTTCTTTACCATTTTGCAAAGTCACATGATAGGCACCTATATGTTGTGTAATACCACCGGCTTCACCCGCAACTACATTTGCTTTTCTGATATAATCGAGTAATGATGTTTTACCATGGTCAACATGTCCCATGATAGTTACAATCGGTGGTCGCGGCACAAGACTCTCTTCACTGTCTTCATCGTCTTCGATATTGGAAACATGTTGCTCATCAATAAACTCGACGGTAAACCCATAATCATCGGCAATGAGTGTGATGGTGTCTTTATCTAAGCGTTGATTTATTGTCACCATAAGTCCGAGTTTCATACATTTCATGATTACTTCGGAGGTGGTTACCCTCATTAAATTCGCTAAATCACTTGTAGATACGAATTCCGTTAAGCGTAATATGGTATCTTCCATATCAAGCTCTTCCTGACGGCGTTGTTCTTTTTCTTCACGCTCTAACTTACGTTTTTGACGCAATTTGCTACGTTGCGATATCGTAGATGACTCATCCATACCTTGACGTGTTTCGCGTATTGCGCGTTCCACCTCTTCTTCCGTGATTACCTCACGCATGGATTTCTTACCTTTAACTTTCTTTTTCTTATCATCCTGCTTCGAAGCAACACCTATTTTGGATGCAATTGTTTCAACTCCTACACCACGTTTGCCAAACTTATGCTTTGATTTTGCCAATTCAAGCTCAGCACCACTTAATTGTGGAATATTAGTTGGTTTTTCATCTGATTGCGTTCGAATCGCTGAGTTTTCCCGTGTTTTTGGAGCAACTGAATTTGCAGCATCGGTACTACGTCCTGTTTTATTTCTGTCTCCCGGACGTGCATCCCGCTGGTCAGGACGACGATCTCCCGGACGTGCATCACGTTGGTCAGGACGACGATCAGATTTTTTATCACGATCTCGGCGATCATCCTTGCGATCTCCTATTTTTCCGCCATCTTTACGTGTTTTTCTTCCATCATTTTGTTGTGAGTTACTTCCGCCCTTGCTAAGATCTATTTTTCCAAGTACTGTAAGACCACGTAATTGATTAGAATTACCGGCTTCATATTCCACGGGTGTAAAACGTTTTTTCTTGCGTTTTCCACCGGAATCATCTGTCTCTTGCTGTTCTTCCGCTGGTGCTTCTGAGGGAACAGAGGTTACAGGTTGCGATGAATCTTTAGAAACCGCTTCTGCTTGAATTTCCGCTTCAATGTGTGAAGGGGCTTCCAAAGGTATCGTTCTGTTTTCATCCTTAATTGAAATATTGTCGGACAATTCATTATTTACGACATCTATCATTTCAGATTTTGCAATCACATGAGGCAATTCCTGCTGAACCGATTCTGATTGTATATATTGTTCCTTTATCGTTTCATCTTTGTGTGTAAGCTCTTGTTTTTGAATTACATCCGACGCTATAGTGTTTTTTTCTGCTTGATGTAAAGCTTCGCTATTGGGAGTAATTTTTTCTGTAGTAGCTATGGGAGGAATCGTATGTGCAATCTTTTCAACAATTATTTCTTCAATGTGCTGCGTATCTTCAATTTTTTCCTTGAGTTCTCTCCTCTCCAAAGCGGATGGGATATGTACTTCAGGAGCAATCGGTTTAATTTCCTCAGCCGGTACAATCGGTGTTGATTGAACTTCGGCAGAAGTAACGGATTCACTTACCGAACTCTGAATACCATTGAATTTATCAACATTGTCACCTTCGTGATGAGTCGTTTTTTTTGCATTACCGGCTGATTGTTCTGTAGATTCGGCATGAGCCGGAGCCGTCTCTGAAACAGCATCAACGCTCACAATATCGGAGTGCTTGTGATTATCAATTTTGTGACGTTCTATTTTTTCTCTTTGCTTTTCGACGGCGCGTAATTCCTTCGCAAATTTTTCCATTACAATATCAACCATCTCATCAGATAGAGCTGTCGTGGGCTTATTTTCTATTTTAAAGCCCTTCGACTGTAAAAAGTCCACGATGGTATCTTTACCGATATTGATTTGAGAAGCGAGTTTAAATAGTTTCGTACTTTGCATTGCAGCCATAGTGCTACCGATAATTAAATAAGTGTTGATGAGCTTTGTATCTTTCTTCACAGCACATCGAAAAAAAATCACTGCTATAAAAAGTAAAGGCGTGATTATCTCTTTACCATAGTAACCGAGAATATGAGTATTTCAGAATTATTCTGAAATGGCTTCATCTTCTCCTTCATTATTGAATTCCTCATCACCGCCTTCAAGTCCCCAACGCATAATATCCTCGCGGATTGCCGGATCTTCTTTTTCTTCAAATTCCAACAGAATAATTGATCGGATTTCGAGCAATAATTCTTTTGTCATTCCCTCAAGTGATAATAAATCATCAATATCAGCCATGAGGAACTCGCGTGCAGTATCAATTTCCAATTCAATAATCCGCATATACATATCATGGCCAATTTCGTCCTTGAACTCAATAAGCTCAATATCCTCACTACCTTCTTTTATTAAGGTAAGAGAATATCCGGTAAGTTTAGATGCAAGACGTACATTTTGTCCGTTTTTTCCGATAGCCAAGGATACTTGATCATCAGGCACCACAACTGTTGCACTCCGTGTTTCGGGATTGATAATAATTTCGCGTACTCTTGCAGGCGATAAAGCACGTGCAATAAATATTCGTGGATCTGAGTGATGTTCAATAATATCAATACTTTCATTATTAAGTTCACGGACGATGGAGTGAATACGAATACCTTTCATACCAACACATGCTCCCACAGGATCCACACGATCGTCATAAGAGATAACAGCAACTTTTGCCCTTTCACCGGGTTCACGTGCAATGGCTTTCAATTCGATAATACCATCATATACTTCCGGAATTTCCACCTCAAAAAGGCGAGCCATAAATTCATCTGCTGAACGTGATAAAATAATATCCGGTATGCCGCTGCCTGTAAGACGACGTACCTCTTTTACAATACAACGGATAGTCGTATTTTTTTTGTAGCGTTCATTATGAATTTGTTCTTCACGCGGCAAACGCATCTCCGTTTTATTGTGCATAATCAGCAAGCCGCTTGATCGCACTTGATATACTTCACCGACGATGATTTCTCCTACTTTTGAAGCATATTCATTGAATATATTATCCTTTTCAATATCACGTGCCCTTTGACCGAGATTTTGTGCAGCCAAGGCAACTAAACGCCTGCCAAAACTATCTGCAATATTATCCAAGGTAATTTCTTCGATAAATTCATCGCCTACTTCATAGGTGTCACCTGTTGTTTCATATAACTCTTTTGTCGAAATTTCCAGAGCAGGATTTTCTACTTCGTCAACTATTGTACGTGTTAAGTATATCTCAATATCGCCCTTATCCATATTGACAATAATATCGGCTTCGGCATCCTGACCATACTTTTTCTTCACCATAAGTGATAAGGTTTCTTCAAGAATACCTTGCAATAAATCTCGGTCAATATTGCGCTCTCGCGCCATTTCAGCGAATGCTTCGATAATAAGTTTTTTGTCAAATTTCGGCTTCTGTTTACGACGTGCCATGATGCATCGAGTTATTTAGTAATGAGAAAATTATTTCCAACGTAATTGAACAATACTGTGGTTAATATCGGCAAATTGAATTACTGATTCTTGTTCTTCTTGGACTTTCTTTTTTGATTGCTTGTTTTGTTTTTTATGCAACACCAACGATTCCGGTTGTAACGATATCAATGTTCCGTCCACATGCCCGCCTGCCTTTAAGGCAATGCGCAAATCACGCCCGATATGCTTGGTATATTGCCATTGAAATTCTAAAGGACGATCAATTCCGGGCGACGAAACCTCTATACCGTTTAATCCCGATAAGAAATCATCTTTTTCGATAAATTCATCAAGTTTTTTGCTTATGTCGCGACACAATTCGTGCATTACTCCATGTTCAGTATCTATGATAATCTCAAGAACTGGGCGGGTTTTGCTCCCTTTAGCAGAAAGTTCAAGTAAGTATGCACCATACTGAGTACATATATCTTGAATCATAGTATGAACCGATTCCGGTATGAGTATCTTCATTGAAATGAATAGTAATAAAAAATGGGCTTTGCCAGCCCATTCCTTTTATGCAGTATTAAACCACTTCAACAAAAATACGAAAAATATCCCAATAATGCGATATAAAATAATGATAACAGCTTTACGAGTGTACTATGACCATTAACACTCCAATCACATACAATGATGCATTGCTTAGACATTGACCTTCGGTTTTTCACCAAACTCCGGCATCAGAAATGGTTGTGATTCATTTAACGACATAATCTCTGCTATGGCTCTTCGTAATTGAGTGTCAGTACCATTATGATAATCCTGTGGTGCAATCTCAATCAGTATATCGGGATCTGTACCATAGTTTTCTACTTTATACCCTACATCTGTAAACCAAAATGAAAATTCCGGTTGAGTTGTCATACTGCCATCAGCGAGAATATACCGCGGTGATATTCCGATCACCCCACCCCATGTACGTTTTCCGATGAGCAATCCAAGTCCCATATTTTTAAAGGTATGACTAAATATATCACCATCTGAACCTGCATACTCATTAGTTAAAGCCACCAAATGTCCTGCCACAGAATCACGTGGATATGGATCGGGACTCCCCCATCGCTTTACTGTGTAAGCAGAACGTTTTCTTGCTAATTTTTCCAATAACAATTGAGAAACATGGCCGCCGCCGTTAAAACGCACATCAACGATAAGTGAGTTTTTCTCAATCTCGGTAAGATAATAACGGTGAAATTCAGCATAACCGACAGGTCCCATATTCGGCACATGTACATACCCAACAGTATTGTTGGACAAACGATGAACAGTTTCGCGATTATTTTCTACCCAATCCCGATAACGTGCTTGAGTTTCATTAGATAGAGCTCTCACACTCACCGTTCTATGCTCTGTTGCAGCTGAGCTTTTCACTGTAATATTGACATCGCTGTTCGCTTGATTTAGCAATAATTCCATTGGAGAACAATGAACACTGACTTTTTTACCATTTACTGCAATAACGATATCATTTTCTGTAATATTGATGCCAAGTCGGCGGAAAGGTGATGTTAAACGTTCATTCCAAGGATCCCCTTTCATTATTTCGGTAATACGATAGCCTTGTTCATGATCGTCATAGGTAAAGGATGCACCTAATAAACCTTGCCTGTATGTGGGAGGCATTCTATAATCTCCACCACGTTCATAAGCATGGGAAGTACCGAGTTCACCCAGTAATTCCCAAATGATATCAGCATATTCGGAACGTGACGCTATACGTTCAAGCAATGGCTCATAGCGTTGTTTCATTGCATACCAATCCACGCCTGACATATCGGGTGTCCAGAAATGTTCACGTTGTAATCGCCATACTTCACCAAACATTTGTCTCCATTCAGCAAGCGGTTCAACAGAAAGTTTGATGCGTGACAAATCTATCCATCCTGTCTTTCTGCCGGGTGAAAAATCACCGGTATCTTTTTCTTTACCAAGTGTTTTGATATTCTGTACTCTAAGACGATTACCACTTTGATATACCAATACATCATAATTGGCAGACAACAAATAATTACCCACACCGGCGGCTATTTGTTCACGTTTTTGTGTTTCAAAATCATATAATTCCAACACACCCGATTCCTGTGGAGCAATATCTCCCGGAGCAGGCGCATCTAATGATCCCCTCACAGGCATTGAACCGAAAATCACTTTACCTTTAAGCCCATACACTCCCGTATAACGTCCTTCCGGCACAGGAAAAGCGACTATTCTATTTTCTATACCATCTAAGTCAATGAGAAGTGATTGTTCTGAGTTTTTAGTATCTATGTCAACCATTTCACTTTTTTTCTTCCCATTATCGGGCGGTGTTGGCTGTTGAATAAACGGTGATGATATATCTTTAGTAAGAGCAATGGCATAAGGTCGCATTCCACGCGGAAAATTTAAATCGAAGTGCATTGAATCATACACAGGATTGAATTCACGATAGGAAATGAAGTATATGAATTTTCCGTCGGGATCGAAACTTGGCATATAGTCACGAAAACGCGGAGGCGTAAGGCGATGAATACGTTTGGTTTCAAGTGTACATAATGATATTGATGAAGTCTGATTGGTCGTGGAACAATGGTATGCAAGATATTTACCGTCAGGTGACCATTGTAAACCCCCTATTATACTGTATGGACTTTTATCAATTTCTACCATCGAACCATCCACAAGGTTGATGAGCAATAATTCAAAACGATGATTGGTAATAGCTACATAATCATGATGTGGGCTCACACATAATTCGCTTGCCAAACCAATATCCAGATTCTCAAAACGATGTACTTGACTATCGAACTCTGTACCATGAATTTCTAAACGTTCTTCACCGCCTTTGTCCGAAATCGTAAGAAAATCTTTCGTATTCCCACGCCATGTCGTTAAACGATAACGCACCCCATCAAGCTCTCCGATTTGTTGCACAGGACCATCCCAATTACCAAAAGCAAAAGGTTTACCACGAGTCGTTGCAATGAGGTAATGACCATCGGGATGTACTGAAAATTCATGTAAATATTGTGCAGCAGGAACAAATTTGCGTTGACTTTGTGTCTGAGGGCTATAAAATTCTATTTCTACTTTGGTCGAGACATTGTCTTGCGGTGTAAATACATATATATCACCGCCCATTTGATACACGATATTTTTTCCATCTGTTTGAGCATGACGAACATAATACTCACGCGAGAATGTATGTTGTCGCAATCCATTACCATATAAATCGCAACTGTAAATATTACCTATACCTTCATGGTCGGAAATAAAATAAAAGGTGTCACCAACCAACATAGGCGAAGTAAAATTACCATTGATACTATCGCAAAGTTTTTCAAATGTACCATTACCTTCTCTGTCCACCCAAAAAAACCCTGCAGTACCACCACGATAGCGCTTCCATGTAGCAGGGTCTTGAGTATTGCGCCCTAATACCACTGCCCCATTATTACCATACGCTATTGAATGAGCAATCCCAAAGCACAAGGGTTTTGTTGCCCCTCCATCGGGATTAATACTATGTAAATTCATTGATGCAGCAAATGGCTGTTGTGCATTGGATGCAAACACAATATCCCCATCAGGTGACCATCCCACCGTACGAGTATTAGCTCCGAGAAATGTCAAACGCTTTTCCAAGCCACCCGAACTATTCATGCAATACACTTCAACATTACCATCCTCACGACCGGTAAAGGCAACACGCTTACCATCGGGCGATAATATAGGGCGCGTAATCTCAGCAAGGTTAGACGTAAGACGACGAGCTAAGCCACCATCAGATGGTACAATCCATAAATCATCTTCACACACAAAAAGTATAGTTTCATTGTGAAGGGTCGGGAATCTGTAATAACCGTGTTGTTTCATAACTATAAAAGTAAATTTGGCTTTATGCCGTTTGAAATAGAACTTTAGCAATAATGGCGAGACATATCATACACCCATGTCTTGGCTATATTATTCACCATCAAAAACAATTAATGAATGCACATCATAAGAAGATAACTTAGCTCTACCGTCCAAAGAAGGTAATTCAACAATGAAAGAAATTTGCACAACCTCACCTCCACATTTTTCTATCAGACGTGCTGCTGCTACTGCTGTACCGCCCGTAGCAAGAAGATCATCATGCAATAATACTTTTTCACCCTTCTCAATGGCATCTTGATGGATTTCGATACTGTCCGTACCGTATTCCAAAGCATATTCTTCGCGATAGACATGATAGGGTAATTTACCTTTTTTTCGGATTGGTACAAAACCCACTCCCAGAGCTTGTGCCAATATCCCCCCCATGATGAACCCGCGAGCATCAATACCCGCAACTTTTGTTATCCCTTTATTGAGTGAAAGGTTAATTAACTCATTGGCTGCGGACTGTAAGCCAAGTGGATTGCCAAAAAGTGTCGTTACATCACGAAATTGAATACCCGGTTTAGGGAAATCGGGGATTGTACGTATATAGTCTGCGACATTCATATTTCGTAAATTAATGTGATATAATAAACAAAAGTACGAAGCAGCGGACAAATAGACAACATTTGAATATCATACTCTTAGCTCCAGACTGAACTGATTGATAACGGATCGGGTATCTTCCCCTTTCTGTCACTCATGCTCATAGTCTCATGCACTTTTGGTGTTGATCCTACGGTGAAAAGACCACCCGATTCTCTCTTTTGATATAAGAAAACACACTGCATCCTTTCACCACGTAGAAGCGAAAACCGTATTTTTGCTCGTTAATTTGTTCACATAAAAACCAATACTATGAAAAACTTTGTTTTTACAGTTATTATCGTACTGATGATGCCTTTGTGGGTATATGCACAAATTCCTGTGCAAACGGCTGATATTGACGGCTTACGTGCAAAGGAGAACTCATATTATGCTCTTACGGATATTACAATTGTTCCTTCACCGGGAGTAAAGATTACAAATGGGACAATTATTATTAAGAATGGCATCATTGAAAATGTCGGTACAAATCTAAGTATTCCTAAAGCTGCAACTGTTCGTTCCGCAAAGGGTATGTGGGTTTATGCCTCATTTATTGAACCATATATGGATATGAACCGCAAAGGAGCAAAAATCGGGTCTGAAGATGAAGACAATCCGGGCAAAGCTCAACCTCTGGATAGAGGAGCCAAATATTGGAATGAAGCCATACGACCCGAAAAGAATGTTGCTGACTATGCAAATGTGGATGTAAAAACCGCCGAAGAATGGATGTCCTTAGGATTTGGTGCAGCTCATTGCAATGCAACCGATGGTATTTTACGGGGACATTCGGCAATAATATTGATGAGAGAAGGCAGTGCTTCAACAATTATGCTGCGCCATTCTGTTGGACAATGGATGTCCTTACGCAAAGGGAACTCACCCAATCCATACCCGTCCTCAATGATGGGCAGTATTGCCTTACTTCGTCAAGCATTCTATGATGCACAATGGTATGCAAAAGCACATTCCATAGCTAAACAATCAGCTATTTCACCACCGGAAATTAATTCTTCATTAGAGGCACTTGCCGAAGATATTGACAAAAAAAGACCCTTCTTTTTTGAAACGAATAATGAACATACAATTTTGAGGGGTGATAAAATTGCAAAAGAATTTTCTTTACCCATTATTTATATCGGCAATGGTTTTGAATATCGCCGTTTATCTTCTTTAAGCACTATTAAACCAACACTTATACTACCGGTAAATTTCCCTGCAGTGCCGGATGTTTCTACCGCCGATCGCGCCGAAGATATTTCTCTTGAAGATTTACTGCACTGGGATGCAGCTCCGGCAAATCCTTACAGACTTGATTCTGTAGGCATTTCGTTCAGCTTTACTACACGTTCCTTAAAAAACAAATCAGACTTTTTACCTAATATTCGAAAAGCAATTTCTTATGGATTATCAAAAGAAAAAGCACTTGCAGCACTGACACAACAACCCGCAAAAATGCTTGGTATAGCTGATATCTTAGGTTCCGTAGAAAAAGGTAAAATAGCTAATTTACTCATGACAGACGGTGATATTTTTGATGAAAAAACCTCAATATATTCAACATTTGTCGCCGGAAAAGAATTTACAGTCAAAAAAAACAATACGTATGATATTCGTGGGAAATGGACTGTAGCTATTGAAACTATTCCCCAAAACTTTACCGTAAAAATAAGCGGAGAGCGCAATAATCCCCGAGCCAAAATGATCGCCAACACTAAAGATATTAATGCCGATTTTTCATATACAAATACTTCAGTGCAATTTTCATTTTCCGGTGACTCATTGGGTTATGAAGGAAAATTACGTGCTTCCGGTACTATGGATTCTTTATCGGCAAAAGGTACTATTATTTTTCCGGACAATAAACGTGTTTCATGGACTGCTCGCCGTGATTCTGCCTTTGTGGCTTCGACAAAAGATACAATTCAAAAGCCTAAACCTACAGTTTTACATCGCACATTAATGCCCGATTCACCATTTGGCTTACGTGATAAACCGGTTCAGAAAAGTGTATTGCTGAAAAATGCAAAAATTTGGACTTGCTCTGCTAATGGAGAAATAATTGAAAAAGGCGATGTCTTAATAGCCAATGGGAAAATTGCTGCAGTTGGCACAAATCTTTCCTCAAAAGCAGACACCGTGATTGATGCGACAGGTAAACATATAACACCCGGTATTATTGATGAACATTCCCATATTGCCATAGAATCCGGTGTCAATGAAGGTACTCATGCAGTCACTGCCGAAGTACGCATTGGCGATGTTCTGCAACCTGACGATATTAATATTTACCGACAATTAGCGGGCGGTGTTACTTCATCCCATTTATTACATGGTTCGGCAAATCCGATAGGCGGACAATTACAATTAATAAAATTACGCTGGGGCAGCGATGCCGATAATATAAAATTTGCTGATGCCGAAGGTACAATTAAATTTGCTCTCGGTGAAAATGTAAAACAAAGTCATTGGGGCGATAACTTTACATCACGTTATCCGCAGACAAGAATGGGTGTTGAAGAAATTATGCGCGATGGTTTTCAAGCGGCTCTCGAATATGAGAAAAAAATGAAAGAGTATGATGGAATGTCTGCAAAGGATAAAGCAAATTCACTGCCGCCGCGACGAGATATTCAATTAGACATTCTCTTGGAAATTCTCCGAAGCAAACGATTCATTCATTGTCACTCTTATGTACAGTCCGAAATATTAATGCTCATGCGTCTTGCTGAAGAATTTAATTTTAAAATTCAGAACTTTACCCATATTCTTGAAGGGTATAAATTAGCATCTGAAATGGCAAAACATGGCACAACGGCTTCTTCTTTCGCCGATTGGTGGGCATATAAATTTGAGGTCTATGATGCCATACCGCAAAATCCCGCAATACTTCATGAACAAGGCGTTGTTACGTCTATCAACAGCGATGATGCCGAAATGGCAAGACGTTTGAATCAAGAAGCCGGTAAAGCAGTGAAATACGGTAAAGTGTCGGAAACAGAAGCATTAAAAATGGTAACTCTTAACCCTGCAATTCAATTACGTGTACAAGACAAAACAGGCAGTTTAGAAAAAGGAAAAGATGCAGACATCGTTGTATGGAGTTCCCATCCTTTATCCAATTTTGCACGTGTGGAACACACTTTCGTGGATGGTATTATGTATTTTGACAGAACAACTGACGAAAAAATGCGGTTACGTGACAAGAATTTACGTGCAGCTCTCGAACAAAAGGCAATCAATGCATTATCCGGCGGTGAATCGCCTTCACCAAAGGTATCGCGAAAAAAACGTCAATACGATTGTGAAGATATCGAAGATGAAATGCAGGGTGAAGAATTATTGGATTAAGTGATTTATTCCTGTATTCATTTTTTTACATGCTAAAAAAGTCTATTAATTTCAGATAAAATTATGGTCTATTTGCGGCACATCAAATCTGATTCTATACGATATAATACAATGAAATATCGCAATGTTCAACTGCGACAATATGAGATGTAATCTTATGGAGAAAAAAAACGTCATAATCACAGGTGCATCAGGGGAAGTGGCGCAATCCGTCATTGCTGAATTTTTGAAAAATGATTGGAATATTATAGCTGCCACACATCGAACTCCCCTTCACGATTCATTACGCAATCATAAAAATATTACTGAAATACACTGTGACAGTACAGATGAAAACGATGTTATTTCTTTATGTTCTTCCCATACATATCATGCGATAATCCATCTTGTAGGAGGAATAAAAGCAGGCACTCCACTTACAGACACAACAACAGCAACATTGCACGATATGTTCACGCTTAATACACTTTCCACATTTCTCATACTTCGGGAAGGAATGCGGTATTTTTCTCAAAATAATGGCGGTGTCATTATCACTGTTGCTTCACAATCTGCACTACAAGCCCAAGTGAATAAAAGTGCATATTCTGCTGCCAAAGCTGCTGTAATTTCATTAACAAAAACGGCAGCCGAAGAAGGTAAGCATCATAATATTCGCGCTAATTGTATTGTGCCGGGCATTATTCGCACAAAATCAAACATATCATGGGCTGAAAATGGTGAGGAACATTATTGGACTGATCCGGATGATATTGCAAAAACAATGGTATTTTTATCATCCGATGCCGGTAAGGGAATAAATGGTGCCATACTTCCACTTTTGGGAACTCTTTAATTTTTATTTTTAATAATTATGATAGCTATTTCAACATGGAATTTTGGATTACCTGCGAATAAAGTCGCTTGGGAAATTATTGCACAAAACGGCACTGCATTAGATGCTGTTGAACATGGCGTAAGGCATTGCGAAGCAGACCCCGAAGTACGAAGTGTCGGCTATGGCGGCTTACCCGACAAGAGTGGTATTGTCACTTTGGATGCTTGCATCATGGATCATTATGGTAATTGTGGTTCTGTGGCGTATGTGAAAGATATTAAACATCCAATTACACTTGCACGGCGTGTCATGGAACGCACGAATCATGTGATGCTGGTAGGTGAAGGAGCGTCACAATTTGCTGAATCACAAGGAATAAACAGAGAATTTCTATTGACTGACGATGCACGTACACGATGGAAGCAATGGAAAAAAAAGCAGGAATTTTCGGAAATAAATTGGGAAAATCACGATACTATTTGTATGCTTGCCATGGATTCTACCGGATTATTAGCAGGAGCCAGCACAACCAGCGGGATAGCATGGAAAATGCACGGTCGCGTTGGTGACAGTCCTATTATCGGAGCAGGTTTATATGTGGACGGCTCAGTGGGCGCAGCAGCAGCAACAGGTCGCGGTGAATCCGTTATGAAAATGTGTGGTTCTTTTCTTATTGTCGAATATATGCGCAATGGTGCTACTGCCCAACAGGCATGCATAATGGCGGCAAAACGACTTGCACAACAACAAAAAGATTGGTCTGAATATCAGGTAGGATTTATTGCTCTTGATATTCATGGTAATTACGGTGCATTTTCTTTAAAAGATGGTTTTCAATATGCACTTTCCACACCTGAAGGACATAAGCTTTGCGATGCACAATACCTCGAAACACCATAAACCGGAATATGTGAGAAATACATAATTTGTGATTTTATACCTCAATTAAAATTATCACAACGATTTTCAGGATTCATTTTCTTTATTTGCATGGACTTAAAACATTGAATACTCTAAAACCGGCTAATTCGTGGTGTAGATACGCATAAGCAACAAACAATGAGATATTTTTATGTACAGTCATAATGTATCAAAAGACAAATACATTCTATTTACACACTTCAAAAGCGAATGTAACAAGTATTTTAACAATTTATATGGAGTAGCAATGTTACAAAGAATGGTAAGCATAGTTTTATTATGCGGTATAGTATTAATTTCAGGTTGTTCGAATTCTGACACGACAGCCCCCGATACAAAAAGTTTTAAGGGATTTATCTACTATTCACATGCCGGAGAAATGTACCGATTAAATCTTAGCACTATAACATCTGCCAAATTATTTACGAATGCTCGGCACCCCGATATGTTTGCAAATGGAGACATGCTTGCGGTAGAACAATATCCGATAGTTCGACTTATGCGCAGCGACATGACAGGCGCAAACAGGAATACTATATTGTCAGGGACTGATTACACAGGACCCAAATATAGACAGTACATGAATAGACCTCGCGTATCTTACAATCAACAATACATTGTGTACGAGGGTGATAATGTGTATAACCCTAATTCATACGTTATAAACAGTAGCGATGGCTCACTTGTGGCAACTATTGGCGATTACAACCAATCACAACCAATGATTTCACCAAGTTGGTCACCTGATGGTTCTATTGTGGTTGCCGGCTGGACATCTATGAACAATGGAATTTATAAAGTAACACCAGATTTTTCATCAATGAAACGTGTCGGTCCTGATTTTCCGAATGTGAGCGACCCAAGTGTAAGTCCTGATGGTAATTTCATCGCTTTTATTCGTGATGGGCAGCTATGGACAATGGGTATTGATGGATCAAATCCTACTCAACTGTATGTGAGCGGACGCTATTTCAGAATGCCCGTTTGGTCCCCCGACAGCAAATATATTGCAGCACTCAATTCTGTTGAATTAACCGGAAAAATTACGATATTCGAGCCACAAACGAAACGAATAACTGATCTTACGACGACCAGCGGCAATCACTACTATATCGGTGACAATGAACAATTGTCATGGCAATATTAATTACAATTCTTTGTTATGGTTTGTTATCCTTTGCCTTAAATTGTCCATCTACTTTGCCTCTTCGAGAGTTAAGGTGGTTGACCTTTTTTCCCAATGAATTTCTGATTCAGACGATGAATTAAAGAATACTCATTTGATTAATAGTGCGTACTTATTTCTCTCCGCAATAGAATTTTTACGGAAGAAACTATATTTCAACTATTTCTAAAAATATGTTATATTCTGCTTTGGCTATCACTTAGGTAAATGACTTTTTATCCAGGTTTTTAGATTTTCCAATGCTTCATTATTTATCCAATGTCCCCCTTGATAAGAGAAAAATTCAACATCAATCTTTTCATTTTGCATCGCTGCCGCTAATAATTCTCCCGTCTGAAACGGTACGACAGGATCATCAATGCTATGCATCACCAAAGCCGGCATACCATATTTTCTGAGATTCTTCAAATTGTCAATAACTTTTCCTTCGCTATACATACTCGCGCATATTGTAACCACGCCGGCATAGCGATGCGGATAGCGTGTTGCAATAACAGAAGCATAAAAACCACCTTGGGAAAAACCTACAATCAATGGCAATGCTGTTTTTAATGGTAAAAAGGATTGAGCATCCTCAATAATGCTATGGTACCATTGTGCAGAAAAATCAATAACCTCATCTTTGAGTGAATCAGGGAAATTTCTATCTTCCCCTGCCGCTGAATATTTTTCTACAAACGTTGATGCAGATTCGCGAAACTTTAAGTATGCCGCTTCTGGAGCAATGACAATCGCATCTTCGATTGACATTTGCTGCGCTAAACGTAACATTAGGACGGGGTCATTACCATTACCATGAAGCATGACAATGAGATTATAGCGTTTATTAGGCGAGTATGCAGGCGGATAGGCAATGCGATATCGTCCTAAGCGAGTTTGCGGCACATAGCGAAATGGGAATATCTCCATATCGGATTTATTTTGTTCAATGAGCTGACGTGCTTTATCAAAGCGTTTCTGCCCAATCAAACGACGAAATGCAGTGTCGGCATTGATAATCTCCGGTCGTGCATAACCGATGCGTGCAGCTTTTTCAAATGCATAGATTGCTGACTCATTTTCTTGGAGCATCAGTTTGCATCGCGCCAAAGCTAAAGCAGCTTCTGCATCACGCGGCATTGCCTCAAGCCATCGCTCATAATAGAGTGCCGCTTCACTATAATTTCGTTTTGCCATTTCTATATCTGCCTTTTCGCGAAAACTTCTCATATCACTACCATTTTGCGCAAGTACTGAATTAGCAACAGTTAGTAGCAATGTTCCGATAAAGACCATAAAAAATTTCACAATTATTTGTCCTCAAATGATGATTTATATGAAAAAATTTCCGATTTTTGCAACTCTTTGATACGGGGCGTAGCGCAGTCCGGTTAGCGCACCNNGAGTTCGAATCCCACCGCCCCGACTATCAAAACCAAGCTCCAGCAATGGGGCTTTTTTTATTTCCTACTATGACAACTACATTATCAGACCAACACAGTATTACCCCACATGCCAAACGTGCTTTGATTGCCGGTATGGTTGGCAATGTGCTTGAGTGGTATGATTTCGGTATTTACGGTTATGTTGCCACTATTATTGCGCAGCAATTTTTTCCTCAAGGAGATTCTTTGGCTGCACTCTTGGCAACATATGGCGTTTTTGCCGCGGGTTTCATCATGCGTCCCGTCGGGGGTGTGCTCTTCGGTTATTTTGGCGATAAATATGGTCGTAAAAATGCACTTATTTTGTCAATTATACTCATGGCTGTTCCGACGGTTTCTATGGGTTTGTTGCCAACCTATGAACAAATAGGGCTTTTCGCTCCTGCACTTTTAACCCTTATGCGCCTCTTGCAAGGGCTGTCACTCGGTGGTGAATATACCGGTTCAGTGTCATATTTGGTAGAACATGCTCCTCCATCAAAGCGGGGTCTATTTGGCTCATGGGCTACTTTTGCCGGAATTGGCGGTATCTTACTTGGATCAGCGGTCGGCGCACTTTTGACCAATACCCTCTCCAAACAAGAAATAATTGAATGGGGCTGGCGTTTGCCATTTCTGGGAGGTATTTTCATCGCAGCCATCGGCGGCTATATGCGACGCGGTCTTCATGAATCGGAAATGTTCAAAAATTTAAAAATCGAAGGTAAGGTAACACAAAATCCATTAACCGAAGCATTAACAACGTACCGCACATCATTACTGAAATCTGTTGGTATTACAGCAACATTAACTGCTACATTTTATATCGGTTTTATGCACATTTATTTGTTTATGAATACGAAAATAGGAATGGCTCTTAATGAAGCACTTATTGGCAATACTATCGGCATGTGTATTCTTGTAGCATTAATTCCTGTAGCGGGGATTATCTCTGATCATGTCGGAAGAAAAAAAGTTTTATATTTTGGTGCAGGTGGCATTTTTCTTTTCGCTGTCCCTCTTTTTTACGTTCTGCAAAGCGGTAATCTTACCGATATGATTATCGTCATTACAGCATTCGCATTGTTTGAAGCCGCTTTATTGGGTGCAGTAGCAACAACATTAGTAGAATTATTTCCTGCAAAAATCAGATTTACAGCCGTTTCTTTAGGTTACAATCTTGCCATTGCGCTTTTTGGTGGCAGTGCCCCCTTCTATTCGGAATTATTGATTGATACAACGGGTAGTTTTCTCATGCCTGCTTTGTATCTGATTCTGTGTTCAGCATTAACGTTATTCACCCTACGTACAATCCCTGAAACATATCGTCATCCTTTACCATAAAAAAAGCACCCTACAAAAGTAAGGTGCTTTTTTGCGCAAAACCAAGGTGATAAGTATTATCGCTGTATTACAATCGGCACATGAATATATTTCTCATCATACCGTATAATTGCATAATATTTTCCACTTGCCACTGCTGTACCTTGGGCATTTGATCCATTCCACAGAAAAGTATTTTTTCCAGAGTCGCGCTGTTCCGCACTTGTCTGCAATACAGTGTTTCCTTCCATGTCACTAATGGTAATCTGTACCATAGATGTTTGAGGTAAAGCATATTCTATGGTCACAGAACTATTCGTCGGATTGGGCATGGTTTGCACATCATGTTTTTCTAATTCATCAGCAATTGAACTTGTACCTACATTAAGTGTCATCGGTTCTAATGCATTCCACAAATCTGCCGCATTCGCACCACCATCACCATTGACGGCATTACCAACAGCGCGAATAGTATATGTTCCTGCTTGTGTTGGTGCTGTCCATGAAAAATCCCAGCGTGCTTGACCGCTTTCCATTACTTTTGGGGAACGATGAGTTAATTCTCCACCACCCGCTAAACGGCTTCCGTCGCCGGCAGTAATGGTGCCTGCATTTCGATTAGATGCATCAGAAATTCTAAGATTAAATCCGGCAGAAGTTTTGGAAGAATGTCCAACGATAATAAATAATTGTATGGTTGCTCCGGGTTCTACATTCATTGAACCGCCCGTAACTGTGGGAATATCAACGGTTGTTTCAGAGCTTTTCGGACCATGACAACCGACACCACCGCAACCGGAGGTCGTTCTACCTGTCTGCCCACCACTTGCGGCAAAAAGAGTATCGGAACATAAGAGCATTACTACTGCTATCAATGAGCTTTTAATAAAAATTTTCATAAAAAAACAAAAAACAATAAAGAAATTATTTAATAATTGTAAACGGTAAAGTGAACGATGAAGTACCCATACGGATAAGAGCATAATATTGACCATTGGCAATAGTCTCTGTACTCCACGTGAAATCCGCCGAATCCATTGTAATTCTATCAACAACATTTCCAACAATATCACTAATAATAATTTCTGCTTTTCCGGATTGGGATTGCATAGAAAAAGTAATATTATCGGAAGCAGGATTAGGATAAAGACTCATAAATTGCTGCGATGGTATTTCTTCTTCTACTGATGAAACGGTGGTTGACCCCATCACGATAATAGAATGAGTTTCAGCACCTGCACGGAAATTTAACAATGTAGTACGCGGTCCTTCTGTTTTTGGTGCAAAACGTATAGTAATATTATGACAATCCGCAATTTTCATTGAGCGCGGCAAATTATCTTGATTGGCTATTGAAATACCGGATTGCATATCAAAAATATCAACATTGGTTAATTCAAAATCTTTCGTACCAGTATTGCAAATCTTCACTACAGAATCGGAAGTTTGATTATTAGGAATTGGTTTGAGAATAATCATTTCTGCAGGTTCTACTGATGTTTCACAACTTTGCATGGTTAAAGTCATCACAGAATCATTACCATTAGTATTTCCCGAAAAAGTAATTACTAATTTTTTCTGACCTAATGATTTAGGAGCAAATGTAAAAGTCAGAGCTTTACTTTCTTTTGGCGCAACAGTCATTGGGGCTGTCGGTGATGCGATAGTAAAATCTTCAGTATCTCCGGAAAGTGTCATTGCAGGCACCAATAAATCAACATCACCGGAATTAATAATCCAATTCGGTAAAGAAAATGTTCTACTTTTTCCAAGGGATGTGCAATTAAATCTAAAATCTTTATCTTGAAAAGCAAGAACAGCGCCGATAGAACCATTGACCACAATATCCGCAGTCAAGCTATTTACTTCATTACAATTTCCTGTCACAACACATTTATATGTTCCTTGATCGGATTTTTTTACTTTGTTAATAATCAAAGGATTTGAGGTTGCACCGGTAATGGGTTGATCATCTTTCCACCATTGATATTGAGCATTTGCATTTGTTTCCACCGACAATACCAATGATTCACCTACATTTACAGTTTTTGCTTCTGGCTGTTTTGTAATGGAAAGAACAGGCGATAAACGTACCTTAAATTTTGCCGTTGTTTTTAAGGCACAGCTATTGGTGACGGTCACTTCATATTCACCAGTATCGGCAACACTCAAATTAGTCCATGTAATTGATTTTGATGTTACAGCAGGTAGAGCTTTACCTTGTAATTTCCAAGCAAAGGTTAAACCATCTTCATCATTTATTGGTAATTCCAATGATTGCGGCACACCACCGCAGAATACAGTATCTTTCGGTATTTCATTAAATTTAGGTGCCCCTGTGGCAAATAATGTTGCTTTTTCAGAATTAACTCTTGTGCCGCATCCACCACGCACTTCACAATCATATTCACCCACAGTATTGGAATTAACATTTGCAATTACGAGAGTAGCTTTATTTCCACCTGCAACGTCTTTGCCATTGCGTCGCCAGCGATACGCTAATTTCCAACCCGTAGCTTCTACCGATAAAGTAGCCGATTTACCTTCACATGCTGAAGTTGTTGCAGGGCTTTGGGTAATTTGTGGTGCTTCTAATCCGAAGAAAAACATATCGGCTGAAAAAACATTTTGCCCACATCCCGTAATTTTTACACTATATGTACCATTATGAGAAGGATCAACATTTTGGATTCCATACGTTGCGGCATTCGCTCCGGGTATATCCTGTCCATTTTTGCGCCATTGATATGTATAAAGCGTATTATTGTCCGTGGTGATTCTAAAAGTGCGTTCTGCACCAAAACAAACGGAATCACGCGGTTTTAAATCTGTCACAATAGTTGGCGCAGATCCTACGGAAAACGCTGCATTACTTTGATCTACCTCACTGCCTCCGACAGCACGAACACGTACAAAATAATTTCCACCGGGTTGTAAAGTCGAAGGCAAATTCCACGTATATTGACCGGGGGTTGCATTGACCACTGTTATCGGATTCCATGAACCATCACCGGGATTATAGTCAAGAGCCACTTGTGAAATACCAGCGGCAGTCCATTTTATAATGCCCGTGCCATTACGACACCAGACCTCGCCGCCATTAGGTGCATCCAATGTTAAACCTGACACATTAATTGTAATTGGATTCATAATTCGCCAATTATCACCGGAATCTTCCGACCCGTTTCCATTAACAGCATTTCCCGCCGCACGTAAGGTATAAGTGCCCGCAGCCGTAGGAGCTGTCCAAGAAAATGAATAAATAGTTTGACGTGGAGTACCGCCAATCGGTTGAGGTGAAGAATGGGTAAGTTGTCCATTACTAAGCCGTAAACCTGTTCCTGCCGTAAAAGTTCCTACATTAGCACCACCGGCATTGACAATGCTGATATTGACACCTGAAGTAGGTGCACTGGCATGAGCGACACCAATCTGAAAATTACGGGTTTCGCCCGGTGTCATCGAAATTGATGTCGTACCGAGAGGTAATACATTTACTGCCGTATTGGCACTTTGAGCACCACCATGACATGTGCCACAACCTGATTGACTTTGTCCTATAATACCACCACTATTTGCTCGGACACTATAAGAAAACATTATTGTCATTGCGACAATACATACTAAAGAGTATAACGTTTTCATAATTAAAACCTCGTAAAAAATTTAACCATTGATTGTAAGAATTTTTGTTGTTGAATCGAAACTTGTTGAAAATTCACGCAGAGAAACTTTGGCAGGTCCTTCCACAACTTGACCATTCAAATCGAAGAAAGAATCATGGAATTTACACCATATATTTTTTCCTTCAAACGGATCTCCGACTTTTCTGGGGTCCGGCGGCTCCATTGGATTTGATTCATGTGTACATAAAGAGGTAAACACCTTATATTCCATAGCAGAAACTTTTATGATAATAACAGGAATATTGTTATTTAATGATTTATTATTTTGCATTATCAAACGTTTTATCCCTTGTCCGTCAATCAAGTTTTTTATTTCTTCATCGGTTTCGGTATTAATAGTAAAAGTATCGCCCGTCGGAGTGAGCGATACTTTGTTTACATCTGTTTCACATCCTTGCAATGCTGAGAGAATAACCCCACTGCAAAGCACACCACCGGCTGTAAGAAGGGCATTTTTACAAAAGTCTCTTCTTTGCTGATTTTCTAATATTGGTAATGTATTCATAAATTCACAATTATTATTATTTTTCTCCGGTAGCACCGAATAATGCAGCTTCCAATTGAATAGTTTCGCCGACTTTACTGCCTACAATACCGCCTTTTCCTTTAACATTATAATCTTTTAAAGCAACCGAAAAATTGGCATTAATCATCACTAAATCGCCCGCTGCACGTTTTTTCGTTGCCTCGGATTCTTTCACATATTTCATTGTTATAGGAATTTTCATTTCTTTTGACACACCGTGCAAGGTAAATTTACCAACAGCTTGTGCTTTGATGGTGATACCATTATCTGAAGTCACTTGCACGCCCTCAAGTTTGAGCACTTGAAATGTAATGGTAGGAAATTTTTCTGCATCAAGCCATTCTTCATCGTACATGTGCTCATCGCGCTTGGAAACACCCGATTTCATAGACATTACTTGCACAGTGATTGTACCTGTCGTGGCTTCAAGATTAGAAGCATCAATGGTAAATTGACCGGATACACCTTTTGCTGTTCCTGCAATTTTTTCTAAAGGTGCATCACTCAAAAATTTCATCATATTACTGCCGACCTTATCGGTAATCATGACAATTTTTTGTCCTGCAACTCCATTATTCAATCCTGTTCCTGCCCACACAGGCGTAGAAAGCACTAAAGCACTTAAACAAGATACCATAAACCGTTTTTTCATAGATAAATTCCTTATATTAATGTTGCGAATGATTGTGATGAGTGTGACTATGATGCTTATGATGCTCATTATGTTTCGCATGACGCATTTCTTCCCTTTTTCGTAGTGCTTTTTCTCTTCGCATCATAAAGAAAGAGAAAATTGAAAGTGCCGCACATAATGATGAAGGCACACTTGCCGATTTGAAGGCATTGACAATACTTTCATCATCGCCGGGAAAAAGTCCTATTTGAAAATCTTCAACAAAATCCCTTTTTTCAACTGTTGTTCCAAAAATAGGATCAACTTCTTTGATAACAATTTCTCTTTTATCTTTTGTATAAATTTGCTGACCGTCTTTGAACCACCAGCTAAACATAACGACTATGCCGCAGACTGATATAAAAAGCAACAGATTCCATTTCATGATAATACCTCGTTGAGAGCTTAGTAAAAAAGATGTATTTGCATAGCCCATCGCGATGAGCGAAAATTTTCCGTATCAAGTATTCTGTATTCAGGACGCAATTCGATATGTGGTAAAACGAATGCTTGCGCGCCAAGCACAATGGAATATACATTGTTTGTATTACCATTTGCAATAACGGTTTTACCCGTTTCATAACGCGCAGTTGCAGACAATCCTTCCACTATGGGATACATTCCATCAAACGATAAAACCGAAGTTTTTTGCACATTGCGCTTTTCTGTTTCTGAGTATTCTATCATTAATGCTACTTTATCAATGAGGCCTATTGTGCCAAATCCACGTATATTAGAAAAATCGTCATTCACCATAGCCGATGCGCCTATGGATGTATAAAGTGCTTTTTCAAAAAATTGGTCCATAAACTCAACTCTACCCACCATTGTCGGCATATTGGACGCTGAAATGATTGGGACAGCTTCCCCTCCATTGTTTTGTACCTTTATCTCGTTCATCGCATAAGAACCAAACACACCAAACGATGCCGTCATAGAATGCCAAGAATCATAGGTAAGCTCCGCACCGTATTCCGCAAATGCAGGTGGCAGAAAATTAGTACTCAAATTCGTACCTGTCGGTGAGAAAAATTGGCGTGTCATTTTGGAATGGTCATCATAGCGAATGCCAACATTGGGAGAAAATCGTCCAATTCTCAAGATAGGTAAATCAACATCGGGCTGAAACAACACCGATGCAGCCCATGCCTGCTGACCGGGATAACGATTCTTGGAGGAATGCCCCGCATTGTAATTGGCTTCTACCTTCAATTCATTCATAACAGCATACTGTGCATACAATGAACCCTGCATGGGGAAATACTTTCGTTCTGCGTCCGGCGAACTGTGGGCACGCACTGTTTGGAAACGCGCATCAGCACCTACGGTAAGTTTACCATCGAAAAATGTATTCTCTTCAAAAGGGGAAAACAAACTGCCAAGTCCAATACTTTCGGGTTTTATCAATGCAACATCAATATACGAATATGCACCCAAATCGCTGCGTAAACCTCCTCCGTGCGATTGAATATGACATGAAATACATTTGTTGCCTGTTAACACTGCAAATTGAGGTAGTGCATAAACGGAAGGAGCAACTATGAAACAAACAATAATAGTGAAGAATGACTTTAGTATCATAAGACGCAAAAAAAGTAGTATATTACTTCAAAACTACAAAATTTGTATGCAATGTGCTTGTCTTTATTGATGAAATTCTTATTTTTCTCTTTCATCATTCATTAAGCACAGACAACAATGTAATAACACCAAAAAACAAAATTTGTAACATGCGCTTTCCGGAAAGCTTGAAAAAGATATGCGGATTTTGGAACAAAATTACGCTTTGATGGTACATAGTGTATGAACAGATTAAGAGAAAAAATACTATGATAAAAACAACTCTTTTCACTTTACTTTTACTGCAATGGACTATATGTGGGGCGGCTGCACAAGTCATCGTTACAGAAATTTCTCCGGCAAATGGCACCATTCTCGACCGAAATCATGCTTCATCGGATTGGTTAGAATTGACAGCAATCTCGGCAACAGTTAACCTTAAAGGATGGAGAATTTCTGACAAAAACAATTTTGACAAAGCATATATCTTACCCGATACCGTTTTGAATCAAGGGCAATCCGCAATGGTATTTTGTACCCAAGACAAGAATACCCATCCCGTCACAACATTAATTGGTGATGCTGCTTGGATTGGCAGATGGTCATCATGGGAACGTAACACCTTTGCATATATGCCTCTGTCCGGCGATTTTACCATGACCGTAAGAATCAACTCCCTTCACCATGATTCCGTACCGACAGAAGCCGTGCTCTTACTCCGGGACAATACGTATGAAACATCACGCTATATCGGAATCGCTGCTCTCAGTAATAAAACGACAATTATCCATCAAAAGCCAAGCACAAATCCTAATGCTGATGGTTTACATTTTAAATTGCATCCTTATCCGGCAGAAGTTAAATTTCCGCAATGTTGGCTAAAACTTCAAAAAAAGGGGGACACAATTAGTCTTGCAGCCTCTGCTGACGGGTATTATTGGGCAGAAGAACAATCGTTGTATTTTCCATTTCCGCAAAAAGAATTTCTTGCCGGTATCGCAATCGCGCCTACAAATTATGTCTATAGTAAAGAGCTTCGATTACATTATAGCGAGTTACGTATCAATGATAAAGAATATCCGAATGGTTTTCCACTCATTGCAAATATTAAAACAAATAAACCGGCATCACAAAGTAAAAACAAAGAAATTCACGCTCCATTTCAATTATCTGCTTCCCAAGAAAAGCTATATCTGTGGAATCCCGACGGTAAACTCATTGACACTCTTTCTTGGTCTGATATCCCGGGCAATCGGACATGGGGACGCGATTCACTATTGCGCCAAGGGTTTTTATTTTACGCCACACCCGGTTATAAAAATTCCCACAAAGCAGATACAATATGCTCATTGCCGGAGCTAAGTGAAAATTCGGGGATAAAAACCTCACCTTTTACAACGGAATTATTACATTCTAAGGATGATATTATACGATTTACGGCAAATAATGAAGTGCCTGATGAAACATCACCTATCTTACCCCATGATTCTACTTTGTATATTAACAAAACAATGACCATTCGCTTACGGAAATATAAAGATAATCAGATTCCAAGCCAAGTTCAGACATATACTTATATTTTTGAAGACAAAAAAGAATATCCGACCATATTTCTCACAGCTCCCGATAAACTTTGGTGGGGTGATTCCATAGGTATTCTCTATGATTCGGCAGGTAAAACAAATGCTTACAACAATGTCGAAATACCTGTTTCTATTGAATACATTAAAAAAGACAAAAGGGAATTTTATGAAAATGCGGGATGTTCATTACGGGGAAGTTATTCACGTGAATTACCACAGAAAGCATTTGATATAGATTTTCGCAACAAGTATGGTAGGTCATCCTTACAGTCTAATCTCTATGATAGAAAATCGGGTGAATATAATAAATTTATGTTAAGAAATGGAGGGCAAGATTGGTGGTCTATTTCTATGCGCGACAATATTGCAGCAACTCTTGCAAAAGATATAGGTATTGATTATCAAGCATTTTCTCCAACACGAGTTTACATTAATGGTCAATATTGGGGACACTATACTATTCAAGAAAATTCGGGTGATGAATATATCACCAGTAATTATTTGTTAGATGAAGAAGATTTTTCAATAGTTGGCATATACGGTAATCCACTACATGGCAACTCTAAGATTTTTAATACAATGATTAAGAACTTAGAAAATGCGAACTTCACAATTGATTCTATCTTTAATAGTTTTTCTGCTTTGTTTGATATGGCTCAATTTTATCGTTATACGGCATTGCAAATTTTTATCGGAAACAGAGAGTTTCCGGGAAATAATGTAAAACTATGGTATGACAATAAAGGGCATAATCCTTTTCGCTTCATATTGTATGATACCGATTTAGCTCAAGCATCAATCTGGGATTATAATTATAACACATTGTATCATTTACTGAGTCCGGAAAAACTAAATTGGTCAAATCCACCGACATCTACAATATTATGGAGAAAGTTTTTTTCCAATACTACATATAAAAACTCTTTTTTACTTACTCTTTCAGATGAGTTAAATACACATTTTTCTACCCTGAACTATATCCGCATTATTGATTCGTTAACGTCAATAGTCGAAAATGAAATGCAGGACCACAGAAAAAGGTGGCATATGATTACAAGTGATTGGAACCACGAAGTACAACGCTTGCGTGAATTTGCGACAGTTAGACAAGATATTGTCCGACAACAAAGCATTGAGCGTTTTGGGCTTGGCGGAATATGTTCTGTATCTGTTGCCGTTCACCCTCCCAATGCATCGGGAACGATTAAAGTAAGCAAAAGTATAGCAACCTCCCAAATGCAACAAGCCGTCTTTTTTCAAGATGTTCCTTTACCATTATCCATTACTGAACATCCGCAATGGAAATTCCTTCACTGGCGCATAGGGGATTCGATTATTTCCACAGATAAAAATGTGATAATGTTACCGGATACAGAATCAATGAATATTATTGCCGAATTTGTACAAGATTCCACAACTATGGGTAATGCCATCCCTATTGTCATTAATGAAATCATGTATAAAGCAGCCGACAGTAAAGATATGAAAGACTGGATAGAATTAACAAATTATGGCAATGAGTCATATAATATCGGTTCATGGATTCTGCGTGACAATGACAATTCGCATTCATTTATTATTCCACCGAATACGATTATTAACCCTCAAGAATACATTATTATAGCGGAAGACACAACAAA
Organism: Ignavibacteria bacterium UBA2373; assembly: GCA_002344005.1. GTDB lineage: Bacteria > Bacteroidota > Ignavibacteria > Kapaibacteriales > UBA961 > UBA2353. The sequence goes on along the minus strand of DDTD01000024.1, from coordinate 14,406 downwards.
ATTTTTACAATATTATCCACGACCGACAAAAATTATCGGGGAATTTGATTTTGGTTTCGGACGCGGCGATCAAGTACGGCTTTTTAATGCAGAGAATTTTCTCATTGACAGTGTTCACTATGGTATTATTTCTCCTTGGGACAGCAATGCCGATGGCACAGGACAATCATTGGAATTACAATCGCCTGTTTTGGATAATACTTTACCGGAACATTGGCATGCAACAGGGAATAATGGTGGAACACCGGGCAGACCGAATACCCCGGGTTTATTTGTACAAGACATCGGAGATAATGCAAATATTTCAATTCACAGAAACAATAATGTACTTGAAATTCATTGTACCGATACACCGCAAAAACTGCAATGTTCACTTTATTCTATTCATGGAAATCTACTGACACGTATTCATAATATTGGTACACAAACATCCATACCTTTAACAGGGCTTTCAAGCGGTATATACAATGTAATTATACAAGAAATGGCAACACTCCGAATTATTCATAGAAGTTCTTTTTCCATAATACAGTAAACTCAAGGCGTACAATGCATTAAATAGAGGCGATTATTTATTCTACCGATGGATTCATAACGACCATTAAAACGATTATAGCGCGGTGTGCTTGTTTGGTCAACCATAAGCCCCGCAAAAGCAGTATTTTTTTCTAAATTCAGCATTACCATTGCCACACCCGAAGAAAAGCACATTGTTTTACTATAAGGTTTTACGCAATAAGGATTTGTTAAATCCATACCACGCTGAATAACATAGCGTTTTCCATTGATACTGATACCGAAATCTGTATCGAAAGTAAGAAAAAGTAATTCTTCGCCATTATAAGTAAACATGGGTTTACTTGTTTCCTTGCCTGCGGCATATTCGGTACTACTGAAAACTATTTTGGGAATTTGTTGCTGATTTATTGCATTAAATGCGTACACAGGAGCTAAAGGATGCAGAGTTAAATTTTCAATTGATAGATATGATTGACTTTCTATCGGCTCATAATACTCATCATTGAGTAAAACAGCCGTTGATGTTTGCCCTTGTTTTCCGACAAATGCCGCAATAGTACATTCTTGATTTATTGCAAACTGCGAAATCATATCATAATACCGTGATTGAGGTTCATTTCCTAAATACACACGCCACTGCAAACCATTTGCCGCCACATACAATGGTCTGCCATCATGCCATATTCCAATAATTTTCACATCATCGTATAAGGGTGTATCGCCTCGAGAAGTGACTATGACCTTGCCTCCCGACCGTTGTGAGACATACATATATGAATTACCATAACAATCAACAACAATAGGACCGCTTCTTTGCAGCAATGCAATTTCCTGACCTTTCCATCGCATCATTTCCATAGTTCCTTGTGCATAGACAATGGCAGGATTACCATTACGACCATAATAGACACCGCGCGGCTCGGTAGCAATGATTGGAATAACCGAATCTTTATAGACAATATTCCAAACACCATTCACATTTAAGCCGAAAGTAGCCCACGATTCGCCATCAGGAGAAAAATTTGGCGTTTTTAACTCTTGATATACGTCAGTTTTTGCGCCATCCACCCATAAACGCGTCTGATTTGAAAATGGTTGTGTCAATGCCCACCAATGACGTGTAGTATCAACTCCAAAGGAAACAACCGGCTCGCTTCCATCAAGTATAAGTGTTTCCCCGCATTTATTCGATGCTACAACCGGCGCAAATGCAAGGAGAAACGAAGCAATGCCGAATAATAATCGTAAAAGAATCTTAGTGTTATTCATATCTATATGTGCAAGAAAAAGGTTATATAATTTCTGTACCCCAAATGCAACCGAAGAAACTATACACTGATTATTGTTACATTCTGATTCAAAACTATGCAAAACAATGGTATATCCCAAAAGAATCGGGCAAGATTACACTCATAGAATACTTACAATTCCATGAATGGCATATCGTTTGCAACTATACCTCTATCACCTCTGTAATGGTGAATAATAACCATACGAACTAAAGATGGATAGAGATAATGACTGTAAATCGAGGCAAACGTAATCCTATACGCTATGACGGTTCAACACCGGATGTGATACTGCGTCATGCCCGCAATGCTGTTCAAAGTAAAGATTTCTTTACTGCCTTTGATTTGTATGAACAACTTATGAGCATTGTGCCCCATCAATCCGTCGAGATACTCAGCGAATTGTATGATGTGTATCAGTCATTACCTGATACAACTTCTCGTTATTGGCTCTATCAAGGCAGACATTTTAACTTTGGTATTGAACCCCACGAAAAAGTACTTGATATTGGCAGCGGGAATATACCTTTTCCTTTTGCTACCCATCTTGCTGATCTTGCGGTAAAAGATGATTTATATGGAAGAGCAGGTGTTCCATTTAAGTATCTTGATGGCAAACCTGTTTATGAATGTGATGTCGAGAATATGCCCTTTGCCGATAAAGAATTCGATTTTGTCTATTGTTCTCATGTTCTTGAACACACGCACAATCCCGAAAAAGCCTGTAAAGAATTAATGAGAATTGCAAAAAGAGGATATATAGAAACACCGACACGAGGAAAAGATTTATTCCTTCATACAGGGAAAGTATCAAATCATATCTATTTTGTTGAAAATATTGATGGAACATTAATATTCACAGAATATACTCCGGAAGAATTACAAGGATTAGACAATGATATTTTATTGCAAATGCATGTTAATCCGCAAACACAGCGTGAGAAAGCATTTTCCGCATTAATTTATCTCAAATCACATCTGATAAATACAATGCTGTATTGGGAACATGAGTTTACGGTCGAAGTACGAAAACGCAGCAATAATAATACCGTGAAGAGTAGTGCTGTAACTCACCAGCCACATACTATACAAACAGAAAAAGAGAATGATGTATATGCACTTATTCTTCATCTTTATTATCCTGCATTTTTAGAAAAACATTATAAACAATTTCCGAATCTCTCCAATGCTCCTATTGAAATTCAAAAAGATTCACTTATTGCATCTCGATTCGGCGACAGTGATTTTTATTCCAAAAATTTACATTCGCATGGTTGGAAAACGCAAGATTTAATTCTCAATGCCGCACCAATACAAGCATTATGGGCACAAGCACATCATATACATACGACTTCAGGATTGGAAATTAGCATTGCACAAATACGAGCAGAAAAACCATCAGTTGTTTATTTCCACGATATATCAATTGCCACAAAAGAATATATTGAAGCAATACGCCCCTATGTTGCATTAATTGTAGGTCAAATTGCTTGTCCTTTATTTGAAGGAACTTATTATCATGGCTTTGATATTCTCATTTCCTCTTTACCGCATTTTGTTGAAAGATTTCGTGCAATGGGAATAAAGGCATATTATCAACCCTTAGCATTTGAATCATCACTGTTTACTGATATTATACCATATCATACTCGTCCTGTCACATGCAGTTTTGTGGGAGGAATTTCGCCCATACACACGAACTCATTACGTTTATTAGAACTATTGGCAACATCAACGGACTGTGAATTTTGGGGCTATGGAGCAGAATCATTACCTCCTACCTCCCCCATTCGTGCAAAACACCACGGTGAAGTTTGGGGAATGGATATGTTTATGACTTTGCAACAATCGAAAATAACGGTCAATAGACATGGAGCATTTGCTGAGGATTATGCCAATAATATGCGATTATTTGAAGCAACAGGGTGTGGTGCTTTGCTTATTACTGACCACAAAAGTAATATTGAAGATTTATTTGTCATAGGAAAAGAAATAATTACTTATTCCACACCGGAAGAATGTGCTGAATATGTTCGCTATTATTCCTCGCATCCCGAAGAAGCAGAAATTATTGCCGAAGCAGGAAGACAAAGAACTTTACGCGATCACAGTTACCATTTGCGTATGAATAAAACATCGCAATGGTTAAAGCGACATCTTCGTTATCAATCTGAGGACTTTTCCGCAGTCAATATCCCTATTTCTCAAGTTTCTTCGGGTCACACTTTCATTGATACAAAAGATTTAGATGATTCATTACTCAATGGATGGAAAAATCCTGATATCCCGCTTAGACAAAGAGCACTTGTCCATAATGAATTACAAGAATTATATAAAGGTTCCCCATCAAGAGTTTATAGCATTGCCGCTGAATCAATGCGATATCATCTTAAAAACGGCTCTTCATTATTGGAAATAGGCTGTTCAAGCGGCTATTATTCCGAAGTGTTGGAATATGTACTTGGTAAGACTTTTCAGTATTCGGGCATAGACATTTCTGAATCATTTATTGCTATGGCAAAAGACTATTATCCAGAATGCTCTTTTACTGTAGCTGATGCAAAAAATTTACCTTTTCCTAAGGCATCATTCGATATTGTCTTTTCATCCGGTGCAATATTATATGAAATTGATTATGGTAAACATATCCAAGAAACAAGTCGTGTAGCCCGAAACGTTCTTATTTATCACAGAACACCGATTTGCAAAAAAACAAGCACCCAATTACTAAAGAAAAAAGCATATAATGTTGAAACAGTAGAACGAATATTTAATGAACAAGAATTTCTGTCACTTATTATAGCTGAAGGATGGCATCTCGAATCATCATTAGTAATTAGTGAAGATTTTTCGCATGACTATTATGACATTACATATACATTTGTTCGAAAAACAAACGACATTATCCACAAAAAAGAACTTACTCCAGCAAAGGCAATAACAATGACACTTGAAGGAACTCCCCCATTTTCTGCAACGACACAGCCGGAAGATATTTTACGTGATAAAGCAGTTCAGTTAATGAACAATGCCGTACAATATATGCAGCAAAATAATCACGAATCCGCCTTATCTGAATTAGATGAAGCCATCATACATTATCCGCAAATTCCTAATTTACAATATCTGCGTTCATTATGTTTATGGAAAACGGGTAAAATGAGCGAGGCATTTATAGCGATGTTTGGTGAATTAAAAGTAGCACCCCATAATGAACAAGTCCTTTATACTGCTTCAATGGCTTCACGAGCAATACAGCCGTATATTGAGTCATCATCCGCATATATTCAGAATATAAAACAACAGATAGAAATGTTGCGTAAGTTTGAGTTTAAGATATTTTCGCAAAGCGGTGAAGATGGTACATTAATGGGAATTTTATCTCGTGTCGGTACAACGAACAAAAAATTCATGGAAATAGGTATCGGAAATGGGGATGAATGTAATACTGCCAATTTATCCATAAATCATGGATGGTCAGGTTTTCTTGTGGATGGTGATGATCAGCAAGTCCGCAATGCACGTCATTTTTACAGACATTGCCCACAAGTCCGTGTTGAACAATGTTTCGTCACAACAGATAATATCAATGAATTATTAATTTCCCATCGTGTCACAGGAGAAATTGATGTCATGTCATTAGATATTGACGGCAATGATTATTGGATTTTAGAAAAATTAAATGTATTGCATCCGCGCGTCGTTATTTTGGAATATAATCCTACTTTTGGTCCTGAGCGTTCTGTGACTGTTCCTTATGATCCTGAATTTTATCGTATGAACTATCATAAAAGCGGCTATTATCACGGTGCATCGCTATCCGCATTAGCAAAATTAATGTCATCGCGGGGCTATATACTTATAGGCTGTGATTCAAATGGATATAATTCATTTTTTGTACGTAAAGATGTCGCAGAAGGTATTTTTATCGAAGTACCGCCACAAATGGCATATTATCCGGCAAAACCACGTTTCAGACATGGTTCACCGGAAGTGCAATTTGCCGTAATAAAAGAATTACCATTAATTGAGGTATAATCATCATGAGCGCAGAACGCATTGAACATAATGGCATTCGTTATGCCGAAGTAATTAGAGCAGATGTAAAAGTCTCCCATACAATATTCTATTCTCCTCCCGAATCATCATTTCAATTCGGTTTATTGGCGCATGATGCAGGATTTATTGAACCACCGCATTATCATAAACCATTCAAAAGAGAAATTGTGGATTTACAACAAATGTTTGTGGTTCAAAGAGGCATCGTTGCTGTGGAACTTTATACGGATGACGGAGAATTATTACGCGAAATTACTTTATATGCCGGTGATGGTATTGTCCTAATTCATGGCGTTCACGCTATACGCGTCATTGAAGATATGCAATGTATCAGTGTTAAACAAGGACCATATCTGGGTATCGAAAATGATAAAATATTTGTAGAGGCAAAAAAAAATGATTCCGGTATTTGAACCTATTATAGGTGAAGAAGAAATTGCCTATGTCACTGATGCACTTCGCAAAGGTGAAATATCAGGTTCTTTCGGCGGTTATATTCCTGAATTTGAAAAACAATTTGCGGATTTTTGTGGTGTGAAACATGGTATTGCCGTTTCGAGCGGTACAACTGCTTTACATCTTGCAGTACAAGCTGCAGGTATTGGTCGTGGAGATGAAGTCTTGGTCAGTGCCTCCACAAATATTGCAACAGGTTTAGCTGCTTATCATAATGGTGCTGTTCCGATAGCGATAGACTCAGAACCCATCACGTGGAATATTGACCTTGACAAAATTGAGGAAAATATTACACCACAAACAAAAGCAATTATTCCCGTTCATTTATTTGGTCACCCCGTTGATATGGATGCACTCTTGGACATTGCAAAAAAATATTCTCTCACGGTAATTGAAGACTGTGCGGAATCTCATGGGGCAACAGTGCGAGGGAAAATGACAGGTTCCTTTGGTGATATGGGATGTTTTAGTTTTTATGCCAATAAAATTATTACAACAGGCGAAGGCGGAATGATTGTCACCGATAATGATATACTGGCAGAAAAATTACGATTATTACGCAATCTTGCATTTACAAAGCCACGTTTTTATCATGAATTACCCGGACATAATTTTCGTATGACAGGGTATCAAGCGGCAATGGGTATAGCACAACTTAAAAAAATCAATCAATTTATTGAAGACAAACGAAGAATTAGTGCAGAATATACACAACAATTATCAACAATACCGTATATTCAAACACCCGCAGAAATGTCTTGGGCTAAAAATGTCTATTGGATGTATGCAATTGTCTTGAGAAATCATCCAACTGTGACAAGAGATATCCTTGTATCATACCTTCAAGAAAAAGGAATTGAAACCCGAACATTTTTTTGTCCCATGAATATACAACCTTGTTTTTATGATAGTGAAGGTTGGCGGCATATTCCCTGCCCTATTGCTGAGAATCTATGGCAAACGGGATTATATTTACCCTCCGGATGTACTTTAACAATAGAACAAATTACCTATATTTCTTCGATGATAAAGGAGTGTTTGTCATGATTTCATATATTGGACGACATGCTGCACTCTATGATATTTTTTATCAGGATAAAAATTACAAAAATGAATCTGAATTTATTCATAAGTATTTTTGTCATAATGGGCATGGAAGTACTCTGTTTGAAGCAGCATGTGGCACAGGAAATCATGCTTTCGAGTTTGAAAAATTAGGGTATATTGTCACAGCAATAGACAATTCACCTGATATGATTCAAGAAGCTGAAAGAAAGAAATTAGAAAAGAAATCGAATATATCCTTCTCTCTTGCATCAATGAGTGAATTAGATACAGATAAATTCCATAACTATGATTATGCTATCTGTCTTTTTGATTCTTTGGGATATGTATTGACAAATGATAATATTAAAAATACTTTGTGTAATATATATTCTTTACTGAATCCCGACGGTATTTTCTGCTGTGAAGTATGGCATTCTGCGGCGATGCTTAAAGGATATTCCCCTGTTCGCTATAAACAATGGAATATTGGCGATACAGAGCTGATACGCATTTCTGAAACTTCACTCGACACAATATCATCCGCGGCAAAAATTGACTTTACTATTCTTGAACTACATAAAAATGGTTCATATACTAAAATACAAGAGACACAGAACAATCGTTTTTTTTCTGTCAATGAGATAACATATTTTCTTACGGAAGCCGGATTTACTGATATTTCTATTTTTGACAGTTTTACTCAGGACACACATATTAACGACCAAACATGGCATTTACTCTGTTTTGGTCATAAAAAAAACACCAAATGAGGAGCAATAGAATGACAATAGGATTTTTTGCAAGTTTTAATGAAACAGCAGGTGGTGTATTTCAATATGCTGTTTCTATGTTTAGAGCATTATCGCAACGCAAGGAAAAATTTATAGCGATTCTTGCTCCTCATAGTCCATTATCGGCATATATTCCTAAGCATTGGGACATTATCGAATATCCTCAACATTTGTGGACTACCAATGAACATCGTCAAGGAAAAATAAGCGGAGATGGTTTTGATTTAACAGAAAACGGCATAAACCGAGGTGCATATAACTTTTTCAAAAAACATAATATTGACTTACTTCTCTTTGCTGCGCCTGAACTTATTTCCTTTGAAAGCGGTATTCCCTATATTATGCCTTTTCATGACTTACAGCATCGAATACAACCACATTTCCCGGAAGTATCTGCATTAGGCACATGGCAATGGCGTGAGTATTTATTCCGCAATGGTGCAAAATATGCTCATGGTATTCTTGTGGACTCCGAAACTGGTAAAGAGGATGTTCTTCACTATTATGGTGATAAAATTACAGCGGATAAACTATTTATCCTTCCTTTGCCGCCGGCATATACCACAGTAAGTACAAAAAAATTTAATCGCGATAATTTTCTCAAAAAATATACTTTACCCGAAAAGTTCTTTTTCTATCCTGCACAATTCTGGATGCATAAAAATCATACACGATTATTTCACGCTTTACATATCGCACGATTTCGTCATGGTATAGATATGCCCATTGCACTTGTCGGTTCTCGAACAGGCGGAGAAGCCGAAGCTCGTGAAAGAATACATTATTTAGCGATGTATGTAGCAGAACAATTTGCAGTTCAAGACCTCACTCGTTATTTGGGATATGTTCCCGATGAAGATATGCCGCATTTATATAAAGAATCATGCGGATTAATTATGCCAACAATGTTTGGACCGACTAATACTCCCGTTTCTGAGGCATGGAGTTTGGGTTGTCCCGTTATTAGTTCAGATATTCGTGGTATTCGCGAACATATTGGTGATGCAGGGGCTTTGGTAAATCCTAATTCTGCCGAAAATATCGCAGAGGTAATGATTCAACTTTGGACAGATGATACCGTAAGACAGCAGCTTATTACAAAAGGAAAGCAAAGGATTAGTGAATATAATCCATCACATTTTTCTGTACTGCTGAACAATGCAATTGATAGTGTTTTGCCGACTTTAAAGGAAAAAAGTGATTTTTTTCTCTAAAGGAGAGTTTGCATTCACCAATCAAATTCTCCGAAATTAATAATATTTCAGCCCGTTCACACGATAAAATTACTATAGCAACGACAATTGCACCTTTTGATATAGAAAAACAAAAAAAAGCAGTGCAGTCGTGGATTTCATTGGGATTTCATGTCGTTTCTCTTAACTCGAAAGAAGAAATTGAGTCTCTATCGGCACATTTTCCAATGATTTCCTTTTATGAATGCAATAAAACGGCAATTGATATTTGTGGTAAACCACTTCAGTTCTTTGATAATTTTCTTCATTATTTTCGAGATACCGACACAAAAATATGTGCTATTGTAAATTCTGATGTCATATTAAGAACAGACAATACTTTTCTTTCCTTTATTCGTGAGAACGTAAAAGATTCTTTTCTCTTTGGTAGCCGTTTGGATGTTGTAGATGCACATTTGGAACATGGTATTATGTACAAAAACGGTTATGATTACTTCTTCTTTGACCAATCTCTCATTTCTTGCTATCCTGCAACAGATTATGCGTTGGGCGCACCATGGTGGGATTATTGGGCAGTGTTTTGTCCATTAAATTGTGGACATACGGTAAAACAAATTCTCTCCCCTATTGCCATTCATATTCAACACCCGATGAACTATAATATGAAGCTATGGTTTCACTATGGCTCATTATTTTCAGAGTATGTACGCAACAATACACGGATATTTGTTAATGAGTTTTCAACTATATTCCAAGAAGGTGAACAGGAGGGAATTAATGCTCTTATTTCCAATATTTCCATAATATCAAATAAACTCATTCATGCTCTTTCACAAAAAATCCTTATAGATATTCCGGCTATAACACCACAAACCACCGATACTTATAAAGTAAGTGCCATTGTATCGCTCTATAATGCGGAAAAATATATTGCGGGATGTTTAGAGAATCTTATCAATCAAACACTCTACAAAAAAAATCAACTTGAAATTATAATTATTAATAGCAATTCTCCTCAAAATGAAGAAATAATTATTCAAGAGTATATAGAGAAGTATCAACATATACGATATATAAAAACGGAGCAAAGAGAAACGGTCTATCAAGCATGGAATCGTGGCATCGCAATGGCTCAAGGACAATATGTTACGAATGCTAATGCTGATGACCGCCACAGAATTGATGGTTTAGAAATTTTGTCACGCGCTTTAGATTGTATTCCCGATATTGGTATTGTCTATGCAGATTCCTTTGTCACTTCGGTAGAAAATCAAACATTTGATAATTGCACACCCCATTTGCGCTATTCTTTACCCGATTTTAATCTTGGTACACAATTATCCAGCAGTTGTTTCGGAGCACAACCAATGTGGCGTAAATCAGTTCATACTACAATTGGATTATTTTCTTCAGAGTGGTCTATTGCAGGTGATTATGACTTTTTTATTCATGTCGCTTGGAAATATAAAGCTGCTCATATTCAAGAAACGCTTGGTTTATTTTTATCCAGAAATGATAGTGTCAGCGGATATGATAATGCACAAAAAACAATTCAAGAAACTCTCAATATTCTACGGAAATATCGTACAAATATTCCATTGGAAGATTTATATCCTGCATTACTTCACGATTCTACACCTTTGGCAAGAATGTCAGCATTGTGGGATATGGGTAATCTTTGTGCTTTAAGTCCATACAGAGATTATGAACTAGCTCTTGAATTTTATCAAAAAGCTATTGATATTGATGGATTAACGCAACAAGAAGAAAATGCAATTCAAAAAGGATTAGCAAATAATGCCGGAGTGATAGCTTTTTGTATGAATAACTTCGATCAAGGTCTATCTTTATTGCAAGCGGCTTTACCCTCAATCGAAGCACAATCGAATATAGAATTGGTTAAAAAATCTTTGGAACATGGAACACGCCTGTATGCGCTTCATTTTCGCATGACGCAGTTCAATCATCCGGTTATACTGCAAGCACGTATGGCAAAGGGAATTCGATTAAATGAATGTGGAAATTTTGAATATTCGGATGATCATCAACAAGTTTTCTGGGATGGATATATCGGTATGGATGGTGTACCAGTCACTGATGAAGAAATTCTGACAGCAAAAAAATTATTACCAAGAGTTTCCACATTTATTCCGGAAAATACTATTCCGACTCCCGCATCAAAAAAAAAGATTCTGATGACAATGTATGGATGGAATGAAGAAGGCGGCGGCACACAATTACCGCGTGCTATTGCTTTTGCCCTTGCCGAACAGGGTTATGAAGTCCATGTTATGTACGCTGCTGCTTATACCGATTCTTCACTACCTTCCTATTCCGTTGTACGTCAGAAAGATGGCAATATTTCTCTATATGGAATATTCAATCGCGCTACTGTATTTTATGACCTGCAAAATCCACAAAGAGAAATAGCCGATGCTAAAGTGCAAGCAATTTTCCAAAATCTCTTGGACGAAATTTCACCGGATATTATTCATTTTCACAATTTTCTCGGTTTATCATTGGCAATCGTAGCAACTGCACGAAATCAATCTATACCATATATTTTTACTCCACATAATTATTGGACTTTATGCCCGCGTTTGTATCTTCTTAACAAAGATGGCGCTCAATGCTCCGGACCTTCATCCGATGGAAAAAAATGCGCACAATGTGTTGATAATAGCGATGAATACAGTCATTATTCTTCACGTCTTTCTCACGCAATTACTTTATTTTCAGATTCCGGCAACAGGACAATTCCTCCATCACATCGTACAAAGCAATTACTTGTAGAACATGGATTTACTCATGACACTATCACAGTAATACACCAAGCATCTCCCATCACTGAACAATTATGGCATAGTGTCGGAAAAGTAAGAAAGAATGGCAATACATCAGAAAAACTCTCTATTCTCTATTGCGGTGCTTTACTGCCAATAAAAGGAGTCCATATTCTTGCGCAAGCAGTGCAGTATTTATCTCCTGATGCTATTTCTGTGAATATTTACGGAGGCGGCTCACAAGAGTATATTCGCTATCTGCAATCATTGGATACAAACCATATTCTACATTTTCATGGTAAATATTCTCTCAATGATTTACCGAATATTTTGAAGCAAGCAGATATTATGGTAGCACCCTCATTATGCGAAGAGACAGGCGGACTTATTTTGACAGAAGCATTAGCGGCGCGTGTACCCGTGATTGCTTCAGCTATTGGAGGTTACACTGATTTTATTCATAATGATAGTAATGGCTATCTATTTACGCCGGGTTCATCACAAGAATTATACAATATTTTGCAATTATTAGTGTCAGATAGATCAAAATTACACTCATTACTACAAAAAATGGGTGCGCCGCGTCTATTTTCCGACTATATTAACGATATAACTGTTCTTTATTCACAATTAATACAATCTCATAACAATGAAAGAAAAAGTTCATATACAAATATTGGATAAATATCGCTGTTCCTCACAGGCAAGACAGCATATTGTCTATGCCGATGAGCCACAAGAACTTGGCGGAACAGATACTGCACAATCACCCAATGAATTATTACTTTCTGCACTTGGTTCTTGCACCGCAATTACCTTAACAATGTATGCAGAAAGAAAAGGTTGGATTTTTTCTCTATTAACTATTGATCTTTCGATGGAATCAGAACATAGTACAAATGGTAAAATCTCAAGAATCGAAAGAGTTATTCATTGCGAAGGAAATTTCGGTCATGAGGAAAAAGAACGTTTACTTCATATAGCAAAACAATGTCCGGTGGCAAAAATACTTACCGGCACAGTCACAATCACAACAACATTATCGGAGTCATAATGAAAAATATCACAAAAAAATATGATAATGGTGAAATTACCGTTATCTGGCAACCCGCAATGTGCAGCCATTCCGCTAAATGTTTTCACGGCTTACCATCGGTGTTTGATCCGAGAAAAAAACCGTGGGTAACTCCCGAAGGCGGCTCAACGGAAGAAATAATTCGACAAGTTGAGCAATGTCCTTCCGGTGCTTTATCATATATAAGAAATGATGGGAATGTAATAGAAGAAAAATCAGAGAGTATTGAATCCGAAACAATTATCGAGCCATTACCAAATGGTCCACTTTTAGTCTATGGTACTGTTCATATTCGTCATGGTGACAATGAACCGATAATAAAACATAAAGTAACAGCATTTTGTCGTTGCGGGGCTTCTTCCAATAAACCATTTTGCGATGGAACACATACAAAAATCGGTTTTCATGGATAATGTATAAGGTTACTTACTCCCCTCAAATATCCGTAATGATTTCTGAGGGGAGTATTTTATTTTATGAGAACCTTGTATAAACTCTGCGAAAACAATGTCCCGCAACAACGAACTATGAAAAAACAGAAACAGTAATATTTCATAGTTATATATCTTTGATTACTCTTTCCATTGAATTATTGAGCTTTCTAATTTTAACCCACCTGATTTTTCAATTCGTAGTAATGGCTTTCTCTGTCCTGTCTTTAGATTAAGCTCAAGGAATACAATTGCCATTGTTGCATTCTTCTGATTACTTTCTAAATCACCCTCTAATAATGTAAAACCTACAATAAGTATGTCATTAGAAACATTACTAACCGTTAATCCTGATCTGATTATAATACTTTTAGGGTACGGAGGGTTCCATGGAGACAAGTCATATTCATGACAGATCCATTTATTATTATCCCATGTATATATTTCAGTATTTCGATATATTTCAAACATCATTGGTCTATCATAAACTGAAAAATATTTTCCTTTGTTTTGGTAGTACATATCATATAATCCACCTCCATTGTCATCTAATAAAAACATTTCCAGACTTGTTGTATCTAAGCAGTATAATACGTCTTTGTATCCTCGAAAGACAAACATATTATTCACAAAACCATAGGGCGTTAATCTAGTGGAGAAATATCGTGATGTTTTATTAACATGATTATAAAATACATATACATTCTGTGCGATAGGAAACACAAGATTATTTTCATTCCCACAGCTAAGACTTGGATTAGCA
>DDTD01000034.1 GCA_002344005.1 Ignavibacteria bacterium UBA2373 | reverse complement strand
ACTCTAAAGCATGAGAATACTTATTCTGATCTTTATATAACAAACCAATATTACTAAGACAATCAGCAATATTTTTTTTCTTATCTAACCGTTCAGATAAGGATAATGCCTCTTGATATACTTGCAATGACTGTTCATAAAAAGAACTACTTTGACAACAATTACCCTTCCCTATCAATGTAGCAATTCTATTTTCAAAATCTTGCGTTGTTTCGTTTATTTCTAATCCTTTATCAAAAGAAGATATTGCTTTATCAAAAACAGACATATATTTATAAAAGGAACCTATGTTAGTATAGTATTTTTCTAAAAGACTAATTTTGTTGTGTTTTTCAGCATGCAGCAATTGTTGCTGAAAATAATCATAAGCATTATTGTATTCACTTTTATACAAATATACCCACCCCAGATGCGACAGAATATTAGCATGATACACATAGTTTTCTAATTTTTCCGAAAACTTTTGAGAAATAAAACCCCATTCTAATGATTTTTCTAATTTTCCTTTTTTAAAGAAGAGTTTAGCCAACATATATGATGTCCGCATACGATCTTCATCAGGAAATTCATCATCACTCAACAGAGTAGAATTTCTTATCAACTCTTCGGCTTGAACAATATCTTCAATTTCAAGCATTGCATATATTTTTTCACATAAAGTCATAATAACTCACACATTACATTTTTTAAAACCGGCTTAACAATGAACAGTAACTGCAAGCATTGAATACTACATTCAATTTTCAATCCGGCAAACATAAATAACTTTACAATAAAAAGCGACAGGAGCATACCTATTCAGTATGCCCCTGTCTTATTGTCTCTTATTTCTGAATAACTATCGGTGTACTGATAGTACCCATTGAGGTTGTCAAAACAAGGCGATACATACCCGACATCAGAGCATCTGCATGTAACTCCGTAGAATATGTACCTGAATTTTGTGTACCTTTGACTATCTCCATCACTGTATTGCCAAGTACATCCTGAAGCACAACCGAATAATCTCCGCTGACAGGCACATGATAATATATGGATGAAGAATTGTGAACGGGATTAGGATAGACACTCAAACTTGGTGTTGCTTCTGTATATTCTTCGACCAATTCTTCCTCTATTTCTTTTAACAAAGGATTGCTCAATGCGCCGATAGCATATTTTGTATTGAGTGAATCAAAGACATAACTTCTTTCATCCACATCCGAGCTGTTCATAATGATAATCTCTGCAATATGATTAGTAAAGAAATCGCTGTGACCGGCACTGATATTAGGTCCATTATGATAACGTGTTTGTTGGAATGCTGAACCGATACCATTTCCTGTTCTTAATGCAGCTATGGAATTATCATTAAATGCTGATTGTGTGATTGACGTGCTTGCCCCTTGTTCTGAGACAGACAAACGTAATCGAGTTCCATCATAGACAAATTGGGCTAAATACACTCTATTAGGCATAATTGGCTGACTCACCCATAAAGATGCATTGTCCCAAGCTCCCCCATAAATCCGCGAATTTTGAATATACAGATTAAAGCCACTTGAAAGTCCTCCCAATTCCGTAATAACTTGACGACTTATAACTTGGCTGCCGGTTCTAAATACCGCAAACAATGTTTTTTCGCTGCCTCCATTAAGTTCATTTCTGCCTGCTATGGATAATGCACGTCCAAAAGAAAATCGTACAACAGGATAATTATTGATATTATCCATTCCATTATTACGATATAATGGGCGTGAAGGAGGGTTATTTTGTACTGCATTATCATTGTAACATGCCACATCGCTCCACATGGCGAGAGGTGTGCCATCAGCAGAAGAAAGAGTTGCGGCATCATAATGTACAATCGTATTGAGTGTCATACCCGTGCAAAGTATTGCAAAGGAATTACTCAGTGCCGCTTCATATCCGGGAGAAGAAGCTGTTAATTGCTCTAAAGGTGATATTGTATGGAACGTTAATGTTCCAAAAGTAGCAATACCATGTTCATCCGCTAATGCAGCAACCGGTGCATCATTGAGCATACGATTGCTGATAAAGACTTCACGTCCTTCTACATCAAGATCGCGGTTAAAAAGCGCATCAACAGATTCGACTGTTACCGCCGGCTGCATTGCAATACCAACATTGACATCTGATGGCTGAGTCACAAAACGTAAACGATCGGCTGTTACTTCCAAACGATTGATGTCGCCGGCTTGAGATGATTGTGCCGGACCGGAGATTATCGGCGGAACACCACCTGTGATATTCACATTATAATCTTCAACTTCGCCATAGCCCATACGCCCCATATCGCTACAAGGCATCATATATGCTCCTAATGTTTCATAATCAGTTATTACTCTCATTCGAGTAATACCCGACACAGCATCTTCGGGAATAGTCACCGATGCAGTGAAAGGTGCGTCTGTTCCTAATCGTATATCCTCCGAAGCAAAAACTTGCTCATGACTTTCAAATGTATTACTTCGGTCGAAGTCAATCCATACTCCCATACCCAGATAGAAATCTTGATTTAATGGATTGGTCGTACCCGTAAATGTATAGGTCTGGCCGACTGTCACATTTGCCGTTTTATCGGAAAAATAGGTAAGACTTGTTGATGCAGGAGCGTCAGAAACATTAGTCATATCAGCAAATTGTATCTCAGAAATATACATACCATATCCCTCCATATTGTAAGGCATTTCAGAGTCACAATATTCAATCGGCGGCACACTGCCATTGTCACTGATAAATGCAGAACCGGTTACAGAGTCTGCACTTACTGCCGAAACTATTCCCACGATTTGCGCATTATCGTCAACGCTTGCATTATAACTTACGCGAATTGTCACATTTTTACTTGAATTATCATTCACCGTGATAGTAAGTCCTGAGAATGTGACTGTAGAACCACCGCCAGTTTCTGCTATCTTGGTTGTGCCGTCGAATAATCCTACTCTGCGTATGAACTCTCCATTGGTGAGAGATAAAGAAAGTGATGTCAAAATTGTTGGCAGATTGTCTTCATCTCCGGCAGCACCGCCGTCACGAATGGTCAACCCCATCAAAGCATGAGAATTTTCTGATGTTAAAGCATCTGACTGATATAGATGATACGGGACATTACTTTCATAAATAAACCCTTCTTCTTCGACAATATCGCTCAATGCACTCGGGGGAATAATTTGAGTAAATTTTGCAAGAAATGCATCATTTGTTCCTATTCTTTGTTCCTGATGCGAGCCCAATGTTGCTATACCATTAACACTATATGTAAAACCGGCACTGTAGATATTATCATTGTTATCTGCAACAATTTCTCTTCCTGAATCACTCTGTTCTCCCCCATAATATGTTCCCCACTGACGCACACCGTCGCTACTGAATTTGGCAAGGAATGCATCAAAACTGCCACCAATAGATGTTTGATAAGCATTCGAAGAAGCAATAGCTGTCATACTTTGTGCTCTGCCCACCAGATACACATTATCGTTGATATCTACTGCTATATCGAAACCGGAATCTTCACCCGCACCGCCATAATATGTACCCCATTGGCGTACACCGCTACTATTGAATTTCACAAGAAAAGCATCATAATCACCACCAAATGTTGTTTGATGAGCATCAACAGTAGCTATACCATCCATAGTAAAAAATAATTCACCTGTGATATACACATTTCCTTGTGTATCGGTAGCAACTCCATAACCCCACTCCCAACCGGAGCCGCCACAGTAAGTACCCCATTGGCGCACACCGCTACTATTGAACTTCACAAGAAAAGCATCAAATCCGAAACTAAAAAATAGCTGATGTGAACCCGCTACTGCAATAGAAGTTGTACTTGACGTTGCACCGGTTACATAAATCAAACCATTCAAATCTATAGCGATACCGGATCCGCTGTCATTACCTGTTCCACCATAATATGTACCCCATTGGCGTACACCGCTACCATTGAATTTCACAAGAAAAGCATCTTCTTGACCACCATGTGCTGTTTGATGAGAACCGGTTGTGGCGATTGCACTTGTACTGGTAGTACGACCTGTCATATAGATATTATTGTCGGTATCAATTGCAATACTTCGCCCGATATCATTGCCATTTCCGCCATAATATGTACCCCATTGAAGAGTGCCGCTACTATTGAATTTTGCAAGAAAAGCATCCGTCTGACCACCGAGTGTCGTTTGATGAGCACCGGCTGTGGCTATCGAAGCTGTACTGTTTGTCTCACCTGCGATATAGATATTATCACTACCATCCACAGCAACACTCCAACCAAACTCTGTTCCCACACCCCCATAATATGTACCCCACTGAAGAGCACCATTATTATCGAATTTGGCAAGAAAAGCATCCTGTCCTTCGACAAGTGTAGATTGATATGATCCTGTGGTTGCGATTGCATAGATACTTGTTGTCCAGCCGGTAACATAAAGATTACCTTGGCTGTCTGATGCTAATCCATTAGCGGCAGTAGCTCCAAATCCATATTCATCAATTCCCCCATAATATGTGCCCCAGCTTAGTTGAGGCATAGGGTCAATCACTAATGTTTCTGTCGCTGAATATGACGGTGCTTCACAACCAAATTCATTCGTTCCTATTTGTTTATACCGTACTGTCACTTCTTCTTTCGACTGCGATAAATAACTTAACGGAATATGCTCGGCTATACTACCATGCGCTACGTCCATCATAATTTTACCACCCGATAAATAGGTCTTTAAAGCTCCATTATAACGCAAACGTATATTCTTTGCATCACCGCCCGGACGTACATAAAATTGATATTCCGGTTTGCCTTCTGTGGAAATAAAAAATTCTAAATCTATCGAAGGGTAAATATTAGTATATATCACTCGCTCATAACTGCGTACATTTTCAATGTTTTTATCACTTGTATAATAATTATTCATCGAAGGAAGTGTAGATAATGCTGTCATTATAGGATGTGCATTTGCACCCACAAGTTCTATATCCACACGATGAATATGACGCGTGATGTCTTTATGCTCTATGCTTACTTCTCGATTACTATGAGGAATATCACGCTGCATCGAAAGAGAAGATTCATCTTTCCCATTGTCTTGTATATCATCACGATAGCTGTCATAGCTGAAGCCATTATTGCGTAATTGGACATTTAAGCCCGGTGAACGGAATAAATAATGCACATCAGCATTAGGTTGATGATATTGATCTACTATCTGACCTTTATTTTCTTCAAAACCACGTATTGATTTTGACAATAATTGTTGTGCTTTTGCTGCATCCTGTTGTTTCACTGCTGCAAAAACGGAATTCGTGCTTAACAGTACTACACATACTGCTAATATCCGAAATATAAAAAAATAATATTGTATCATACAAAAATCCTCATCAATAAATTTTTAATTAAGAACTTGTTTAAAGATTGGTCAAAAGTACGATAGCGCACGCAATATGCCAAAAGGCAAGATGATTTACTGATTTTTTTTC
>DDTD01000088.1 GCA_002344005.1 Ignavibacteria bacterium UBA2373 | reverse complement strand
CGACTACGAGGGGTCTTGAAGCGATTACGAGGGGTCTTGAAGCACTTCAATCGGGGTCGTCATCGCTTCAATCGGGGTCGTCATCGCTTCAATCGGAGTCGTCATCGCTTCAATCGGAGTCGTCATCGCTTCAATCGGGGTCGTCATCGCTTCATTTGGGTTGGTCACCGCTTCATTTGGGTTGGTCATTGCTTCATTTGGGTTGGTCATCGCTTCAATCGGTGCCGTCATCGCTTCATTTGGGTTGGTTCTCGGCTCAATCGGTGCCGTCATTGCTTCATATAAGATTGTTGTCAGAACAGGATTTCCGGGATTATTAGGATTAACAGGATAATTTCTGCCTTTATTTTCGCAACAGAAGCGCATCATCAACAGTATGAATAACTATCATGTCTATCATATAATCTTCATAATCGTGTGCGGACAGTCTTCGTGTCTATGCCTTCCCTCTTGAGAAAGTCCACATAAAGCTGTATTAAGCGCGGGGATGTGCTTGTTTATATGCTTGTTTGAGTCTTTCGACCGATACATGTGTATAAACTTGTGTGGCTGATAAAGAGCTATGCCCGAGCATCTCGCTAACAGCGCTGATATCTGCTCCATTGTCAAGTAAGTGTGTGGCAAAAGAATGGCGCAAGACATGGGGGCTTTTTTGTGGCGATTCGGTAATATAGCGCATTGCTTTGTTGATGATTTTATAGGCAACGGCGGAACTCATAGCTTCTCCATGTCCATTAAGGAAGAGAATTGTGCCGGACACAGGAGTGCATAATTCGCTGCGTAATGTCAGATAATGTTCAAGGGCATCGGCAGCTTTTTGTCCGAAGGGTGCTATGCGTACTTTATTTCCTTTGCCTTTAACGCGGACGGTTTTTTGTTTTAACGATATATCGCCAAGAGTGATATGTAATGCTTCGCTTATTCGTAATCCTGCACCATACAATAACTCAACCAATGCACGGTTGCGTGCCCCTTTTGGGGTGGTAATATCGAATGATGCCAATAATGCTTCCACTTCTTTTTGTTGAAGAAATGAGGGTAATTTTTTTTCAGCTTTGGGTGTGGCTATTAATGCTGTCGGGTTTTTGAGAATCCACTCTTGTTTTTGCATAAAAGCAAATAATGATTTGACGGCAGCCAGCTTGACGCGTAATGATTTTTTTGCAAGTCCGCGATCATGCAACCATCCCAAGAAAGGGCGTATATCTTCGGTACGTATTTCTTCAACGGGTGGCAATTCGCCTAATGACTCTTTCAGGAAATCGTATAATTCACCCAATGCTCGCCTATAGGTCATCACAGTGTGTTCGGATAAATTTCTTTGCAATTCAATATGCTCAAGGAAGGTTCGTATGGCGCGGGATAAGGTCATGATGGAGGTGTTAAAATAAGGATAAGAAAATAGTTTCTGTTTGGTATATGCTTTCAATAATCATGCCGTTATCATGATGAAGAGTTGGGGCTTGTCGGCAATGATTTCTGAAGTTTTATCAATCGGTTGCAGTGTGGCGAATGGGTTGGTACAATGGTATAGAAGATGCTGCCATAGAGAATTGCACTAAATTTGCAACAAAGTTAATGTATCTTTTCCATCGGTCGGATTCGTTCATTATGCATCCGCCTTTATTATAGAATATATGTCATCACGTTCAACACTCGGTTCATTGCTTAATATACGTGCCGGAGAAGGTCTTCCGATTCTCTTATTGACAATGTTTTCCTTTCTTATTGGCGCAGGCGGAGCATTCTTTTTTACAGCAGCCACTACATTGTTTTTGGAAAGTTATTCCACAACGATGTTGCCCGTAGCGTATATCGGATCGGGTATAGCGGGATGGTTATTGTGGTTTGTGTCATCGCATTTTGGTAAGCAGTCCTCGCAGAGCAAACAAATGCTCGGTTCGCTTATCTTTTTAATTGGGAGCGTGCTGTTTTGTGCCATTGCTGCCTATTTTTTCGATATGCGGATAGTGTCATTTGTGTTGTTTATATGGATTCGTATAGTGACATATATATCGGTGGTAGTGTTTTGGAATTTGGCAAGCACTATGTTCGATGTACGCCAAGGCAAACGTTTATTCGGACTTATCGGTGCCGGTGAAGTAATAAGCGATATGATTGGCTTTTTCTCTATTCCACTTCTTATCAATTATATCAGAACACAAGATTTATTGATTATTGCGGCAGTTGCTCTGGTTTTGTGTTTGGTGCTTTATACTGTTATTCGCAAGCGTTATGCTGTGGTGCATTCAGACATTTCGCAGCAAGCCGATGCCATATCGGGTCCATCATCGGTTACTATTGCCCGCTTTTTTTCCAATCGCTACTCAACATTATTGTTTTTGCTTGCCTTTTTGCCGATGATAGGTATCTATTTCATGGATTATATGTTCATGGATCAAGCAAAACTTCTTTATACAGAGCCACGCGTATTGGCATCATTTCTCGGTATATTTTATGGTTTTGTGGCTGTGGCTGAATTTATCGTTAAGACATTGCTTTCGGGTCGTTTGCTCGATCGTTACGGTTTGCGTATTGGTTTAATGCTCTTGCCCGCGATTGTTGCACTGGCTGTTGGTTCGGCAGCATTAACGGGACTTGTTTTTGGTATCGGTTCTATGTTTTTTGCTTTTGTTGCATTTGGCAAATTGATGGAAAGAGTGCTGCGCAGTTCTTTGAATGATCCCGCATTTCAGATATTATATCAGCCCTTGCCTGCTCATGAGCGTTTGGGATTTCAGTCCATGGTGGAAGGTGTGCCGAAAGCAGCGGGTAATTTAGTTGGGGGTGGCATATTGCTGATATTTACTTTAGCGAATTTTCATAATCTTATTGCCTACAATATCATTTTTTTCTGTATAGCGATTGTATGGTTGCGTCTTGGTTGGCTCATGTATGTATCGTATAGGACGGTATTGCGTGATTCGGTTCTGACGGCTCATCATTCGATGGACGATAAGCGTGCGAGAATGACCGAGCGTTTGCTGGGGGCTTTGCAAAGTGATGATCCGGGCAAAGTCAATAAAGCCCTCATTATGATAAGTCGTTTTGAACCGACAGCATTATCTGTGGCTTTTGGGGCAGTGCTTGCTAATCCTTCCGATTTTGTACGCAGCCGTGTTTTCAGCATGATACGCCAATTCCATTCCTTTGCAGCGCGTAAAGCATTGACACAATTTATTCAAACCTCAAAGAATGATAAAGAGCGAGCCATTGCGCAAGAAACATTGGAATATTTGGATGCAATGGCGGGAATGTCCATAGATGAAGTAAGCCAATTAGTGCGTTCTGAAAGCGTTGCCGACCGCATATTGGCTGCCAAAATTCTTGGCGAATCCACACGGTTCCAAGCCATAGCTTTATTGCTTCAACTTATTGATGATAGTTCACCGCGGGTGAAAAGAGCTGCTCTTGTCGCAGCAGGTAAAGTGCGCCGACCGGAATTGTGGATGCGCTTAATCGAGCATTTGAGTATGAAGGATTTCAGACATACGGCGGCATCGGCAATTATATTGGCAGGCGGGCATATCTTGGTGCATTTAGAGCAATTGTTTTCGCGCATCGGACAAGACCGCAGCTTGCAAATCAATATTATTCGCATGTATAGACGCATGGGAGAACATCGTATCAAAAATGCTTTGCGTGCCGCTTTGCGCCATCCCGATAAAGAAGTGCGATATGAAGCTCTGGAAGCTCTTGCCGATGCCAATTATACGGCAAGTTCTACTGAACAAAGTGCTTTGCGTCGTGATCTTGATGAGGAAATAGCCGCCATATTGTGGACGGTAGCTGCTCTGCGCGATGTGGAATCCTCACCTACATGCAAGCATATTACGCAAGCCCTCCGTTATGAATTGCATATCAAAAATCATCGTCTTTTTACTATACTTTCTGCGATGTATGATGCACGTATTATTCGGGGCTTACGCGATAAATTACGTTCCGGCACAAATGAAGAACGTGTCTATGCTCTCGAAATTCTTGATGTGACTGTGGATGAACAAATTAAAAATGATATTGTGCCATTGCTTGAAGATTATAGTGCCGATGATTTGATAGAAACATTTAAATGGCATTATCCGCAAGAACAATTATCGGTGGAAAAACGCTTAACGGATATTGTTTGGAAAGACCATGCCACGGTGAATGTATGGACAAAAGCATGCGCTCTTGAGGCATTGCAACATCACCCTTCATTGGTGGTAGAAGATGTATTCCGTGCTTTTGCCGATCATGCCGAATATTTACTTTCCGAAATTGCTATAGTATCGCTTTATATATCCAATCCTGAGCATTATCGCACTTTTGCGGAATCGGCACATCCGTCTTTGAAGCAAAGTATGGAAAAAATACTATCCTCTTGCATTCATAATAAACAATTAAACGGAGTAGAGAAAATCCGTCTTTTTGCCGAAACACAACAATTAACCAATATTCCCTCTGCTATTATTGCTGAGGCAGCCCAAAGTATGTCGGAGCAATATGTGGAACAGGGTGAAATATTTATACCTTTCCGCAATGGTATTGCCGTGTGTGCAGTTATTATTAGCGGCGCATTTGTGGAACAACATTCCAATCAAACTATATCGGCGGGCGCAATGATTTATCATGTCTTGCCGGAAAAAGAAACTCTCCACCGCTATAAAGCTGTCGAGAAAACACGATTATTGCTTATTGACAGAGAAATTCTTGATGAAATTGTATGGGATTATTTACCCTTGCACAGTATTTTATCATAAATCCATAGTGTCTGACAGGTATAGACAGAAAGTTCTCATTACTAAAAAAATATAAAGAAGTTAGAAGAGCTACAAATACACGACGTTATGCAGCATCTTATTAAGCTGATGCACATAAGATTTGACAACAATTCCTTTTACATCATCTCTTCGGATAGCAGGGAAATATTATAAGTAAGCATGGTATTACATCAATCAAATAATAATCAATTTTTTAACAAAAATCTTAGACTTGAATACTATATCCACATTGATGTGTAAAATCATCAAAAGGAAAGATTGCAAGCAAATAAATATTACAAGATATATTTCAATATAGAATGAATAAAGAAAAAATTTCTATACGTTTTTTTGATGATCGTGAGGTACGGGCTGTTTGGGATGAAACAAATGCCAAGTGGTGGTTTTCGGTCTTAGATATTGTAGCTGTGCTTACCGACCAAAATGACTACTCAAAAAATCGTAACTATTGGAAATATCTTAAGAACAAGTTAAAGAAAGAAAACAGCGAAGTGGTTAGTGCTACTACCCAGTTGAAAATTCTTGCCCCTGACGGCAAGAAACGTTTTTCAGATATGCTTGATTACAACGGTATTGTTGGTTTGGGTAAAGAATTTCCGAGTAAAAAAGCGAATAGATTTATAGAATGGTTTACGTATAGCGATGAAAGCATAGACGGCAAAAGCAAAACAAAAGCGTATGCACTATTTGAGAGTTCTTTTATAAACAGCATCGAAGTTGGCACAACCAAAGGTTTGCAACAAATTCATGCCTACTTATTTGGCGGTTTGTATGATTTTGCAGGACAAATTAGGCAAAAAAACATTTCAAAAGATAATTTTCAATTTGCGGCATCACGCTTTTTAGATGCAACATTACAGCAAATTGAAGCAATGCCCGATAGCACTTTTGATGAAATTGTCGAAAAATATGTAGAAATGAATATTGCTCACCCTTTTATGGAAGGTAATGGTAGAAGCACCCGAATATGGTTAGACTTGTTGCTAAAAAAACAACTAAAGAAATGTGTGGACTGGAGTAAAATAGCAAAAAAAGAGTATATGAACGCAATGATACAAAGCCCCACTAATAGCACTATCTTAAAAACACTGTTGAAAAATGCTTTAACCCAAAAAATAAATGACCGTGAGATGTTTATGAAAGGTATTGACTATTCATACTACTATGAAGAACATAGTTAGAATAAAGAATGGTTTGTAAAGACAGAATAACAGAAAATCGACTGCCAACACCCGCACCTCTTGCACAGCTCATCTGTAATTGTTTAGAAAAATTCGGTGGCACTTCTGGAGGTGGATTCCACAGCAATGAAACTTTAAATTACTATGTTTACTCCGGCATAGAGAAACTTCCTTTGCTCATATTTGGATGAACAGACAAAGTTTTGTAGTTTTGGGGAAATGAATGACGTTTTGTGTCAATATAATAGTTATAGGGCATTTTAAAAGACGACAACAAAACTACAAAACGACTTGACACCAGAACAACATCTTTTAGACGGAGTAAAAATTCTATCCACTTATCTTGACCCGTTAGGTTTTCATTTTAAATTAGAAGGGACAGGTCAAAGTTCAGGTGGACACTTTGCATACGGACAGTTTGTTAATGGAGACCGAGCAATAGAACTACATTATCGTTGGTCACTTGGACTTGTTTCATACAAAGTTGGCAATTTGGCTTTAGGACACGAAGAGTACATCAACTTACTGGACAAGTACGGACAAAATCAATATCCAAATTATTCAGACGAGCCAAATGATGCTTTTAGGTGTTTAAGATTTGACTTGGAAAACTTGTTGGTAGACTTTACTGAAAACAATGCTATCCTATACAAGCAAAAAGCTCCGGACAAAATATTTGAAATTGAAAGACAACAAGCAATTAAGAACAACGCTAACAAGAAGATTTATTCAGGTGACCAAAGAATAATTGACCAAGCAAAAGCTGAGTTTAAGAATGGAAATTATTTGCAAGTTGACAAACTAAAAAGACAAATACAGCACCCAGACTTGCTTACAGAAACAGAGAAGAAAATATTCGAGCTAAATGACACGAGAAAGAAAGACTCCCTATAACAGCACATTTGCAAAAGCGGCGGTTTCGTGCTTCTATGACAGTGAAGTACTAAATTCAAGCTTTGTGCATCTAATTAAGTTGAGTGGTAAAAATCCGGCATTTCGCCAAGCGGCTAAAACGTTATAGGGAATATTAGACAACAACTATGCAGACAGTGACAGAAGAATTAAAAATATCAATTGAGCGACTTTACACGACTTTCTCACGCTATCCATTCAGCTCGACAATGGACGGCTGTCCTTGTTGCGTTTCTGACACAGACAAAGAGAAAATTCACACTAAGCAACTTCGACAGTTAAACGGTGACGAACTTTCAAGATATACTTTTAAGGCAATAACAACTTGGGGCGACACGGACGACTTCAAACACTACTTACCACGCATATTTGAATTGCTTTCAACAACAGACTTTATTGTTGATACCTTTGTTGTTTTAGGCAAACTTGATTACGGTAAATGGACAACTTGGGCGGCAAAAGAGCAAAAAGCAATTCAGGACTTTTTGCTTGCTTGGTGGACAGACATGACGAAGAACAAAAGCTATTTTGACAAAGAGGCTTTTATTGAAATTTACAAATTACTTGGCGACATAGACCCATTACTTGATAAGTGGGTAATAACTTTTGAAGACAACAGTTTCAAAAACTTAATTGACTTACTGGATAACTATTATCACGACCTGACAAACAAAAGCAACCAGTTTAAAGAGATTGGCAAAGGTTCTATTGACAAACTACTCGTTTGGCTGAATAACAAACAAGGAATAATTGAAAAGGGCTTTTTCTACTATGAGAATATTGACAAGGAGTTTGCAGAAAAAATTTCTAATACACTTTATGTCATTGAACACTCAGCATGAAAGACAGCCCATAACACGGGTTTTTCATCGGGCGGGCTGATGTGCAAATGGAAGAATAAACGGCTTTTACCTCCTCTATGATTCATATTTGGATGGAGAAACAAAGTTTTGTAGTTTTGGGGGAATAATTGTGAGTTGGTTTAATATCGGACATATCAGTAATACTTTCTGTTAAGTCAATGAAAATTTCGTTTGATTTAGATGATACAATCATTGTAAATAATAGCTTTGAATGTGAGCAACAAACATTAATGCAGCGAATTTTCGGTGTTGAGCGGATTCGGTTGGGAACAATCGCACTTTTCAAGGAATTAAAAGCCAAAGGTCATAGTATTTGTGTTTATACAACTTCTTACAGGAGTGTTGGAAAAATTCGATTTATGTTTTGTTCTTATGGAATATCTATAGATGAGATCATCAATCAAATTATTCATGAGAAAAAAGTGAGAAGTGTTAATATGCCGATGTCAAAGTATCCACCGGCATTCGGAATAGATATACACATAGATGATTCTATTGGTGTTGGTATGGAAGGTGAACGATATGGATTTAAAACAATTATTGTTTCAGTAGATGACAATGATTGGGTTAACTCTATAATGAAACAAATTTGAAATGAGTACTACTACCGCTAACAGCACATTTGCAAAAGCGGCGGTTTCATGCTTCTATGACAGTGAAGTGCTAAATTCAAGCTTTGTGCATCTAATTAAGTTGAGTGGTAAAAATCCGGCATTTCGCCAAGCGGCTAAAACGTTATAGGGTATTTTAAAACGATACACTAAAAACAGAGAGATAATACTAAATTTGAAAATTAGAAAGGATATAAAATGAAAGTTGAACAAAAAATAACACCTTGTCTTTGGGTTGAAAAAGACGCAAGAGAAGTAGTAAGTTATTACTTATCAATTTTTAAAGATGGTAAATTAAAAGACTATCGGCAATTTACCAATCCACCAGAAATGGGTGGACAAACTTTTGAGACAGCAGTTATGGACATTGCAGGTATTGAGTTTAGTATTTTAGCAGCAGGACCTTTGTTTAAGTTTAATGAAGCCGTTTCTTTTGTTATAAATACAAAAGACCAAGCAGAAACTGATTATTATTGGGAGGCAATAACAACAAACGGAGGAGAAGAAGGTGTTTGTGGTTGGTGCAAAGACAAATATGGTCTATCGTGGCAGATAGTTCCAGTTGAGTATTTTGAACTTATTCATAGCGAAGACCCGATTGTTAGAGATAAAGCATTGACGAATACTTTTAAAATGAAGAAATTAATTCTATCAGAACTCAAATAAATTATGACAAGTAAAATAATGGTTTCTGCTACCATAAATGCAGACACGAAGAAAGTTTGGGACTTCTACACGCAACCCAAACACATAACAAAATGGAACTTTGCCGACCCAAGTTGGCATTGCCCGACTGCAACAAACGATATGAATGTTGGTGGACGGTATGTAGCAAGAATGGAAGCTAAGGACGGAAGTTTTGGTTTTGACTTTGATGCTGTTTATACAGAAATAAACGAAGGAGAGAATTTTACATACGAGTTTGGCGGACGACTTGCAAAAGTTGATTTTAAAGAAACAGAAGGGCAAACAGAAGTGATTGTAATATTTGACCCCGAAGCTGAAAATTCAATTGAATTACAAAGAAACGGTTGGCAAGCAATTTTAGACAACTTTAAAAAATATACGGAATCAAACTGACAGCAAGAGAAAAATTGCCAACACCCGCACCTCTTGCACAGCTCATCGGTAATTGTTTAGCAACAATGTTATGTGGAATATATAGGCAAAGTTTTGTAGTTTTGGGGGAATGAGTGTGAGTCGGGGCAATATGGGAGAGATGGGCATAGTTTTATATAGATTATGAACTACGCAAAGTCAAACAATAGTAGGACAATCAGTTGGACGAAATTACCATACCATATCATTTGGCTATCCCAACAATTATGTGTGTTGTTGGACTTGTGGCGATTCTGGTTCATCACAAGAAACTCTTCAACAAAAACGGGTTATTATGGAGTAGCGTGACCGTCTTTCTAGTTTTGTATGCGCTCATTGTTGGTAGTGCTGCCTATAATGACATTTATTATCAGTGGGACTTAAACCGCTACGACTTAGACAAAGACGGCTTCTTCGGTGGACAAGAAATTACTAAAGAACAAGAAGTAGCTATGAACAGACAGATACATGATGTTGGACGCAATTTCTCATTTATCACAGGTTTTATTTTTGCAGGTATTATTTCGACCTTTGTTTATGTGTTAGGGAAGTTAATACTCATTGCTAGAAATAAGAAAAAACTTACAGGTTAAAAGGGTACTATTCAGACCGCTATTTAGCGGCACTTCGGGAGGTGGATTCCACAGCAAAGAATCACTAAAACACTATGTTTAGTCCGGCATAAGAGAAATTTCCTTTGCTCATATTTGGATGGAGAAACAAAGTTTTGTAGTTTTGGGTAAATTAACGACGCATTGCGTCAATATGAGAGATGTGCCGCCATTCGGCGGCACATCGGGAGGCGTAATGCTACGAGCAACCGTACAGACATCAATAAACGAAAAAATAACGAACTTTAACAAATGAAAGATTTGTTTCCATTTTATAGCATCGGACACTTTATTAACGAGCCGACAAATAAAACCGAATTTGAGATTATGCGGTTTGAAGAAATGGAAGAACCCGAAGTGGACGACATTCATAAACACACTTTTTACGAAATACTTTGGACTGAAAAAGGAATAAGCAAACAAACTATTGACTACAAAGAATACGAAGTTTTGCCAAATAGTTTGTTTTTTATTTCACCCAACCAAGTGCATCAATTTGAAGAATGGAAACCACTCAAAGGCGGAACCATTCTTTTTACAGAAGATTTCTTTTTGCTCAATCATAACAACAAAGACAAACTTTTTGAATTGAGTTTTTTGGATAACTTTTATGCAAATCCTTGTATTCAGTTGGACAAAAGAAATTTTGCCGACATCAAACAAACCATTGACTTAATTACGAACGAACAAAAACGCAGCGATAGAAACCAAACGATTACACAATCACTACTTCATATTTTGTTGGCACAAGTTCAGCGTTGTATTGACACAGAAACAGACAAACCAATTTCAAAAAAATATTTAATTCTATTCAAACAATTCAAAAACCTATTAGATAAACATTTTGCCGAAAATAAAACGACTTCATTTTTTGCTCAACAACTACATATTACTGCACATCATTTAAACCTAATTGCAAAAGACGTAACAGGAAAAACAGCAAGCGAAGTAATTAGAGCAAGAAGTATTTTAGAAGCCAAACGACTTTTAACTTTCACAGACAAGACTGTTTCAGAAATTGCATTTGAACTGAATTATACTGACAGTTCATACTTTGCTAAGTCCTTTAAAGCAGAAACTAATCTAACGCCAATAACATTTAAAAACCAAATGTCCGAAAAATACCGAACAAGGTAGGTTTCATCCTAACATTAAGGCTATTGTTCGCCTTATCTTTGCATTGTCAATAAGACGTAACATTTTAAAAGGAAGAAAAATGACAACAGCAACAGAAAAGGTAACTTTTGAAGTGCCAACAAGAGAACAAGTTTCTCCAAACAATCAGGCAATTTTTGACCATATGCAATCAGCATTTGGAATGGTGCCAAATCTTTATGCAACTTTTGCCCTAAATGAAACCGCCTTGGCAGATTATTTAGCTTTGCAGAATCGCAAAAACACTCTTTCTGCCAAAGAAAGAGAAATTATCAATTTAGTGGTAAGCCAAGTAAACGATTGCAAGTATTGCGTACCTGCACACACAGCAGTAAGTAAAATGCACGGATTTACCGATGAACAAATTTTAGAAATTCGCACAGCACAGGTAACATTTGACGCTAGGTTTGACGCTTTAGCTAAATTTGTAAAAGAAATAGCTATCAACCGAGGCAGAACATCTGAAAATACTGCTGAGACTTTGTTTAAATCAGGTTATACTAAAGCAAATGTAATAGACATAATGATGATTATTGGCGACAAAATTATAAGTAATTATTTGCACAACTTCACACAAATTCCTGTTGATTGGCCTTCAGTCCCCCAAATCTAAATTAAATTACATTTCTATGAAAACTTGGTTCATCACAGGAATTTCAAGCGGTTTGGGCAAGGCACTTGCCCAAACTGTAATTGAAAATGGCGACTTTGTAATTGGTACATTTCGGAATCAAATACAAGCTGACGAGTTTAATAATCATCACAAAGACGAAGCCTTTGCCTTTACTTTGGATATTACTAAAGAGAATGAAATTGAAAATGCAGTTAAACTTGTTTCTGAAAAATTTGGAAACATTGACGTGCTTGTAAATAATGCAGGTTTTGGATTTGCAGGTGCTATTGAAGAAACAAGTACTTCCGAATCAAGAGAAATTTTTGAAGCAAACTTTTTTGGAACATTGAAATTGACACAATCATTTTTACCAATGTTACGACAACAAAAAAGTGGACATATTATTCAAATTTCCTCTCACGGAGGGTTTAAAGCATTTCCAGGTTTTGGTATTTACAATGCAAGTAAGTTTGCATTAGAAGGTTTTAGTGAAGCATTGGCAATTGAAGTTGCACCATTGGGCATAAAACTTACCATTGTAGAACCCGGACCTTTCAGAACAAACTTTGCTGGTAGTTCATTCAAACTAGCCAACAAAATTATTGCCGAATACAACGGAACAGCAGGTGCATTTAGAGAACGAATGAAACAAGTGGACGGAAAACAGGAAGGCGACCCAATAAAAGCGTCACAGGCAATTATTGACATTGCTAAACTTGATAATCCACCATTACGACTGCCATTAGGTAAAATTGCAATTGTTTCATTGACTGCAAAGTTAGACAGCGTTCAAAAAGACATCAACGCTTACAAAAATATTGCCGAAAGTGTTGTATATTAGCGGTGGACAAGAAAGCACTACGCCTAACAAGGGTTTTGCGAAATTGGGGCTGAAGTGCTTAATTCAACATTTTTACTTCTAATAAACATTTGTGCTAAATTGAAACTTCGTGCTTCTAAATACCCAACTTCGCAAAGCCCCGAAACGATGTGCCGCCATTCGGCGGCACATCGGGAGGCAATTTTGGCGGACAACGTAAACGAGATTACAAACATTAAAGACACAATAAATGAAACTAGACAGAGCTATATTAAGATATATTGCAATTGCTCTCTTGCTTTTGGCTGTTTTGGAAATTTTCCAAGACAAATTGGGTCTAAAAATTGACAGCACTACAGTAATAATTATAGGTCTTGCAATATTGCTTTATATACTGCCCGAATTGTCTAACCTTTCTAAGTTTAAGTATGGAGACATTGAATTAGAATTTGTGAAGAAAGTAAATGAACTTGAGAAACTTGTAATAGCTGAAGAAATTGTTGGAGGACCAACAAGAGAAAATAAAGAACCTAATCTGAGTTGGCAACATTACTATAAAGAATACACGGAAATTCTTAATTCAAAATCTTCCAACATCGAAAAAATCCTTAGAGCATCTCAATTAATTGAACTTATGATTTCAGTTGCAGGCAAGGACTTTGGTTTGACAGACAATGCAAAATTGAAAAATCCAACAGGAATTATGAGAGAGTTGCATAAACATAAATTGGTTTCAGACGAAGAACTTACCCTTTACAACGAATTTTATTCATTTAGAAACAAAATTATTCACGGAGAAATAAAAGAAATAAGTGACTCATTGACTACAAGAATACTTGACTTATTATGGAGGATTGTAAGGATATTCGGTTGACAAAACTGCAGCTAACAGCACATTTGCAATAAGTGGGGTTTGGTGCTTATGTGACAGTGAAGTACTAAATTCAAGATTTGTGCATCTAATGAAGTTTAGTGCTAAAAATCCCCGTCTTCGCAAAGCGGCAAACCGATAGCAGTAATTTTTGGGCAACACGACATAACAAATAAATAGAAAAATGATACTACCTAAAGACAGAGTAATAATTGCTAGTGATGTTAGTGACAGAGACGGTATTGGTGTTGAAATTTATCGTGACGACAAGTTGGTAATTGAAATATTCCGTGACGACACAAAACGCACAAGGACAGTTACACTTTATCAACAAGATATTTCGTTGGACTTGCTTGAAGAAAGCATCCAAACATTTAAAAAAGAAATACCTTGGGACTTTATTGACTATGACAACTTAAAATGAGCTAACTGCAAACAGGAAAAGCCAATATGAGAAAAATAGCTTTCACGACAGGACACGACAGCGTTAAAAAAGTCATGCTTTATGAATGTTCAGACGGTGTTTATGTTTTTGGTTATGACTGCTTGCAGGACACATCTTCAATTTCGGACTATATTCAAAACACTGTTGAAGACGCCGAAGATTTTTGCAAAACCGAATACAAAATTGACAGCAATAATTGGATTTTAATTGCTGACCCAATAGACAATTGCCAGCACGACTTCATTTTGCCAACAAGAGTAAAAGGCAAAGAAAATGGCAAACCAGAGTGGGGACATTTTCAAACGTTGGTTGAAAATCGTTGGGTTGACATCGGAACTTCGGACAAGACACAAAGTTTTGGCGGCATGACAGTCAATGAGAGATTATTTGTTAGTGGACTTATTGACGAGTTTGACAAAAGTAAAATCAGCGATAAGACAAAAGCCAAACAAATATTACGTTCGTTGCAAGTTGACGAACCATCAATAGAACTAATAATAAAATGACGACACTAAATCTGATAGAAAGAAAAACAGCCACTAACAGCGATTTGGTAATATGGCGGCTGAAGTGCTTCTATGAAGCATTTGTGCAAGGTTCAACAGCAGTTATTCTATTGAATTTTGTGCTTCTAAATCCGCCTCCCATTAACTGCAACCATTAGAAACAGTCCATGAACAGAAACAGAATTTTAATTTTGACAACTTTTATTGCCCTTCTGACAGTGGGGTGTTTTCTGTTTGGTTATACAAAAATTAATACGGATGAAAGATTTGTTTCTTACATTGTTGATACAAAAAAACAGGACATAAAACTATATTGGAAAAACGATAACGACGAAGTTTTTAAAAGTATTGATAACCTAAATAATTGGCTTGATACAAAAAACAAAAAATTAATTTTTGCAATGAATGGTGGAATGTTCAAAAAGGACAATTCACCACAAGGACTTTTTATTGACAATGAAAGACAAATTAATCCGTTAGACACTAACAAAGGGAATGGGAATTTTTATTTAATGCCGAATGGTGTTTTTTACATTACGACAGAGAATTTGCCGAAAATTTGCAAGACAACAGATTACAAAGAAACAGAACAAATAAAACATGCGACACAATCAGGACCAATGTTAGTTGTTGACGGACAAATTCATTCAGCTTTTAAAAAAGGTTCTACCAACTTGAATATTAGAAATGGTGTTGGAATTTTGGAAGACAATAAATTAATTTTTGCAATGTCCAAGGAGGAAATTAATTTTTATGACTTTGCAAACTACTTTAAAAAGTTAGGTTGCAAGAACGCATTGTATTTGGACGGTTTTGTTTCAAGAACATATTTGCCAGAACAAAATTGGATACAAAAGGATGGAAATTTTGGAGTAATAATTGGAGTAACAACAAACAGAAAATAATATGGCAGCAGCTAACAGGGGTTTGCTAAAAGTGGGGCTGAATTGCAAGCCTCAACATTTGGAATTCTATTGAGCATTGTCGTAAATTTGAGCATTAATTTTTCAAATTCGCCACTTCCGCCAAGCCCCGAAACGATATGCGTCATTCGGCACATCGGGTAGCAGTTTCCACAGCAATGAACCTATAAAATACTGTGTTTATTCCGGCATAGAGAAACTTCCTTTGCTCCTATTTGGATAGATAAGCAAAGTTTTGTAGTTTTGAGGAAATTAACGACGTTTTTTCATTAATTTTATATATTTGAACATAAGAAGGGCATCATGACAATAGTTATCAATAAGTCTAACCTCAAGAATACCTCGAAGATTTTAAGCGAAAAGCTAAAGAAATCTGAGAAAAAAGGCAACTTGTCGAAGCATTTTGGCAAGCTTAAAAGGAATATTGATGGTTTAGAATATCAAACTTCAGTGCGAGAAAATGAAGATTGATTTTATAGCAGATACAAACTTTCTTATCTATCTTCATGAAGGGAATAAAATAGTAGAGCCTTTCATTGAGTACGATTTTGGAATTTCTTTCATCTCTGAGATTGAACTTCTTGGATTTCAAGGATTGACAAAAACAGAAGAGTCAAAGCTAAAATTGCTACTCAATGATTGTTTTCAAATTGATTGGAATAATAAAATAAAAGATCAAACGATTCTGTTAAAAAGAAAATACAACATTAAATTGCCCGATGCAATAATCGCATCAACTTGCCTAACATATAAACTACCATTAGTTACTGCAGATAAAGGATTTTCAAGGATATTAGAACTTGATCTTTTTCTGATTGAAATATAAACACTACTACTAACATCGTTAACTGTTGCACAGCTCATCTGTAATTGTTTAGAAAAATTCGGTGGCACTTCTGGAGGTGGATTCCACAGCAATGAAACTTTAAATTACTATGTTTACTCCGGCATAGAGAAACTTCCTTTGCTCCTGTTTGGATGATTAAGCAAAGTTTTGTAGTTTTGGGGGGACAAATGACGTTTTGTGTCAACATAATAGTTACCACCAAATTTAAACAGAATGAACGAAATAGAAATCAATCAACAAGAAGAAAAGAAAATTGAACTTAAAGATAATTCCAAAAGAGCAAAAATAGTATTGACTGTATTTTGGATTTTGACTGGATTAACATTGGTTGGTCTATTGACAGACTATAATGAATTGCAAATATTAAAAAATGCTCAGATTGGAGAATTTGTTTCTGAAGAAGAAGTAAATCTGAGTGATTCATTACAAGGAATAATAGGGCTTGTCCAATTTGGACTTTATATCGTTTCAGTTGTTGTCTTTTTGAATTGGTTTAGAAGGGCTTATGGAAACTTACATAGAGCAGAAACTACTAATATAAAACATAAAGAATCGATGGCGGTTTGGGCTTGGTTTATTCCTATTGTTTGGTTTTATAGACCTCTGCAGATAATGAATGAAATTTGGACAGAGACACAAGAGAAAATCAATAAGTATGACCCAACATACGTGATGAAAAGTGGTGGACTAATAATTGGATTGTGGTGGACATTGTTTATCATATCAAATTTCATAGATAAGTATGTACTTAAGACCGCATTCAAGCAAGACACAATTGAACAGATGATTGAAAGTTCGGAGGCAACTTTAATTTCTGACATAATGCAGATTCCAGAAGCTCTGTTAGTAATCTTTATTGTTTATAAATTATCTAGAATGGAGACAAAGTTAGCTGAAGAAGTAAAAAAATCTGGTGGTAACATCATGTATGAAAAATAGCAGGTTCAGTGCTAAATCAAGATTTGTACTACTATCAAAGTTTCTGCTTGTTTGACAGTGAAGTGCTTCGAATTGAAAATCAGCGAAGCTCAATTGCCACCTTCGGCAAGCTGCAAAACGTTATAGGCAACTAAAAAATTATTATACACATACTCCGACATCAACCAACTATGAATAGGTTAAAAATCATTCTTTTTGTTAGTGTTGTCCTCATGATTTCACTTTTTTTATTTCTTTACTTAGAATCGCACTCAACACACGAATACAGGATTGGGCAATCTAGCTTAAATGTGATTTGCGGGTACTACAAGCTTGGCTCGGATGATATTTCTATTTCTCGGATTGACCAAGATATTATCTATTGCATAACTAGGAACTACATCTTTAATGAGGGTGAAAGTGGAATTGAAAGACAACTACCAATACGATTTAGCAATCCTCAAGAGCATAAAGAAGTTGATTGGACAATTAATATCGCCCCTCATGAATTTATGCGGTCGCCAGTCGCGTGTATTGTGAAAAATAAGTCAACAAATGATTCAATAAGCATATTCATTAATAATTTTGAAACTACTCCGAGGATCAGAGCATATACAAATGACACAGACACAACATTATTGCTTATGGAACAGAGTAATTTTAAGCGGTCAAATCATTGTGAATTGGTGTATATTTATGCTTGGCCAAAAAAAATGAGTACGCCTTATATAAGCAAGTGACAGTTCGGCGATTTATGAGAGATATACACTTGTCGTGTTGTTTTTGAATAGTAATGTCTGTAGTTATAATCTGCAGACAGCAAACTGTTGTGGTTATTAAAAATTCACATGGGGACTGGCTCTGACAGAGGAAAGCTCAAATAATTATGAGTAACGCCAATTACTTTTCTAGCTTTCATATTTTGCGATTCCTTACAGATAGATTTGTTCATTCAGTTTTTTGCGCTTGGAATGAGGAAAAAACTACTGCACCCGCACCTCTTACCCAATCCATCTGTAATTTTTAGAAAAATAATAATGTCGGGGTAAAGTGTAATCCGGTATAGTATCACACATTTCTATTTTGCAATAGTCATTCATTGAAAATATTTCATTAATTATTGAAATATTGGTATAAAACACGAAGAGCTGTCAATGACAGCTCTTTGTGTAAATTATATAATCAAAATATATATCAGCCACCGCTTTTTGCATCGGTTTTTGCTTTTGGTACATAATAAAGTACCACACGGTCATTAAGGGTAAGATATTTATTGGCTACTCTTTTCAAATCTTCTTTTGTTACTTTATAGAATTTTTCTATTTCTGTATTAGCAAGATTAGCATTACCAAAATATGTATGGGCTTTTGCAAGAGCCATGCCTTTATCGAGCGCGCCTTTTTTATCATAAAGGAAACGAACTTCGGCAATGTTTTTTGCTTTCACAAATTCTTCATCTGTCACACCTTCGGCTTGAAGACGTTTAATTTCTTCGTCCATAGTTTTCTCAACAGAGGATAATTCTTTGCCCGGCGCTGCAACACCTATCATGGATATTCTACCTGCATATTGCAAATCCCAATTAAATGCGCTTGCTTGCACTGCTACTTGATCTTTATCTACAAGACGTTGATATAAACGTGAACTTTCGCCCGATGCCAAAATATCATTCAACATTTGGAAAGCATACGCATCCACATCGCCCATTTTGGGTCCGCGATAACTGACAAACATAGCTGGCAACTGTGCTTTGGGGTCTTCGATAGTTTCGCGTGATGTGCCATTGTATGGCTCAAGAATAAATTTTTCACGAACAATATCTTTACCGCGTGGAATAGAGCCAAAATATGTATCAATAAATCCACGAATTTGTTTGGTATCTATATCGCCTGATATAACAAGCGTGGCATTATTCGGTTGATAGAAACGATCGTAAAATTCTTGAAATTCAGGTATAGCCGCAGAGTCAATATGCTGTGCCGAGCCAATCGGAGTCCATGCATACGAGCCACCTTGGAATAATAATTTATTGGACTTTTCATTCCATGTGCCATAAGGGCGATTATCATAGCTCATTTTACGTTCTTCTTTCACTACGCCACGCTGAGTTTCCACTCCAATTTTATCAATGATAAGATTGCGCATACGTTGCGATTCTATCCACATAGGCAACTTGACTTCATGGGCAGGAACTTCCATGTGATACACGGTTTCATCGAAGGATGTATAAGCATTGAGTCGTCCGCCTACGCCTTCGGCATATTTACTTATGGAAGCTCGCGGAATATCTTGTGTGCCTTCAAACATCAGATGCTCGAAAAAGTGGGCAAATCCATTGCGCTTGGGGTTTTCGTCACGTGAACCGACGCGATAATGAACAATGACCGCCGCAATGGGTGCTGATTTGTCCACATGAAGAATGCAATGTAAACCATTGGGTAAATCGAACTCTTCAAACTTAATTGGGTTCATCTGGGCAGTTGATTGATATGTGCCCGCAACCATACTGCATACCGTAATGGCAGAGAGTATAAGGTGATTACGTAATCTCATATTGTTGAATATATTATGAATGAAACATGAATGTGCGTGTGACTATCACGAAATTTTGAATGCGAAGTTACACATTAGTCGCCATTTTTAGCACTTTGAATAAGGGTTAAGAAAACTTTAACACAAAATAACAAGCGATTGCCGAAACCTTTATCCCAAAGTCATTAAGGGTCATTTTTTTGTGAAAATCACTCAATAACAAAGTGTTACTTGTCATTTCAACTCATTCAGAATAAAGTCACGGAAAGCTACTCTGTGTGCAATTATATGCTGTCATTTTTATTCTTCGCGCAAACCCTGTACATCAGTAATAAACCATTTATTGCGGATACGAATGGCAGAAAAAGAAACGTTTTTCATATAATTAAATTCACATAACAAACGATGCGAATTGGCAGTAAGTGTATCCGTTTTGACACGTGTGATGGGCATACCATATAATATTCTGCCCATACGAGCAATATCATCTTCCATTTCATAACGTTCAAGTGCTAAAATGGGATCGCCTGTGGGACGTACCAATAAACCTGCTGCAGCACGTGCATTGATGCTGTCCAATTCTGCCTTGAACAAATACACAGTACCAACGGAAGTTTCCCTTGTGGGTTCCGGTTCATAGGTGCGTTTTGTACCGAAGACAAAAACTTCACATCCTGAAAATGTCAGAAGAAAAACTATTGCAAATATAAATTTCATTGCTTCAAAAAATCTGTCGTTACTGCAAGTGCCTCATCCAATGCGGGAGTGCTTCCTTGAAAGGGATGCACTGCCCCGAAGGTATGACCTGTACGTGCAATTACATGAAGTTGTGCTCGTGCAGACGAAGAATATAGCAATTTATGTGCCTCTCGTAATGGTACTGTCATATCTTGTTCGGCATGAACAATGAGTAATGGTGTATGATGGAGTTGTGCTGCCATAGCGACAGGAGATATGCTAAGTTCATTTTCTGTAATATCTTGCAGATACTCCAAACCAAGAGAAAGTGCCTGCCCGGTGCGCGCATTTTCTACCGGAAAAGCCCCTGATTCTGCCCATAGTTGTTTTTGTCGAGGAGTAAATCGGTCGAAGGTTGCAACAGAATTCCATATAATGGCTTTCATGATATGCGAGGAGCGAGCCGCCGCTGCTAAAGCAATACCGCCGCCGCGCGAATGTCCAAGAATATACAAAGGATTATTGGCATATTCATGTAGAGATGGGTGGAGTGTACCTGCTTGTAATGCTTCGATAAGAGCAAGTGTTTCCTGTATTTCGCGCGAGATGGTATTATGATGGAAATCTTCGGGTGCTTCGATACGGTCACTATTGGGACGATAACCATTCAAAGAAAAATTGACGGTGATAGTAATAAAGCCCTCAAGAGCAAAATACTCTGCCACATATGGAAAAAAGCCCCAATCCTTAAATCCCTTAAATCCATGCAGAATAAGGAGAACGGGGCTATGAACAGTTGCTGATTCACCTATACGAATATCGCCCGTTATCGTATTATTATCTTCTGCAATGGGGCGGAAAATAAAAGGAATACAGTCAGACATTGTTATTTAATCGAAAAGAGAATCGGGCACTTCCACATTCATCATCAGCATCGCTGAAGCAATGGTTTTGCCTTGAGCATCGAGTTTGAGCGATACTGTGCCACCACCGCCGAGAGTATTATGTAATACAAAATTGACAGCCCACAAATTAGGCAATTCATAACGCTCTATATCACCTAAGGTGATGCCCTCGAAATGACTTTTAACTCTTTCCACAGTGAGTATATCGCGAATAATAGGATACCATTCGGGTTTATAGGCAATCACGCCACAATTGGCTGCATCGCCCTTGTCGC
The DNA here is from genome assembly GCA_002344005.1 of Ignavibacteria bacterium UBA2373. Classification (GTDB taxonomy): domain Bacteria; phylum Bacteroidota; class Ignavibacteria; order Kapaibacteriales; family UBA961; genus UBA2353. The sequence continues at coordinate 21,148 of DDTD01000088.1, read as the reverse complement.
CACTACGGGCATGTGCAAGTTTTGATAAAGGTACTGTCATAGTAAATTCTCTAAGTGAAGATAATGATAATTGCAAAAATACTGAATTTACACATGGTCAATCAATCATTATTCTGATTGTTGAAACTACCATAGGTCTTGCCGAAACTGACTCCGGCTTTTGTGTCAGGTATTTATCGCAAAATTTTTCCCCAGTCTAAAATTTTCAATCTTCATTCATTGCGAATATGATTGACCGTAATAAGTTATTTATACTACAATCTTTTTACACATCAATTATGACAATTTTCGAACGCGAATTATCCAATAGGCGGCGGTTTTTTGTGCTAATGTCAAAGCTCTGTGTTCAATGCGTCCTCGTTTTTCGATATTCTTTTTATATGGAGCGGGGTCGCGTACCACAATACTTTTAATGGTAGGCACTCCGTGCTCGAAAGCAATTTTTGCTGCTGTACAAACCACTGCATGATTCATGCGCGGGCGACTTTGATAAGAAATAAGTACAGGTCTTTGCGCTTTGAGTTCTCGCAGAAGCAAAGAAGGGGATGGTGCACCCGGATAGAGTGCTGCTCTAACCTCATAATGACCTCCTTTCACATCTATACCCCATTTATTCAGATGGCGTGTCATCACATCAAAACCGGCAGGCTTATTCGCAATATTGCCCCACGGGTCTTTGCCGAAAGATTGCAACACAATAGCTTCCTGTGAAATGGACACACCATAGTAACGCAATACCATCTGAATTGATGCCGCCCAACACCACATTGAGTTCCTTTGCATAGCAAAATTATTATCCAAAATGTCCGATTGTATGCCTATATACTGTGTCATGTCAATCCTTTCTGCGAAGTTTGTATCATTATTTTACGAAATTACTGTTTTTAAGGAGAATTTCATAGATGTCATTAGTGACAAAAGCACTTGTGTTGCGAGAAAAAAATGCTATTCCTGCCGTAGAGGACTTCTTTTTACCTCCAATGCGGAACAATCAAGTCACGGTAAAAATTCATGCTGCGGCGTTGAACCATCGCGATGTGTGGATACAGCAAGGTCTCTATGCAAAAATTCAGTATCCCGCTATTGTGGGGTCTGATGGATGTGGTTATGTAAGTGATGTTGCGGAAGGGGTTAGCGAATCTCTTATCGGACAGAGAGTGATTATTCATCCTTCATTGATGTGGGGTGATGACATCAAAGCTCAAAGCAATAATTTTCAAGTATTGGGTATGCCTACCTATGGTACTTTTGCCCATCATTGCATTGTTGATGCCGATCGAGTGTATGCTGCACCGTCCTATTTATCCGATGCGGAGTGTGCTGCTTTACCGCTGGCGGGACTTACCGCATGGCGCGCTTTGATGACGCAGGGAAAAGCCCAAAGCCATCATAAAGTGCTTATTACAGGTATCGGTGGTGGTGTTGCTCTTTGTGCGGCACAATTTGCTCTTGCTTTAGGTGCAGAAGTATGGGTTACATCCGGCTCACAAGATAAAATTACAATGGCGCAACATCTTGGTGCAAAAGGGGGCATTCTCTATTCAGAACCGGACTTTGGGAAATCTTTGATGAAATCTATGGGCGGTTTTGATATAATTGTGGACGGAACAGGCGGAGAAACGTTCAATCATGCTCTTGAGGCAATCAAACCCGGAGGCACAATTGTGATCTATGGCGCAACAGCCGGAACACCGAGTAATGTCAATATTCATCGTATATTTTGGAAACAGGTGCATATTATTGGTTCAACGATGGGTAATGATAATGATTTTGCGGAAATGCTTGCATTTGTTTCTCAACATCGCATAAAACCAATCATCGCAAAAACATTTCTTTTAGAACAAGGTGCGGAAGCTTTTCGATATTTACAGAGCGGCGCACAAACAGGAAAAGTAGTTTTACTCATGGAGAATATGTGAAAACAATAACATCAGAAAAAAAAGATATACTCAGCGCAATTGCGGATATATTACATGATATTTTCGATCGTGATTATTATGCGGATAAAGCCATCGAATATTTTTTTAGGAATCATCGTTTAACGGATGATAATGTTCGCCAGATTATTGCGGAGGGGGTCTATCATATATTACGCGAAGGCGGACATTTTCAAGCAATTGCCGCAAGCGATTCGGTCTATGATACGGGCTGCGCATGGTATGAAAGTACAATTGAAAAAATAGATTTTTCGGATAAAATACAGTCTTTATCAAGACAGCAACGTTTATCGGTGACAGAGTGGATGGATAGTTTTGCTTCTGCTCAACTCGGTGACCGATATGAAAATATTTTTGCGTCTTTACAAAAAGCACCTCGCGTATATATTCGTGCCAATACATTATTAACTACTCCGAGCGAATTAGTGACATTATTGGAAAGGGAAGGTCTTGAGCCGACAATAGTGAGTAATGAATGTGTAGAAATCAGCAATATTCGCGGATTATTTAGGACAGAAGCATTCAAAAAAGGATTATGTGAAGTTCAAGATTTCGCTTCGCAATATGTGGCACATTTTTGTAATGTTGAACCGGGTATGCGTATAATTGACGGCTGCGCCGGAGCGGGTGGTAAGTCTTTGCATCTTGCTGCATTAATGAAAAATAAAGGGCGCGTGCTATGTCTGGATATTTATGAAGAAAAATTAGATCAATTACTATCCAGAGCGCGGCGAGCTTCTGTGTCCATTATAGAAACACGGCGCATTACATCATCAAAAACAATTAAACGTTTGGACTCTTCCGCAGACCGTGTTTTATTGGATGCGCCATGTTCAGGCAGCGGAGTTTTTCGACGTAATCCCGATGCTAAATGGCGATTAGATCAAGAAGATATGGATAATTTAATCGCAACACAAAAAGATATATTGCGCCGCTATGCACGTATGACTAAACCCGATGGATTATTGATATATGTAGTATGCAGCATATTTCCTTGTGAAGGCGAAGAACAAGTCCATAATTTTCTGTCCGAAAGCAATGAGCAGTGGGAATGTATCGAAGAAAAACGCTTTTCACCTATTGATGATTATGATGGATTTTATATGGCTAAATTGCGGAGAAAATCAAATACACTTCCTTTAACGGAATAATTATTTTCTTATATGACTTATTTTCCCCGATAGTGGTTTTAAACATTGTTGGGGAAGAGTTATGCGTTTCTTTTTTTATGATAAAAAGGAAATCATTTTTCAATTTTTACCACTCAGAACTACTTCCTTACTGCGTATGTATTGATGTCATTAGCTTTTAATTTTTACTGTATTGAGCCATTCATCTTTTGTTATTTCCAACCACAGACATGGAATAGTATTATCCCATAGATAGCTATTAATAAAACGCAATCCACATTTTTCGAGGACACGTTTCGAAGCATGATTTTCTTTATGACATGAGCCGGCAATATTTTCTGCTACTAAAGTTGTAAACCCATACTCTAAAGCAGCTTGTGCCGATTCAGTCGCATATCCTTTTCCCCAAAAATCGGGATGAAGCCGATAACCAACATCATAATATTCAGAACGATTATTTTCTATTTCAGTCAAAAATTTCAGCCCTGACCATCCTACATATTTTCCTGTGGATTTTTCAATGACTGTCCACCGACCTATACCATATTGCTCGTATTGATTGCGTACTTTTTCAATAATATATGTAGCTTGTTCAAGAGATTGCAAGGGATTATCACCCAGATAACGATGGACAATCGGTAATGAATCCATAGCAAAATAATCATGGACATCATCGTTAGTGAAGTCGCGTAAAATTAGATTCTGTGTTTCAATTATGAATTTCATTTTGTCTTACCGTAAAAATTATCGATACTTTTTGAAATTTTTGCAATAATTTCTTCGCTTGCTTTGTACGTTTCTTTTGCATTCATAGTAAACACCGATATTGCAAGTCTTTTTCCATGCGGGAAAGAAATAATACCCACATCATTACAAGCATATACTAAAGAATCGGAAACATTTGTTCCTGTTTTGTGCGCAACGGTATGAGCAGAAGGTAACAATCCTTTTAAGCGTGCGGATGATGTATAATTAGTGGTCATACATTCAAATAAAAATGCAGTCGAAGAATCGCTTAACAGCTCTTTTTCATATAATTTCTTCAATAAACGACACATCTCGAAAGGGGTTGAAGAATTTTGATATATTAAACTATTATCTTTTCCCATTTCTCTTTCTGTGTTCTGAATAATAATATGGGGAAATCCACTTTTTTGAATAAAATGATGAACGTTTTTTGTTCCTCCTAATCGCTCGAATAACACATCACATGCCAGATTGTCACTATAAGAAATAGTATAGCCAATTAATTCTTTTATCGTGAGTTCGAGAGTATCGCCGGGATGTTGTTCTTTAAGAGGACTCCATGTAAAATTGTCCAGCATATCTTTTGTGATACGTATTTTTTCATGTAATGAGAGAGTGCCTTTGTCTATTTCATGTAATACTGCAATTGCTTGTGGTAATTTATAGACACTCATCATCGGGAAATGGATGGAATTATGAACGGTTAATGTGTCATTATTTTGCAAATCAATCATTGCAATACCCACAGTACCTTGAAAAGGTGCTATCACGGATGATAATTCAGTACGCAATTCTGCAAATTTGTCTTGCGATTGTACAGTCACAATCCCAAAGCACATCATAATAAAAAAAAGAACAATGTTTTTCATGCTTCTAAAGAATTGTATTTACAATTATATATCAAATTGTTGTTTATATTCTTTGGCGTATTCAATATAGCCGCGTGCTGACAGACGAATTTTTTCTCTTTCTTGCTCTGTCAGTTCACGCACAATTTTTGCCGGTACGCCAGCCACTAATGTTCCTTCCGGCACTTCGAATCCTTCGCGCACTACAGAACCGGCGGCGACAATAGAATGGGAGCGTACAATTGCTCTATCCAATATTTTTGCACCCATACCAATAAGTATGGAATTTTCAATTGTTGCTCCATGAACAATGGCAGAATGTCCTATGGTCACATCATCGCCGATAATCAGAGGATAGCGTTGATATGTCACATGGAGCATGGATAAATCTTGAATATTTGTTCTTTGTCCGATGCGTATATGGAAAACGTCACCACGTATCACGGTATTAAACCATACGGACGAATATTCTCCGATATGAACATCGCCAAGTACAACAGCACCCGGGCATAACAACACTGTCGGATCAATGATTGGAGTATATTCTTTGAACGGAAGAATAAGTGCTTTACGATGTATATCCATAAGTCAAAAAAAAATCCCCTCAAAATAATTTTTGAAGGGATGGTATTACTGAAAAATTGTCATTAATTTTTGAAATGAATTTCTTGCACTTGCAATACCTCGCGCGTATCGGGGTCAGAAACAATTGCAATGGCACCGCAATGTTTCGGGTCAGGTAAAAATCTGAATTTACTGCTGTCTTTGAGATTGATAGACTGCGTCTTTGTGATTTTCGTACCTTTTTTAATTGCTTGGGCAGAAATACTTTCACCATAAGCACCGGAATTGCCGATAGTCCCACGCATCACATGGCGATGATAAATTTCCACATCTTGACTGGCGGGTGCTTTAATGCGATAATCGGTTTGCCAATAAAAAATTGAATCTTCGACTAAATAGAATGCCACAGTAGTATTAGGTTTTAAATCTTCCAAAGCTGTGATTGTTGCCGTTACACTTGCCTCGCCGGATGCATCATCCACTTGTGCTTGTAAATCAATCCATGCAAGAGGAGTTTTTTTACTTTCCGACAAATATTTTTCTTCCCATCCGGTATAGGCAACAATTTTTTGTCCATCGAATATTGCTCGATTGATTGTACCATTGGGCTGCCCTGCATTGCCTATATAATCGGCAAATAATTGCTCACCGGCTTCGGTACGAAAATCTTGTTTAAATTTTGAGCCAAATGGTCGGGCAAATATTGAACCTGTATGCAATGCCAATACAACAATATTGGTGTCATAGGTTTTTAACAAACGTGATGCTTCTTCGGCTGCCCTTGGACAATTACCGCAACGATACCCTGTATAATCTTCAATAAATACTTTACGAATATATGTGCCATTATTATTATTGTTGTTATCATCAACGTTTCTTTTATACGGTGACTGAATTTCATCACAACCGTTCAAAAAAGCTACTGCAATTATTGCAATACAAAGAGAATACAGTGAAGTCCTCATGATATAATTCTCCTGAAATAATGATTAGAATGAACTGGAAACAGAAACGGATACACCATTGGAAGCGGGGACAAAACGACAGACCCCTCCAACACATAGAATGCCGCCGCGCACACGCCCATACCCTAATTGCACACGTGTGGCTCCCGTATTATAGACAACATTCGCGCTGTAATAGTGTGTGCTCTCCGGTGAATCCAATGNNATATAGAAAAGAACCATGATGGGGCTATCGAATATTCAATTAACATATATGCCCAATTACCATTATTACGATCGGTTTTGGGATGGGAAAAGAATCCAAGCGAATCGAATTTTTGCGTGCCGTCCGGGTCTGTGTAATCTGCCCACAAATGCTGTACTTCCATGCGAATAGAATTCGTTGGCGATATTTTGTAGGAAATTTCTCCGACAAAGACATGGGATTTGACAATACCGAATCCCGCTCTGCCTTCGGCTACTTCTTTATTATAATATTGGTTCATGTAGCCAATATTGGTTTTAATTTTCTTACTCCATTTTTTTTGTATTTCAATATTAATATCCTCGAAATACTTCGTGGGACCGAATGCACCAAAATTTATATCATAACGATTGCGATCAAGTGCATTGCGCGTTGTGTCTGTGGATTTGGCTAAAGAATAATTGAAATTAATATTTGTGCCATATTCACCGCCGAAAAGCGACCCTTTTTCAAAGGTATATTGCACATCAGCTTGAATGGCAACTTCTCCATTGGGCTGAGTAGCATATGGATAAAGAGTCAGCAAACGATAGGTATATTGTTTGGTGAGTGCCGGTAAAAAATTCATGACTAAATTGGTGAGAGTAGAATTTCTGTCAGAGCGGAAATCCATATTATCCACAGTTTTATAGCTGAGTGAAACACCAAGTCCTGCTGTGGAATATGCACCGGAAAGGAATAAACCATGCCCGGGATTATAATTTAATGCAGTAGGATTGCTCAGCACATTTACCGATGTGGGGTCATTGGCTTTATATGCATATTCACCTTGCAAAGCAATATCGCCCGCGACGAAATTAAAACGCCCCGACCATGCAAGGACATTTTGAGGCAGAATAAATTCGCCGCCCGGATCTTTTTGAAATTTACTTGTGGCACCACCGCCGATACTTAATTGCCAACCGTTTGGTAATAATTCCGTATCGAATAATGCTTGCCATAATTGTTGTGTGTTTACATCAGCATCAACTGCGCGCACTAAGCCCGGTCCAAAATCAAAAAATGAACGTTGTCTGCCAATCATACCTGTTACTCTTACTCCGGCAATAGGATATAATTTTAATTTCACGCCGTCGAGCGCATTATCTAAACCCAAGCCACGCTCTTCATAGGAACGCAAAATCATACCGGTGCCTATTTGTTCATAGAAACTGCCCGCTGTTAATTCGAATAAATCATCGGTATAGCGTGCATAACGAAAAGGAATGCCACCAAACCCATTGCCATTAGGACCAGCCCAGCGGCTGTCAAAACCAAGAATCTCTTTTAAGTAGGTTTCATAGCGAATGCCGGCAGAAAATTTTCCTTTGGTATAAATTAAATTCAAAAAAGCATTAGAGCGTATTTGTTCATCCACTTTTTGAGCGCCTATGGTGCTGTCTTCTTTATACGATTGTACATCCACCTGAAAATTTCCGGTTATACCACCCAAATCGGTTTGTGCCTTACTCTGTAAGAGAATACCAAACCCTAACACCAAACCCAACAATATTTTTTTCATGTACTTATAATAAAGGAGAGAAGAATTTACGGAATATTAATGTGATGTTTCTGAAGTTGTTGTTATTTTTTTGATTTCTTCGAGTAATTTTTCTTCATCACCCGGGGCATAGGAATTATGCTGACTAATTATTTTACCATTGCCATCAATAAGGAATGAATGGGGAACGGCATTAACATTCATAGCCCTTCTGAAATCACCATTAGGATCAAGAAACACATCAAATTCCCAGCGACGACCTTTGACAAATGGTGCTACTTTTGCCTCATTACGTGCATCATCTATGGAGATAGCAATAACTTTCACGCCGGTTTGTTTCCATTCATCATAGTTTTCCGCAATGGAAGCCAATTCTTGGATACATGGTTTGCACCATGTTGCCCAGAAACTTACAAAAATGGGTTTACCGCCATTATGGAGAGTTGATGTGTTTACGGTTTCGCCCGTTACTTTTTTCACATTTGCCGATGGCAAAATTGGTTTGGGTGCTTCATCGCCCGAAACCATCACGCTCAGCGAGCAAAAGCCCACAATAAGCAATAACATGAGATGTTTCATAGTGCTCCTAAAAGGATGAGTATTGAATATGGATATGCAAATTACAACAAAGTCTTGTTTGAACGATAGAAGAAGGGCAGACCTTGTATGCTTTTATGTATGTGTGGACGAAAAAAAGTGCCATTAAACCGCATAAGAAAGCTTATAGTATTGCAGTGGTCTCGTCGCGGCATAGCGTTTTTTTTCATAGATTTGGCAGCGATAATCTTTGCAACATTAGACGATTTTTGTTTTTTTCTCTTTTAGATAGACACTTATGATAACACCGCGCTCATTGGGGATAACCTTTTTTGCATCTATAGATCTCAGCGTTTTACGCTCTTATATTGATTGGTCGCCTTTTTTCCTTTCATGGGAATTACGCGGTAAATATCCCGCAATTTTTGATGATACGCACTATGGACCCGAAGCTCGAAGGATATTTGATGATGCTAATAATTTACTCGATGATATTATTGAACATAAGTCACTTCATGCTCGAGGCGTATGCGGATTGTTTCCGGCGAATAGCGTCAATGATGATGATATTGAGGTGTATGCCGATGAAGAACGTACACATATCCTTACTACTTTGAATATGTTGCGACAACAATCGCTCAAAGCAGAAGGACAATGGAATTTGTGCTTGGCGGATTTTATCGCACCTAAAGAAAGTGGTATTCGTGATTATATAGGTGCATTTGCTGTGACTGCCGGCTTTGGAACCGAGGAACTGTGTGCTGCCTATGAAGCGCAGCATGATGATTATTCTTCCATTATGGTCAAAGCCATTGCTGATCGGCTTGCCGAAGCCGCCGCCGAATGGTTGCATGAGAAAGTACGACGTGAAATTTGGGGATATGCTGCCGATGAACGATTCTCAAATGAGGACTTAATCAATGAACATTATGAGGGATTGCGCCCCGCACCCGGCTATCCTTCATGCCCTGACCATACCGAAAAACAAAAATTATTCGCTCTGATTGATGCAGAAAAATATACGGGTATCCGATTGACCGAAAGTTATGCAATGTATCCTGCCGCGTCTGTGTCAGGATGGTATTTTTCTCATCCCAAAGCTAAGTATTTCCCTTTAGGAAAAATCTATAAAGATCAGGTTATCAGTTATGCCCAAAGAAAAGGAATGACTGTGCAGGAAATTGAAAAATGGCTTGCACCTGTACTGGGCTATGAACCATAGTTTTTTTGTACAAATCTCATTGACAATATGCACACAGAGTCACATCACAGCGAAGAAGATGAACAGCGATTGGTTGAAGCATTGACCTTAGCTTTTGAAACAATGAAAACATCATTGAATAAAGCACTTACACTTTGCGATGAAATTTACGAGTCATTGGTCTATTATACCTTATCCGATAAAAAGAGAGAATATTACACAGCCCGAACGCTATTATTGCGTGCTTCTATTCATGCAGAGTTTCGACACTATGAAAAAGGTCTGGAGGATGTTGAAATCGCATTCAACACATTTCTGACATTGCATGATAATGAATATTGTGCTCGTTCGCTTTTAGTCAAAGCCATTGCTTTAACCTATAATGCACAATTTTCGGAAGCTCTCAATGTACTGAACGAAGCCACATTTTATGCACATCAGACAACAAATGCAGAAATACGCGCGGCTATTCCATTGCGCATGGGATTTGTGCAACATACTATGGGCAATCATGATAAAGCATTGGAATATTATTATCAGACATTGCATGGATTGGACGAAAAACAATTTCCTTTACTTGCTGCTACATGCTATAATGATATTGCAGCGGCATTGACACGCATAGAACATTTTAGTGAAGCCGAAGAATATTACAAAAAAGCTATTGCTATCAATAAAAGCAATAATAATAAACGCGGACTAATTCGCAATTTGAGTGATTATGGCGTTCTATTAACGCAGCGCGGACACATCGAAGAATCCTTGCCCTATCATCTCGAAGCACTTGAATATGCGGAAGAATTTCATTTATCACATTCAAAAGCGGTATGCTACAGCAATCTTGCCGTTGCCTATTATCAATTACGTGACCTGGCACAAAGTATTGAATATTTAAAAAAATCATTAGCTCTTCATGAGCAAAATCAAGATAGTATGGGTAAGGGGATAAGTTATGGTAATATTGCCATTGCTTATACGGAATTACAAGATTATGATGATGCTTTTGATTTTGCGCAACAAGGGTTGCATATTGCGCAACAAATCGGCAGTAAAGAACTTCAGGCATTAAATCATAATACATTCGCTATTCTTTATACAAAAAGGCAAGAATATGATAAAGCTATTGAACATAGTGAACAGTGTTATCAGCTCTATATTGCCGTAGGAAATCGTCTGTCTGCCGGAATTGCATTGTTTAATAAAGCTCAAGCTCTTGAAAAATTACATCACCTTAAAGAAGCATTGTCATTATATGAGGAAAGTTTAGCAATAATTGAACAATCTCATCAACCTCAATTTATTGCACAATGCACGGCAGCGATTGCATTTGTTATGCAAAAAATAGACAATCAGACGCAATCCCATCAGCATGAAACAGCAATTAACGAGTATGTAGAAAAAACTGAAGAAAATATAAAAAAACATAATATTGCCACATCAGAAATGATGGGTACTTTAGCCGAAATTGCAGAAGCGCAGGGAAAATTCGATAAGGCATTGTATTATCAAAAACAATGCACGGAATTACGTGAAAAGTATATAACAAATGATGCCGCACGTCATTTACGCACATTAAAAGCCGAAAGGGAAATAGCCGCAAAAGACAAAGAGCGAATTATTGCCGAATCCGAAAAAGAATTGGCATTGCGTGATGCAGAAATTTATCGCTTGGAAAAAATAGAATTAGCAGAACGCAATACACGTATCAGCGAGCAAAATCAACAGCTCTTGGAACAACAGGAACAAATTCGTGCTGCGAATACTAAACTTCGTCAGGCACTGCTCGATTTGGCAGAGCTGGGAGCATCCCGTTTAGCTCGTACCATTGTGATGGCTTCACTTTTCATACTATTTGTGTTATCGGAAGTGCTTGTTGATCCCATTATTGAAACAATTACAAGTTCTGCCATATTAGGTGTATTCTTACGTTTTGGCGCAGGATTATTATTCCGTCCATTAGAGTCATATGTAGAACATCTTGCCGTAAAAAAACGAAAAGACGCAATATTGTCAGTAGTGAAAGAATAATTTTTTATTTTTCAAGAGTTATGGTTACAGGACCATCATTAACTAAGGCAACATCCATCATAGCACCGAATATACCTTTTTTAACAGGGATTTGATGCTGTTCCGATAATTCCTTGCAGACAGCTTCGTAGAGAGGTTCAGCCATTTCAGGTCTTGCTGCATCAATATAACTTGGACGAAATCCTTTTTTTGCATCACCATATAATGTGAAATTCGATACAACAAGTACGGCACCGTCAATATCTTTGACTGAATGATTCATTTTTCCATCATCATCGGAAAAAATACGTAAATGTGCTATTTTGTGTGCCATCCATTCCACATGTGATTGTGTGTCTGTATGGGTGATACCAAGTAAAACAAGTAATCCGCGTTCTATGGCAGCGACAGTAGTGCCCTCAACCGTCACAGATGCTTTATGTACTCTTTGAATAATTGCTCGCATATATAGATTATAGAGAATAAGTGTAACCTAATCGTATGCCCCAATAAGTTTTGTCTGTTACCGATGTCCATCCATTTGGCATATCTATATTAATATTGCCATCAAAAAACAGTACATCCGATGTAAATTTTTTATAAAAACCTATACCAATAGATGATTGATTTTTATCGTTGTTTTCAAGATTTAATGTCGTAAGGTAATGATTCATGCCACAAGCTATCATAATGTCGGATATTGTGTATTGTATATCAAATGATTGAGATGAAGCAAATCCCGAAGGACGATTATTTAATGCAATAATATATGATGGTATAAGATTCAATTTAATCGAAAGAGTAGGGTGTACATTGATTTCTTGTGTGAAATTTACACCGAGAGGCAATGAATTTATGATCCATTGATACGGATTGCGCCAGCCCTGACTTGAGATAGTAGATGTGTAACTGAATTCAGCTAATTTTTTACTATCAATATTATCACTCCAATAGAGCGCAAGAGGAATCGTTGCAAATAGACTAACCGCTGCTTGATTACCAACTTTACTATTAAATGATTTTCCGATACCAATGATAATATTAGAGGGTATAATAGAATGTTGTGATTCAAATCCTTGACGTGTAAGCGAGGAAAAAATCATGCCCCCCATTCCGTATATATATGTAGTGCTGTCATAGGTATGCTTATATTCCAAAGTTGGTGACAATACAAATGATTGGATGTCATCCGTCATTGGTGATAATGATAGTGATGAAGAAAATCTTACATAGTTATTATATGTAAAATCAAGATTATTTTGATGCGCATACAAATCTTTGGATAGGATAGAGAAAACACTCAATAAGATAACACTAAAATACTTCATTATTTTTTCCCTGAAATCTGTAATAATAAATCACCATTAAAACTTATCCGAGAGATACTGTTGCCGACCTCATCAACGACCCATAGGGAAGTACCGTCTGTACTTATGCCGTGTATTCGTTTAAATATACCCGGCGCTATTTCTCTCTTTTTTTGCCCTGTTGTGGCATCAAATACAACAATGGGTGAATCTACTATATCTTGGGAAATATATACTTCTTGATTATGTACGGTTAATGATAGTGGTTTAGAATAATGGGGCGACGAAGTTCGTAACCATGTTGTGTCCGGTATTAATTGTAATTGAGTGTCTTGGGAAAAACGTTGTACTCTTTGATTACGTAAATCAACAACGAAAATATTATTTGAAGTATCAATCGCAATTGAATGAGGCCAGTTTAATTCACCCGGTAAAGTTCCGAAGTTTGAATATCGTGCAATAAAAGTACCGTTGGAATCAAGTTTGACGATGCCTGCACGTGGATTGTTCCCATCCTGATCACCGCCATCAACAATATATATATCATTTTTTGAAGATACACATAAATTCCAAGGACGTCCTATAGATTTACTATACCATTGATGAAGAAATTTGCCATCAGGTGAAAATACTTGAATACGCGCATTATCACGATCACAGACCAAAAGATTGCCATTTTGCAAAAATCCAATTCCATGAGGATTGTTAAATTGCCCCTTGGCATAGCCCTTAGCTCCCCATTCTCTGATATACTCGCCACGATTATTTAATACAACAATCCGAGAATTAAAATATCCGTCGCTGACATAAAGATATCCGTCTTTACCGAATATAGCGTGAGTGGGCTGATCAAAGTTTTCTTTATGGTAAGAAAAATTATCACATCCATAAATCAGGAATATACCTATAAGACAGATGAAGTGTTTTATGACATTACTCATTGTTCTATGACTTATATCATTCAGTGAAAAAATAGTAAATAAATATATTGGTTCTGCAATGTTCTGATATGCAGATAGATTGGTATTGTTTGTCTTTACTCTGCAAAAATATAAAAACACGAAAAAATCACATACTGCCCTATCGTATCGGTTCCCATTCTTTGGCAATAGATTTTCCGGTCATCATAACGGCTAATGCATTAATTGTCCAATTCCACAGTAATTTTATATAGCCGTATTTTCTGAAACGTCTGGGAGATTCATACACCACTAATTCCGGTGCATAATGGACTTTATGATGATGGGCAATTCGACGAAATAAATCGAAGTCCTCGCCTGCGGATACTGTCGGATTATAACCACCTAAATCATGAAATACATCAGCACGTATTATTTGACATTCACCGCGCCCCATACCTATGCCGAGTACATTCACAAAAAAGCGAATATAATTATTGAAAAAACCATGAAATGCCGCATCGCTCCATGTGCGTTCCGACGGTAAAACATGCACGGAACAAGCTAATGCCGCCGATGAAGGAGAAGGATTTTCTGCCCATTGTGCTATATATCGAATAAAGGGTTCCGGATTTTCTATAATGGTATCCGCATTGATAAAAAGCAATATTTTCCCTTGAGCATGATGCGCCCCCGCATTGCGCCCTTCAGCTATGGTTTGACGTTCTTTTTTTGAATGAATAATAATATTGTCGGTAAATTGACGGGCAATGGAAATAGTATTATCCGTGCTGCCGCCATCGCTGATAATAAGTTCTAAACGATAGTGTTGTTGCAATGTCGGTGAAAAACAACGCAAGGTTTTTTCTAATAATTTTTCTTCCTGTAATGTAGGAATAATAACGCTGATACATGGTGTGATTGCTGTGTGCGAAACTGAATTATCCATGAGAATTATACAAGTAACAAAAAATAACGAGGGCTGAACATAGTATATAATTATGACCATACGAACATGATATTCCCTTCGGCATTCAATGACCGAAAGGAATATCATGAAAAAAACGAATAATTACACTTCTTCAACAATAATGGTCGGATTTACTGTTTCTTTTTTTATGAGTGCCGGAAAATATGCCACAACATCACTTGGCTTGGGTCTGCCTCCGGCAAAGCCCGTCACACTTGGCGGACCTGTCAAAATAAGCGGCGCAATTTCTTTACCGAAGCGTTCAACGGACGCATAATCGCGGGAACGCACACCTATGCGCATCATCACTTCATTGGGTTCGATGGCTTGTGCCAATGGACCATGGCAAGCATTCATTCCCACATATTCGGTGCGAATTTCATCGAACTGTAAACCCAATTTTTCAAAACGAGCACGCAATATTCTATTACCGGCTTGTGCTTTTTTATATGCATCGGGCGCGGAGTATGTTAAAGAGCTGAAAGCAGTATAGCCGTCGGCATAACTTGCGGAAACTTTATAGAATGGTGTGGCAGGTTTGCCCTTAATACCATAGACCCTTACTCGGTCATTACCTAAATCTTCGATATTGATAGTGCTGAAATCCGCTACGCAATCCGGCGTAATATATTCGGCAGGATTACCAATTTCATACATCAATTGCTCGCTGATGGTTTCGCGCGAAACACGTCCTCCCGTACCTTCATGTTTAGTAACAACAAAAGAGCCGTCGGGATATGCTTCGATAATCGGGAAACCGATATTTTCCATATCGGGAATATTTTCCCAGTCACCAAGGAAGTTACCGCCTGTGGCTTGTGCGCCGCATTCATTGATATGCCCCGCAACAGTGCCTGCCGCAAGTTTATCCCAATCGTCTGCCGACCAACCAAATTCATAAATCATCGGAGCCATTGTTAAGCCGGTATCGGTGGTGCGTCCGGTGATGACAATATTGGCACCCTGACGTAATGCTTCCACAATAGGCATAGCACCCAAATACACATTAGCACTGAGCAATTTATCTTTGACTTCCGCGATGGGTTGCCCTGTTTCCATATTTTCCATAGCATGACCTTGTTCAACAAGTTCATCTATTCTGCCGAGTAAATTATCGCCGGTCACAATACCTATTTTCAAGCCCGTGATACCAAGTTTTCGTGCCACCTCGAATATCTTATCGCGCGCTGCTTCGGGATTAACGCCCCCGCCATTGGTGATAAGTTTGATATTCTTGCTCATCAAGTAGGGCATGACTTCTTCGCATACTTGCACAAGGTCACGTGCATAGCCCATGGATGGGTTTTTAATCTTCTGTTTTTGCATAATGGACATTGTTACCTCTGCCAAATAATCAAGCATCAGATAATCAATATCGCCCTTAGAAACTTGATCGAGCGGTGCTGTCAGTAAATCGCCCCAGAAACCCTGTCCTGATGCTATACGAATTTTGTCTTTTGCCATAAATCTTTCATTATTTATATGTTACAAATACTGTTTTTTTCATTTCAATAGCTTGCGCTATGGTGCATGATTATACTTGTTGGTCGAGTGATAAAGTAAAAGTTCCGTCAATATGCACCGAACATTGAGGATTCTTTTGCCTAAATATGCGAATAATATGCGACAAATCTTGTATTCGCAGATGACATGAGCCAACCGGAACATTATCATCGTCTGTGAAAAACTCCACAACAAACCACCCGATAAACTCATTGATATAGATACGTCTGACATCTTGATAAGCGATAGGAATATTGCCCTCAATCAGTAAATGGCGTACTATAATGCCCTGTGTTTTTATCAATAAACGCTGATGATGCGCCCTCATAAGCAATTGTGTTATGTTAATCGCGCATGCAATCGGTATGACATAGAGGAAGATATTTCCCTCAGATTGTATCAATGCAATTGTCACAAAGATACAGAAAACAAAAAAAAATGAACCGACAGAAAGCCAAATGACAGGTGTCATATCCACATTTGCTATGTCCTCACCAAGCGATGCCTCTTGCAAATCAAGGTCATCCACCACCTGTCGGTAATATGTGGCACCGAATGCCAACATGGAGTAAGCAAATCCCACATAGAGGGCATGATAAAAAACTATGGTATCAAAATGCATAAATATCTGAAAGGGTAGAGAGATTTCTTATTTTTGCTTTATTAGCATTATCACAGACAAAATTACCGTGATTTTCTGCAACAATCACCATGTTACACTCTAAGATTTTTACCGATGGATAGTATAGGCGCATATCTTAAAAACAGACGTGAGACGTATGGATTAACTCTTGATGACATTTATGCACGTACTAAAATCCGTCATCACGTGATAGAGCAAATAGAGCAGGATAATTTTTCCATTATGCCCGCACCGTATTTGCGTTCCTTTTTGCGTACATATTGCGAAATGGTGAAGATTGAAGAAGAAGAGATTCAAGCCATCATCGCGAAAGTTGGCGTAGCATCTAAACCAACGCCCGCAGTGATAGCAGCTCCCGTAAGCGATGCGCCCAAGCAAACACGCTCAACTCCCCCAAAAGCAGAGTATTCTGTCAAACCATTACTTGTAAGAGCGTTTGTGTTTGCAGGATTATTCTTGGCTATTGTCATAGCGATTTACAACTATGTGTTCAAACCTGACCCAAAATCCGCACATACACCACAGCAAAAAAGCGATTCGTCATTGCTCACGGTAGTAGGAAATACCGTCGTTGGGCTTATTGATGAATCCGTAACAACAGACAGCTTGGTGCTGGATATGAGGGCTTCCGACCAAGTATGGATTACCATGACCGCCGATGGTAAATTCAGCAGACAATTTTTGCTCAATGCCAATGAGAAACGTTCATGGTCGGCAAAAGAGTTCTTTCTACTGTCGGTCAGTAATGCTGGGGCTTTGGAAATTATGCGCAATGGTAAACCTTTGCCTTTGTTGGGTGAAAAAGGTGAATTTGTGCGCTCTGTGAAAATTACCAAAGATGATTTAATCGCAAGTTCTTCACCTTATACCAAACAAGTAACACCTTCAGCTAATACAACCCAACAAGTACCCCAAACCACAGCACCGAAACCAATTCTTCAACAACCTAAACAAGAATTGCCGAAAAAAGAAATACCTAAAGAAAAACCAATTATTCAGCAACCCAAAAAAGAACCACCAAAACAGGAATCGCCGAAAAAAGAGGTTGCCAAACCAATTATTCAACAACCAAAACAAGAGTTACCGAAAAAAGACATAGCCAAAGAAAAACCAATTATTCAGCAACCAAAACAAGAACCGCAAAAAAAAGAGGCAGCAAAACCAATTATTCAACAACCAAAACAGGAGTTGCCGAAAAAAGAAATACCTAAAGAAAAACCAATTGTTCAGCAACCCAAAAAAGAACCACCCCAAAAAGAGGTGGCAAAAGAAAAAGTCGAGAAAAAATCCGAAACAACAAAAGAACCTAAAAAAGAGTCAAGGAAAGAAAGAAGAGAGCGCCGCAAACGCGGTTCTTTAGAAATAGAATCGGTGCCTTTGCGTAGTGTGGATGAAGGGTTGCCAATTCCCAAACCATTACCCAAACAAATTCCACCGGAATAGTTTTCTCATTGAGGGTATTTAGACCTATATATTTAGCAAGAGGAAATGGCTTGGATTGATGATAGATTAAAATTCTCTTGATTCTGCGGACTCGTATTTTATATTGAAAGAACAGAATATTTTGTAGTTTTGGGGAAAGTGAATAGTGCTTTGGGTTAATATAAAAATTGATGGTAAGTTGAAAAACTGAAAAGAAACAATACACGTAATTATGAAAAAAATATTTTTAACATCTATACTGTCTTTAATTTGTCAGTATTTTGCAAATGCTCATACTTGTGCGAATGAAATTGTAAAATGCCCAATAGATGGCAAAGAAGTAACATTCTGTGTAACGATGAGTATGACCACTTTCGGTTCTTTTAAAGATTTTCAAAAACAAGGTGCAATTGGAAGTCATTATGAAGAACTAATAAATAATTGTCCAAAGTGTCGTTTTTCTGGATATATTAATGACTTCAAAGTAGAGTTTAATGAAGCTGAGAAAAATAAAATTAAAGAATACTTAACCAAATTTGACAATGTAATTATTGATGACGCTAAGCAATGCTTAATTGCTGCTGAAATTAAAGAATTACAAAAGAAAACAAAAAAAGAAATAGCATTTTGTTACGTAACTGGTTCATATTTACTACGTGAAAATGATGATGAAGTTGTATTTAGAAAAGAATTACAATCGAAAGCCAAAGAAAACTTGATTTCTGCAATAGAAAATAATGAGTACGAGGACAAAACTGTTGTTGCAAATATTAATTATTTGATAGGTGAAATGGCTAGAAGAATTGGAAGTTTTGATGAAGCAGTAAAATACTATGATTTAGCCATTAACGATAAGAACAAGAAAGATTGGGTAGAAAAAGTAGCTAAACAACAAAAAGAATTAGCAATACAAAAAGACGAAAATAATAAAATATAGAAATTCTTCTGCCAACACACGTACCTTTTGCACAACTCAATGATAATGTTGAGAACTAATAATCAATAGTGTGAGAAAGCGTAGAGATGATACACTGCAAAGGAGCTTATGTGTTGTGATGGGCGGCAAGGATGCTTGAAGCGATTGTTATGTCATATCACTTATGTAGTTTTGCAATAGCAAGTTTTTCAATAGACACAAGTGTTTTGCAAAAGGTGGATGTTCAGTGCTTCGCGGGCAGTTTTGCGTTTAGACAAAGTTTCGTTCGCTGAATGAACATGCCGATTACATAGTTGCCTTTGGGTAGCTGAAAAATGTCAATGGCGATTTGACAACAATCTATGCAGAGATAAACAAACTATATACGAGACGGAACAAATGATTTGTAAAAATTGTAATACCGAAATACATCTAAAATACTGCCCTGAGTGTGGACAGCCAGCAAATCTAAAAAGAATTGACGGGAAATACATAATTCACGAAATTCAACATGTCTTACATTTTGAACGTGGAATTTTATTTACAATCAGAGAACTCATAGTTAATCCCGGACAAAACATTAAGAATTATCTGACTGAAAATAGAAGCAGACTTGTCAAACCGGTTATTTTCATAATTATAACTTCTTTAATTTATACTTTATGTAATCATTTCTTCCATTTTGAAGATGGTTATGTGCAATACTTGGACAATAAAAAATCAACAACAACTAAAATTTTCAAATGGATACAAGGGCACTATGGATATGCGAATATTATGATGGGAATTTTTATTGCTTTATGGACAAGACTTTTTTTCAAAAAATATGACTATAATTTCTTTGAAATTCTCATTTTATTGTGCTTTGTGATGGGAATAAGTATGCTTGTTTATTCAGTGTTTGGTATCATTCAAGGGCTGTCACATATTGATGTCATGCAAATTGCAGGGATTGTTGGTTTCATTTACACGACATGGGCAATTGGGAGCTTTTTTGGAAAAGGCAAACTTAGTCATTATGTTAAAGCATTCTTTGCTTATCTTTTGGGAATGATAACATTTACATTGACAGTGATACTTTTAGGAACATTTATTGACTTATTATCATAGGATTAAAAAATGAAAGATAAAATAGGATTTAATTTGGTCTTTGCTATACTTGCTTTTCCAATTGGTTTAGCATTATTTAAAGATATAAACTTTGAAACTTTTACTTTTAAGAAACCGGCATTAGACACTCTTTATTTGATAACATTTTGTGCTATGATTTTTTTTATGTTGAAAAAAAAAGAGAAAAAAACCGACAATTAAAGAATGACGCTTACAAAGTGTTTACTAAAACAGGGCTGACTGAAGCCATTGAATGTTTAGACATCAATCATTATTTATGCAAAAATATCGGCACCGGACGTATTAATGTTCAAGAAAATTAGACCTATTGTCATGTTGCTATCAATGTTAGTAATGAGTTCATATCTATTATGGGATAACAGATATATTTTCAATAGTGAACCTATACTTGATAACAAGAACTACACAAATGTTCTTAATTCAATCATTCAGGATAAAGACACTACTCGGTGTAAAAAATTCAATAAAAAAGACTTAGAAAAAAAATTTATTAAAATTATGAATTCTAAGATATTCCCTTATTGGTATGGGACTAAATGGGGATTTAACGGCATTACCGAAACTCCAAACACCGGCGAAATTGCATGTGGATATTTTGTCACAACAACGTTACGGGATATTGGAGTACCTTTAAACCGAGTGAAATTAGCACAATGTGCTTCTGAAGAGATGATACGCACATTGGTCAGCAAAGAAA
>DDTD01000003.1 GCA_002344005.1 Ignavibacteria bacterium UBA2373 | reverse complement strand
GTCATCGCCTCAATCGGGGTCGTCGTCGGCTCGATTGGCTTCGTCATCGCTTTGATTGGGGGCTGTACTATATCGCTGCTACGAAGTGTGAATGAAATTCAATCAGGTAGTGATGGGATGATAATGGGAAACAATACAATAAATATCAAATCCGGCAGGGATGGGATTATTTATGATTGTTCGCATAAAGTAACTGCCCATAAAACCGACTTTTATATTGAGAGCAAGAATAGAGAAACATTTGATGCAAAATCGTATCTTTGTTGAAAATTTACACACAATATATTTGGAGAATGTATAGATGAAATCATTGCGACGACTCATCATGTTGATGATACTTGTAGGAAGCATCAGCGCAGTATATGCAAAACGCGAAGGCGAAAAAGAAGGTCATCCCGATGACAAAGCCCGTTGGCGCTATGAACAGCGTGCTTACCCTTATGGCACATTGCCGGCTAATCTGTTATCACAAAAAGTGAGCGATTATCGTGCAAGTTTTAATCAGAAGTCCAATAATGCGCAAGTTTTGGCAGAGCAACCCACATGGCGGCAATTGGGTCCTTTCAATGTTGGCGGCAGAGTTCGTGCGGTGGTGCATCACCCGACAAAAGATGGCTGGGTCTATATAGGTGCTGCCGGTGGAGGTGTGTGGCGCACTACGGATGGCGGCGATTCATGGACTCCACTTATGGATTTTACTAATTCTACTGAAATGGGTGCTTTAGCGATGGACCCGAATAATCCGGACATACTCTATGCCGGTACGGGTGAGTATCGTTCGGGCAGTTATTCTATTGCCGGAGCGGGTATATTCAAGACAACCGATGCGGGAGCCACATGGCGTGTTATCGGTTTAACGAATGTGGGCGGTTTTTCAAAGATTTATGTTCATCCCAAAAATTCTAATCTTATTTATGCCGGCGGTATTGATGCGAATGCGGGATTTTACAAGAGTACGGATGCTGGAGAAACATGGAAACGTATGAATAACGGCGTAATATCGGATATATCATTGCATCCCGATAATCCTGATGATGTTATTGTGGGTATTGCCGGAGAGAATGTTTTTCAAACATTGGATGGTGGCGAAACATGGACGAATTTATTGGTGGACAATGCGGTGACATTCGCGAGAATATCCGTTCAGCGCAGCCCTGCCAATCTTAATAAATTGTATATGCTTGCCGCCTTGTCCAGCTCGAGCGGTGCGCCTGCAAGTTATGTGAGTACCAATGGCGGCAAAAATTGGCAATCACGCAATATTACTTCCACAGCATTTGGCGGGGACCCTGCACGGCGCCAAGGTGATTATGACAACTTTATTATGCCTCATCCGGCAGATGAGAAAATCTGTTTGCTTGGTGGCGTTGATTTGTTCTATACCGATAATAATGCCTCTTTGTGGCAAGAAGTGGCGGGTTATGATTTTCCCGAAACACATCCCGATATGCACTGTGCGGCATATAATCCGATGAATCCGAATATTGTGTATTTGGGTTGTGACGGTGGTATGTATAAAAGTACAAATAAGGGTTATTCGTGGTTTGCAATCAATAATAATTTGCCGATTACGCAATATCACGGTATGGCTATTGACCATTCTAAGGGTACAAAAAATTATGGCGGCACGCAAGATAATGGTACCATCAGTGATGATGCAATGATGTGGGGTAATGTTGCCGGTGGCGATGGCAGCCATGCCATTGTGAATTCTTCTAATCCTAATATTGTATGGGGCGGCACACAGTATGGCGGCGTATTTAAGCGTGATATGTCATCAGGTAATTTTACCAGCTATGCCAATAGATTTACCGATGCCGTGACAAAAGTGCTTGATCAAGCAGCATTTGTTGCCCCACTTGAAGCCGACCCTAATGATCCGGCGACAATTTACAGCGGTCGTCGCGCTTTGTGGGTTACTTTTGATAATGGCACAAAATGGACACGTGTTTCTCCTTATTTGACCCAAACAATTTCGGCTGTAGGAATTTCCCCTGCCGACCCTGATGCCAGTACAATTTGGATTGGCGGCAGCGGTGAATTATTTGTGACAAATACGGGCGGCGGCACCAAAGCAGAAGATTGGACAGAGGTTACCTACAATGGCATTCCCAACCGATTTGTGAGCGATATTGAATGTTCACGCGTAGATAAAAACACCGCATTTGTGACATTCTCGGGTTTTAATAGTTCGCATGTGTATAAAACTACCGATTTGGGTAAAACATGGAAAGATATTGGCAAGGGTTTGCCGGATGTGCCTTGTAACTCACTTATTATGCACCCCGATGATGAAAATATTATCTTTGTGGGTACTGATTTTGGTGTGTATGTTACATATAATGGCGGCGAGACATGGGCACCTTATGGTATTGGTTTGCCAAACACTATGGTTGTGGATATGATGTTCTATGAACCGCCCACGCCGCTTGCGGGTAAAATGGCATTGCGCGTGGCAACGCATGGTCGTTCTATGTGGGAAATTGATGTTCCTAATGGTGTGCAAGTAACGGAGGCGGAAATTACAGCGCCCACAGGCGGGGAAATTTATACCGGTGGCACAAATCAAAAAATTTCATGGTATGGTTTTACTCCTCCGGTGAAAATCGAATATTCATTGGATAATGGTTTGTCATGGATAACAATTACGGGCGATGCCGTTGGCAATAGCTTGCGCTGGAATGTGCCCAATAAACCAACATTTACCGGAAGAGTGCGTGTCAGTTCCACAACGAATACCGAGCAAACGAAAATTTCGTCCACATTTACGATTGAATTATTACGGACGGGTTCTGTTATTGCTGCCACAAGTGTTTCCCATATTCCTTATGGCATAGCGTATGACGGTAATAATGGGTTGTGGACAACAAGTTTCGGTGATAATAAATTGGTAAAATTAAATGCAACCACACTGAATATTGAAAAAGTAGTGCGTATTGAAAAAGGCGACAGTTTATTTACCGATTTATCTTTTAATAAAGCGACAGGTACTATTTATCTTCAAAAATTTGTGAATACAGAATCGGGTATTGGTTTTATTTATGAAATTGATACGACAGGTAAAGTATTGCGTGAATTTAATAGCCCCGGACGTTATCCGATAGGCATTGAGATTGTGAATAATACGATGATTACTTCGGAGCGCGATGGAGACAGAAACATTTACACTCTCAACATTAGCAATGGTGCTCAAATCAGTAAAGTAAAAAATCCATTTAATGTTAATTTGGGACCTCGTTGTATATGTTATGATGGCAAAAACAGTTTATTCCAAGCGTCCACAGCGTTTCCGGGCAATGTATTGCAGGCATCGTATGCAGTAGAAATACCTTTGGATAATTTATCGCAGGAGCGTTCCCGTTTTGAACTTGTCAATACATCGGGTATTATCAATGCACGAGGCATTGAGTATGATCCGCGCGATAAAAATTTCTGGGTAACGAGCTATGGCGGTGATATATTCAAAATAGGTGGTTGGGAAATTACGACAAGTGTGGCTGAAGAGCAACCAAAAGCCATTGCTTTGGAAGTATATCCGAATCCATTTGACAATACTGCTTTTATCGGCTATACTATATTGCGTCCGACTCAGACTATGCGTATGGAAGCGATTAATTTACTTGGTCAGACAGTGCAAGTAATTTATGATGGTCCCGTTTCGATGGGCAATAGTGGCGTATTGCGTTTTGACAGAAATGGTCTTCCCGCAGGTGTCTATTCACTTATCGCCACATTTGATGATGGCACAAAACAAGTGTTTTCTACGCTCATAGCTCAATAAAAAGTGCTTATGACCGACAATCTCAAGGCGAAGTTCATTCTCGGATTTCGCCTTTTTTTATGAGAAGTAGTATGCAACAACAGAAAAAGTCTTCCCATGGTATAAGACGCAAACCCAAACCGCATCACCATGAAGAACATGACAATGCGGAGCGTTATTTGATTACCTATGCTGATTTGATTACATTGCTTCTTGGGCTTTTTGTTATTCTGTATGCTTCCTCGCAAGTGGATGCAGCCAAATACAATGGTGTTGTGTCGGCATTTACCGAATATTTTGAAGAAAAACAGCCGGATGATCCCAATAGCGATAAAGTGCTTCCCGGCAGCCAAGGTATTCCCGCACCGATACTTCCGGCAAGCCAACAAAAAACATTGGATGAATTAGACAAGGACATAAAAAAAAGCTTCGAGAAATTTATCAGCAATGGTACTCTGACACTTGAGCGCACTCCGAAGGGACTGGCTTTACGATTGCCGGAAATGCTTTTGTTCCGTTCCGGCAGCGCGGATTTGCAACCGGTAGGGCTGATATTCCTTGACACTCTCGCATCGCTCTTTCAAGGTGTGCGCAAACAATTAATTATTGAAGGTCATACGGATAGTATTCCCATTAAGCGGAACTATATGTACCCTTCAAATTTACATTTATCTTCGGCAAGAGCTTTAAACGTGGGATATTATTTAATTCAGCGCGGTTTTGATAAAAATTTATGTTCCACACAGGCATTTGGCGAATCGCAACCCTTGCTTCCCAATAATACGGAGCAAGGCAGACAAAAAAACAGGAGGGTAGAAATTATACTCGAAGACTTGCCAATGGATAAACCATCCGACGACGGGTATATTACTGATTCCTTAAACCGTTAATTTTCTTATCTTTGTATATTGTTTTTCATTATATGCCGGCATAATAGGAGATAGTTCTATGCAGGATGCACACACTACATCACAGGCACATTCGATTGAAACATCGGAATATGGCACTCTTCACTTAGAAGATCGCCATCTTGTAGAGTTCCCCCAAGGGCTTCACGGTTTTGAACATTTGAGAAAATTTGTCGTGATAGCCGACGATTCTCTTGTCCCCTTCAAATGGTTGTTGTCCATTGAAAATCCGTCCATAGGTTTCCCTATTCTCAGCCCTTTTCAAGTGGACTTTTCGTATCAAACAGAGGTGGAGTATGACCCTGCCTGCTGCGCACCGATGGTGATTGTCACATTATATGACAGCGAAAAACAAACCGCGACTGCGAATATGCGTGCGCCGATTATTTTTGATATGAAGCGTGGAACAGCGCAACAAATTTTGGTGACCGATTCGGCATACAGTGAAAATCATCCTATTGTACAAAACACCAATAGTCGAAATACAACAACAAAAAAAAGAATTTATACAAGTCAATTTGGTGCATTGGATATTGATCCATCACAAATTATTACTTTCGGCGAAGGTATTCTTGGTTTTGATCATCTTCATGATTTTATCCTTGTCGCAGAAGAGGACATGGCTCCTCTGGAATGGCTTGTATCACTCGAAAATCCATCCATAGGTTTACCGATTATCAACCCTTGGTATATTTACGATGAGTATGAGTTTCGAGATTATGATCAGCAACGCGATGTGGTCTATGTTGTCGTAACTCTCGGCAGCCGCTCCGACCGCATGACCGTAAATTTACGAGCACCTATTGTCATTAACCCGTCTGCAAAAACAGGACATCAGTTAATTCTGCCGTCGGATAAATATTTGACGGAATTTCCCATTGGCACGCATAGCGGCTCAGAACAATAATTAGGAGAAAAAACGCTATGTTAGTATTGTCAAGAAAAGCAGGTGAAGTTGTAACTATAGGCGGTGATATTAAAGTCACTGTTGTCAGTGTGGACAGAGGTGTGGTGCGTTTGGGTATTGAAGCACCAAGGGATGTTCCGGTCCATCGCAAAGAAGTCTATGACCGTATTGTGGAGCTTAATGTTCAGGCAGCCACCTCCGATGTGAATGCTTTACAACAAGCATTTGTCGCCGCCAATATTGGTGCTAATCGTGAAAAGAAACAAGAGGAATAACACTCAATATTGGATGATAATGAGTTATAATACACAAAGAAATTAACCGTATTTTATTTAAAGTACTTTTACATACAGCAATTTCAGCATAATAAAGCAATGAATGAGTTAAGTGTTTTAATAATTGACGACGATGTGTGGATGCAGCGCATCCTCTCCAAAATTGTTTCGAGTTTTGGATTTAAGCCCTATGTTGCTTCTAATGGCTATGACGGTATAGCTTTGGCGGTAGAGCATCATCCAACATTAATTATGCTTGATGTACTTATGGCGGATCTTTCCGGGCATCAAACATTAAAAGTACTCAAATCAATAAAACGCACCCGCGATATACCTATTATTATGGTGACTGCAATTTCCGATATAGAAAATATAGGTACGGCAATTCGCACAGGGGCAATTGGGTTTATCGGGAAACCTTTTACACGTGCCACCATCTTTGAAAAATTACGTGATGTGCTCGGCAAAGATATTATTTCGCAAGCAAGTGCTATTAAGTATCCTACTGAAAAAGAAGCTGATGAACCGGATGTACAGGCGGTTCCACAACCGATAAGACAAGAGAATGAATCACCCCAGCATGATATACATAAAACAACAACATTATCACCCGGCTCTATTTCACAACGCTATAAAGAAGACGATAAGCGCAATCTTGATGCTATAAAAGAATTATTGCTCAAACCCAAAGGGTAATAACCTTTCCATCAAGAATGATTGCAATCACATTAAGGTCTATAAGATGTAGGTACAATAATAGTTACATTCCTCTGATTATCTGGTATTTAATAAAATAAACCAATGACAAGAGAGTATGCTGAACAAAAACTAAAATATATTTTTGGTTTTAATCAATTTCATGACAATCAATGGGCGGTAATAGATAAAATATTACAAGGGGGGCGTGTACTCTTGATTGAAAAAACAGGTTTTGGAAAATCACTATGCTATCAGTTTCCCGCTATACAATTTGAAGGGGTAACAATTATTTTTTCGCCCCTCATAGCTCTAATGCGTGATCAAGTCCAAAAAATGCGCGAATTAGGTATTTCAGCTAACTTTATATCCTCGCAACAAAGTGAAGAAGAAAATAACCAAACGATAAAAGATGCCCTTAATGGGAAACTCAAACTGCTGTATATCCACCCTGCGAGAATGGAAAATATAACATGGTTGGAAACTGTTCGAGATAAAAATTTTAAAATTGCGATGGTTGTCGTAGATGAAGCACATTGTATTTCGACTTGGGGTCATGATTTTATTCCTTCTTATCGCAAAATCATAAATTTAGTAAATTTACTCCCACTTAATTTTCCTGTTTTGGCTACTACTGCCACTGCCACTAAGCGAGTTGAAAATGATATAAAAGCACAAATAGGAAAAAATATAGTTGCTGTTCGTGGGACACTGCTCAGAAGTAACCTTAATTTATTTGTGATAACAGTGCAATCCGAAGACGAAAAGATGATTTGGCTTGCACAGAACTTAGAAAAGATACAAGGCACAGGCGTTGTTTACACAGGAACAAGAGTAAGTACAGAAACTTATGCCAAATGGTTTGAGTATTTGAAAATAAATGCTGTACACTATAATTCAGGCATAGATACTGAAACAAAAAAAGAGATTGAACAAGGTTTGATGAACAATGAATACAAATGTGTCGTTAGTACAAATGCTTTGGGAATGGGAATTGATAAACCTGATATTCGTTTTGTCATACATACACAAAGCCCTGTTTCTCCTATTCATTATTACCAAGAAATAGGAAGAGCAGGACGAGACGGAAATCCCTCTTACATTATCTTGTTTTATAATCCTAACGAAGACAGAACTCTGCCCTTGTCGTTTATAGAAGGTGCAAGACCTGAAACTAAAAAATATCAATGTGTAATTGACGCAGTAAAGTCTGAAAGATTAGGCTTGCACGGGATTGTGAGAGCCACGAATGTAAAGCAAAACCAAGTCAATGTAATTGTGGCTGATTTAATTGCACAAGGTATTGTCATTGAAGTGTTTGATGGAAAAAGTAAAAAATACGAATACAAATTTAATGCTCCAACTTTGGATATAGGAAGTTTTGAGAATTTAAGAAATACTAAACTCAAAGAGTTTGATGAAATGCTAAGCTATGTGACAACTCACAATTGTCGAATGAAATTTTTGTGCGATTTTTTAGGTGACAACTTATCAAGCAATTGTGGTGTTTGTGATAATTGTCGAAAAAAAAATATACAAGTGGATGTCACACAAGAATGGAAAAATAAGTTAGTAGATTTTAGAGAAACATATTTCCCAATCTTGGAAGTAGAAAGTAAAAACACTAACTTGGTAAATGGTGTGGCGGCTTCTTATTATGGTGTTTCTAATGTGGGACAAGCACTGCGCAGAAGTAAATACGAAAATGGCGGAGACTTCCCCGATTGGCTTTTGCGTTTGACCCTCAAGGCTTTTTATAAATATTTTGGCAAAGAAAAATTTGACATAGTATTATATGTACCCACTACTG
>DDTD01000025.1 GCA_002344005.1 Ignavibacteria bacterium UBA2373 | reverse complement strand
TATAGACAATCCACCCCATCAGACATAAAAAAAGCGGCTTTGCGCCGCTTTTTTTTTTACTCAATATCTATAGTCCATTGCTTTTTCACAAAATAACGGTGAATCCTTGGTTCAAGCCACATCACCGCAAAACAACAGAGTATGCCCGCAATCACATCCACCACATAATGATAACGCTGATAGACCGTTGCAAAAATTAATAAAACACTAAAAATAAAAAACAGCGATTTGAAACGTGAACCATAACGAAATACCAATAATAAATTCACCAAAGTCATCATCGTGTGCCCGCTCGGCATACAATTCCTATGCACAAATTTTTCGGGTGTTAATGATCCGCGCGGAATACCGTCGCCCGTATCAATAAATAAACGCGCATACTCCGTTATCCACAATCCCGGCAATTCCTGATTTGTCAAAAAATAATCATGCAATGTGAATCGAGGTCCTATCGCAGGCATACAGAAATACAGAAAATATGACACAAAAAATCCAAACATGGTCAGCCGTATAAGCTGATGCACCTCTCGCACTCTGCCATCATAATATAATTCAATGCCCAATATTATACCGTGAAAAAAATATAACATATACGCAAATTGCGTTATCTCGGTTAAAAAAGGCGATGAATAGTTCAATAATACATGCGTGGGATCAACACCGAATAATGCCCTGTCCCATTCTATCAAAAGCCAATCATAATCATACGGATTCACAAGACCGATAAAATTAAATACCTGACTAAACATAATCGGCACCATAGGGATGCAATAAAATACACCCAATACTCTGATAAATACACTGTCCTTCTTTGCTGCATTTAAGGCAATCATTATCACGGCACAGATAATAAAGATATTCCAAAGTATAATAGGGATAGCACCTGTCAAACTTGTAAAAAACACTAAGCTCAACACTATATAAAAACAAGACATCCCCATCACATATATATCCTGTGTGCGCAGCACCTCAGAAAGTTTACGCCCAAATATCAATACTTTTTCTTTCATACCCCTCTATTTGCTGAATGTAACATCTCGACTTTTTCACGCAATACCACAAAATCGTTCGGTGATAATTCCTCCGCACGTTTTTCTGCTATGGATTGCAACCACGCATCATCCTGACCATAACTGAAAGCATCCGTGGACTTCAAGGCATTGGATAATTTTTTACGACGCTGCTGAAATCCCACCCGAACATAGACCATCGTTTTACGGAATATATCGCGAGGCATACTCAATCCCATCTCACCGCAATCAAATGTCACCACCGATGACGTGACCTTCGGCTGTGGGGAAAAGCTATGGGGCGATACATCAAAACGACGCTTCGTCTTTGCAGAAAATGCTGCCGCTACGGTCAAAACACCATATTCCTTGCTCCGCAGCGGTGCTGTCAATCGCATGGCAACCTCTCTTTGCATCATAATCACCGCCCGTGATATGCAGTCCGCATTGTCAAATATGCGAAACAAAATCTCGCTCGTAAGATTGTAGGGTATATTGCCCACAATGGTCAACGGTGCTTCCAATGATGCGGCATGACCTCGTATATCAAAGCGTTCTATACTCGTATGATGCACCGTCACTTGCTCTGCCGGCAAATGCTCCCGCAAATGACTCACTGCCCGCTCATCTATCTCCACAGCATCAATGATATATCCCCTTTCTACCATAAGTTTTGTCAATGCTCCCGTACCGGGACCTATTTCCAACACCCTGCCCCCCGATGGCAAACCTAATAATTCTACTATCTTAATGGCTATGTTTTTGTCCACCAAAAAATTCTGCCCCAGATGTTTCTTTGCTTCTATCGCCTTGATATTCATATTTCCCAATCTTGAATGTTGTGATAACTGACGATGTAAATATAGAAAATCATAAGCAGAGAATATGCTTTTTTTTTACAAAGTATAAACTTGAACCGGTGCAATGTGGCTTGGTGACAACTAAGACAAGTGACATTCCTTCATTAAAAAAACACAATAGAGTGAGCCGATTTTCTTTGCTCATGGTTATTCTCGGTCAAAAGATGGCACAATGCCGGCTAAGCATGGCAGAAAAGAATCGAATCGTCAAATTTTTAACAAAATGTAAAATTTCATATCTTTTGTGCAAAAAAAGTTCAGTATTTTTGCGCTTCACTTTTACAATAAGCAATCATGGCAGGCGAAATTCATACAACAGATCTATCTACTCTCAAGATTAATCGTACACCTCAGACTCAATCAAGCAATACAAAATGGATTATCATTGCCATTATACTATGCTGTGTCATTGGTGGCGGCTACTTCCTTATGAATTCGACAAGTGTGGAAGTTGAGACCATGCAAGTATTTACCTCACAATCAAGCTCATCGGAAACTATATTGACCGGACAGGGCTATGTGGTGGCACAAAGAAAAGCGGCAATTTCATCGAAAGCAACCGGACGGCTTGATGCATTGTATGTCATCGAGGGAGATAAAGTAAAGCAAGGCGATATCATCGGGCGAATAGAAAGCGCGGATGTTCAAGCGGCTTTAGACCAACAAAAAGCACAACTCGAAGTGCAAAAAGCAGCACTTGAAAATGCTACTGCCGAATTGGAAGATGCGGAGATTTCATTGAAAAGACAACAAGAATTGCGCAAAGAAAATGTCGGCACACAAGCAGACCTTGATGCAGCCATCAATAGAGTAAAAAAAGCAAAAGCACAAATACAATCCGCAAAAGCAAGTATTGCCACACAAGAATCTGCAATTCGGGCATCCTTAGTCCAAGTAGAAAACACCATTATTCGCGCACCTTTCGACGGCACAATACTCAATAAAAATGCTAATGTCGGAGAAGTCATCACAGCACTTGGGGGGGCGGCAGGTTCCCGCGGAGCAGTGGTCACATTGGCGGATATGACTTCTTTGCAAGTTGAGGCAGATGTTTCCGAATCGGCTATACAAAAAATTCAAGAAAATCAGCCCGTCGAGATTTCTGTCAGTGCAATTTCCGATAAAAAATACAAAGGTATTGTCAACAAAATAATTCCTACGGCTGATCGCGCCAAAGGTACGGTACAAGTAAAAATACGTTTCGATGACATTGATGAGCGTGTACTGCCGGAAATGGGTGCAAAAGTAAATTTCTTAAAAATAAATACCGTAGTAAATGAAATAGAAAGTAAGCCAAAATTATTAATACCACAAACAGCCATACAAACAAAAAATGGCAAAAAAACTGTTTTTGTGGTTAAAGATAATGCGGCACAAGAAACCGCAGTTAGTACAGGTACAATATTGGGTGAATATGTGGAAATTACCAATGGCTTAATGAATGGTGATGTGATAATTCTTGCACCTTCCGACAACATACAACAAGGCAGTAAAGTACAAATAAAAAAATAAATACTATTTTCTCGGAGGTTTAATGTCGTCAATTATTTCAGTAAAGAATTTGTCCAAAACATACAAAAGGGACAAACAAGAAATTACAGTTCTTAACAATATTTCGCTCGAGATTGAACGTGGCGATTTTATTGCACTTATGGGACCATCCGGCTCCGGTAAAACAACATTATTAAATATCATCGCAGGCATTGACCGCCCGACCAATGGCAATGTTATTGTCGCTGATACCAATATTGCATCATTATCGGAAACACAATTAGCAAAATGGCGATCGAACACTATCGGATTTATCTTTCAATTTTACAATTTAATTCCCGTATTAACTGCTTATGAAAATGTGGAATTACCTTTAATGCTCACACCATTAACCAAAGCAGAACGCAAACGTCAAATTGAGCTGGCATTGTCGGTGGTAGGTTTAGGCGACCGTATGCACCATTATCCGAAACAACTTTCCGGCGGTCAAGAACAAAGAGTTGCCATAGCACGTGCAATCGCTACCGACCCCGATATATTTGTTGCCGATGAGCCGACAGGCGATCTGGACAGAGTGTCAGCAGAAGATGTATTGACATTATTGGAACGCTTAAACAAAGAATTCGGCAAAACAATAGTTATGGTTACGCATGATCCGCATGCTGCAAAAAGAGCAAATACAACACATCACTTGGAAAAAGGTGATTTAATAGAGCAAGGAGTGTAATATGAATATGGTTCAATTAGTGGCGAAAAATTCATTTCGTCATATTTTGCGCGTTTTCTTAACTATTGCCGGTATAGCCATTGCTGTTGTAGCTTTCGGTTTATTAAAAACTGTTGTTACAGCATGGAATGCTGGCGTAAGTGCTTCCTCACCCAATAGATTGGTAACGCGGCAAGCTGTGTCTTTTATTTTTCCTTTGCCGTTTGCATATCGCGATAGAATTGCGCAACTCGACGGCATTGACAATGTAACATTTCTGAATTGGTTTGGTGGAGTCTATAAAGATAAAGATCAATTCTTTGCTCGCCTTGCCTGTGATCCCGAAACACTCTTCAAAGTATATCCCGAATATCAGCTTTCCAAAACAGATTATGAGAATTTTGTCAAAGAAAGAAATTCTTGCGTTATCGGGACAGAACTTGCCAAACGATACAATCTGAAAATTGGCGATATAATGAATATTGACGGTGATATTTATCCCGGAAAATGGCAATTTACCGTCAGAGGAATTTATACGCCCCGCACCAAAAATGATGATGCTTCGCAAATGTTTTTTCATTGGAATTATATCAATGAAAAGATAAAAGCAGAATTCCCTACACGTGGCGATGAAATCGGATGGTTTGTCATACGTATCAAAGACCCTAATCGGTCGGCAACAATATCAAAATCTATTGATCAATTATTTGCTAATTCTCGCGCAGAAACTAAATCTGAATCTGAAGGAGCATTTCAGCAAGGATTTGTTGCTTCATCAGGTGCCATACTCTCTGCCATAAATATTATGTCATACTTGATTATTGGGATTATTCTTTTGGTGCTTTGCAATACCATGATTATGACAGCAAGGGAACGCACCAGAGAATATGCAGTACTCAAAACATTAGGATTTACCACAAAACATCTTTTGATATTTATTTCCGGCGAGTCATTATTTATTTCCGTGATGGGAGCAGGGCTCGGCATTCTTTTTCTTACACCTTTGGTACAAGCTTTTGAATCTGCATTGCCAAAAGGTTGGTTCCCGGTATTCTATGTCGAACCCGGCACATATTTGTTGTCGGCTGGTTCTGCATTAGTAGTAGGCATTGCTGCCTCTATTGTGCCTATTTATCGAGTGTTTAATACTAAAATTGTTGATGGTTTACGATTTAATGGCTAAGGAGGAAAAACAATGAAAATACCAATGTATTATATTTGGAAGAATTTTATTGCACGAAAATTAACAACAGGCATCACCGTTTTCGGCATTGCACTTGTGGTTTTTGTTTTTGCAGCAGTTCTGATGATGGCAGACGGCGTTAAAAAAACGCTTGCGGGCACGGGTTCAGAAAACAATGTGGTCATTACCCGCAAATCTTCCACAGGGGAAATTACGAGCATTATTGACCGTGCTGTAGCCGAGTTAATTTCCACAATGTCATTTGTCAAAAAAGACATAGATGGCAAAGCAATGATTACCAATGATGTTGTTGCCATTATCAATTCTGAAAAAATTGATGGCGGTCTGAGCAATATTGCCGTTCGGGGTGTGTCAGAACCTGCGCTCAAAATCAGAAATAAAATCACTATTATCAAAGGACGAATGTTCAATTTTGGTTCACGAGAATTAATTATAGGCAAAGCACTCCCCTCTCGTTTCAAAAATTCCTCTATTGGCGACAAAATCAAATTCGCCGGAGATTTATGGACAATTGTCGGTGAAATGGATGCGGAAAAATCAGGTTTTGAATCGGAATTATGGTGTGATGCGACGCAATTATTGCAAGCATTTAACAGAACGGATTATTCGACCGTCACATTTGCTCGAGCAGATAATATGTCTGTTGAACAAATGAAAGCCACATTTGCAGGCGATAAACGATTGAATCAATTTGAGCCCGAAAATGAGCGCCGCTACTATGAAAAACAATCAGAAGCGATGCGTTTATTTATTCAAATATTAGGTATCACTGTCACGGTTATTTTTAGCGTAGGTGCAATGATTGGCGCAATGATTACGATGTATGCTTCTGTTTCCAATCGTACAAAAGAAATAGGAACTTTACGCGCTTTAGGATTCCAAAGACTTTCCGTGATGATGGCATTTCTTATTGAAGCACTCATTACTTCTATTGTGGGCGGACTTGTCGGTTTACTCTTAGCATCCTTTTTACAGTTCTTTTCTATATCAACATTGAATTTTGCATCATTTTCGGAATTGTCATTCAGCTTTGCATTGACATCCAATGTGATTATCGGGTCATTGGTATTTTCAATATTTATGGGTATAGCCGGAGGTTTTTTACCTGCTTTGCGTGCTTCTCGATTAAATATTTTAGCAGCATTACGTTCTTTGTAAATGAAATACTCGGAGATACAAGAAGAATTATCCGAAGAGGAAATTGCGAGTCAAAGACGGCAGCGTTTTTTTATTATCCTATTTTTCGGAATATTCTTTTCTCTGTATTATTTTATACTCACAGAATTTCTTTCTCATGGCGGCAATACACTTTTTCCATTACTTGTGATGGGATTTATAGGTTTTGTCGCCATTATTATTCTTGTTGCAACTTTCTATTCCTCATTTTCCCGTACAAAAACCATACGCAAAGGAACAATTACCGATACGGATACTCACAAACCGGCGTATGGCAATGATGAATATTATTGGTATTTCGGAGAAAAGAAAATCTCCGTACCACACTATTATTTTAAACGATTTACCATCGGCGACACAGTACAAATAGAAGAAGCACAAGGAAATATAACCATAACCGCTATTACGACTCCATCTTTTCATACAACATCAGAAACTCCTATTACTCCCGAAACACATAGACATTCGACCGCTCTTACCATTGATTATGAAGACCAATTAAACAGCAAAGAAAAAATAAAGATATGGTTACATTTATTGCGCCATATTGCAATTACTATTATTGTGTTTTTTGTTCTAAAAACATTTTTGACACTTGCCCTGTATTTTGCACTACCGTCATTGCCTTGGCTTGGCATAAATGGTCATACTAATACTATTGTCCTTATAATTGCCGGATGTTGCTGTCTTTTGTTCTTCAAATCTTTTTTCTATTATATTGCCGACCTCTATCAAAATAAAAAAATAGTTTGTTTTTCGGATCTACGGACAATACAAAGGAATAAACCCGTACATCGCAATGGAAAAACAGAATATGAAAATGCGACAATCACTATCACGGATGGCAACGTATTTACCATCCCTTATCCACATCATACGAACTTAGAAGAATCAATGCCCATTGAAATTCATTTTGCTCCATATTCAAAAACGGTGTTTTCGATAAAAACACGATAGAATACTATCTGTAAATATATTTCAACCTATCTGCGACAAGCAATAATACCATAACGCCACTTAGATGCCAATCAATTGTAGTCCTTCCACATTTCTGCGCATGTAATCCCAAAGGATGACATATTCTATTATTATGCCGCTCCTGCGGAGCTTAAATGAAATTATATCCCGTCGGGATGACAGGTTTATAGAATTATGATATTTGTTTTTTTTGCCCCATCCCAATTCCCCGACGGGAAGGCGAAAAAAGTGGGGCGCGGTTTGGGGTACATAATCCACCCCGTCAGACTGCGTCTGCCACCGAGGAATGAGAAACCACCCCGTCCTGCGGACACCCCTCCGGCGGAGGGGATGAAATTCATTGCGTCACGGAATCCCAAAGGGATTACACATTTATAGAACAATGTGTAATTGAAAGTCAAATATATTGTGTATTCAAATATTTTTGTTACCTTTGAAAGAGAAAGTTGATTATGTAATACTTTGATGAGATACTCGCTGTCATAATTTATTCTCATAAAATATACATATCAAAAATACATGATATTGTATAGTAGTGTTAAAGATGTTCTTGTTTTTATGATTTGAATGGCAGTGCTATTAGAGCAATTGCCTTGTTCTTTGACATAAAAAAAACTCAAGCGGGCAGAGTGGCAAGCGCGGGGGCGGATTATCGCTATGGCTATAATGGCATGGAAGAAGAAGACCGCGGCGATGCAGTAAGCTCGGAAATTGCTTCCACAGGCGCGAAAGCCAAACCCGGCGAAGCAAATCTATTGAATACCGAATTCCGTCTTTATGACCCGCGCTTGGGGCAATGGCTCACTCCCGACCCTGTGTTTCAGCCATGGGAAAGCCCCTACTCGGCTATGGCAGGTAATCCCATTTTGTTCAGCGACCCGCATGGAGATACACCAGGAACGGATAATAATAATGGTCATACAGATCAATTAGTACCGCCGGAAGGTGGTGGTGGCTCACCTCAAACTAATCCACAAGCTTTG
>DDTD01000050.1 GCA_002344005.1 Ignavibacteria bacterium UBA2373 | reverse complement strand
TCTTGCTATTGTGCAAGCCATTCCTTTGCTTCTTTTGTGACAATTTCAAGTGCTTGTTCATCGAAAGGTGAAATCAAATTACCTGTTTTAATAATATCTAAAAATGTTTGGCTTCCACCCACTTTACAAATAGCAATATAATCCTTGACCGCTGTGTCCCAATCTTTTCGAGAACGAACCCAAAATTGCAATGCACAGGTTTGCGCCAACACATAATCAATATAATAAAAAGGCATACCGAAAATATGTTTTTGAAATTGCCACATGGTACCATTTTCCATATAGGGTATATTATCATAATTACGCCATGGCAGATATTTTTTTTCAAGACTTCGCCACATTGCATTACGTTCTTGCGGTGTAGCTTCCACATTGTCAAACACCCAATGTTGGAATTCATCTACAGCACAACCATACGCCATAAACATTAAAGATTTGACCAAATGATAATAATAAAATCTATTGGTTTGTTTTTCAAAAAACTTATCCATCCATTTCCATGTCATATATTCCATTCCCATAGAATGTATTTCACATGCTTCAAGGGTAGGGAAATAAAATTCAGGTGCTTTATGATGACGGCTTTCCCATACTTGGAATGCATGACCGGCTTCATGGGTCAGCACTTCAACGTCATGGGTTGTACCATTAAAATTAGAAAATATAAACGGTACTCCATAACGTGGGAAATTCGTGCAATAACCACCCACCGATTTATTGGGACGTGTCACCAAATCCATCAAATCACGATCTATCATCATGCGGAAAAACACATCAGTTTCCGGGGATAATTCGGCATACATTTCTTTTGCTCTTTCTACAATCCAATCGGGACTTCCTTGTGCTGTAGGGTTACCTTCCGGAAACATTAAAGATTCATCGTGAAAACACAGAGTATCCACACCGAGGCGCTTGCGTTGATCTTCATACAATTCCGACAAAAATGGTACAATTTTATTAAACACGGTATCGCGGAATTTTTCTACATCTTTTGCAGTATATTCACTTCTACCAAGTTCAATATATCGTAATTCTATATAATTTTTATATCCTAAAGTAACAGCCATTTTATGGCGAATTTTTACTAATTTATCATAAATTTCATTAATTTTTTCGCCGTTTTTTTCAAGATAAGCATATTTTGCTTGTTGAGCACGCAAACGCACTTCTCTGTCTGTGTCTGTTAATAATTTTCCGAGTGAAGACAAATTATGAGTTGTACCGTCAAAATCTATTTCAGCAGATGCAATGATTTCTTCATATTGTTTTACAATATGTGCTTGTTCTATTAGAAAGGGCTTAATTTCAGGATTAAATGTACGGATAGAATCTTGCAATCGCAAAATCAATACATTACCCCATTCTTTCTCGATATCTGCAATGAATGGCGAAGAAAGTATCTTTTTTATAAAATTTGTTTTAATTTCCGAGATAGCAGGACCAATTTCATCAAGATAATCTTTTTCGTTTTTAGCCCATTCATCTTTGACATTTTGGCTGAATTTTGTTCCGATTAAACTAGTGTTTGTTCTGTAATCAATGCGTATCTCATTCCACTCTTTGATTACTTCAATGGCTTCTTCCGATGTCATTGCTTTGTCAAACTTGTCATTAAGCTCTTGATATTGTTTTGTCACCTCTGTTAAAGAGGGGCGATTGTAGGTAAACTGTGAGTATGTGAGTTCTTTCCTTTGTGATTCTGACATCGCTTCTATATGTGTAAGTGAATAAAAAGTCTGCAAAATTAGCAATTAAGATTCTCTTATGACGTTACAAACACCAAGCATTGTTGATTCTTAGGAAAAATGTACTCGCTTTACTATGAAAGTATCCAATCGATTTTCAAAAAAACGCAATATCGTTACAGCCGCAAATCTGGGGTTTGGCTCGCAAACAGGGAATCAGGGAACCCGTTTTATGGACAAAAACGGCAAATTTCTTATCCATAGAACAGGCATTCCTTTTTTTCAGATTTTTGATTCCTATCAGTGGTTGATGACCACCAGCTGGACCACCTTCTTTGTAATTGTCGTAAGTTTTTATATTGTGATTAACACCTTGTTTGCTCTGTTATACTTTTTCATTGGCACAGAATATCTTGAGGGATCACGAGCAGAGACAATGTTTGAGCATTTTATGGAGGCATTTTTCTTTAGTTCTCATACTATTACAACTGTCGGATATGGTTCTATTTCACCAAGAGGGTTTCTATCGCAAAGTGTAGCAGCTATTGAATCGTTTTTAGGATTGCTATCTTTTGCACTCGTTACCGGTCTTCTTTATGGGCGTTTTTCTCGTCCTGTGGCTTATTTGCTGTATAGTCCTCATGCCATCGTCGCACCTTATAAATCAGGAAGAGGGTTTATGTTCAGAGTAGCCAATAAAAAAAACAGTCTGCTGTCAGAAGTTCATGCACAACTAACATTAGCAAGAACAGAGATTAACAATGGTATTGCTTCTCGCAAGTTCTACCGTTTACCTTTAGAATATGATACCGTTAATTTCCTGACTATAGGATGGACAATCAATCATCCTGTTAATGAGGACAGTCCACTCTACGGCGTTTCACAACAAGAATTTGAGCAATCCGATGCCGAATTTTTAGTGCTGCTGAATGGCTTTGATAATACTTTCTCTCAAAATGTACAAAGTACACATTCATACAAATGGCACGAGTTCCTGTGGGGACACAAGTTTACTTCTATGTATGAACGTGATTTGGACTCTGAATACACATTACTTCATTTAGACAGAATAGGCAATACGATGCAAGTACAACTACCTGAATTACCCATATCAGAACCCCCTCTTTTATTAGAAGAACAATGAGATTAGAATTTTACAATGCTCCTTTTGACTGTATTATCTGCTTAAATGGGGAGATGCCCGATCCTCATATTCTTGCTGCATTACATCCTGCCCCCTTTATTGCGGCTGATGGTGCATCCAAACAGCTTCAAATGCGCGGTTTTACTCCTTCTGTGATTATAGGTGATATGGACAGCATCGAAGTTTATACCTCTTTTCCACAAAGTCAGATTGTGTATATACCGGAACAAGACACAAACGACTTTGAGAAAGCCCTTCGCTTCTGTGTTGCCAATTCATTTCACAACATACTGATTTGTGGTTTTCATGGAGGCGAACTCGATCACACCCTCAACAATTGGAGTGTATTCATGAAGTTTTGCCCTATACTTTCTCTCACCATACTTGACGGTAAACGCTACGCTATTCCCTTATTACAAAGTGTTTCCTTTTCCACGATAAAGAACGAACTTATTTCGCTCATTCCCCAACCATCATGCAAAGTGACTTTACAAGGTTTTGTCTGGAATTTGGTAAATGATGTTTTAAGTATGGGACTAAAAGAAGGAGCAAGGAATCGGGCAGCAGAAACAATGTGTTCCATTGATATTCATGATGGGCAAGTACTTTGTTTTTTATCTCATCGTTTTCCTTTTGTCCCTACTTTTGTATCCTAAATATTCACGAAGTTATCCCTGTATTAAGTAATAGTTAAATTTTTAGAGTAAAAATACTTTATCTCTTGTGGAAATGTGGAAAACTTATGTGGATAACAACAAGGTAAATATTGAGAAGATAATGAAAAAGAGATTTTTTTTTTACCGTAATATGTGTGGAAAACTTTGTGAATAATTACGATGTTTTACACATAAAAGTGGATAATGTGATATTCTCCACATAGACATTGAGAGTTTACCCCATCAATAACGGTGTTTTTTATGTTAAAAACACATAATGTTGGGAAAAATGTGGAAAAAAACGTCAAGTGAGTTAATATAGTAGAGTTATAACATCTTTTATAGTTTTTAGAAGGATTGATAATGAGAATCGCTATCGGAGCAGACCATGCCGGCTATGAATTAAAAAATCTTCTTGCTGATTTTTTGATACAACAAGGGCATAATGTAATAGATTGTGGAACAAACTCTTTAGAATCAACTGATTATCCTGATTATGCCGTAGCCGCGTGTCAGTTAATTGAAAATATGGAATGTGATTATGCCGTGCTTGTTTGTGGCAGTGGTATTGGGGTTTGTATCACAGCTAATAAGGTAAAAGGCATACGTGCTGCCAACTGCTTAAGCAAAGAACACGCCTCTTTGTCCCGTCAGCATAATAATTGTAATGTTGTAACATTGGGTGCTCGGTTTTTATCGTATGATGAAGCAAAAGAAATAGTTACAACATTTTTATCCACAGAGTTTGAAGGTGGTCGTCATCAAAAACGTGTTGATAAAATACACAGTCTTACACATTGTTAAGGTAAGGAAATAGAACCGAGTACGGCTTCACGCGATGCACCAGTGACGGATGGAATATTGGACGGTAAACCCGATAAAGTTCTATAAGATAGATAAGCAAAACACATGGCTTCTTTGGCATCGGCATTAATCCCAAATGATTCTGATGAACAAAATAAAGTTTGTGGAAGAAGTTCCTGTAATCTATTCATAAGAAAAATGTTATGTTTGCCACCACCGGCAACTATCACTGTGTGCGGATTGTCCGATAATCGTTGAATGTGGTCAGTAATGTGCCATGCTGTCAACTCCGTTACTGTCCGAATAAGGTTATTAGGATGATGATTAGAGAATGAATCACAGAGAAAATCTGCATATTGCTGACCAAATACTTCTCGACCTGTGGATTTAGGTAGGGGAGTCTTGTAAAACGGATGGTTTTGTAGCTCTTGAAGTAATTCTTGAATTAGTAAGCCATTATGAGCATATTTACCTTCTGTGTCAAAAGGAACATTGTAGTACTTCATACAAAGAGCATCTATGAGTACATTGCCGGGACCTGTGTCACAGGCAATCACAGGTGTTGCTGAGTGACGAGGCGGCAATACAGTAATATTTGCCATTCCACCAATGTTGAGGGCAATATGAGTATTAGTATCGGACGAAAAAAATTCTTTGTCAAATATAGGAACAAGGGGTGCGCCTGTACCGCCTAATGCGACATCCGCACTTCTAAAATCACTTACAACGGGGATTGATAGTATTTTTGCAAGGACTTCTCCATTACCGGCTTGTAATGTGCAGCGTTGCTGTTGCGGATCATGCCAGAGAGTTTGTCCATGAATGCCGATTGCAGAAATTGTTTGTATATCAAACTTTGCGCTGCTGCATAGTTGTCGTACACATTGTGCATAAACCCTACTAAGTTCATGATGTATATGACTATAAATGGAAATAGGGGATGGTTCGTTTAATAAAAATTGAATTTCTTTTTTTATTTCCGAAGGATACTCATAACACATATATTCGCACAGTTCTAAGGTAATAGTTGTGTCAATGGTATGTATGCGGCAAAGAGCTGTATCTATACCATCTAATGATGTTCCTGTCATGATGCCGATAATGTATTGTGGGGTATGATGCCAAGAGTTAAGAATGTTTATAAATTTATTCATATCAATAATTATGAAGTTTGAGTATCGTTCTGTGTCGTATATGTATGATGTACTGCCTATTGTAGATACACTGTCTGTGATTTTCCCTGAATATGGTTTGACTGTTGTCACCGGTGCAAACGGTGCCGGTAAAACAACTTTGTTTGATTTGTTAATCGGTGATAAGTTGCCTTCACAAGGTACAGTCTATATCAATGGACAAAGTACGAAAGTTATGAAAGTTTCACAAAAGCGTGAACTTCGCCGCAAATTAGGTATTGTCCATCAATATACCACATTCTCTCATCATTATACCGTTGAAGAGAATATCATGGTACCCCTTTTTGTTTGCGGAATGAAAGAAAGTGATTCACGTAAAAGAATCATGGACATCCTTTCTGAGTATGAGTTAAGTCATCTGCGTTCAAAATTCCCCGATCAAGTTTCTCACAGAGAATTGAAATTACTGTCCTGTATTCAAGCTACGATTTTTGAGCCTGATTTCCTTGTTGCCGATGAGCCATGTGAAGGTTTCGATAATCATTCTTTTGATCTGTTCATCAAGATGATTAAACCATATATGACTGAAAATAAAGGTGTTATCATTTTTACTCAAGATAACAACAGATTCGATGGTCATGCTGATACTGTTTTTGAGTTATCTGAAGGAAGTTTATCTAAAACGCTACATTCTAAGAAAAAAGGGGAGTAAATATGGAAAATCTTACTCGGCTCGGCTTAATCGGTTATGGACGTATGGGAAAAGAGTTGGAACGCTTGGCATCATCGTTTTTATTTGTGGTTACAGAAAAATTTGACGTTGATAATTTTTTGAAAAATAACGATTTATCGAACATTGATGTTCTGATTGATTTTTCTACACCATCAGCCGCTGTATCAAATGTAGAATATGCCGTTTCGCATAATACTCCTTTAGTTATTGGAGTCACGGGTTGGTATGATTCGCTCCATACTGTACAAAACATTGTAAATAAAGGGAAGGGGAGTGTGGTATATGGATCAAATTTTTCAATTGGTATGAATATCATGTTTACGATGACACGTATGGTAAGTCGTTTGGCTCATCAAAGCCAACTCTATGATATTTCTCTTCATGAAATACATCATCGTCACAAATTAGATAGTCCGTCAGGAACAGCTATCTCATTGTCAAATATAGTATTAGAAGAATTTAAGTCTAAAAAGACTATTTGTAGTGACCCAATGTATAATAAGCAGATTCTACCTCAAGAATTTCATGTTTCTTCTCAGAGGGTGGGGTCTGTCATCGGTGAACATACACTTACTTTGGATGGTGAAAGTGATACAATTACATTAACCCATTCTGCTAAAAACAGAGAGGGCTTTGCTCGTGGTGCACTTATGGCAGCTCAATGGATTGTTGGCAAACAAGGATTTTTTGAATTTAGTGAAGTTTTTG
Source organism: Ignavibacteria bacterium UBA2373 (assembly GCA_002344005.1). Taxonomy (GTDB): domain Bacteria; phylum Bacteroidota; class Ignavibacteria; order Kapaibacteriales; family UBA961; genus UBA2353. The sequence continues at coordinate 19,931 of DDTD01000050.1, read as the reverse complement.
AAGAGGTGCTTCGTGGGTAAGTTATTAAGTGCTGTTTCATTACTGTTCATTGTCATTCCATTGATGATTGCTCAAGAAAACGCTAAACCACAAATTTCTGTAAAGCCAAAAAAATCAGTAGTTTATTACTACGACACTATGCGTTTTGTTCGTGAAAGTATCAAGGTGTTAAATACAGGTGGCACACCAATGACAATACATGAAGTACGAAGTTCATGCGGTTGTGCTACCGCCGCTGTTGGTCGTGCTATTATTCATCCTACATCATTGGGACACATTTATTTCAACATAGATGTATCCCGATTAACTGATAGTGTGATGAGAGTAGATTACTATATTTATTCAAATGCTCAGGATTCTGTTTTGTCTTATCCTGTGTATCTCCATAAAAAACAAACACAAAAGCATTAGAAAGTAAAGTCCAGACCGAGAGAGAACAAATTGAATCTACTAATGCTGTAGTCTAAGGCAATTGTAAGTGGACCGATTGGTTTTGCAACACCGAGAATCAGTTTGTGATTAGTATCTTCGATTGTTCCTTTTGCTACTTGCGGTTCGGTATCGCCGGGATAACCATTTTCCGGATCAGGGACGATTTTTCCATTGATTTCTCTTCGCAAGCCCAAATCCTTTTGTAAGGTTACGGGTAAAGTGTAAGTATAGGTTGAGACAATATTAAATTGTTCAAAAGAATAACCACCAAAGAATTCAAGATCGCCAAACCAAGGAGTAATGTCTTTAAATTTTTTACTGAATTGAAGATTTGCATTATAAATATTTGCATCAGCTGACAATTCAGCTTCTGTGACACCTACTATTTGCGTCAGATTTGTCTTTTGATAAACTACCTGCACTGCCACATCTAATGGTGTTTCGTCGAAATACTGTGAAAGTGAATGTTTAAGCCCAATACCATAAAAAGAGAAATCACCTATGTTTTTATCAAATTGTACCGGTGGAATAAAACGTAATAATAATTCAGTGCCATAGAAAGAACCAATCTCAAGTTGAGGAACACCGGCATATACCTGTGAAATATCGCCACCTGTCGGTAAGGGAAAAGCGGGAGGAAGTCCTTGGATCGCATTGAGAATAACATCCTTTTGTTCGGGTGAGAGATTATTGTATGCAATTGTTAATAGAGGATCTCCGCCTGTTATCTGATCCACAAAATATTTTGAGTTTAAAGTTAAACTACCTTCACCTTTACCAAATATAGTCGGAGACGATGTTGGAAATGTAATTCCACTCTTCGGATCTTCCAATCCGCTGGCAAAGAGATAACGAATGATACCATATATCAAAGCAGTGGTATCTCGTGTTAATCCAAGATTGGCAAACGCTTGTGTTGCTGCCGCAAACTCATCGTTTTTTGAACCAACAGGGCTTGTGGGCGTAAATGATTTTTGATCATCACGAACAGCGCCGGTCATTCCGTGGATACCAAATCGAAAATACGGTTTATCAACTTTTTTCGGGACATGAGCCGATCGGAAAAAACGAGAATTGGAAGTTGCATTACTTGTTGTTACAAGAGGGGTGAGAAATCCTGTACTATTGTTACCAAGCAAATCTTTTGATAAAGATCTGGCAATAGCAACTGTGGTCGGATTATATTTGGGTGTTGGATCTTGCGCTAATGCTGAATAGGCGACAAGAAAACACACAAAGAAGAGAATTTTTTTGATTGTATTCATTATATTTCCTTTATTTCAACCATATCTGCTGCTAATAACAAAGCACCATCCAAAGCGTTGCCGATTGGTTTTTTTATTTTTATACCACTCTTAGTATCTAGGTTCTTTTTGAGAAGTTTCAAGAGAATTGTTTCGTTTTCGAGCATACCACCCATCAAACACACATCAGAAGATTTTGTTCCTAATTTTTTATGAAGAGTTTTAATGCTTTCTGTAAGATGTTGCGATGCTCTTTCAAGTATTGAGAGCGCTACTTCATCACCATTTTCGGCAGATTCCATAGCTAATTTTGTAAAATCATGGTACTCAAACTTTTTCTCATTGAGAGCAGCCACCAATGTGCGAGGATTGTTCTTATTGAAAGTGGTATAGCGTTCTGCAACTTTATCGGTCATATCTGTTGGTTTATCTCTACCGTCTAAAGCTCGAACTATTGCGGTAAGGCACTCACGTCCTATCCATGCACCACTTCCCTCATCATCAATTTCAATTCCCCAGCCACTGCATCGGAACATTTCACCATTGCTATTCTTTGCTAAAGTTATCGTTCCTGTACCGGCTATTTGTATTATACCGGGCTTACCGCCTAAAGCACCCACAAGAGCAATTTCGGCATCACTTGTAAGCAGTACTTCATTTATAGGTGTTTTTTCGTTTCTTGCCAGGGTGCGTAACAAGTTCGCATAGCGTTTGCGTTCTTCTTCTAACCATATTCCTGCTAAACCAACAACAATTCCTTCAACTTCATTAAGCTCCATCCCTGCAGTTTTGCAAAGATCTTTTATTAAGTTGAGGACTCTTTCGCAGGACTCACCTGTACCAATTGATCCTACGCGTGTTGTACCCATTTGCGTTTCAGCGATGATAGTATCGCCTGATTTTAGGACACCTCGAGTTTTCGAGCCTCCGCCATCAATTCCAATTAAATTTATATTTTCCATAAAAACGTTTCACGTGAAACAATTACCGAAGATAGACAGCCAGAATAGAAATATCGGAAGCAGATACTCCGGGTATTCTGGATGCTTGACCTAATGTACGTGGTCGAATTTTTGATAATTTTTCCCTACCTTCTTTTGATAAAGAATTGATACGCAGAAAATCAAAATCGGGAGAAATTGTAATTTTTTCATTGTGTTTGAATCGTTCTACTTCTCTTTTTTGTGCTGCTATATAACCTTCATACTTGATTTCTATCTCGCCTAATGCAGCAGCATTGTTTTTATATTGCTGAACCAAGTGAGAAGAAGTGTCTTGAAATAATACTGTTTGAAGTGTATTCAGAGAAATTGTAGGTCTTTTTAATAGTGTTTTAATGGAAACGCTCTCGTTCACAGTAGATTCATTCCACTTCTCTAAATAAGAGTTTATTGAATCGGGTTTAAGCTTCGTACTTTCTGAAAATGCCAAGAACTCTTTTTTATCCAAGAACCATGTTTCAAGAAGAGAAAATTCTTTTTCTGAAAACAAATCTAATGAATATGCTTTTTCGGAAAGCCGCTCATATACATTGTCTTGACGAAGAAGAAGTCGGTACTCAGCTAATGATGTGAATATTCTATAGGGTTCTTCTGTGTTCTTATTCACTAAATCATCAATCATCACACCTATATATGCTTCTGAACGATTAAGAATAAATTCATTCCTGTTCTTTGCTTTGCAAGCAGCATTTATTCCGGCAATTAATCCTTGCGCAGCTGCTTCTTCATAACCCGATGTACCATTAATTTGTCCTGCTAAAAAAAGACCATCAATACTTTTTGTTTCTAAAGTATATTTCAATTGATACGGAAAAAAGAAATCATATTCGACCGCATAACCGTACCGCAAAATCCTTGCCTGTTCTAATCCGGGAATTGTAAAAAGTGCTTTTTGTTGAACTTCGGCAGGTAAACTCGTTGAAAAACCGTTTACATAGACTGAGTTTGTGAATAAACTCTCCCTTTCAAGTACTATAAGATGTGAGTCACGTTCGCTAAAACGAGCAATTTTATCTTCGACAGATGGGCAGTATCGAGGACCGGAACCATGAATTAAACCCGTAAACATTGGTGATTGTTCAAAACCCGTGCGGAGAATTTCGTGTGTAAGTGCGTTTGTTGCTGTTTCGTGGCATACGAGAGTGTTTTTAACTTTTTGAGTTCTAAAAGAAAAAGGTGTTGGGTTTGTATCGCCGCGTGAAATAGTTGTTTGTGAAAAGTTTATTGAGTCTATATCTATTCTTGGGGGGGTTCCCGTTTTTAGTCGTCCGCGTTCGAGACCGTGTTCTGTTAATTTGTCAGAAATAGTTTGAGCTTGTTTTTCTCCAACTCTGCCACCGGGCGTGGACGTCATACCGGTAAACATCTGTCCTTTGAGAAAAGTCCCTGAACATAAGATGACAATTGGAGCCGCTATGGTGGTTCCTTCTTCTGTGCGCACACCTTTCACACTTTGCTCTTCAATAATGATTTCTGTAATGTTTGCCGGGACAATTGTAATGTTCTGGTGTGAAAAAAGGTGTTGTTGTGCTGATATGGGGTATAAAACATTGTCATTTTGGGCACGGGGAGACCAAACAGCCGGTCCTTTGCTTTTGTTGAGCATTTTAAACTGCACACCGGTTTTATCAGCCAGGGCTGGCATTATGCCGCCCAAAGCATCGATTTCTTTGACTAAATGACCTTTTGCTGTACCTCCTACAGATGGGTTGCACGATAGTCGTCCGATAGTTCTTGAGTCCATAGAAATGAGCGCAACTTTACACTGAAGTTTTGCTGCAATACTACTTGCTTCAATACCGGCGTGTCCACCACCAATGACAATTATATCAAAATTCATAAAGAAAGTGTTTCACGTGAAACATATTTTGTGAGAAATAATAAAAAAACCCCAAATTCACTTGAATATGGGGTGTTGATGTTGTCGTTCGAGAAGTTATTAGTAATAATCGTCGTTCTCTTCATCTTCATTAAAGTATAAATCATCAACGGCACTTTCATACTCTGGCCAAAGATCTTCCATGCCTTCGTATAGTTCATCGTTATCCTCAAGTTCAAGCAAATTGTCAATAACCTGCTGTGCGGCACATGTGCGGCTACAATAATCAATAAGTTCTTCTTTGGTTGCTGGCCATGGTGCATCTTCAAGGTATGAAGCTAATTCCGGTGTCCAAAACATAATGTCCTCAATTATTTAATGATGTCAATTTTTGAGTAAAACAGCGTAAACTGTATAAAGAAAGCCGTTTGACGGTTAAGGTTGCAGATTGTTTTTTGCAAAAATACTAATGGTTGAAGTAATATACATAAATTTGAAAATCGAAAAAACAAAAATGTGAGAAATACAATGAGAATTGGGCAAAGAGGCATATATAAATTGGTTCAAAGCGTCATTCAGAATGAGTCTGAGAATGATCTTTCACTTCTGAAAGCTGTTGTGACAACAGTTGTTGAATATGGAGCTTTGCACATAAAAGGTGGGCGTATTTGGAAACTGAATGAAAATAATGATGCATACAAGCTGGTTTTTCAAACCGAATCGGATATTGAAATGTTGCCTGAGGAATACGAGGTGACTGTTGAACATCAGCCGGTTTTTCTTATGGTGGCAGAAAAAAAATCGCTTGTAAAGAAAGAAATGGATAAAGAGTTTGTATCTCGGGGCATATTGATGTATTCTGCAACGGGTGTTGGGGAAACTTTGCACAGACCATCCGGTAAATTATGTGAATATGTGTTGGCATTTCATGCAGATATGCTTGATGACGATTTTAGAAGTTTGCTTGCAGTACTTGGTTCTGCAACGACGAACAAATTAAGAAACAACCGCAGTTTCCATGAAAGATGGAAATTAAAACAAGACCTCGATAAGGCATCTGAGTTACAAAAAAGTTTGCTACCCGATCATACTTTAGAGTTTCATCATTATTCAATATTCGGAATTTCTGTGCCGGATTTGGAGGTCGGAGGAGATTATTTTGACTACATAAAATCACAGTCTGACCCGGATAGAGTGGGTATTGTCATCAGTGACGCAGCAAGTAAAGGCATGTCGGCAGCAATTCAAGCCCTATTTGTTTCCGGTGCTTTAAGAATGGGGGCGAAATATCATTCCAAACTCTCAAGTCTAATATCAAATCTAAATGAACTTTTGTGTGCGACTTTTCCTTATGAACGCTTCGTCTCATTGTTCTACTGTGAGCTAACAGCAATGGAAAACGGTGTGGTACTCTATGTGAATGCGGGTCATTGTGCACCTATATTGTTTAGTTCTCGGACAAGGACTTTGGCGACTGTTGAGCCGACAGGTGGAATTTTGGGGGTTTTACCTGAGCAGCATTTCCGGGTTGAGAGTTTTATAATGAACAACAATGATATTTGTATATTGTTTACAGACGGTATTATTGAAGCACAAAATAAAAGAGGTGAACAGTATGGATATGAAAGGTTAGGGCGTGACATACTACGGTTACGTCATAAATGCACAAAAGAAATTGCCAGCTCTATACTGGAGTCTGTAGTAAAATTCTCAACAGGGGGATCTTATAAAGATGATTCGACTATTGTAGTAATAAAAAGAGAAGATCGTGAAACCACCATAAAAACCTTCCCTGTGGTTGCATTAAAAAAGAAAAAGCACATTTAAGTCTTTAAAAATAAAAGTTTTAACTCTAAAATTTTTTGTTGGGGTAGAGTTTAAGAACACATTTACTGTAGAAAAACTAAAGTATTGGGTATAAAAAACCGATAAGTGTCAACGGAATAACATTTTCGGCAGGAAGCCGCTTACTATGTCAATCTACATGGAGGTTCGATTATGCCATCGGCAATAAGCGGCGGAACAAGGATCCGCACCAATACGCCATCTGAATCAGCATTTAATGCGCTTCAAGCGGCAAATTCTAATATCGCATTACGACAATTGCGATTATCAACAGGGAAAAGAATAAACTCAGCACAAGATGATGTTGCCGGCTATATCACATCAAGAGGTTTAGCTGCAAGAAATGGTGCTTTGAGATCTGCGTTGAATGCAGTGGGTGATGCTTCAAATGTTACGAGTATTGCTCAAGATGGATTGGATAATATCAATTCATTGTTAACACAGATAAAAGATGCAGCAGCTACAGCAGCATCAGGTGCTTTAGGTACGGATGAAAAAATAGCTTTAGCAAAAGCAGCTTTTCGTTTGACAAACCAAATTCAAACAATTGTTGATTCAACAGTGTTTGGTGGGCGTCAATTACTTGACGGTGGTTTTTCAGGAGATTTTGTCATTGGGTTCAATGCAACGAATTCTTTGTTAACAATCAGTGTTGATTTGACGACTTCTGTCAGCTCGTCGAATTTCAATATTGGTGGCAATTTCTTGCTTTCCACCACAGGAGCAAATTTTGCAGGTGTAACCGGTTTGAGTTTAGCTTCTCTTGATTCGGTAAGTTCCTCAAGTTTGGGTATATTCAGTAATTCAAGTATCGCTTCAACATTGACAAGTTTATCGGAAGCATTGAATAATGTAAACAAAGTTGCATCGTATTTAGGCGGTGTTTCTGTTCGATTAACTTCGCAATCGGATGCGTTGAAATCTCAAATTACAAATTATAATGCAGCAATTTCTCGTATTGAAGATGCAGATGTTGCATTAGAACAACTTGAGTTAATAAAGTCACAGTTCTTACAACAGACTTCTTTAACCTCATTAGCTCAATCAAATCAAAATCCGCAGAACTTCTTACAGTTACTACGGTAATAATAACGATTAAGATATAAACAAAAGGGAAGTGAGTTCGTTTACTTACTTCCCTTTTTGAGCAAGGTGAAATAACAAGAAGGCATTTGGTGCAAATTTTGATAATGGATTATGTATAAATCAAAGGATTGATCATGACGACCGAAGCAATACAAAGACTTGCTGCAAGAAAACTTTACGGAGGCGATGGAAATGCTCCTTCTTATATGGACCAAGAGGTTCTGTCATGGTCACCAGAAAAAATAACTCTAAAAACTTATGATTTATTTTTGCTGAGCGGCAAAAAGAATGATGTTAATAAGATGAATAGAGTGTTGATAGAGTTAATGGGATCACTTAATTTTGATTATGAAGAGCCGGCTACACGTCTGTATAGACTCTACGAGTTTTGTCAGCGTTGTATAATGCAACGGAATTATGATGTGCCAATAAGAATAATTCAAGAATTACGGGATACTTGGGCAAAAGCGCACTCCCTTGAATAAATTAGGTAAATAGTTATGTCTGATATCTTAGGAACAGCGTTTAGTGTCGGCAATGGTTTGTCGAGCGGTAGTGAATCAAATACTGATTTGCTTATTTCTGCATTTAGAAGAACCAAACAACCGCAAATAGATGCACTCAACAAGAGAAAGACGGATTTAGAAACACGTCAGACATTCTTGAACGGGTTTCGATCACGATTAGAAGATTTGCAATCAAAATTTTCAGTCTTCAAAGAAACAGGCACAGCTAATACCAGATTTTTTGCCAATAAGACAACAAGTTCAGATACATCCGTTCTTACCACAAGTTCGGATACCACTGCTCTCGCAGGCACATATTCTCTAAAAGTAAATCGCTTAGCAACGAATGATGTTCTGGTTAGTGATAGGAAAAGTAAAGATGCGGTGTCCTCCTTGGCCGGTACGTCGCAAAATTTTGAGATACAGGGTATAAGTTACTCCGTAAGTATAGACGAAAACGATACAAATGAACAAACTTTTACAAAGATAGCCTCTGCAATTAATGGCAATACAGCGTCAAAAGTTCGTGCATCTGTTGTAAGAGATACCAGTTCAACAGTGAGATTGTCGTTTACAACCAAAGACTCAGGCACAGATGCGAATATTACTTTTGTTGATTCGGATGTATTAAATGATTTGGGTATAACGACAGCAGCACTTAACCCCAATACTGATGCAAGACAGGTATTAAATGCAACAAATGCGGGATTCCAGAGAGCAAGTAAATCTGATTTAGATGCATCTCTTACGTTAGATGGTATTGAAGTAACGCGCTCAACGAATACAATTGCTGATTTAATAACAGGAGTGACACTTACTTTGCAAAAAGCTCAAGGTATAACAGATAATCCAATTTCGCTTACAACAACGAAAGATTCAGAAAGTGTTGCAAAGAATGTTATACAACCATTGTTAGACAGTTTTAATGATACTTTGCGATATTTAAATAACAATTCTACTCAATTGCGAGCGGATACTGCATTGCAAGGCTTTCGCTCCAGATTACGTGGAGTTATATCAGAATCTGTCAGTTCTGCTGGTGAGAATAATCCCAAGTATCTTACAGAGCTCGGAATAACAATCGCTGCCGATGGTACATTATCAATAAGTGACAGAAAAAAATTAGAAGATTTACTTGCAGATAATCCACAAAAAGTAGCTGATTTGTTTACAGGAAATGATGGAGTTGCCACCAAACTTGAAAGAGTATTAAATGGATTTCTTGGTGATACGGGGTTAATAAATGCGAGAACCACGGATTTACGTTCTCAGATAGTATCCGTTGGTACAAGGACAAAAGATGTGCAACAGAGAATAGATGCACAAGCAGAGAATTTACGTAAGGAGTATGAAAATTTACAAAGAAATTTTTTGAAAGCCCAATCGCAATTTTCTGCGCTAAGTGCTTTTGCAACAAATAATACGATATAAAAAATAACAATGAAAAGTATTCACAATATATCAGAGAAAGTCTGAGAGTAGGAGAATAAAGTTATGGAACTACGTTCAGTGCAAAGTGCCGGTCAAATTTCTATACTTCAGACAGCAGATGTGCGTTTAGAATTGGAAGACCAAAAAGCACAAAAGAGTACTTTGTTTGCCGATATTGATGGTAATCTGGTTAAAAATGAACGGACACAGCAACAATCAGAAGAAACGCGTGATCGGAACGATAAACGAGATAATAAGGTGAATGACTTCTCCTCATTGGAAGAAGCACTGCGTGATGATATTCGTGATTTGTTTAATGAGAAAAACGTAGCACTTAAGTTTAGTTTGGACAATGAAACGAAACAACTGATATTGTCACTTATTGACTCTAACTCCAATGAAATAATCCGGCAAATACCATCAGAGTTAGCATTGAAAATATTGAAGTTCTTCAATTCAAAACTTGATCCGGGACAGGTCACAGATGCAAAAGTCTGATAAAGAATATGATACAAGAATAGAATCAATACTTGTCAGATTGGAAGAAATTGTCGAGCAGATACATGTGACGCTTGCCGGTGTTAAACAATTTGAGGGAATCGCTATAGGAGAACAAATAGAGGTTCTTTATGATGAAAAACAAAGGATGATAGACACTCTCATCGCTATGGTACAAAATGGGAGTTCTGAACTAACAGTAGAGGAGAAAGAATTGATGCAAGCCAAACTTGTTTCCATTTTACAAAAAGAATCTGTAAATTTGCAATCTATGGAAATGTACACAAATCTTTTGGCGCATAAATTACGGCAAATACAAAGACAAAAATCACTTAGAGTTTATCGAGGAGAATGATACTATGCCAATCAACGGAGTCAATAATCAAGTATCGCAACAAGTTACGGGGACTACGCGCAACTTGGCTACTGCATATTCGCAATCGGAAACAGTAAATCCGGAATTGCCGCCACAAATCATTCAGAGAGAAGATACTGTTGAAATATCTGAACAAGCACGTGAATTGATTGAAAACAAATCTTCCGAGAGTTTTGGGCGAGTACAATCACAGATAAATGCAGGTTTTTATAACAGACCGGATGTCTTAAGACAAACGGCATCAAAGTTGGCGCAATCAATCCGTGATATAAAGCCAATATAAAAAAAAACTGTAAAAAGCACATTCAAATGTATGTTTTATAGACAAATTGTGTTATTTTGGCATATAGCCATTAAGTTAAGAGTCCTCACATATCATGGCGTAGGGCTTTTTTTATTTCTTCTTGAATCTAAACATTCGCTGAGAGGTTTTGTATGTCACGGTCGCTTAACAAAGTAATGATTATTGGGAATGTCGGTAAAGATCCAGAGATAAATTATACCGGATCAGGTATTCCAATTGCAAAAATGGGTGTTGCAACAACGGAAACATGGAAAGATAAAGATGGGCTGTGGCAAGAACACACAGATTGGCATAATATTGTTGCATGGCGTGGGCTTGCTGAAACTATACATAAAATTGTACATAAAGGTGCACGTATCTATATTGAGGGTAAACTACAGAATAGAATGTATGAAGATAGAGACGGCAATAAACGTTATCAAACAGAAGTAGTAGCTGATAGTATAATATTGTTGGATAGCAAAGATAATAAACAAGATAACCGTTCATCAGAAGCAAGGCACAGTAAAGCGAATAGTGCTGACCAAGATTATTCAGCACCACCTGTTAATTCTCCGGAAGATGATATACCGTTCTAAGAATACAATACAAAAACGTGTCATGCGTGAGTAATTTTGCAAGCCCTTTTACAAAAAGGGCTTCTTTTTTTCAAAATTGAGTGGTAGTGAAATACAATGGATAAACAAAGATCGGCGGAAATTAAAGTTGGGATTGTTACAATAGTTGGTATCATATTGTTGATACTGGGGATTCTTTTGGGTAAAGGCGTGAGTTTGGGAGTATCATCAAATACAATAAAAATGGAATTTCCTAATTCAGGCGGTATAGAAATAGGGTCGCCGGTCTTTGTAAATGGAATGAAAAGAGGGGTTGTGACAATTGTTGAAAATGCAGATAATAAGGTAATGGTTACTGCTCAATTAGACAATATTACTGATATAAAAAAAGATGCCTCGGCTCGTATTTTAATGCTTGAACTAACAGGTGGAAAAAAAATTGAAGTTAATCCCGGGGGTGTTCAGCAATCCATTACTCCACAAGATGTGATAGCAGGCATTGCATCTGCAGATGCGACACAACTTATTGCAGATGTTGGAGATGTTGCAAACGATGCCAAAAGATTAGTGCGAAGATTAGACACAATCAGCGGGCAATTAACAGCTATACTTGGCGATACTGTGTTTATAAACAACATTAAGGGGACGGCTACAAAAGCCAATACATTACTCACATCGTTGAATGAATTTTATGATGCAAACAAAGGTACTCTTCAATCAACCATTCAGCAGTTAAAAGGGCTGACGGATGATGTTAGAAAAGCTGTAAACACCAATGAACCGGCGGTGCGTTCTTTGTTGGCAAAATTAGAAACCACAACAAACGATGCTCAAACTTTAATGAATAATGCCAATACATCTGTCGGTAAACTTGATGCATTGCTTGTGGATGTCAGATCTGTTGTACAAGACATTAAACAAGGTGAAGGTGTAGTGTCAAAAATACTATATGATAAAAAAACAGCTCAAAGACTTGATTCTGTGCTTAATTCGCTCGGATCATTTGTTGATCAAGTAAAGGAGCATGGTTTGAATACGAATGTGCGATTAGGTACACGTCCTTAACGTGGATTTTTTCGTGAAAAGAGAAAACCGTGAAAGCGGGAGAATTTCGCCGATATGACATGGGGTGCCGATGGTAGAAAAAACGAAATACATAGAAAAACAATGCTCACAGGAAACATTATTTTAGCATATAATTCAAGATTAGCATAACCATAAATATCCGAAAGCATCCATAAGGAGTTCATCCACATCCATAAATATAAGGCTAACCGTGAGTATAACTCCACCGATGAGATGCTTTTTACACAGAGTAAAGAGCCGGATGATAATAGGATAATCATTGATGTACCGCAGATGGAGGGATAGTTATACAACCAAGAAGCATCCATGAAAAGCCATGCGAAAGAGTTGATAATATCAATAAGTTCGTATTTCGACTTCGAATATGATGTTTTTTCCATACTATACATTGAACTAAGAGAATTCGAAAATATCTTTTAAGATACTATGAACAAAAAAAACTGTAACTTGGACGAAACTTAACGATTATTACCAACACATCAAAAGTATCTTACAATTTTTATTCATTATACAGAGAGGTTAGCGAAATGAAACGATTTACGAGTTGTGGACTTTCATTGGCAGCTATGATGACATATTTCTTCATAGTTTGCAGCGCAGCATTTGCACAGGATATTCCATTAGTTCCTAAAAACTACTCAGCAAGTGTTAGTGGTACAACAATTTATGCCATGTGGCAGAAAAATCCTGAAGGTCCGGAGGCAACCGGATACAAGGTGTATATTGCCAAAGGAGAAACAGAAGATTTGTCAAAGTTTGATCTTGTGGCGACCGTAACGAAGCCCATAGACGGAGAGAAATACAAGTATGCAATTGAAAAATTATCGCCCGGAACATACACCGTCATTGTACGAGCGTTTAACGACAATGGGGAAGGAAATAGAACATCCATAAAAGTACTCACAATTAAAGAAAGCAGCGAAGGCAATGGACTTGTGTTTAAAAGTACACCGAAAAAAGAAGCCGGTGTCAATAGCGAATATGTGTATGAAGCCGTTGTGAAGTATGAAAAAGACCCTAATGCAAAAATATTATTCCGTTTAGCATGTGATGCTCCCGAAGGATTAGAGTTAAATCCGGAAACAGGACGAATCTTCTGGCGCACAGGCGCAGCAGGTGTCTATAAAATCTGTTTGGAAGCATATCTTGAGTCAAACAGTGAAGTTGTGGCAAAACAGTATTTTGAAGTTAAAGTCGGTTCTTCAAGTGAAGGCAATGGTCTTGTGTTTAAAAGTACACCGAAAAAAGAAGCCGGTGTCAATAGCGAATATGTGTATGAAGCCGTTGTGAAGTATGAAAAAGACCCTAATGCAAAAATATTATTCCGTTTAGCATGTGATGCTCCCGAAGGATTGGAGTTAAATCCGGAAACAGGACGAATCTTCTGGCGCACAGGCGCAGCAGGTGTCTATAAAATCTGTTTGGAAGCATACCTTGAGTCAAACAATGAAGTCGTGGCAAAACAGTATTTTGAAGTTAAAGTCGGCGGATCCACAGAGGAAGACGGTTTAGTGTTCATGACCGAGCCAAAAACAAAACCTACACTTGGTAAAGAGTGGGTATATGAAGCGTTGGCAAAGTATAAAAAAGATCCTTCGGTAAAAGTAAGCTATTCCTTACGCAATGCTCCCGATGGGATGACAATTGATGAAAATACAGGACGTGTCACTTGGACACCTTCCAAAAACGGGGTCTATGAGTTTGCGGTTGTTGCTATTGTTGTTATTGATGGTAAAGAAATCGTGAAAAAACAAGAATTTCGTTATGTTATCGGTGAAGGTGAAGGCAAAGAGGAGGATGTTCCCGGGTGTTCTGTAATCTACGGTAAAGTAGTTTTTGAGAATGGTGAAAAACCAAAATCAGGAATGGTAACAATCGTGCGTTTAGAAGGCAGTGGTAAAGGCAAATACACGGCAAAAGTAGTCAATGGCTCTTTTGAACTCAAAGTACCGGAGGGTGTATATGCACTTATGGTGAGCGGTGAAACAATTGTGACAGAATATTACAACAATGTAGAAACAATTGAAAAAGCAGAACGCATCGCTATCGGTTGTAATGAGCAAAAAGAAATTGCATTCTCTGTCGCTGCTAAAGCTGCAGCTAAGAAAAAAATCATTTCAGGCACAGTGACAAACACCGAAGGCAATGGGGTATGGTGCTATATTGATGTGATTGACCGCAAAGTTGTCGGCGAAAACGGTAAAGAAATACGTTATTCCGGAAAATCTGGTGATAAAGGTGCGTTTGAGATATCCGTACCCGAAGGTGCTGAGGTTATTGTGCAAGCTCGCGCTGTGCAAAGTGATGACTATCTTCCAACATTCGGAGAATCAACACTTTCCGCTGCTGATGCAACAGTTTATACGATGAATGATAATGCTAAAGCAAATATCGTATTAATCAATCGTCCTGCCTATAAAAATTCTGTGGGAGGTGTTGTGAGAGAGTTTAATGCTCCTACTACACGCATTCCGGCTAAAGTTACTTTGATGAATGTCAAAGAAAACAATGAAAAAGGTCGTTTCCGTACGATTGAGACAGATGATCAGGGAACATTCTCCTTTGCCAATATAGAGCCCGGAACATATATAGTTCAAGCATTGCCATTTGACAAAGCCTATCGTCCCGGATATTATAGTGCTAATGGTGAAGCCGCGTCAGAATGGAAAGATGCTGAAAGAATTACTGTGACAGAAGAATCTACGGCAACTCTTGAAATTGATCTCGGTAAAGCTCAAGGCAAAAAAGGTATTGCTCGCCTTGGTGGCAGTATTCGCAAAGAAAAAGGAAGCATTAAAGGCGATAATGTCTTGGCGGGAGAAGTGTTGGCGGGTGCTTTAGTTATAGCAAGTGACGTTTATGGCAATATTACAGATTGGACAATTTCTGATGCTACCGGTAATTATAGACTTGAACAATTGTCGCAAGGCACTTATACCGTAAAAGTAGATAGAATTGACTTTTCGCCGGCTCAAGTAACTGTACAAACAGATTATACGACACGTTCTAATGTGCAGTCAGATATTACAATCAATGCAATTGCAACAGGTATCGAAGATAATACTATGATTAATGTGAATGGGTATGTTTATCCTAATCCTGTGAACAATAGTGCTGTCTTATATTTGGGTACTATGATGAATCAATCTGATATACAGATTAGCATTATTAATTCTTTAGGTGTTGTTGTAAACTCATTTAATGCAGTTGCTTCAACAGGAAACACCATTCCTTTATCCTTAGAAACATTGTCTTCAGGTATGTATTATGTGCGTGTGGTGAATGGTAATGAAGTGATGACAATACCGGTCACAATAGCAAAATAAGGCATTATATCGGTATTGTAAAGTTATTCAAAGCACCCGAAATACATAATGTATTCGGGTGCTTTTTATTTAAGAACTAATGTTCTGTAACTTGTTTTATTCCTTTGATGAAAGCAATTATCCTACATTAAATGTATATGGAAAACGTTTACGCACAGCGTTTGGGTATTGCGTTGGTTTTGAGTATTACGATATAAAGGGTAATAAGGTAAAAGAGATGGATTTAATGAAAAAAATGCTGGTGTTTTTAGCTCTTTTGGTGTCTGTGCTTACAAATACTACAGCCCAAGAAACGCCACAACAACTTATTCCTAAGGCATTTAATGAGTATTCTGCAAAGAATTACAGAAATGCCTTACGAATCTATGAACGCATACTAAAAGCAGAGCCGCCTATTGACCAGTCCCTCCTTGCCTTTGTCCATTTCCATCGTGCAATTAATTATGCAATGATAAACGAGAACGACTCAGCGCTATCCTCGCTGCGCATAGCCGTAGATAATGGTTTTGCAGAAGTAGAGGATTTGCAGATATACAATGATTTACAAAACCTTCGAAAATTGCCTCAATATGAAGCAATTATTGATAAAGCCAAAGAAAATATTGCAAAAAAGAAAGTATTTAGTGTCGAAGAATGGGAAAACCCCGGACTCGGTTTTGCCTATCTTCATCAATTTGATAGTGTTGGATTGTCTGATTTTGTACGTTTCCGGCTAATGTACGGTTTAGATACACTCAAAAAACCCTCGATGAATCAAATCAGCCACCAAGTGACGGTAATGAATTGGGTGCATGGACTGTGGAGACATAACCCGATTCAATCGGCTCCATCACAAAAATGCTTGGATATTCTCCAAGAAGTAAAAAAGGGACAAACATTTCGCTGTATGGAATATGCGTCAGTGTTGGCACAGTCTTTACAAGCATTAGGCTATTCCGCTCGGATTTTGGAACTATGCTCCGAAGGCATGTCGTATGGTTTGGCAAAAGCACATGCTGCCGTCGAAGTGTGGAATGATGATTTACAAAAATGGATATATTTAGACCCACAAAACAATGCTATTTGGAAAAATAATCAGACATTTTGCAATGCTGATGAGATACGCGAGATAATAGAAACAAAAAAAGATGATTCTCTTCTTATGGTTGTATTTCCTTCTTCTTGGTTAGCTTTAGAAAATGTGTCTCCTTCTGTATGGAGAAAATATTTTTATTATATTTTTCTCCATTATGATAATCGTTATACTTCCAATCCCGATATTTTACAAAAATTAGCACCAATATGTTATTTGCGCCAAGGACAAACACCTGAGCTTTTATATCAAGGGATGCCACGCGAAACAGATTATTCTACGAACAGAGAAAAAATATATCCGCGATTAAATTTAACTCATGTGGCTGTCAAATCAGTCGAACATCAAGAAACTCCCACAGTCACTATGGAATTAACTCATTCTATTAATTCATTCGACCATTTCGATATTCAGCTTGATAATGGTAAAACCAATGAGGTAAGAACTTTGGGATTATCATGGAATTTGCGTCGCGGAAAAAATACCATGACAATTAAAGGTGTTAATAAAGCAGGACTTAAAGGTAAAGAAACCAAAGTTGCCATAGAATATTCGGGCGGAGATAAGTAAAAAAAGGGAAGTGGGGATTCGTAGGACGGCAAATAAATTGTATTTTTCAAACTTTAGAATTGTTCCTTCTTCCTTCATTAAAAAGCAAGAAATTGACAATTGAGTATAACAACGACAACATTCGCAAGTAGAAAAAAATAGAAAAATAAACCCATAGACAGAGTGCCGTCCGCGCCTCCATCATTTGGACTATCGGCTACGATTGTTGAGCTATTCTTTCTTATCAACCCATATCTGTGCATAGGATATGGGTTTTTTTATGCCCATGAGCCAATACTGAGGACAAGCCCATACTTTGTTCAAGAGAATACGGTGATAACGAGGGGGCATAAAGCGATGACGCACCCGATTGAGCCGACGACGACCCCGATTGATGCGACTACGAGGGGTCTTGATGCGAATCAAGAGGTCATTGCATCGCTACAAGAGGTCATTGCATCGCTACAAGAGGTCATTGCATCGCTACAAGAGGTCATTGTATCGATACAAGAGGTCATTGCATCGTTACAAGAGGTCATTGCATCGCTACAAGAGGTCATTGTATCGCTATAAGAGGTCATTGTATTGCTACAAGAGGTCATTGTATTGCTACAAGAGGTCATTGTATCACTACAAGAGGTCATTGCATCGCTACAAGAGGTCATTGCATCATCTCACTTAGGGTATGTATCATAGCAAACAGGTAGCGTATATGCTCTTACGATGAGAGTAATGGCTCGTGAAGACAATACTTCCACTCAAATGACCGGAGTAAAGTATCATCTTTGCAATGCAATGAATCATAAAGGTTTAGTATCTTTGCATCTAACACCGCGTTCATGTCGGACAGTCATCGTATCATTGTTTAATACCATAGAGAAAGAAAGATTATGTTCTATCACAATGCTTTTACTCGCGATTCAAGCTCGCTACGCTACACCCGATTGCTGCATATCGAACGCAATAGTGCGGACTATGCCATTATTCTTGCACTCACACCGGAAATCATTGCATGGGCAGGTAATTGTATGACATCGTATTCCCAAAGCAGACAGGATATGGCATTAGCCGAGAATGAAAGGCAGGAAGCCACAGCATTATTGCATGAGCATTTGGAAATGCTCGACAATGATTATCAGGTGGCGGCATTATTTGCACGTCAGCTTTATGCCGATATACCCGATTATGTGCAACTTTTTGATTTTGACAAGCCGATGCCCCGCACTCAATCGCGCAAACAACAAAGGGTGACACATGTGCTCAATCGGCATAGCCGTATGGTTGCTGAGGGTATTCATCCGCAGATGCCTGCCGGATTGATGGCTCGTTTGGACACATCGTTGCAACAGGTAAAAGCGACTACGATACGACGTTTTGATAAAAGCGTGGATGCTCGCCAAGCCGCCCGAGAGCATAGGGCACTTTGGTCAGCTGACACGAAACTATTGCGTTTGCTGTATGCTCATTGTGTTATGGTGTGGGGCGATAATGATCCCACATTGAATGCTATGGGTTTTGCTATGCGTGAGCAAGTTCACGGCAAATAATTATTGCGGCATGGTTGACGAATTGGAGAGGTGGCAGCTGCAGTTGGTGGATTATTTTCATAGAACACATTATTCTATAAACGTTTCATCCGTTCGGAATGTAAATTCATTCAAGCTCCGAAGGAGCGGCATAATAATAGAAATCACAGAAATAAAAAAGCGAAAAAGCTCCGAAGGAGCGATATATTCATAGAATATGTCATCCCTTCGGGATTTGATTTTTTATTATATCATTTTCTATTATCATTTCATCCTTTCGGGATTAATGTGTTGTTGTGTTTCAAAAATTCCCCTCATTGAGGGGTGGCGCGAAGCGACGGGGTGGATGTATTTTTCATCGCCTTCCCCGTCGGGGAATCGGGATGGGGCTAATCGAAATGCCTGATAGTTTTCAAAGAATGGAGCACTCAATCAATCTTGAAACTCTGCTTTCATACCTAATTCTTTCTCTAACAATGGTAAAATTGAAGTCTCAAAATCTTTAAAATACGGTTCACTTTCATCTTCGTCAAGATCTCTGTAGAAAATAGTAATCGTATAATCTTCATTCATAAATCCCATTAATTGTAAAGTTGTTATGGTATCACGAAATTTTATTGTAGCAAATCTAGTCTTATATATGATATTTTTTTTTGTTTTGCTTTTAAAGTATGCCAAAGCATAATACTCGTAGCTTGGTTCTGGTATGTAATTATCTCTGTAATATTCTGAACTGTCAACGACTAAGAACTTGTTGTTTTTCTTTATTGTTTGAATAGCTTTTACAAATGTTGTATCATCTGTATGAAATCTATATCTTTTAATTGGATAGTGCCTTCCCACATAAGAATTAGCTAATATCCAAATGCAAAGCAGTATAAATCCATTTGCTGCAATAGTAATGATAATTTTTTTTGTTTTGTATTTCATCGTTTGGGCAAAGGTTTGTTAATAGGATCGTGAATATGTTATATAGGTTTGTTATCTATTTTTTTCTGTTTTAGGATTAAAACGACATCCGGTTCCATCATCATTTTCTGTCATTTTCATCATCCACCCCCAACAGATCAGCAAGCACAATGCCATTGCCCCAAGCGCGGGTCATAAAGACGGAAAATTCCCCTCATTGAGGGGTGGCGCGAAGCGACGGGGTGGATGTATTTTCATAGAACACATTATTCTATAAACGTTTAATCCCTGCGGGATGTAATTTCATTCAAGCTCCGAAGGAGCGGCGTAATAATAGAAATCACAGAAATAAAAAAGCGAAAAA
>DDTD01000072.1 GCA_002344005.1 Ignavibacteria bacterium UBA2373 | reverse complement strand
AAATTCTTTTCTCTCTTACTGAATCTGTTTCATTTTTCTCCTTCGGAAACCATGGGCTTAAAAACCAATGGGGAACATTTTTATTGAAATGCCAAAGTTGTTTTTCTGTTTCAGAATTTCTTGTTGATGACAGTTTTTGAAAAACGATTTCCTGTTTTTCATGAATAGAAATATTTTCAATTTTATTTACAATACGTACTGCATCTTGAATTAAATCTTGTTTACCAAAAGAAACATGAAAATAGTTTACGGTAAACCAAGCATTGGAAATCATTCTTGCAAATAATTCCTTTTTGGGAATTGTCATATTTTGATTCTCAACCGACTGTAGAACTGATAAGAACCAGTAATACTTATAAGTTGCGGAAGTATTATTGAAACAAGCTGCAAGCAGATTGACCGGTAAGCCATTTGAATTAGGTAGTTGCATTTATACTTCTCACTTTGTCTTTAACAGCTATTTCTTTAAGCTTTTCTTCAAGTTGTGAAATCATTCCTATTACATATTCTTTCGTGATAAATGAATTCTTTGAAAATTCTTCTTTCTCGACCAAAGATTTATAATGCTTTAACGATTCTTGTAAAAGAAAAATCTCAACCCCGTCTATTTTTAAACTTTTCATAGTGACTAATTTATTCTTTTTTTGCCTTAAAGATTGGAACGGTTATACTTTTGTGAGAAACGCATAAAATATTGAGTCGTAAAACCTATTCGACAAGGAAATGTCACAATATTTATTCTGTAACACTTTAATATCACTTAGTTAAGAAATTGTATTTATCAAACTGGCTCGATTCCTGTTTTTATTAGTTTGTAGTGTAATAGCCACAAACTTGCATCATCTTCAAGATACGGGTCATAGCCATGTTCCGTATCAAGCAATCTTGTTCCGAACTCCGTTAGGGTATCTTTACTATCAAGGATATCGAAGACTTTCATCCAATAACGGATTGATGAAACCATGTTTTTACCAACACCGAGTTTAACAACAGCATCTTCACTATTAAACGATCCTTTGTCTTTCACAAAGTCGAAGCCTTTTTTAAGCCAAAGTTGACGACACTGAAAGGAATCGTGCCCCGAGAAGGTATATTTAGTTGTTTGATGAAGTTCCTTCATTATTTCTTCTCTAAGATTGTTAATTGTGATATAGGGTAGCTGCTAAGATTCATGTCGCTTACTTCGATAGCAAATTTACGGTTTTTTTTAATCTTCCACGTTAAAATTTTGTTTTTTACAATCTCACCCGATTGCCCGCAATGACCACATTTTTGCCCCTAACTGCAAAGCAATTGAATGAGTTTTCAATAACATGAGGAATATAAGCCCTCTATTTGCTTATGATACGCAGATATGGACACCCTATCCCCCTTCTTTCTCATCGCAGAAAGCTCTTCTTCCCAATAATCCTTTTATTTTTGAAGATGATATTTACTCATTTCTCTCAAGGATTTTACTCATGATACGATCAGTCACCGATTTGGATGTTCAAGGCAAAAAAGTCTTAGTACGTGTTGATTTTAATGTACCGCTGCATGAAGATGGCACTATCACCGACGATAAACGCATAGTCGAATCTTTACCGACTATTGAAAATCTCACTTCCCGCGGGGCAATAGTGATTCTGATGTCCCATTTGGGTCGTCCGAAAGGCAAGCGCAATCTTGCTTATAGTTTAGCACCCGTAGCTGCACATTTGCGCACTCTGACCACAGCCCACGTTCACTTTGCAGACGATTGTATCGGTGAAGCGGCGCAATCGGTTATTGCATCGGCAAATCCCGGAGATATTGTGCTCTTGGAAAATGTCCGTTTTTATGCTGAAGAAGAAGCCAATGATGCTGACTTTATTAAGTCGTTAGCCCATTTGGGCGATATGTATGTCAATGATGCTTTTGGTACTGCTCACCGCGCCCATGCCACCACAACGGGCATTGCTTCCCACTTTACCGAGCGTGCTGCCGGATTATTGATGCAAAAAGAATTGCAATATCTGGGCGATGCTCTGGGCAAACCCCAAAGACCTTTCACTGCCATACTCGGTGGCTCGAAAGTTTCCGGTAAAATTGATGTTATCCGCCAATTGATGAATAGCTGCGATACCATACTCATCGGCGGCGGGATGATGTTTACCTTTTATAAAGCTATGGGCTATGAAACGGGTTCTTCATTGGTAGAAGCGGATAAAGTCTCATTAGCCAAAGATATTCTTGACGCTGCCAAAGCTCAGAATGTGCGTTTACTCTTACCGACCGATGCCGTCATAGCGAATGCTTTTTCCAATGAAGCCGAGCGCACTATTGTCACGGTTGATCATATCCCCGCGGGTTGGATGGGTTTGGATATAGGTCCGGCAACCTGCGCTGTTTATACCGAAGCAATACTTTCCTCCAAAACTATTGTGTGGAATGGACCGATGGGCGTTTTCGAGATGAGCAATTTTGCGGCGGGCACATTAGCGGTGGCGCAAGCACTCACCCAAGCCACAGCCCAAGGAGCAATCACCGTCATCGGGGGTGGTGATTCCGCTGCTGCCATAGCGCAATTCGGTTTAGAAAAACAAGTAAGTCATGTTTCCACAGGCGGCGGTGCTTCCTTAGAATTTTTAGAAGGCAAACCATTGCCCGGCGTGGAAGCTCTTTCCTTGTAAGCATAATCAAAATAGCGTCGGCAACCGCACGTCCTACGGGCATGTTTCACTCAATGGTAGGTAATATGCCCAACTATTACGATTCGCAACAACAATATACACCAAGAATGGGAGGGTTCAGTTTTTTCCCTCCCATGATTAAATTTTTATTAATAACAAATATTGTGGTGTTTTTAGCCGATGCGCTGATTTTTTCCACACTTGTTATTGATGGTGTATCCATAGGACGATATTTTACGCAATTTTTTGCACTGCAACATATTCAAACAGGTGAATTTTATCCATGGCAATTGCTTACCTATCAATTTATGCATGGCGGCATTGGACATTTATTCTGGAATATGTTTGCTTTGTGGATGTTCGGTGTTGAATTGGAAAATGTGTGGGGCACACGGCGTTTTGCACAATTTTATCTTTTAAGCGGCATCGGCGCAGGATTAACACAGCTTGCCACATCATTATTACCTGATGCGCAATTAGCTCCGACAGTGGGTGCTTCGGGTTCAATTTTTGGTGTATTACTTGCTTTTGGTTTAACATTCCCCGATCGCCCGATTATGATGTTTCCGATATTTTTTCCAATTCCGGCAAAAATATTTGTTATGATTTATGGCGGTATTGATTTATTACAAGGAATATTCAGTCCCAATTCCGGCGTTGCCCATTTTGCCCACTTAGGCGGTGCGTTTTTTGGCTATATGCTGCTTAAACATGGCGATGATTTGCGGATATTCTCCTTTCTCGACAGAATAATGCAACCATTTACTCGCAGCGGAAAATCCATAAAAAGAAAAAAAATCCGCAATGTCTATTCTCTCTATGATCAAGAAGATACTTCCCACGAATGTTCAGGCAAAGGTTCCGGTTATTGTATTTCTAATGGTGATGAAATACCCCAAGAAGAAATTGACCGAATATTAGACAAAATATCGAGCAGTGGCTATAAAAGTCTTAATGACCGCGAAAAGAAAATTCTCTATGAAGTAAGTAAAAAAATATAATATCTGCAACTGTACTCTCACTTCTTTTTATTTTATACGTTTTCTCTCAGTTTATGACTTCACAATCCTTCATGCCATATTGTCCTTCTTTAACGGAATATGCACGTTTTATTACTCGCGAAGTAAATATTGGCGATGTGCGTATGGGCGGCACAAATCCTATACGTGTGCAATCCATGACCACCACCGACACCATGAATACGGAAGCCACAGTGACGCAATCAATTCGCATGATAGAAGCGGGGTGTGAATTAGTGCGGATAACAGCACCAAGCAAAGACGAAGCAGAAAATCTGGGAACTATAAAAAAAATATTACGTGAACGCGGTTACACTACTCCCCTTGTTGCGGATATTCATTTCACACCAAATGCAGCAGAAATTGCAGCACGCCTTGTGGAAAAAGTACGGGTTAATCCGGGGAATTATGCCGATAAAAAGAAATTTGAATTTATTGAATATACTGATGATGCTTATAATCGTGAGTTGGAGCGCATTCGTACAAAATTTATTCCGCTCGTAAAAATTTGTAAAGAATATGGAACCGCCATGCGTATCGGTACCAATCACGGCTCTTTATCGGACAGAATATTAAGTCGTTATGGCGACACACCTTTGGGCATGGTCGAATCCGCAATGGAATTTATCCGCATTTGTGAAGAATTTGATTATCACAATGTGGTTATTTCCATGAAAGCAAGTAATGCCCAAGTCATGGTGCAGGCATATCGTTTATTGGTCGCAACAATGATGAATAATGGCATGGCTTATCCCTTGCATCTGGGCGTGACCGAAGCAGGTGACGGCGAAGACGGACGCATAAAATCAGCAGTCGGCATTGGTGCTTTGCTCGAAGACGGTTTGGGCGATACGGTGCGCGTTTCTTTGACCGAAGAACCCGAAGCGGAAATTCCCGTGGCACAACGATTAATTGCACCGTACAATGAGCGCCGCCAAAAGCAAAAGCCCATTGCACCGATTACGGTATATCCCATTGATCCCTATCATTATTCACGTCGCGAAAGCCATGACATTGACACCATAGGCGGAAAAAATGTGCCGCGTATTATTGCCGATTTTTCACAATTTACCATAGAAAATCCCGCTCATATTTTTCGTGTCGGCTATGCATATTCAGTTCCCTTGGATAAATGGAATATTGCAGATATGGCTTGTGATTATCTTTATATTGGCAACCAATCTCTTTCCTTTGAAATTCCGGGCACACTTGGCATTATACAAGATGCAGAATATTGGCAACAAGAAAAACCTCAGCATTATCCATTATTTACTCTTGAAACATATCAATCACATCAGAAACGTTCTGCCATAAAGAATTTTCTTAGAATTGATGCCGGACATTATGATGAAACCATATTTGAAATATTGCGCAATGATGCAACCTGTGTGATTATTCTCACTACCGATAATGCACATGCGATGGCAGAACAAAGGCGCTTTTTTGTTGAGCTGCTTTTACGCCATATCAGCAACCCCATTATTATTGCCTATACTTTTTCGGAAACTGACACAGCAGAAGAAATTATGCTTCGTTCGGCTACGGATGCAGGTGCATTATTACTCGATGGTTTGGGCGATGGGCTTATGCTGTCATATCACGATAATCGCTCACATAAAATAATGAATGATATAGCATTCGGTATTTTACAAGCAACACGCACACGTATTTCAAAAACCGAATATATTTCTTGTCCTTCCTGCGGACGAACACTTTTCGATTTGCAAGAAACCACAGCACTTATTCGCTCGCGCACTTCTCATTTAAAAGGCGTAAAAATCGGCATTATGGGTTGCATTGTCAATGGTCCGGGAGAAATGGCAGACGCGGACTATGGTTATGTCGGCTCAGGTCCGGGAAAAATCACCTTATATAAGGGAAAAGAAGTGGTCAAAAAAAATGTCCCCACAGAATATGCCGTGGATGAATTAATTGCTCTTATTCAATCGGGCGGCGATTGGGTTGATGTACCGGCATCGGTATAATATTTCTGGATGTATTCAGTTCAATTATATCCGAAATTATGTGGTTTGGAAGTTTTCTGTGTTTCAAATCCTTACCAATAATAAATATCTCTCCAATCACCGTAAACATGGCATAAAAAGATATTCATATAAATATTTCGCTCAGAATAAAAAAAATCTCCTCCGCATTTAAGCAGAGGAGATTATCCATACTAAAGAAATACTCTCAGGTATTATACATTAAATCGGAAATACATAATATCGCCATCGTGAACAATATATTCTTTTCCTTCAATTTTATATAATCCGGCATCTTTGACGGCTTGTTCACTGCCCAGACGTTCCCAATCGGCATATTTCATTACTTCGGCACGTATAAAGCCCTTTTCAAAATCAGTGTGGATAACGCCTGCTGCTTGTGGTGCCGTGGCTCCTTTTTTCACTGTCCATGCTCGACATTCTTTTTTTCCGGCAGTAAAATATGTTTGCAAACCCAATAAATTATATCCTTCGCGGATAACCCTGTCCAAACCGGGTTCTTCCATGCCCAAGTCAGATAAAAACAATTCACGATCTTCATCATCAAGTTGTGCAATTTCTGCTTCAATTTTGGCACAAATTACCACCACCAAAGCATGTTCTTTTTCTGCATGTGCTTTTACATCATTGATATATTGATTACCGTTTTTTACGCCGTCTTCGTCGGTATTTGCAATATACATCACGGGCTTATCTGTCAATAAATAACATTCTTTTATTGCTGCTGCGCCGCGCTCATCGCGTTCAAATGAGCGTGCAGTGTTACCATTATTGAGGTGATTGCGTAATTGTTCCAAAATTTCGGCATCTTCTTTTGCTTCTTTATCATTGGCGCGTATTTTTTTCTGCAAAGTGTCAATCCGCTTTTCAACAGTTTCCACATCTTTCAGAATAAGTTCAGTATCTATAATTCCTATGTCATGCAAAGGGTTCACATCGCCATGCACGTGAATCACATTATCGTCACGGAAACAACGAACCACATGAGCCACGGCATCACAAGCCCGAATATTGCCCAAAAACTGATTGCCCAAACCTTCTCCTTTGGAGGCACCCTTCACCAAGCCGGCGATGTCCACAAACTCAACCATTGCCGGAATTTCTTTGTCGGTCTGATTGATTATTGACAATTTTTTGAGACGCGGGTCGGGCACATTTACAATGCCTACATTCGGGTCAATAGTACAAAAAGGATAGTTCGATGCTTCTGCCTGATTAGACGTAAGTGCATTAAAAAGTGTTGACTTACCAACATTGGGTAAGCCGACAATGCCACATGCTATAGCCATGATATAAGTTCTTTCTCTGGGATTGATGAATAGTTATGAAGTGCAAAAATACCCCCTTTTCGACGATTAGAAGGTATGAACATGAGAAATGATGGGGTAAAGAGAAAACAAGCTATGGGCGATTCTTTTTTGTTTTCCCATATATTGTTATGCAGTCAATATCAAGCGGTTTACTTATTAAAAGGAAAATGTCACGGAAGAAATGAGGCAAAACGTATAGTCTTTATCGCAAAAGAACATCTATGAAAAAACATCCACCTATGATTTGATGCTATCTTTACTCTATTGACTAATCTCTCTATCCGTAGTAGTACCCCGTCAATTTTCCGTAATTTCGTGGATATTATTGTTCATTATCATATAACAACTCTTATGCTTGACATCAAATTTATACGTGAGAATCCTGAGCAAGTGCGCACCAATACACACAACAAACATGAACGCGGTGATGTGGATGCCATACTTTCGCTTGATCAACAGCGCCGTGCCCTTATCGGCGAAACGGAAACATTAAAAAATCGGCGTAATGTTGTAACTCAAGAAATTGCAAAACTTAAAAAAAGCGGTGAGGATGCTTCTTCCCTTATTGAAGAAATGCGTATTGTATCTGATACCATCAAAGCACATGATGAAGAGTTGCGCGGCATTGAGCAAAATTTGGAAACGGCATTGATGCGTTTACCCAATATGCTTCATCACTCAGTACCGCATGGTGAGGATGCTTCCGGCAATGTTGAAATCCGTCGTCAAGGTGAATGTGGTGAGCAGGGCTTTCGTAAAAATCATGTTGAAATCGGTAAGCAACTTGGTATTCTTGACTTCGAGCGTGGTGCGAAGGTGACTGGCAGCGGCTTTGGTTTTTATGTGGGTAAAGGTGCTTCTTTAGAGCGTGCCCTTATCAATTTTATGCTCGATTTTCACTTAGAAAAACATGGATATTCTGAAATTTTTCCGCCTTTTTTAGTCAATGCGGCTTCATTGCGTGGCACAGGGCAATTACCGAAAATGGAAGAAGATTTATATACATGTGAAAAAGACGAATTATATTTAATTCCAACAGCAGAAGTACCTATTACAAATTTTTATCGTGATGAAATGTTGCCGCACGATGCCTTAACAATAAAATTATGCGGTTATTCTGCATGTTTTCGTCGTGAAGCCGGCAGCTATGGTAAAGATACTCGCGGATTTTTACGAGTGCATGAATTCAATAAAGTGGAATTAGTAAAATTTGCCAAACCGGAAACATCGTATGTTGAATTAGAAAGCTTGGTCATTGATGTTGAAGAAATTTTACAGGCACTCCATATTCCCTATCGTGTCCTTTTATTATGCGATGGCGATACAAGCTTTTCGAGCGCAAAGACGTATGATTTAGAAGCATGGTCACCTTGTGAGCAAAAATGGTTGGAAGTGTCCAGTTGTTCTAATTTTGAGAATTTTCAAGCGCGTCGTGCTAATATTCGCTATAAAGAACCCAATGGTAAACCGGAATTTGTGCATACATTAAATGGCAGTGGTTTAGCAACATCACGATTAATGGTAGCGATATTGGAACATTATCAAACCGAAGACGGACATATTCGTGTACCCGAAGTGTTGCGTCCCTATACACGATTCGATATGATATAAGTAAAAATAAAAAAAGGCGGCTTATAACCGCCTTTTTTTTTAGTACAGTTGTTTTTCGGCATAATATTTCATTGCTGCAGCCATAAATTCAGCAAATTCTTTATTATAACAATTATTAACCAAGTAAAAACGTTCATCATCACAATAAAGCTGCCCTAATCCTATAAATTGTTCTGCTTGAGAATCTTCAGACGATGATGTACCCCATAGTTCTCTGATTATTCTATAATACTCATGAATCAACCCTTGAACTTCTTCATCATTCATAGGTTTATGAGATAGATTGAACAGATTTTCAAGTGTATTCCTCATCATGGCTTGTAATGTTTGAAAGTCCTTTTTTTTCATACTCAGCAGAGCATGTTCTGATTGCTCAACCGACTCGACTCCGTATTTTTCTTTTGCTTCTTTTCGATATGCTTCGGCGGTTACTGTATCAAATCCTTGATACAAATCATCGTAATTCATTTGTAATTCTCCTTCTATTGATTGAATGGTATGAGTAAGTGTCTGTAAAAGTTTTTCAATTTTGTCTTTCTTTTTGAGTAATTCTTTGTGATGATGATATAATGCAGTGAGTGTATCAAATGCCGGATTATCCAGAATTTTTCGGATTGTAGCCAAAGGAATATCAAGCTCTTTGTAGAATAGAATCTGTTGTAAACGCAATAATTCATTTTTCCCATACAGTCTGTACCGAGCTTCCGTTCGTACTAAAGGCTGTAATAATCCTATCTCATCATAAAGACGAAGTGTACGTATGCTGACCCCTGACATCGCAGAAACGTGTCGAATAGAAAATGTTTGTTCTTCCATATATAACTCCTTTTTTTATTGATGCAAAATTAGACACTCACGTAGGGTGAGAGTCAAGTGTTTTTTTCAAAAAGTATAAAAAAGTCCCGTAAATACATAAAATTTCTTGATGTATGCTACACTCTTTGATAAAGAATATGGTGAAAAAAATCAAGGGAAGGGATTATATGCAGATTGTACTTCGTGGGGACTCATTCGAAGAGGACAACAATGACTGTGTGTATGATGTTAGCACTTTGATTGAGAAATTTCATCATTTTTAGAGCAAAGACTGAGAATTGTCATATTCGTTTGTGTTGTTCTGTAATAAATTTGCTCTTTACAGAAGAGGGTATGTCTATGAAATGGTTTGCTAATCGCCCTTTAGGGGTAAAATTAGGTCTTGTCTTTGCAATAGTGTTTGTGTTAGTACTTGCGGAAAACATCTTTGTCTATCGTCAATTGCAATCTATGAATAGCCGCAACAATGAGATTATAGAACGGTGGCAACCTGCGGCATTTTATGCGGCGGAGATGAATAAACATTTTGCAGATTTACGCATTCTGGAGTGGCGACATATCTCTGCCGAAACCGATTCTGCCCGCAATTCATTGGAACAACAAATGGGTGTTGTTATGGGGACATTGTCAGAACATCAACGCAAGTTTGAATTACTCATCGCATCGTCGGAAGAAAAAAAACTGTATATAGAATTTAGCGATATGCTGAAAGAATATATATTCCTTCGTGATGAGATGCTCAAGTTATCCCATGCGGGTTTACGCACCGATGCGGTGGCTATTTTGGAAAGTATGTCACAGGATATCTATACCCAATCATCGGCTAAGTTGCGTCAAGTGGTTGAATTAAGTAAATCGGGAAGCAATCAAACCGCTCTGGATTCGGTTCAGATTTCCTCCACGACGATTACCGTTATCATGATTGCCAATGCCGTAATGCTTTGTATTGTTATTACCATTGCCTTTTTTACCGTAAAAGGCATTAGCACGCCTATACGCCAATTGCAAAATGCGGCAAGTGATGTGGCTGCCGGTAACACGGATATACACATTACGATTGCCACAATGGATGAAACCGGTAAACTTGCAGAATCATTTATGAAAATGGTCTATAATATCCGTACAATGATGATGACATTGGAGCGTGAAAAACAATATGTGCAAGATAATGTGACATTAATGTTACATAGCGTCGAGCAATTTGCCGAAGGCGATTTGACGGGAAGATTAACAGCAACCAATAATGACGATATTGCCCGATTATTCAATGGTTATAATAATGCTCTACAACGCATGAGTGATATGATAGAAAAAATTATAGAATCAGTTAGCTCTACGGCAGCAGCAAGTCGGCGAATTATGGAAGGCGCAGAAACTATGGCGCAAGGTATTCAAAAGCAAGCGAACGATACCACGATGATTGCGGCGGCGGTGGAGCAAATGGCATCAACAATTGCAGATAATTCTATGCAGGCTCATCGTGCTGTGGAAGAAGCCGAATCGGCAGTACATCAAGCGACGCAGGGTGGTACCGTCGTGCAGCAAACAATTCATAGAATTAACAGCATAGCGGCTGTGGTTAAAGAAAGTGCATCAACAATAGAACGATTAGGTAATAGCACAATGGAAATAGGTTCTGCTGCTCAAATGATTGAAGAAATTGCTGACCAGACAAATTTATTAGCACTCAATGCAGCCATCGAAGCAGCTCGAGCAGGTGACCAAGGTCGTGGATTTGCTGTGGTCGCAGATGAAGTGCGTAAACTTGCAGAACGCACACAACATGCCACACATCAAATTGCAGCCATAATCAAACGCATACAACAAGATTCGCAGTCTGCTGTGGCAGCTATGAATCAAGGCACAAAAGTGGTTGCTACCGGGCAAGAAGAAGCCGAACAAGCAGCCCAAGCGCTGAAGGATATTCTTGTCCGTGTGGAAGGAATGTCACACCATATTTCTACCATGTCTGCTTCAAGCGAAGAATTGGCATCAACAGCTCAAAGTATTGCACAAACAGTAGATACAATTCGAGACGTTGCCGAAACAGCTGCGGCTACCACCACTGAAATTGCCAATGATGCCGAACACCTTTACTCAATGACCGAGCATCTTCATGAATTAACCGAACAGTTCCATACTGAAAGATCACGAAGACAATTACAATAAACATCACAACATTACAATATTATCAAACACTTAGTAAGTCATTTTTTATCAGTACATTATCGCATGTTAATAAATTGTACGGGGAAATGTAAATCGGCATTGCGAAGCAGAGTGATAACATCTTGCAAATCATCTTTGCTCTTTCCTGTTACTCTGACTTGATTGCCTTGAATTTGTGTCTGCACTTTCAGTTTAGAATCACGAATGAGGGCTGTTATCTTTTTCGCTTCTTCTTGTTCCATACCATCTTTAATCTTGATGGTCATACGAATAGTTTTACCGCCAAAAGCTTCGGGCTTACCGGCATCGAGAGATAATGCGGAAATTCCTCGTTTAAGGCATTTCTGTTGTATAATCTCACGTACCGCTTCAACAAAATGCTCACCTTCAGCACGTATAGAAATCGTTTTAAGTTTTGAATCGAAAACAACTTCCGCATTTGAACCACGCAAATCATAACGGCTGCCTATTTCTTTGATTGCTTGATTGACAGCATTGTCTGTTTCTTGCATACTTACTTCAGAAACGATGTCGAATGAATATGTTTGTGCCATAGTGAACTCCTTGATTTTGTTTGTCAATGGGCAAAATTACAAGGAAAAAAGAGTATTCAGACAAAGTTGTTGCAAACTTTTTTCATGTATATTTGTAAGTGTATCGTGTAATCTCACCAACAGTAGCGTGGGAAAAATTCTTGCAACGCAGATAAAATACTACTAAGACAATGACAAATACTATAGAATATTGCGAAGACTTGTTGGATCGGGCACGATCGGCAGAAAAAAAAGCCGATTACGATGAAGCAATGAAGTATTGTAATGAGTTACGTCTGTACTTAAGCAAACATAAAGACACCATAACCCAAGATACATTCTATAATTATGACATATTGGAATTGTTATTGACCGGAGTCATTCAATTAAAGCGTGGTAATCATGCCAAAGCATTAAAGTTATTGTCTGATGCTCTTGCCAAAACCGATTTTATTCCGCAGAGTTCATTACGCAGCAGAGTTTTGCGTGTTATGGCATCCTGTTATATTGAACTTGGTGAAACTGATAAAGCTCTTGACTATGCCTTACAAGCTCTTACCTTGCAAGATGATGAAAAAAAACCTGATGAACAAGGAAGTATTTATAATTTGATAGGTAGAATATATTACACACGTTCGGAATATGCTCTTGCAAATGAGTATGCTTTAAAAGCGCTTGCTTTATTTGAAGAAAACGGCTTTAAAGAGCAAGCTGCACGTATTACCGGCAATATTGGTTCTATCAATTACATTCATGGAAATTACAGTGAAGCACTCGAAAAAATGTTTAAGGCACTTGCTTACTTCGAATCAGAAAATATGCCTTTTGACACAACACGACTGTATGATGCTATTGCCGGTGTCTATGATGCTCAAGGGAAACATATCATAGCAATAGAATATTTATTCAAATCATTAGCTCAACGTGAGAAAATAGACGATAAAGTAGGAGTTGCCCATTCTTTAGGAAATTTAGGAAATGTCTATCATTCAGCTTCGGAATATGATAAATCTATAGAATATCACTCACGAGCATTAGCAATGAGCCGCTCTCTTGGTTTGCTAAACGATTGCATAAGAGAAACAGGTAATATAGGCAGTGTGTATGTTGCATTAAAAGAATATACGACAGCATTACGTTTTTTTGAAGAAGCATTAGCACAAGCCCAAGCAATACAGCATAAATATGAAATTGCTCGATTATTATCCAATATAGGGCAAACATATAAACAACTTAATGATATTGATAAAGCATTGGAATATATGCTGCTGTCAATCGAAAAAGAAAAAGAGATAGATATGCAATTAAATATCGCTCAGTCGAGCGGAATTTTAGGTACTATTTATCAGTCACGAGGCGAGTATGACAAAGCATATCAATATTTATATGAAGCATTAGAATTAAGTAAAAAAATAGAAGTATATGTCGGTATAGCCACAATTATGAAAGACTTGGCAGATTTCTATTCCGACGCTAATAATCCATATTATGATATTGATAAAGCTGAGGATTACTTTATTAAATCACTTGCACAATTTACCGAGCATCAACTTCATGAGGGAATGTCCGATACAATGCTTGGTATGGCTGAATTTTACAAAAAGCAAGAACGTTGGAAAGAAAGTGCCGAGTACTTTGAAAAACATATCGTAATTTTCAAAAAAATTCAGAGCGAAAATACAGTAAAACGTGCACAACAGTTTGCACAGAGCAGAGACATTGCCGTAATGAATCGAGAGCGAGAAATTCTTGCCACAAAAAATGCTGAATTAGAAGAAGCTAATTCTTTCAAAACGAAATTGATGGCGATGGCAGCTCATGATCTCAAAAACCCATTATCCAATATTAAACTTATAGCCGGAATGCTTCTGTCATCAGGCAATGACAATGAGCAACATGAGTTACTCACAATGATAAAAGAGTCTGCAGTCTATATGAGCAATATGATCAGCTCTTTACTCGAATCAACAGCAGCGGAGATGGGTGGAATTGATTTAGAAAAAACAAAAGTTAATTTCAAAGACCTTGTGCAACACTCCGTTGATACTTTCTCGTATGCAGCAAAAAACAAAAAACAACAATTTATACTGAATTTACAAGAATGTTATGCACTTGTTGATAAAGAAAGATTTTTGCAGGTTGTGGATAATATAGTCAGCAATGCAATTAAGTATTCTTATAATGACACTAAGATTCATATCACTCTAAGTGTAATTGATACGACAATACAATTGGCTGTCAAAGATCAAGGACAAGGTCTAAACGAAGAAGATAAAAAACATTTGTTTACAGAGTTTAAGCGTTTGTCGTCTATACCAACAGGTGATGAACACTCTACGGGTTTAGGATTATACATTGTGAAGCATATTGTTGATTTACATAATGGAGATATTCGCGTGGAAAGCGAAGGTAAAAACAAAGGCGCAACATTTATAGTTGAAATTCCTGTGGTAAAAGAGTAATAATTACCTGTGTTTACTCAATGAATCATTGCAAACCAACCTATCTTACATGATAGTATCTTACATGATAGTATCTTACATGATAGCTACTGTTTTTTTATTATTCTTTTCCCAACAAAATACTCTACAAATTCATGAGAATATGCCTCACCAATCGGAATTATTGTTTCACCAATTTCAACAAACTCAGAATCAAAACTTCGTATGTGTTGTTCATTAACAATGTATGATTTGCTTATTCTATGAAGGCAAGGAACCTCTATTTTTTTTTCAATAGATTTTAAGTTGAACGGGACTAAGTAGTTATTTGACACACATACAATTTTTGAATAATCTTTCTCACCGGATATATAGAGGATATCATTAATGTTGATACGGATAAATTTTTTATTTACACGAATAAAAAAATATTCGGGGTTATTCATAACTAAGTTATTCTTTACAATAGAAAAATGTGTACGGCATTTTTGAACTGTTTTCAACAAACGTTCTTTCCGTATCGGTTTTGTAATATAATCAAATACATTATAGTCATAGCTTTCCAGTGCATACTGCGGATACGCTGTTGTAATAACTATCAAAGAATTTGAATTATGAATTTTCAAGTAATCAAATCCATGAATTTCCGGCATTTGAAGATCTAGGAATATAATGTCGGTTGCAGTAGATTGTAAAAAATTATCAGCTTCTATTATTGATGCGAAGCTACCAAGTAAAGATAGGTCTGTAATATCAGCAATAAGTAACTGCATCCCCTTTCTTGCTAACGGTTCATCGTCTATTACTATACAGTTCATATTAATTGTAAAGTTAATGTTGCGGAATATGATGTGTTGTCAATTTGTTGAGACAACACGTGTGAGTTCGGATACATAATGTTAAGTCTTCTGCGTAAATTATACAACCCAGTACCTTCAGATATATCGGCATGATACATTGGAATTGTATTGTGAATAGTGAAAATTAACTTTTCTGATGTAGCATGAAGGAAAATAAAGATATAGCAATCAGCAACTTTTTGAGATCCATGCTTTATTGCATTTTCAACAAGAGGAGTAAACAGCAATGGTTGAACTAAACAGTCATTTTCTATAATTATTTTTTGCTCAACAACCAAATTGTCCTTTCTTAATTTTTCAAGAGATAGAAGTTCATTAATATATGATATTTCCTGCGAAAGTTGAACTGTCTCCTTCTGAATTTCGTAAAGTTGGTATCGGGTAATATCGGCAAGAGTTAAAATTGACTCTGCGGCTTTAGTAGAATCTGTCTTACAAAGAACGTAAATATTGTTGAGCGTATTAAATAAAAAATGTGGGCTAATCTGACCCTTTAACTGTTGCAATTCGGAATAAAGCATACTGTTTTCGTATTCCAATAATTTCTGCTGTTTTTTTAGCAGTGTATGAATAAGTATAAAAGCCAGTCCCACTGACCCTATCATTGCATTCACAAGAATATTCACACCAAAATCCCTAAAATATAAATATGGATTTATGATTAGCCGATGAAAAAAATCCCCAACACTGATTGAATACACCAATTGTTGACAAAAATAACTTAGACATTGGACACATCCTATTACTATGACATACGAAACATATCGTTGTCGAAGGAGTAAGAATGGAATAAGCAGATAAAGATTGATTGACAGAAACACAATATAGCTTAAAGAATATAGAGTTAACTGGACATACTCATTTTGCGTATGCAGACGATTACCATAGTACATAAACCACCATACCATGATAAACGTTGAAAATCCCAAAAAATGATATAGTTTTTCTTTAGGGCTCAACTCAATATTCAATAAGGTCATATCAATTTCCTTGTTTTACCATGATCACGTTTACAATATACAAATTTACGATAATTTCTGAAATACTATGCCTGATATTGACAGCCCCTGCAATCAAGACATCCACAAAGATTCCAAAGAAGAAATAACCACATTCTAAGAGTTATAGCTTTTGTCGTTAAAAAAGTGGTGTTCGTAGAATAATATGGGC
Source organism: Ignavibacteria bacterium UBA2373 (assembly GCA_002344005.1). GTDB lineage: Bacteria > Bacteroidota > Ignavibacteria > Kapaibacteriales > UBA961 > UBA2353. The sequence goes on along the minus strand of DDTD01000072.1, from coordinate 12,298 downwards.
ATTATGTATAATTTCTGCCACCGTGAAGATGGTCCCGATCTATCTTTGTATAACTACATAAGTAAAATCTATATAACGTTATTTCAAAGGAGCGGTATAATGTCTCAAAGTATGGTAAGTAAAATATCTCAATTTCTTGTCCTATTATTTGGTTGTATTACTTTTCTTATCTCAAGCGCAATATCCCAAGAATGGGTTAAAGCACATCAAGAAAATGGTAGTATGGGATTTTATGGTGTAGATATCAATGAGTATGGGATTGGATATGCTGTGGGGTGGGGCAATAATAGATATGTACAATTACAAACAAAGGATTATGGATTGCATTGGGACGAATTAGATTTTACGTCATCAATGTTATTTGATATAGTTATTCATAGTAATGATACAATTTATGCTGCCGGATACTCGCCGACAAACAATTGTGCAGTAACATATACTTCGACAAATTCCGGAGTAACATGGAAGGAGCATCTTTTTAATGGTACATTAAACCCTTCGTCTTTTGGGTTTTACCGCTACTCTGTTGCTTCTCCGAAGATTGCTTATGTTTGCGGTTACAACTCTGCTATTTTCAAAACCACAAATAATGGTGAATCTTGGTTCCAAACAAATGTCAAGGGAGATAATTATACATTTCGTTCATTGGCTTTTTTTAATGAAAATATTGGTTATGCTGCATGCGATACAGCAGGTGGATTCTCAAACATCAACACACTATTGTCCACTAAAGATGGTGGGGCGTCATGGGATGTCATCACAAGTATAAAAAATATAGTTGTGGCTTCGCTGGCTTCTCCAACTGAAAATGATGTCTATATTTTTGGCTATTATAATGGTGCGGAGGCAATTCTGCATTCAAATGATGGAGGAAAAACATGGACAAATGTCTGGAGTGGTAGTGCTAATATGACTTTACAAGGCGGGAAATTCTTTTCTGGAAAATACGGTATTGGCGTAGGGCAAAATGGATTAGTAGTAATGACAAGCGACGGCGGTATATCATGGTCAACAATTCCAATTGATGATAATGCGGTATTAACAACGTGTGCATATCACCCCAATGTTTTGCTTGTTGCCGGATCAAATTCGTCTATTTGGAGGCGTACTTCCAATACATCCGGATTTTCTTCTGACAGCATGGACGAAGATAATTTGCCATCTATGATATTACAATATACCGGGTCAATGACTGTACATGCATCATATCTTGGCGGCTATATAATAATAACATCACTTCATGGTACATTAGTACAAAAACAAAAAATAGAATCTACAGAAATCACTATTTCTCTCGAAGGATACCCAGTCGGTACATATATCGTCCAACTTTTTGCTGAAAACAATTCTCATCATAAACAAATTTTACTCTTACATAATAAATAAAATACTATGAAAAATTATATTATTATCATTGCCCTTCTTTATTGTAGTAGTACATCATTACTTCCGGCACAATCATGGAAATTATCAAAGACTCCGGCGAATTATGATGTCTGGGACATTACAATGACATCAAAAAAACATGCCGCTGCAGCAATTTGGGATAGCCATTCTGGTGCAAATGCTAAAATTATAGTCACAAAGGATGGCGGTAAATCATGGACAGAAGTATATAATGAGATATTTCGAGGAGCTACTGCCATTGATAGAGTGGACAACACAACCACAGTTGCCGTCGGAGGAGCTAATAATTATCTTGCCTGTTGGAAATCAAGTAATGGATTAACTTCATTTTCTCCAACCATGTCAGCAGATACCTATATACAGGGTAAACCATCATTTTGGTCTGTTGATTTTGTGTCATCAACAATTGGTTATGGTGGTGCATCCGAAGGGAAGATATTAAAAACGACAAATGCCGGAAATTCATGGATCTATTTAAAAGATACTTTTAGCAATGGGGCAATTATCGCCATACATTTTGTGACATCAGAACTCGGCTATATTATTAAAACAGATAAAAGTAGTGAGTATTTTACAGGAAAAGAACTCTATAAAACAACTGACGGAGGATTAACATGGAAAAAAATCTTTAGTGCTTCAGTACTTCGTGATGTATATTTTCTTGATGAAAACATAGGGTTTTGCAGCGGATCGAATGGCTCTTCGGCAAGTATATGGAGAACAAAGGATGGCGGAGAAACCTGGCAGAATGTCCTTTCCGATTATCCGGAAGTTCGTTGGATAAACGGTATAACATTTACATCAAATCAATATGTCGGCTATGCTGTTGGAGGAGACAGATATGCGAACAATCAAGGCGCAATTTTTCGCACAACGGATGGTGGTGCCTCATGGGAAAAAGAAATAGGAAATTTGCCAACTTGTTTACTCAATATATCATTTTTTGAGGAAACCAATGGTGTGGCAGTTGGCACGAATGGTTACACCTATTATAGCGAAAAAGATTTGCTTCCCGCTTATAAACCGGAAATTAATATTAATTCCAAAACAGAATTTGACCTCGGCACACTTACAAGTTTCGATGAGGTTTCCGCGGATTATCTTATATATGCAAAAAATCCTAAAGGCATTATTTTATCAAAGATATACTCCAATGATAAAGACTTCTTTAAGAAAGGATTTCGTTTCGATACCGCTACTCAAAACTCCTTTCCACTTACTCTTCACTATGGGGAAGACTATACATTTACTGTTCGCTTCATTCCAACCAAAAATGGTGTGTTTGAATCTTCACTTACTTTTACAAGCAATGATGCAAGTCATCCTATGATAACTGTTCCGGTAAGAGTAGAAGTGAAAGGAGAAACTACTCCAAAAATTATCGTATCTCACAACATGATAGATTTTTCGGAAATTCCGACACACTCTTCTTCGGAACAATTATTAATAATAAAAGGTACGACAACGGCACCTGTAAGCATTGACAGTATATATATGAAAGGTAATTCAAATGTGTTTACAATACAAAGTTTAAAAGAAACACCATACAATGTTACGAATATTGATAGTATTATTGTTCTTGTTTCTACAAATTCATTCAACAAAGGTATTTTTCATGATACAATTGCTATTAATGTCAATAATAATATTATAGATATTCCCTTAAAAGCAACATATTATGATCAAGAAAAACCCACTATTCTCTCATCAGTTCCTGAGATTAATTTTGGCACACTTTCTCCTCATCAGTCAGAGACAATACATTGCAAGCTTTATACAAAGAACAATGTGGGCATATATGTGAAATCAATTACTTTGGATAATAGCAACTCCGACTTTGCTCTTGATATTTCCGATACTTTACCTTTTCAAATAGAAGATGACGACAGTCTTATTGTTGGTGTAAGGGTAAGTTTTACAAAGCCCGGACAATATCAAAATATTTTACGCATTGAATCAAATTCATTTCCGGATTCAATAATACGAATACCTGTTTTTGCACAAGTAAACGCAGTCAGCGTCAATGAACAAGAATCATTATTGCATGACTGTATTGTGTGGAATATTGATGAAAATGACGATGTGTTTATAATTCATTGTAATCCTTGTGAGACAGATATTGAGGTTAGAGTATTTTCTGTAGATGGAGAATGTTGTTTTAAGCAGAAAATTTCTTCCGGAAGAGGTAATCAAAGTATTACTATTGATAAGAACTTTTTATCAAATGGTCTCTATTATTTTGTTCTGTTATCAGACAACTATGTATGCAGTAATAAAGTGTTGTATCAAAAATAACATTCTTTCCCAAAAAAAAGCTGCTCCGATGTCGGAACAGCTTTTTTTTGATATTCACAAATATTACCTTAATGAGTAACCTGAATTTGTTGTGTATAAACATTTTTATCGTGCGTCAGCACAAGCGTATAAATACCGGAAGCTAAGGATTGAATCGGAATATTGCGCACAATAATTCCCTCTTCCATCATCCCCGAAAATTCAGTATGAACGGTTTCGCCAAGATAATTCACAAGTTTCAAAGTATAGTGTGCTGTCATTGGGCAAATACACTCCACCGTCATGGTATGCTGAGCCGGATTAGGGGCAGACTTTAATGACAGTGAAGTCATTGAAGATTCATCATTAATATTGGTTACTGTTGTTACAGGAACAAAAATTCTCGCAGTCACCGGTAAATGATCAGATGTGGTTGAAGTATATGAACTTATATATGCATTAGGTGTTTCAATATAAGCGCGGTGAACATTCGCTGCTATTTCATTGGACACAATAATATGGTCAATCATGCTGCGATTGCTGCGAATATACGAAGCAAGTCCTTTTTCACTTAAATGTTTTGTTGTCACAGTCCATTCATCCGCTTTATCCACAAATATTTTATAGGGTGAAGGATAAGTGCCATCAAGAATCGTTGAATTAAGAACATCATCATTAAAATCACCCAAAACAATCACATTTTTATCGCCATAGAATGATGATAAATAGGTATAAAAAGCGGAAGCATCTTGTTCACGGCGATTACGATCTTCGATAGCCGTGACAGAGTCCGTTGCTTTGGCATGAATCACAAAAGCGTGCATATCTGTTTGTTTTCCATCAATGGTTGCCCTGAAAGAAAAGCGATATGGGAAGCGTCCGCTTGCCCATGCTTGCGAACCTCCATTGACCGCCAAGCCACTATCAAGTAATTGCACTGTGGATTTACGATAAAGCCAGCCGGTTCTTTGTGCTTGATTGATACCTTTGGCAATAAATCCACTAAAATCACCTTGTAAAGTATCACGCAAACGATTAAAGACTTCCACTTTTGTAATCTCTTGAACTCCAAAAATATCATTATTCATTGTGTTCATTGCCCGTACCGCATTGCGTAATTGTAATTCGCGATTGCTTGGACCGGTAGCTGTATCGCCAAACCAATATAAATTCCATGTGGTCACATCAAGAGTACGATTGCGATTTACTGTGTCTTGTACGGGTGGTTCAAGTCCTAAGTCTATTGCGAAACGTGGTTGTAATTGATATGTGCCGCGAAATTGCGAAATAACGCCAATGACATCAATGCGCCCCGTAGGTATAGCTAATTGATTTGTCGCAATTTCTGTATTACCGTCAATGCGTAATTGTAATGTATTGCCGGCTTGATTTTTTAATGTATAATTTGTTTCACCTTGGAAAGCACCGGTTTCAACAAATTCAACTCCTCGCACACGTACTAATTGCCCTTCCACACTTTCATTTATTGCGGGAATAGCAATATTCTTTGGTAACTCTTCTTTTGTGGGAACCGGTACAACAATAAACTTAAAATTATTACCGCTGAATTGCAATAGCCCTGTGCCCGGCTGTCCCGTTGTTGCCTGAAATTCGGTAATTGTTGCCGCTTGGATGAGAACCGAGTCTCCAACTTTTACGCCATTGCGAAATTGCGAATTAAACAGTGCAATGCCGGCTGTCCCGTCTTGGGCAAAACACGTATTGCGAAATTGATTGGCTACGGTAACGCGAATACCAACATTTTCCACCACATCACCAACAGCTAATTTACGTACATCGGCAACTGTTTTTTGAGCAGATGCCACATTCAATAATCCTGCAAATACACATGCAAAAATACTGAGTCTCAAATATTTCATAATAATCCTTTAAAGTAAGAAAAAAAATTAATGTTCAATTATACCGGCACCGATTCTTTGAGTTTCGCCGGGAATATCATATGTATAAACTGTATAAACTTTGCCCTCTTTATATGTAAAAAAAGGCAATGCATTTCTGAAAGTTTCCGGTTTCCCTTCATCATGAATAATAAGTGAAAATTGTCCTGCCTTCAGCGGAAATAATCGTGTATAATCGCCGGAATAAATAGAAAATGGCGTAACAGCAATACCATTTAAGGAAATTTCCAAAGCCGGATCATCTTGAACTTTTTCTGCTAAATGAACAAATCGCATTGCAGCATTGCCGGCACCGAAGGGACCGCTGACGGTATCGGGAATAGGGGCAAGAAAACCGGCGGTATTGACTGAAGCACCTTTCATAAAAATAAGATATTGCCCATTCGGTCCTACGGTATAAAAATTTTGAAACAATAATTTTTTTGATGAATTATCATATACCTGCCATGGCAATGCTTTTCCGGATGCTATTTCAATAAGAGAAGTATATTGACCTCGTGATAATGACTGGGCGACTGTTGCGCTATCAATATCAATACGCAGATTTTCCGAGGAAGAAATACCATTGATAAAGCGGATTTTTGCTTTTGACAGTTCAGGAAAGGTCATAACATCTTCTTTACAACCAATGATAAAAACTGATGCGATTATGACCAAATAAAGAAAATTTTTCATAATATCAGAAAGTATAACGCATACCTAATTGCATACGCCAGCGTGAAAAAAGATTGTCAGTTCTATAAATACCTTGACCGCTATTTGCTGTCGTAGGATCAAGGAAGTTCGTTAAAACCAAACGATTTTGATTGTCAAAAGGTGTTGTAGCAATGTCCACTATACTGTGACTTCCCAGCAAGACTTCTTGCTGCCATCCCCAATCCGCATTAAACAAATTTAGAAGGTTTTGAATATCAAAGGTAAATTCGATTTTATCACCGGTGAATGAAGGAATAGTTTGTGTAATTCTTAAATCTAAAATGTGTCGCCACGGTGAACGCATAGCATTACGCGGCAAAACCCTGCCTTGATATTCGTTTAAGGTTGGGTTGCCTTCAACAAATTGCATAAACTGATCAAAAATTTGTTCAGCACTTCGCAAATCAGTTCCGGCACTTGGTTTTTGAACAATTATTTTTGTTCCGTAGTCCGCGCGTTTTGGTATATAAATTAAATCATTCGTCGCAAATCCGTCACCATTTATGTCGCCATTATAGACTAAGCTGTACGGTTCACCCGAATTACCTGAATAAAAAATACCAATAGTGGATTTTATATCTTTTGTCCATTCATAATTATAGGAAATATTTGCCATAATGCGATGGGGAATATCGAAACTTGAACGTCCGAGTTGTGCATTGTTCGGGTCTATGGCATCCGTGTTTGACCATATAGAAAGAGCCGTCGAATTTTGACCGTCCATAAGATCATATGCTCTACCAAAAGTATAAGACACAAGTGCAGATAATCCCGGGATATATGTATTGCGCGAATCAAGTGAAATTTGTGATGAAAAAGAATATTGATAGCCCTCGCTGCGATTTCCCAAAAGTATAACCTGTGTAAATTCTTTAGCCCGAAGAGAATCCTGTCTTGCTGTGGCATACAGTGGTCTGCCATCAATGGGTGAAGTCGCCAAACGTTGTGATGGACGTAAATTCATATTGGAAACAGTCACTTCATTAATGTTTCTGCTATACATTCCCTCCATTGTCAAGGTAATGCTATTGGACAATTTATGGTCAAAACCCAATGTTGAGCGCCATGTCTGTGGTAATTTAAAATTTTGATCGGTTAGATTTATCACCGAAGTCCGTATCGGTTGTCCGGGATATAATGAATCGCCGGGCACTAATGGATTATTTGCATAATTATTGTCAATAGGGAAAATAAAATCTTGGTCATTCACTCTGATAACTCTTTGATTTGCACCTCTTGTTCCAAGTTCTGAGCGCAATATATCCATACCGGTATTGGAAAATTGATTACTTATCCATACCGCCGGCACACGTCCCGTGAATATTCCCGTTCCACCACGAATAATAAGTGATTTATCGTCAAGAACATTATAATTAAATCCGATTCTCGGAGCAAAAAGAAAATTATTGGTCGGTAATCTGTCGGTAGAAAATCCCGGAAAACGTTTGGTTAATGTATCATTACGATAAGGTGTGTCGAAAAATATGGGCACATCCACACGCAAACCCGCAATTACTTTAAGATTATCAACAATATCCCATTCATCAGAAATATACCAACCCGTTTGCAGCATACTCCATGCCGCGCGAGGACGCATATCGCCTCCGGTAATGTCTGTATTGGCATAACTTATTGCATAAAAAGAAGGTGTCTTTGCACGAAAGGCTTCCACATCAGGAAAAATAAAACTGCCAAAAGCATCTTGAATAAATAAATTATTAAAAAATGACAATTCATTATGCGTACCGAAGGTAAGGGTGTGGTCACCTAAAAATAATGTAAAATCATCGGTCAAAGCAATAATCTTTTGATCTAATGCATTTGTTGCAGAACTGCGTTCAGGACCCAACCATACACTTTCTGCACTTCCTGTATAAATACGCATTTCAGGAAATGGTTCGGCTTGCAAGTCACGACGATCGGCTGTGGACGTCAAAGAAACTCGGACTTCATTGTGCGCATTCTCAGCTTTAAGACCAAGAATATCTATATCTTGAAATACCGAATTTATTTGTAATACCGATGAATTAATATTACTGAAAAAAGTATTCCATTGGCTTGTTAAGGAAAAATTACGTAAATCTCGGCGCACATTACGGTCTAGATAAGCATGGGTATAATTATGGCGGAATTGTAATTTATGCGATTCATTGATATTCCAATCTAAACGTGCCGTAATATTATAGGAATCTTCTCGACGTGTAAATGGATTGGAATTACCTGCATCATAACCATACACTGTGCGCGCAATTTCTGCTATATCATCAATTTGACTTTGCGGAACCGGGAAATTCACAAGTGCCCCCGGATCATTTACCCCCAGTTCAAGTGGGAGTTTTCGTAATCGTATTTCACCCGAAACATGAAAAAACAATGTATTTTCAAGTAGTTTTCCTCCTAAACGCCCCCCCATTTGAAAATCTTGAAATGTATTATAGGGGCGACGGTTTTTATCCGGGCTAAGCCCCACAAAATCTTCATTGCGACCATAAAAAAAGATTGATCCTTCGGATTTATTTTTCCCGCCACGTGTAATGGCATTGATAACACCACCCGTGAAACCGCTTTGGCGTACATCATACGGTGATACAGAAACTTTCATTTCTTCAATAGCATCCAAAGAAATAAAATTGGCATTGGCTTGTCCGCCTGAAGTGCCTGAATTAGATAAACCAAAACCATCGCCCGCTATGGCTCCATCTATCTGAATATTATTAAAGCGAGAATTTTGTCCGGCAATACTTATTGCTTGAAACTCACCGCTTTCACTTGAACCTTTTTGATTTGCATAAGGATTGATACGAGCAAAATCGCCGATATTACGATTGACGGTTGGCGCGGCTGTGATTTGTTCATTGGTGATAACAGAACCGGCTCCTGTTTTTGAGGCATCAAGTTCCGCATTTTTTTGAGCGGTAATAACAATTTCTTCACTTTTGATTTCTTTTTCTGCCATTTCAAATGACACAGTCGTTTCTTCACCAAGTTGAATGGTAATATTACGACGCTCTGCCGATGCATACCCGATATAGGATACTCGTACAGTGTAGGGACCACCGACACGCATACCTTTGATGGCATATCGCCCGCCATTGCGCACAATAGCACCGTATTTTGTACCCGTTGGTTCATGCTGTGCAGTGATTTTAGCACCGACCAAAGCGACTCGCGGCTTATCCTTTGTGGGCTGAGAGAAGACAGTGCCGCTTATTGATCCGGTGGTCACGCCCTGCGCCCACAATCCGGTGGAACAAAGAAGAAAAAGTAAAATTAGTAGTTTACCATTCATAGATAGCCATGAAAATGAACAATAATAACTGCAAAACTCTGCATTTTTTTTAGCCCTACCAAGTAAAATGATTGTAAAGATGTGTCTATATGGAAAAATGTACGCAGAAAGGTTGTTCGCACGTCGCTCTTGCGTATATTGCGTTCATGAAACAATCACTCGCTTTTTTCCTTGCTCGACGCATTGCCCAACCCATAAAAAGGGGTAAGTTTTTGCGCTTTACACGATGGGTAGCAATCGGTAGTGTCGCTATAGGCACTATGGCACTTATTATCTCTCTGTCGGTATTGGAGGGATTTGATCAAGCATTGAGGAACAATGCTACTAAATTTACTTCTCATATACACTTATACGCTTTTGGTACAAAACCGATTGGCGATAGTAAAGTACTATGCCAAGCCGTGATGGAGCATATACCCAATGTTGTCGGCATCACTCCCCATGTGGAAAAAGAAGCTCTCTTACGGTTAGGAACATTTCTTGAAGGTATTCTTGTCAAAGGTGTGGATGCCGATAAAGAGTTAGCGCAAAGACCCAAGCATATTGTTGAAGGCAGATTTGCATTTAGCGCCTCCAATGCAAAAGAAATAATCATTGGTCAGTCATTGGCACGTAAAGCAAATGTGAGAATTGGTTCTACCCTTATTGTGACTACGATTGAACAACAAGAGGGAGGCAGCATTGTCCCGAATGTAGAAAAAGTACATGTTGTCGGCATTTATAAAACAGGAATGACACAATACGAAGATGTCTATGTGTTTATGCCATTAGAAATAGCTCATGACCTTGCATCATTACCACCGAACACTGTCACCGGATTTGATATTATGGTCAGAGATATAAGCACAGTTCGCAACACTGCCCAAGCTATTGAAGATTTACTTGGTTACCCCTATTATGCGCCAACGGTCAATGATTTGAATGCATCCATTTTCGGGTGGATCGAGATGCAAAAAAAACCTATTCCCATAGTGCTCGGCTTAATCACAATAGTTGCTATGTTGAATGTTTTGACAGCTTTGCTTATTGGTGTCGTTGAAAAAACGCATACGATTGGTGTATTGCGTTCCATTGGTATGGCGAGTCGTGATATTGTAGCGGTTTTTGTAGCACAAGGAGTGGGTATCGGTTTACTTGGCACTTTTCTGGGGTGCGGTTTGGGTTATCTGCTCTGTTTTATACAGCAATACTATGGCATTATCCATCTTGACAGCAGTTTATACTACCTTGACACCGCTCCCATAGCATTCGAGCCGATGCATGGCATTATCGTGTGTGCATTTTCATTGTTTTTATCCATTGCAGCCACCTTTGTTCCCGCTCTTATTGCAGTGCGCATTACTCCTGTGAGGGCTTTGCAGTTCCGTTAGTTAATGCACAAAAATATTTTTTTCACAATGCTTGGCGTTATCGGACTTCGTATTGGCAACATATCAATGCCAGAAAAAAACAATGGTAAATCTGTTTATGTGATTGTGATATGAGTAACTTCGTGCGGGCAGTTGATTCGAAGTGGCAAAGTATCACCAAGTCCTTTACTAACAATTAATTCTGTTTTATTGATAGTTCTTCGGTCACAACAATATGTATAAAGCAATGATCCCGGAAAATGAGATGTGTTTTTTGTCGTATAGAAAATACATTGTCCGCCATGCAAATGTCCGGCAAGAATTAAAGAGATATTATCAGTAGAATGATTCTTAAGTTCTTCAGGATTATGCAAAAGAATAATTCTTGCTTCTTTATGATTCAGAGTTTGGTACATTTTTCCGTATTTCCATGTAGTAAAATGATAGTGGAAACCACGAGAAGATGTATAAATATATGAATTGTCATCAAGATCATGGCAATTATACATACCAATGAGTTTTTGGGTGATTTTTTTACCCCATAAGGTGTCATGATTACCCTTCACAAAGATAACCGTATAGTGAGAAGCAATTCTTTCTATAAATTGTCTGAACAGTAATGCAGCCGAAGGAATGTCATAGTAATCCCCTGTCATCAACACCAAATCCGGTTCAAGAGAATAAAGAATAGATTCAAGCTCATCCAATCGTCGTGAAGAAAAGCGAAGATGTAAATCGCTGATATGTAATAGTCTCAAATTTTCACGATTATCAAAGATATTGACTTTTTCTTGTCTTATGATTATTGGCATACATGCGATAAATAAACAAGAGAAAATACGAGGAGACAAAGCACTCCCCGCAATGTAAACGGATAAATAGTGGTGTGTGAAGGTGATGTTCCAATAATTATTGCCATAAACCACGACAATATTACAATGACGATGTCTGCTGTATCGAATCTTCCGCGAGTTATATTGAGTAATTGAAGTATTTCTAATCCGACGGAAAACAATAATGGTATGTACATTAATTTGAACACATAACGTTTATATTCGACAATAAATGGTAATGCCATAATTGTTGCCGCCATTACCCATAAACCTTCCGGTAATGAATATATAACAAAATCATTAAGAGGGAGTTCTAACCTTATCCAATGACGCAATTCCTGAAAGTATTCCTCGGGTATAATATGGAGGGCGAGAGAAACAACAATTGTTTTCTTCGTTCGATAAAAAAGATATACAAAAAGACTTGCTGTTAATGAGAGTACGACAATAATGTTATTCCTGTTCACTATTTTTGATATATAAGAAGTTTAAAATATGACAAAGGTCCAATTGGTCTATTGTCTAATAATC
>DDTD01000051.1 GCA_002344005.1 Ignavibacteria bacterium UBA2373 | reverse complement strand
TTTGACCAATCTTTAAACAAGTTCGAAATAAGAACATTAGAGCTTATGTCTGCATCATTGCAATAATGTTATTTTGATGTACCCATAAAAATCCAATAAAAAAGCCCTGTACTTATCGGGCTTTTTTATTATTCATATTTCATTCACGAGAATAATTGTAGCTTTTTCTTTCGTGATTCTTCAAGAGGTAACATTTCTTTTTCATTTGACCTTCGCGAATAATCCTGTCGTACTTTTTCATATTCTGCTTTTATTTGCGCTATAAATTCCGGTGAGGTGTCGCCATTCAATAAATTCCCTGCCACAGGCACAGCGCGTGAAGCATCCAGAACATGCATTGCTATACCGGAATATTGTGGTGAGATTTTTACTGCCGTGTGCACACGTGATGTTGTGGCTCCACCAATTAATAATGGCGTATTCATTCCTCTGCGTTCCATTTCTTTTGCAACATGCACCATTTCATCAAGAGAAGGTGTAATAAGTCCGGACAACCCTATAATATCCACATTTTCTTTAGAAGCTGTTTCTAAAATCTTATCTGCGCTGACCATCACTCCCAAATCTATAACTCTATAATTATTACAACCCAGCACAACTCCCACAATATTTTTACCAATATCATGAACATCGCCTTTGACAGTAGCCATTAAAATAGTACCATTCGGCTTTGATTCTTCGCCATTTTTTTCTGCTTCCATAAACGGCATTAAATATGCAACGGCTTTTTTCATAACACGTGCAGATTTAACTACTTGTGGTAAAAACATTTTTCCGGCACCGAATAAATCTCCAACAATATTCATTCCATCCATCAAAGGTCCTTCAATAATTTCAATGGGACGAGAATAATAGTGACGTGCTTCCTCCATATCTGCATCAATATGGGCATCAATACCTTTTACCAAAGCATATTTTACTCTTTCCTCAATGGATGTATTTCTCCAAGCAAGTTCTTCTTGTTTTTTTTGCGTAGAGTCCTGTGCAGACATTTTTATTTTTTCAGCATATTCTACTAATCGTTCGGTAGCATCAGCACGACGATTAAATAAAACATCCTCAATATATTCGAGCAAATCTTTGGGTATATCATCATAAATGTCCACCTGCCCCGCATTTACAATCCCCATATCCATACCGGCTTTGATAGCATGATACAGAAAAGCCGAGTGCATTGCTTTGCGAATTGGCTCATTGCCGCGAAATGAAAATGATAAATTAGACACGCCTCCGGAGACTTTTGCATGCGGTAAATTCTTTTTTATCCATTCGGCAGCTTGGATAAAATCCATTGCATAAGTATTATGTTCTTCAATTCCTGTTGCTACGGCAAAAATATTAGGATCAAAAATTATATCTTCGGGAGGAAATCCGACTTCTTCCGTTAAAATAGAATATGCTCTTTGACAAATTTCAATTTTACGGGCAGCCGTATCTGCTTGCCCTTGTTCATCAAAAGCCATAACAACAGTTGCAGCACCGTAATAGCGGATTTTACGTGCTTGTTCAATAAATTTTTCTTTCCCTTCTTTCAAAGAGATTGAATTTACAATTCCCTTTCCTTGAATACATTGTAATCCTTTTTCTATGACCGACCATTTTGACGAATCAATCATAATCGGTACACGGGCAATATCCGGCTCGGCGGCTATTAAATTCAGAAATGTGACCATTGCACCTTCCGAATCCAACATCCCCTCGTCCATATTAATATCAATAATTTGCGCACCGGCTTCAACTTGCTGTAAGGCAACAGACAATGCCTCATCATATTTATTTTCTTTTATCAATTTTGCAAATTTAGCAGAACCCGTGACATTTGTTCTTTCTCCAATATTGACAAAATTTAATTCGGGGCGCATGATAAATGGTTCATAGCCCGACAATCGCATAAATTGAGGATGTGTGGGAATTATTCGTGGTGTTAATGCACTTACATTTTTTGCCATTAAAGCTATATGATCGGGTGTCGTGCCGCAACAGCCACCAACAATATTAAATAATCCTTCTTCGGCAAATTGAGTGAGCACAGAAGCCATGTGATGGGGTGTTTCATCATAGCCGCCCATTTCATTGGGTAAACCTGCATTAGGATAAACACTGACAAAACATGTGGCAATGCGCGATAATTCTGCTAAAAATGGGTGCATTTGTTCAGCACCGAGAGCACAATTTAATCCGACAGATAATAAATTCGGGCAATGACGAATAGAATTCCAAAATGCCTCTGTGGTCTGACCGGATAATGTACGACCGCTCAAATCAACAATTGTTCCGGAAATCATGACAGGCAAAGACATTCCGCGCTCATCGAATATTTCATTGACTGCATAAATTGCTGCTTTTGCATTGAGCGTATCGAACACTGTTTCAATGAGGATAATATCAACACCACCATCAAGTAAGCCGTGTAATTGTTCTTTATAAGCAAGAACTACCTCATCCCAATTCGTAGCTCGAAAACCGGGATTATTCACATCAGGTGATAATGACAGCGATTTATTTAATGGTCCTAAAGCACCGGCAACAAAACGTGGTTTTTCTGCGGTAGAATATTCTAATGCCGCCTCTTTTGCTATGCGTGCCGCTCGTACATTTATCTCATACGCAAATTCTTGCGCATCATAATCAGCTTGCGCAATTCGTGTTGCACTGAATGTATTGGTTTCAATTATATCAGCTCCGGCAGCAAGATATTCTCTATGAATATTTTTTATTATATCCGGTTGGGTTATAGAGAGTAAATCGTTATTTCCTTGCAAATCATGATTATGATGGCAAATTTGAGCATGAATTGTGTCATGATGATGATGTGTTCCTCCTCGAAAATCTTGCTCTTGGAGTGTATGTTTTTGTATCATCGTTCCCATAGCACCATCAATGATAAGAATTTTTCGGCGCAAAAGGTCAGTTAATTGCTGAAATAATGTCATGCTCTCGTTATGTATCATAAATAAAATAGAATCAAAATTATTATTATTGCTTTACAAAAGTCACCGGTAAGGGGAAAAACAAAAAGGTTATAGTGCCTGAGATACTTTTTTTATCCGTGCTCATTTTTCCATTCGATATTTGGAGAGGAACCGTTTGTAAAAATCCTCCACCGCCGCCACCGCCGCCGCCTAATGAGGATAAAATACTAAGGTCAAGCAACCCAGCATTAATTGCAACCGTTGAATCAGCATTAAAACTTGCAGTGCAATTTTCTAATGGTTGAGCTAATTTATAGGGGAATTCTTCATCGGGATTCGCATTGGGATCAAGAAGATTTGCAGGAATATCAAAAAGAGCATAGCCTCTGCCTTTAATGCTATTTTGTGATTCTGAAAAAAAGACATCAACAGTGCCGCCGATTTGAATTACCGGTACTGCGATCTGAGCTTTCCAGTTTCCGGCTAACGGTGATGGTTTAGGTAATACAACAGTCGTTGTAGGCTGCTGTGCACCCGTCGGATCTTCTTTGCATGCACTAAGTGTCAATATCATTGCACAAGCAATAAATAGCAGCGATGGCGAAAACATAATTTTTTTCATAATGACTTTCATATAATTTATAATGATATTCCCGAATACACACCTAAGCCCGCAGAAAGATGATTGCATGAACTGAGAGTATTGCAATTTGAACATAATTCCGAATAAGAAACTGTTGAATTGACAGTATTTTGCTGATAGACATTTGATAATTGTTTTTGCATTGTATTTTTCTCTTTTGCAGATGGATTACCGGATGTCAATATTTTTTGTTCATTCTCGGATTGCTGTGAATTAATGTTACCGGAATTTTGCTGAAGCTCTGCTTGTGCTGCCGCTGCTGCTTTTGCGGCTTGCGCTGCCACTGCGCGATCTTGTCCGGAAGTATCTCCGGGAGCCAAAGCGGCACGTCGAACAATTTGCATTTTTGCAATAGTTGCTTGCGGATTATTCGGCACAGGAGAAGTATCTATTTTTACTTCTCCACTTACAGCATATCGTTTACCATCGGGACCGACGGTATAACCGAATGATTTACCACGAGCCAAACCACCCGCTGCTGCCTGATGCGCCGCTTCATGTGCTTTGACATCAGCATCTATTTTTTCTAATGCACGGATAATTTTTTGATCTTTTTCTGATAATTCCTTCGTACCGGAGAAGACTTTTTTTTCTTCATTTTCTTTACCGCTTTGCAATAGCGAAGTTCGCTCTGTATCATAGCCGGACGATATGGAATTAATCGTTATCATTCAAAGAAATTGCAACATTGATAATTAGTGATGAGGTTTCCACGGAATATCATCTGTACCATCGAGAAAATTAGCCATACGGGCTGCAGTAAAGAGGAAATCCGATAAACGATTCAGAAATGGTATCACTGCCACACCTATATCTTCTTTTTCGGACAATTCGACACATAAACGCTCAGCACGACGACAAACCGTTCTTGCCAAATGCAAAAAAGACGCAGCTTTGGTGCCACCCGGTAAAATAAATGTTTTTAATGTCGGTAAATCATAGCTGTAACGGTCAATAATTTCTTCAAGCCATTTCGTATGTTTTTCTTCCACTCGCGGGATATGATATTTTGCTTCACGTTCCAATGGTGTTGCCAAATCTGCTCCGACGGTAAAAAGTAAAGCACTAATTTCAGTTAAAATCGGCTGCATACTTTTTGGCATATCATCTTGCGCCAAAGCAATACCGATGACACAATTTAATTCATCAACAGTACCATACGCATCTATACGAGCGGAATATTTTTTTACTCTTTGTCCGCCGAATAATCCTGTGGTGCCATCATCACCTGTTTTGGTGTAAATTTTTATACTCATATTTCACCTATTAAGCATTTTGTGCCGCGCGTGCCGATGCCGCAGCAGCTATCTGGGTAATTTGTGAATCTAACATTAACAACGCTCCTGAATTATCGCCTACCATTTTTAACTTTTGCAACACTCTATCTGCCATCACTTCTTCTTCTAACTGTTCGGTAATAAACCAATGGAGAAATACCTCAGCTGAATAGTCGGCATGTTCACGTGCCACTTTTAATATCTGATGAATGGTCTGCGATAAAGAGCGCTCATGCTCATAAATTGCCGAGACAGCTTCAACTGGTGAAGCCCATGTCATGGATGGCTTATGAATATCACGAAAATCAACACTCCCCTTGCGTTCTAAGATATAATTGTAAATCTTCATACCGTGCATCAACTCTTCCTGAGCTTGAGCATTCGTCCATTGCTCGAATCCTTCGAGGTCTTGAGAATTAAAATATGTTGACACAGAAAGGTATAAATACCATGAATAAAATTCTTTATTCATTTGAGCATTCAATAATTCGAGTACTTCGGGATGTATCATTTTGTCCACCTGTAAAATTGAAAAATATAAGCAAAAATACAGCCCTTACTGTGTACGGTGTATATCTATGCATGCTTTCTTTGAAAGAACCTTAGAACTTATACACAATGCGCTGTGCAGGTTCATGACGATTAAAGCGTAATTTTGTCGTACTATTCATTAACACAGTAACACACGATGAAAGCATTGGTAACCGGAGCAACAGGTTTTATAGGTAGTCACATTGCGGATTTATTACACAAAAAAGGCTATGATATTGTTTGTACAATTCGTTCTTCGAGCAATATGCGTTGGCTCAAAGACAAACCATATTCACTTGTAGAGACATCACTTAGCGACAAAAAAGGGCTTGTAAAAGCATTAGATGGTGTGGACATTGTCTTTCATGTTGCGGGCTTGACAACCGCAAAAAATGAAGCAGAATTTATGCGAGGTAATCGTGATGGGACACGCACGATACTTGATGCTGTTCTGGAAGCAACACCCAATATCAAACGTTTTGTCCATGTCAGTAGCTTGGCTGCCGTAGGTCCGGCTGAATCGCTTGACAAACCTGTAACCGAATCAACACCTTTTCACCCGCTCACCGCTTATGGCAGAAGTAAAAAAGCTGCCGAAGACGAAGTAATGAAAGAACAGCACCGCATTCCTATTACTATTGTGCGACCTCCCGCTGTCTATGGACAAAGAGATACAGAAATCCTCACATTTTTCCAAACCGTCAAAAATGGCATAGCGCCGCTCATTGGTTTCGATGAAAAAAGAATCAGTCTTATTCATGGTTTGGATCTTTCTCGCGGTATCATCGAAGCAGGAGAATCGCTCAATACCATTGGTAAGCCCTATTTTATTTCCTCAAAACAATACTATACATGGGAAGAAATTGGGAAGATTACACAAGAGGTTCTCAAGAAAAAACGTATTCTCACACTGCGCATTCCCCATCCTTTGGTGTTTGCACTTGCCGGAGCTGCCGGTTTTTTTAACCGTTTTTCTGCGAAACCGGGTGTTCTCAACTATGAAAAAGGCATTGATATTACTCGGCAATTCTGGATTTGCTCCATTGAAAATGCCGAAAAAGATTTCCAATTCAAGGAGGAGTTTACATTAAGACAAGGAATTCAACAAACCATTGAATGGTACAAACAACAGGGTTGGCTTTAAATATCCCTTAGCAAGTTACTTCATTCTCTTGTGCAAAAAAGGTAAAATTTGAGCATATATTGTCCAAAAATCGCCACTTTGGCACTTTATCGCTCATCCTTGTATGGCTTTAGTTAAAAAGTATTTGCGTGTTTCATAAAAAAATGCCATTTTGCATAGTCGTAAATGTACAAAGACATGCGACAAAGTACAATATCAATGGTTATTGCCATAATGGACGATGTGGTATGCGTAGTGCTAACTCATCATTGAACAGAATCACGACATTCCATCAATTCACAATTTTTATCTCATTCTTTTCGGAGTTACTATGGTACACCGATTCACTTTTTTCCGCAGCATGATGCTTTTGGCATTGCTCGGATTTATCACAAGCACGGCATCTTTTGCCCAGATGCCCAAAAAGAAAGTCGTTGTTGAAAAACAAACAGGTGCTTGGTGTCAATACTGCCCGGGCGGTATTGAAGCTTTTGAACAAATACACGAACAATACCCTGAGGATGCTATTCTTATGGCATATCACCAAGGTGACGGCATGGCTATTACAGAGCAGGAAACTATACGTGCGGCAGGTTACTGGAATGGCTATCCAAGCGCAACAGTGAATCGTTCGGACGCAATTGCAACACACCCAGCAACTGTTGCTGGAAATATAGGTAATTATATGGGGCGTACATCTATTGTGGATGTTCGTCTAAAATCCGTGAACTTTAATGCAGGTTCACGCAGTTTACAAGTTGAAGTTGAAGCACGCTTTTTTGCTAATCACACAGGCGAAAAACGTTTCAATTTGATTGTCATTGAAGATAGTGTCACAGGTTCAGGACAACCATTCGACCAAGTAAACGCATATAATAATACAGTCGGTAGCAAATGGTATAAAAAAGGTAATCCTATCAAAAATTTCTACCATCGCCATGTTGTTCGTAAACTTCTCGGTGGTGCATGGGGAGCGGCTAATTCACTTCCCAACAGCGTACAAGCCGGCGATGTAAAAACTTATACTTTCAGCAGTAAGTTAGACAATACTTGGAAACCGGAAAAAATGTATTTGGTAGCAATGGTTGCAGAATTTGACAATGACGGAACCAAACCTCGTACCATCCTTAATGCTGAAGAAGAGCGCCTTACTGTACGTTCCGCTCGCGCAGAATTATCCATGTCAAAACCATACAATGTTATCAAACCATCGGAAGTTATCGAGAAAATCATCACGGTGAAAAATACGAATGCAATGGAATTGACCTTTGATCTTGAGATTGATGAAGACAATAGTAGCTATCCCGCAGACTGGAAAACTGAACTTAGTACTACAGATGTAAAAATTGCAGCCGGTAAAACAGCCGATATTACCGTAAAAATTACAGCCGGTTCCTCTTTTTTCATGGCTGAATTAGGAAAAGTTATTGTGAAAGCAACGCCAAGATCAAAAGCAGGCATTGATCCACGTTCCAATTCAACAACAGTATTTGCATTAACAGACAATGCAAAATATTTGACAACTCAAATTGGTGGTTTTGTCAATTGGGGTGATGATTATGCAAATCTCATGTCAGAAAGCCCACTCTATGGCAATGGTATCTTACGTACAAGCTGGCAAGAAGCAGAACCTCTTATTGCTAATTTCAAAGATCAATTTGATGGCTACTCCTTCCAATTATCGGGTGGTATTGTTGTCCCAGGTCAAGGTGTATTTGCACCGGCACCATTAGCATCAAAATCCCCAAGTTACCCCAATATTGCTTTATTGGTAACAGATTTATTAGCACAAGGTAAGAGCGTCTTTTTGTCTGCGCCGCGTTCTTTGTGGTGGGCAAGCAATGATCCAAATGCTGCTGAAGGTAAGGTTCCTGAAGCGGTCAATTTCTTCAAAGATATTCTCAAAGTTGAATTTGTGCAAAGCGTTCTGCGCTTTACTGTTAGCGGAAATACATACACATACACAAAATTTAATGTTGCGGGAATTGAAGGCAATCCTATTTCTAATGCTGTAAATGGTTTAGCTAATAATACGAATCAGAATTATACCATGTACACCGATATTATGAAATTATCAACAGGAAGTACAAGTGTTCCTCTTTTCACAACGGACAATAAAGCAACGAATATTGTTGGCGTAAGTTATGAAAATGACAAAAAAGGGCGTTTAGTATTCTTAACAGTACCTGTGGAAGCGTTTGACAGTCCTTTGACTCGCACTACCTTTATTTCAAAATCATGGGATTGGTTGCTTGAAGGCAAAATACAAAAACCAAAAACTGCAAAAATTGCAGCAAGCGTTGGTTCTGTTGATTTCAAAGAAGTTGCTGTCAATACCGAAGCAGATGTAAAATTTGATATTATGAATGAAGGCGAAATTCCGCTTGTTATCAGCGATATAGTTCTTGATGGCTCCAATCCGGAAGCATTCACAATGGATAAAGGTACATTACCTCTTAGCATTGAGCCGGGACAGAAAAAAGAATTCAGCATAAAATTCAAACCCACTCAAGAGAAAATCTATCTTGCCACATTGCAATTTACATCCAATTCTGATGGAGAAGAAATCAACAATATGTCATTAACAATTGAAGGTAAAGGTATTTCCAATGCTCCCAAACCATCCGTACTCAAAACAACTGACAGCAAAGTTTCTTTTGGTTCCGTTGCCGTTGGTACAGCAAATAAAATCTTGAAATTACGTAATTCTTCGACACAAGCAATAACTATCAAAGATATCAAGTTTGAAGGTAAAGATGCTGCTAATTTCAGTATTATTGACAAACAAGATATCATTCCTTCAAATATCGAATTGCCATTTAACATCGGCTTTACTTCCGACAAAGCAGGCAGCTATGCAGCAACAATGACCATCACTTCAACTCTTGATGATAATTCACAAGATGTATTTACTATTGAGGTCAGCGCAACAGCAATTGCTTCCGGTATTGAAGAAGATGCCGTTTCCGAAACAATGGCAATCAGCGTTGGTCCAAATCCTGCCGCTGTGCAATCAATGGTAAGTTTCACTCTTGGCGGTAATGCTCCTCAAACTGTTGGTATTGACATCGTTGATATTAATGGTGCTGTGGTTATGCCTCTTTTCAATGGCGTACTTGCAGCAGGTCAGCATCCTCTTGCTATCGCAGCGGATAAACTTGCAACAGGTTCTTACCGTGTTGTAGCTCGCACAAATTCTGAAAGAGTAAGCGTTCCTTTGATGATTGTTCGCTAAGCCGAAAAATCAGTACATCATTCCAAGCCGTTCCGATGAATGTCGGAACGGCTTTTTTTTGATTATACACCAAAAATTGAATAGTCTTTACTCTCTCGTATCTTCTAATTTCGGCGATGCACTCTTGCCATTCACTGGAATTGTGAATTTGTTGATGCAATGAATGATATTATCCATTGAGAGTATCTGACCAATAAAACATGAGACACACAATGCAAAAGCCGAATAATCGTATCCATTTTTTTAAGTGATGGCTATGAAAACAGAAACAAACCGAATTACCGAACATGAAGCCACATCGTCCCTTCTGTATGATGTCGAGGGCATGAGTTGCGCTTCATGTGCTGCCCGATTAGAAACATTACTCAATCGTGATAAATGTGTGATTGATGCCACGGTAAATTATGCCTCAAAAAGTGCAAGAATTATCATTCCGCAAGGCATAATTGACAATACAGTGCATATACTGGCTCAACAAGCAGGGTTTACCTTAACCCAACAAAAAAGTGTATTTAGCACTACTGATAAAAACGAAGAGCGCATAAGCACATTGCGCAGCAAGACTATCATTGCACTTGTACTTTCTACTCCGGTATTTATCATAGGAATGTTTTTCCATCATGGCGGTACAGCATTGAACTGGATTTCGATGATTCTGACAGCTACGGTGCTGGGCTATTCCGGCAATCAGTTTTTTGTACGAGCGTGGCAGGGTCTTCGCCATTGGTCAATGACGATGGACACATTAGTAGCATTGAGTACAGGTATAGCTTTCGCGTATAGTGCAATAGCAACTCTTATCCCCTCTTTTTTGATGAGCTATGGCATTGAACCGCATGTTTATTTTGAATCGGCAGCCATCATTGCAGCATTTATACTCTTAGGCAAGCTATTAGAAGAAAATGCGCAGCAAAAAACGGGCAGTGCCATCAAAAAACTTATCGCATTGCGCCCTTCTCTCGCACGTGTGATACGCGATACGAAGGAACTCATGATTCCAACGGAAACATTGCTTATCGGTGATGAAATCATCGTCAAATCAGGTGAAAGTATTCCCGCCGACGGTCTTATCAGTTTTGGCAATTCCTTCATAGATGAAAGCTCATTGACCGGAGAATTTCTTCCGACAAGTAAAGCAATAGGCGATACCGTTTTTATGGGTACAATCAATACCGGTTCTGTCATCCACATTACTGCTCATAAAGTCGGCGATGCCACTGTCTTGGCAGAGATTATACGACGAGTACATCAGGCATTGAGCAGCAAAGCCCCGATTGAACGATATGTAAATAAGGTAGCGTCGGTCTTTGTTCCGACCGTCATTGGGATCGCAGTAGTAACGTGCATACTCTGGATATTTCTGAGCGGTTCATTTGCACAAGCATTGATGGCAAGCATCAGTGTATTGGTCATTGCATGTCCTTGCGCTCTGGGACTTGCCACGCCAACAGCTTTAATTACAGGCATAGGACGCGCAGCGGAATTGGGCATACTGATTAAAGATGCGGCACAATTAGAAGCAACAGCAGCCATCACCCATATAGCATTTGACAAAACAGGAACACTTACTCAAGGCATTCCTACCGTGACCGACGCATATTATGCTGAAAACGCCGCAGCACATTTACCCATAGCTTTACGTTTAGCACAAACTTCCTCACATCCGCTCTCCATTGCACTTGTAAAATATCTGAAAACTTTAGCCACAACAACCGATACCCGATTAGAAAAAGTGGAAACGATAGCGGGCTTAGGAACTCTTGCCCATACATCGCAGGGAATATACCGATTAGGCAGCCGGCGCTTTATGGAACAAGCAGGGGTAAAAGATTTACCAGAAACCAATAGAACATCTGTGTTTTTAGCCGTTGAAAATACATGGGTTGCATCATGGACATTCCGTGATTCTCTTCGTGAAAATGCCAAAGAAACACTAACACAATTACAGAAGCAGGGCATACAAATACTGATGCTGACAGGTGACAAAAAAGAAGTAGCAGATGAGATAGGGCAAGAGCTTGGAATTAAAGATATTTACGCAGAGTTATTACCCTCCGATAAAGCATCAATTATACGCAATTATCAATCGCAAGGTCATAAAGTAGCTTTTGTGGGTGATGGAATTAATGATGCGGAATCCTTAGCCATTGCAGATGTGGGTATGGCATTGGCTTCAGGCACAGATATAGCAATAGAAACAGCCGGCGCAACCCTCATGCGCTCCGATATTGCCACAATTTTGACGGCAGCGAGTATTGCACGAGCAACAGTAAAGACCATACGTTTCAACTTATTATGGGCTTTCGGTTATAATATTATTCTCATACCTTTGGCAGCGGGTGTTTTATATCCTCTCAATGGGATGATGCTGCATCCGATGATAGCAGGTGCCGCTATGGCTTTCTCTTCAGTCAGCGTCGTACTCAATAGTCTTCGCTTAAAATACACGCGACTCATATAATATACCATCTTCATTAAAATCCTCACAAATGCACATTCGTCACTTCAAAACAAATATAAGGAGCTACTTATGATACTTGTCATACCATCTATAGATTTGCGCCATGGACATTGCCTTCGTTGTATTGAAGGTGAACCGGGCACAGAAAAGCTCTACAACTCATATTCCTTCCATCCCGACAATCTTGCCAAACTACTTCGAAGAGAAAATGCCAAGAGTGTTCATATCACAGATCATGACTCATTTGATAATGATAAAGATGCCAATACCGATATGATAGATGCCATAATCCGTTCCATAGATATTCCTGTGGAATTACTTCGATGTTTCGATACTGTTGAAGAAGTGGAAGAACAATTAGAAAAAGGTGTTTATCGTGTTGTGCTCCATTCTCTTATTCTCACCGATCCCGAAGGTGTTCGCTCTCTTATTAAGCATTATACACCCAGTCGCATTATTGCGGGTGTGAGAGCTGATAAAGATATAGCTGTCATGCCATCAAACAAAAAAGGACTTACTGCCATAGATTATGGCTTGCAGGCGAAAGCATTGGGCATAACACGATTGATTTATACCGATATCTCATGGGAGGGTACATTATGTGGACCGGACACGGACATATTGCGCACTATAGCCATTAAAACGCAAATGCGTATTACTGCCGCAGGAGGTGTTTCATCGCCAAGTCATTTGTGGGCATTGCAGGAACTACAACCCTTCGGCTTAGATTCGGTCATCGTGGGCAGAGCTTTATATGAAAATAAATTTCCCTGTCAGAAAATATGGCGACAAGCAGAAGCACGTTTGGAAGTACCGATTGAGGATTAATCAAAACTATAATGATAACTTTGGGAGCAGCAATAATTATTTTTCCACTATACCGTATGCGACATTTATGAAAAATTTACTTTTACTTTTTGGTACTTTACTCGTTCTCGCCTTTGACATGAAAGCACAAACAGATGCAGTTCCTCTCATTTTACAAAAAGAAGAACCTTATTATGGCATTGGTTTACAAGCGGGTTTAGCTACCGGGTCGGGTATCATGTTTCGCGCTATTATCCCTGATCGTTTTGCCGCTGAAGCAACAATCGGCGTGATCACACTTGGCGATTACACCTATTTCTCATCGGGACTCGAAGGACAGTTCCGACTCAACCCCAATGATAATAATCGTATATTTCTTTTGGCGGGCGGGGGCTTTTATTCCAAAAACAAAGGACTGGGTAATAGTTTTGATGCGCCGTGGCGACTTGGCATTGGTGCCGGCTATGATTGGCTTTTTGGAAACCATAACAATGCTATGCTTGGTTTAGAAATTCCTCTTACGGTATTTTTTGATGATAAAACAACAATTATCCCCACTCCCCAGCTTTCATTTATGTATTATTTCCGATAATTTTTTGCTGAAATAGAACTATTTGATTAAAGCAAATGTAATAAAAAAAAGCGTCCCTGAAGAGAGACGCTTTTTTTATATATCGGAAAGTATTAAGGCGATTATCGTGAGTAAAACTCAACAACAAGCGGCACTTCACATACCACGGGAACTTCTTCACGCGGAGGCAAATATAAATACTTCACAGAAAAATCTGCTTTTGATACTTCCAAATATGGCGGCGCAGCAGAAGCACGCACAGCATCTTGGAAACATTCGAGTTTACGGCTTTTTTCTTTTACTTGAACAACATCGTTCGGATTG
Organism: Ignavibacteria bacterium UBA2373; assembly: GCA_002344005.1. Taxonomy (GTDB): domain Bacteria; phylum Bacteroidota; class Ignavibacteria; order Kapaibacteriales; family UBA961; genus UBA2353. The sequence goes on along the minus strand of DDTD01000051.1, from coordinate 7,804 downwards.
ACATGGAATGATGGAATATTCACCAATTTACCGTTCACGAACACATGACCGTGACGAACATATTGGCGAGCACTTTGCATAGAACGTGCAAAACCCGCACGGAACACAAGAGCATCCAAACGTGATTCGAGAAGCTGAACCAACAATTCCCCTGTATTACCAAGCAAATGATGTGCTTTTTTGTAATAATTCGTCATTTGACGCTCGTGGATATTGTACTGAAGACGTAAACGCTGTTTTTCGAGCAATTGCTGACCGTAAACAGACATTTTACCACGACGTTTTTTACCGCCATGCTGTCCCGGCGGATTGGAGTTTTTATCCATTACCTTACGTGCTTTTGCCGTAAGAGAGAATCCCAGTTTGCGGGAAATCTTGACCTTTGGTCCTGTATAATTCATTGAAGTACCTCGCTGCAAGGCATCGTCCGCCTGCGCAATTTGTGAAACATAGTCACTTTATTTATGCCTAAAGCAATAAAGAAAGTGGGTACGATATGTAAAAAAGAGTGCAAATATACGGCTTTTTTCTTATCTAACTCCCATACTATCCATCAATAAAGCGATTCACGCCCACAAGAATGAAGCATATATACAAGATTTCCTCTAATTTCGCATTCATATTCTTTTACTCTTTATTTTAGACCATGAAAATTTTAGTCACAAACGACGACGGTATTGATTCACCCGGCATTCATGCTTTGGTTCATGCTCTCCGCACTATAGGTCATGTGACCGTGGTTGCACCCGACAGACAGCAAAGTGCCGTAGGTCATGCACTTACCGTCAGCAGTCCTCTGCGTGCCATACCTTTCCATCGCGATGGGGAAATGTTTGGTTATGCCATCAATGGCACTCCTGCTGATTGCGTCAAACTCGGTATCAGTTCCTTACTCACTGCAAAGCCCGATTTGGTGGTTTCCGGTATTAATCATGGTGCAAACACTTCTATCAATATTCTTTACTCCGGCACAGTATCCGCAGCAACAGAAGCCATGATGATGGGCATTCCCGCCATTGCCGTTTCACTCACTTCCTTCTCTTATGATGCCGATATGTCTGGAGCAGCCGATTATGCAACACGTATAGCACAACAGATGACATCCTATAATTTACCCAAAGGCACCCTCCTTAATGTGAATGTTCCAGCTATACCGGCAGGATTACTGAAAGGCATGAGATTTACTCAGCTTAGCAAATCTATGTGGGAAGATAAATATGAAAAACGCTATGACCCTATGGAAAGAGAGTATTATTGGATTCGCGGAACATATCATACCATAGAAGCTGATGGCAATACCGACGACGGAGCAGTTGCCGAGGGCTATGTGTCCGTCACGCCAATACATTATCAATTAACCGACATACATACTTTACAATCCCTACGCGCTTTATAGTGCATAGAATGTTCCATAACTGAATTGAACTCCACAATTATTGCTCATTGCTTTTATTCACTCATTATTGTTTGATATACTATGAAAATGCTATTTTCTTTATGCTGCTTAGTCTGCGCTACCTTTTCTCTCATATCAGAAGCCCGAGCGCAGCAGAAAACAGAACAACAATTCGTGCAATCAGAAATAATGGTGCGCTTACGTTCCGATTTTATGGATCGTCATAAAGCAGAGCAAGCACTTGCATCGCTCCATTGCGAGATTATTCACCGTCTGCTCTCACCCGAAGAAAGCATCACATTTAATCCTTCTTTGGCATTCTCTTCTTTTCCCATAGCAGATATGAATGGGCTGTATCAGGCAGAATATAATCTCTTGAGAACATATAGAGTTCGATTTACCGAGACTATCTCACCGAAAAATATGTGCGCTAAACTCGCAGCTTTTCCCGCAATAGAGATTGCAGAACCAATCAGCATAGAATCCCTGTTAACACAACCCAATGACCCATTATTATCCATGCAACAAGACTATCTGGATGCCATGAAAGTTCTTGAATCATGGGAAATAACCCAGGGGTCAGAGGATATCATCATCGCTGTTGTGGATAATGGCATTGACACCAAACATGTGGATTTAGCCGACAATCTGCTTATCAATGCTGCCGAAATACCCAATGACAATATTGACAATGACAATAATGGCTATGTTGATGATTATTCGGGCGTTAACTTAACATGGCGTTCTGATGGTTCCGATCCCAATGATTATACCGTCAATGATTATCACGGCACATCATCGGCAGGCAATGCTTGCGCTGTGCCGAATAATGCCATCGGTGTTATGGGTACCGGATTTCGCAGTAAACTTCTTGCAATTAAAGCAGGAAAAAAAGACGTTATTAACATCTCTGAGGGCTATGAGGGCATTATGTATGCAGCAAAGCGAGGCGCTCATGTCATCAGTTGCAGTTGGGGAACAGCCGGTTTTTATTCAACAATCAATAACTCTGTCGTCCAATATGCAATCAGTCGCGGATGCGCTGTAATCGCCTCTGCCGGCAATACAGGCAATACGGCTATTTACTATCCGGCAAATTATCCGGGCGTGCTTGGTGTCGGTAATTCATCGCCCAATGACATACTTGCCGACAGCTCATCCTATGGCGTGGCATGTGATATTATCGCTCCCGGACAATTGTTTTATACACTCTTTCCCAATAATGCCTATAATCAATTTGACGGCACATCATCGGCTTGCCCTCTTGTGGCAGGTATTGTTGCCGTGGCGCGTTCACGCTTTCCGCAATACTCCGGATTACAAATATGTGAACATGTACGACGCACAGGCGACCCAATGGTAAAAACAGGTTTGCAATTAGATAATATTCTCCCCTTGCGCGTGAATATGTTGCAAGCCATCACCGAACAACCCGCTTCTCACAGCGCCATTGTCTATAAAGACATCATGTATAGCGTAAGAAGAGGTAAAGAAAAAATAGCATTATCCAAATTCTTAGTCAATGATACCGTAGAAATGCGTCTGATAGTCCAAAACAGACTCGCCGATGCTGCCAACACTACATTTACTTGCTTTCAACCCGAAAATATCGCCTCATTACGAATGCTTGATTCTGTGGTCACCGTCCAAGCAATTCCCGCCGGCACCACTATGGAAATAGGCACATTCTCTTTCATAGTCCAACAAGAAACCACACTCCCCGAATTATTACGATTCAGTATTGCAACGCCATCTCAAAAACCGGACTTCTTTTTAGTAAGCATTATTCCCGTCACAGACATTACCGACTTTGCCACTGATTCACTCAGTCTCAGTGCCGGAGACAATGGACAAATCGGGTTTGCAGGAACGATCTTTTCCGCCAATAGAAGAGGAAAAGGGCTCATGCTTAAATCATACGACAATGTGATTTTTAGTGGTGGCAATGCCAATTCCACACAAAACTTCTCCGATTACAGTTCCGGACTTATCGTCACAGACATTGATGAAAACCCTGCGAATAATCGTGCCGTCAGTGCTTTTGCTGCACAAACCGATTTCTCCGCCATACAAGAATTCAGCGCATCAACGCCAACAGTATCCGTCATTACCGACACCACATCAACTCAACCAATAGGCATTGAAATTCACTCCGACTATGCAGTAAATAATTCTGTGCCCAATGCCATCAAAATTATCCATAAATTGAAAAATATATCCTCCGACACACTCAACACCATTGCTCTCGGCTATTTTTTCGATATAGATCTCGGCAATCAAGGATCTGACAATTCAGTAGCACTTTTCCCTGAAGCAATACCCGAAGGATGTAATTCCTGTGCAGCAGAAATAGTCTCTCGCGTGGGCAATCATCCACATTTCGGATTTCTTGTACGTTCCGACAAAGCCGATGACAAACCCGCTGCGGCAGGTGTACGTGGTGTGCTGGACGATTATATCATCACACAACAAGAAAAAATTACCTTGCTCAATAGTGGCACCGCATTGCAAACAACCATTGTCGGCGATGTGCAAGTTGCCATCGGCACACAATTCAGCGGCGACATACTCCCTACTGCCGAAAGGACTTGCGAAATATGTATAGGTGCGGCTTGGTCAAAACAACAGTTGGCGCAATCATTACAACAATGTATGTCCACCATCACCTCCATTGCTGAAACCGAAACAATCAAGCAAAGCATAGCATTTCCCAATCCTACGAATGATATTTTATTTATTCATTCTCAGTCCGCACAAGCAACAACAGGATATATCATGAATATTCTCGGAGAAAAAGTCCTTGAAGTATCGCTTTTGTCGGCAGGCAATAATGCTGTGCAATCAATTTCTTTGGCGCATCTGCCAAATGGCATCTATACTCTCCGTATCGGCACTATGACACAGCAAATTATTCTCAGTAAATAAATTGCATCTTCTTGAATCTCCTCACACAAAAAACGCCTCGGGATTTTCCGAAGCGTTTTTTTCTTTATTATTAGCGCCATCTTTGAATAAAGTTCGCATATACGCAGCATCCCACATTCATCATACTTCCCTTTCCTACTGCGCTGTGACTTTTGTTTACTCTTTAATCACAGCACATTGTCTGATAGCTACAGACCGATTATTCTATGCTATGCCTGTCCGCTCTGCTTCTATCTTTTTCTACTTTACTGCTATGTATGTCTGATTAACTTCTATCTCCGTCTTGTTTGTTTTGATTTCCACACGTTTAACTTCTATGGCTGTCGGATGACTTTCTATAGTTGTCGGGTTATCTTCTATCTTTGTCTGTTTACTTTCTATACCCGTCTGCTTACTTTCTATACCTGATTGCTCATCTTCTATGCTCGTCGGATGACTTTCTATGATGCCAGAAGTTCACCAGATGACCCCAGAAGTTCACCAGATGCATCCAGAAGTTCACCAGATGCATCCAGAAGTTCATCAGATGACCCCAGAAGATCACCAGATGCATCCAGAAGTTCACCTGATGACCCCAGAAGTATGTTTTTTGCTCATAGAAGCCAAAAATCGCCCCCCAGAAGCCGAAAAACGCTATCCAGAAGCTAAAAAACGCCCTCCAGAAGCTATAAAGCGAGAGAAAGATGAGAACAAGCGACGGAAAGAAGACAAGCAATGACAAACAGCAACAGAGAAGCAAGAGAAAGTTGAGTAAAAGAAAGGTACAGTAAAATTCCGTAGTTTTGAAAAAAGAAACAGCACATTGAGTGAATAAGCTGATATGTATTTACTTTGAAGAAGATATACCAACAATGGAAACAGTTATATTTTGCGGAATACAAGCCACAGGTAAAACAACTTTTTTTAAGGAAAAGTTCTTTAAAACTCATGTACATATTTCACTTGATCAACTTCATACAAGAAATAAGGAGCAAAAATTTATTGACACTTGTATTCTAACTCAACAACGCTATGTTGTTGATAATACGAATCCCACAAAAGAGGATAGGGCAAAATATATTGTGGATGCAAAAACTAATAAATTTAAAGTTATAGGATATTACTTTCAATCAAAATTAAGTGATGCCTTAAACAGAAACAATCAACGTTTAGGAAAAGAAAAGATTCCTGAAGTAGGAATTAAAGGGACATTCAATAAATTGGAAATTCCCAGCTTTGATGAAGGTTTTGACGAACTGTATTTTGTTATACTTGAAAACAATAGTTTTACAATTAAAGAATGGAACAATGAAATTTGACGATTTAGATGAAAAAATGCGTGTTTATGAAACCTCTCAAGACCGTTGTGTTTTGCCTAATATGTATATAGTGGCGAGAATTGATGGCAGAAGTTTTACAAAACTGACAAAAGACATACACAAATTCAAAGCACCGTTTGACGAAAGGTTCAGAGATCTTATGGTGGGAACTGTTAAACATCTCATGAATTGTGGGTTTAATGTAATTTATGGCTTTACAGAAAGCGATGAAATTTCACTATTGTTTCACTATAACGAAACAGCATTTTCACGTAAGACAAGAAAATATATCTCAATTTTAGCAGGAGAGGCAAGTGCAAAATTCTCTTCGCTGCTTGGCGACATAGGTGCATTTGATTGCAGACTTTCTGAACTTCCGAATAAACAACTGGTTGAAGATTACTTTAGATGGAGAAATGAAGACGCTCACAGAAATGCATTAAATGCTCATTGCTATTGGCGTTTACGAGAAGACAATTTTTCTCAAAGTGAAGCAACCTCAAGAATTGAGGGAATGAGTAACGCTGACAAAAATGAACTTTTATTTCACTATGGAATTAACTTTAATGAATTGCCAAATTGGCAAAAACGTGGAATTGGTGTTTATTGGAAAGATATAAAAAAGGAAGGATTTAACCCTAAAAACAATGAAAAAGTTCTGGTTGATAGAAGAGAATTATTCACAGATTTTGAATTGCCAATGCGTGAAGAGTACAATAAATTTATATCAGCACTAATTGACAAATATCAGATTCCGAACCGTTAGACTATGTAATTGTTCCTTTAAGGTTGTAAATGACTAACACATTGAGAGTTTTTTAAGAAATACATATGTACGGTATAAGTATATTGTAAAATTAAACATAATCCCGGCGGGATGACACGTTTATAGAATTTGTGTTCTATGAAAAACCTATCCACCCCGTCAGACTGCGTCTGACACCCCTCAATGAGGGGAATTTTTGGTGATGGTTGGCTTTCCGTAAACCTATTAGGTTTTGAAAACCTTATAGGTTTTTACATCTTTATGACCTGTGCTTGGCGAATTGCCGAATCATTGAGTCAATACTCGCTCGCTCAGTAAAAAATGTAGTATATTTGGAAAAGCATCAAAAGTATAAAGCAAAGTCACTTAACAATGAACAGGCGAGACTGTTGATGAGGTGGTGGAGGTAGCCTCAAAAACGAGAAAGATGTCGTGGGAAGTCTCTGCTGCTAAAGTTTGGAGAAAGAGATAGAACAATCAGAGTACAAAATTTGAGGATAGATCCAAGACCAGCTATATAATCTGAAATACCCTAAATTATTATGAAATTTAATATGGAAACACCTATAAAAAAATATAACAACTGGAAAAATCAGTTTACAGATACTTCAAAATTAACAGTTTTTGAGTACATAAGTTTTAATGTACATCCTGAAGATGTGCTAATTATCAGTTCGCTTTTTTTCCCAAATCTCGTTGAAGTTAATGGGGCTGTATTTTTAGAAATGCAATATAGCTATAATAGTTACTTGTCGTGGCTTAATCATTTCGGTTCCGATAGACAAGCGTTGGAAAAAATGATGAATCATGTACACATGTATGATATATTTGGACATTCTAATAATGTAGATGATACTGTTTATGAACAAGTAGGTATGTTACTTCAAATTGCATGGACTAAGCATTTTAAATCTGAATACCCAGAAAAGAATATAGTCGTAGATTATTGGCATAGTGAAGATGATTATGGTCCCATCGTGACAGTGTTTCAAAAATAGGTTTAGCAGCTTTGCTGCATTACCCGGTAGAGTATATAGTGGCGGAGGAACATTAAAAATTTACAAAACAAGTTGATGATGAAAATATTTTAAGACATATTGAAGGAACAGCACCAAGTAATAAAAGCTATCTTTATTCAAAAACAGATTCACAAGCTGTATTAGATGCCTACTACTCTGGCAATTATAATTGAATATCAGAAAGAGTTTCACAGAATGAAGTCACGATTGAAGTTTATGGAATAGAAGGGAGATATGTAAACAAAGGAAATCCTAATGGCTTGCACAATTTAGATCTATCAATAAATATATTTACGATACAATCAACTAAGAGACCCAAACCATTTTCAACAAATCCTAATAAAAAGAGGTAATTATGAATTACGTTCAGTTATTGTTATCAACTTATAGAGCTTTATTA
>DDTD01000031.1 GCA_002344005.1 Ignavibacteria bacterium UBA2373 | reverse complement strand
CTTCTCGACAAGACGATAAAGATTATATTTTTAAATCAGAAGATGAAATGATAAATTATTTCATCGAAACTACAGGACTTACACAGGCTTTCTATTGGAATAAAAACAACGACAACCCTGATAAAATTATGGTCGGAGCAATTATTACCGAAGACAACAAACTCATAGTGAGCCTGACAATTGACGGAAATAGTGAAACTGAAAGAAAATATTTTGAAAAACTAAAGAAAATTGTGAATTCTGAAATTGGAGTAATATCATATATCAATCCGGCAAATTATGACAATGGACAAGACTTTATCATAAAATATGAACAGAATAACAACACCTAACCCCAAAAATGCAATTTCTTGTCCCCAAACCAATTCAATGGTTAATCAAAATTCGTTTTTCAGTTCAAGTGTAATGCTGAAAAAAAATCTTCTTCGCAAAACGTACAATAGTGAATATATTGTTTTGTATTTTCTTCTCTGCGATTGTCCGAGAAAGTTATTTTTTTTCTTCTGTATATCGTTGCTTCCATAGATGGCGTAATCGGTCGCCGATATTTTTTTCAAAACCCGAATCGGAAGGTATATATAATACTGTTTCTTGCATTCCTACCGGAAAATAATGTTCTTCAATAAAATGGTCGGGACTATCATGCGGATATTGATATTCTTTGCCATATCCTTCTTTTTTCATTAATCGTGTTGGGGCATTGCGTAAATGCAGTGGCACAATTGCTTGCTCACCCGAGCGAATAATATCTAATGCTTTTTCGATAGCCATATACGAACTATTGGATTTTGGTGATGCCGCAAGGTAGGTGACACCATGCGCTAAGGTGATACGACATTCCGGCATACCGAGAAAATGAACCGCTTGATATACCGACACCGCAATTTGCAATGCCTGCGGATTGGCATTACCTATGTCTTCGCTTGCAAAAATCACCATGCGTCGTGCAATGAATAAGGGGTCTTCGCCGGCATCAAGCATACGTGCCAACCATAGCAAAGCAGCATCGGGGTCAGAACCGCGCAATGTTTTAATAAATGCCGAAATCACATCATAATGTTGTTCACCTTGTTTATCATAGCGTGCCGTTTTTTGTTGCAAAGCCGCTGCCATTATCTCATCGGTGATATGGAGTGTGCCGTCTTCTTTTTTTTCTGCAAAAGATAATGATAATTCTAAAGCATTTAATGCACTGCGGGCATCGCCGCCGCTGATGGCAAAGAGTGTAGTCCAAGCATCGAAGTGTATGCTATGCGATGAGAGTACTGTGTCATGCGCTATGGCATGGGCAATGACCCCACGTAAGTGATCATCAGTCAAGGGCTGCAAACGATAGACCTGACAACGACTAAGCAAAGCGCTATTCACTTCGAATGAAGGATTTTCAGTTGTGGCACCGATGAGAATAATAAAACCACGCTCCACAGCATGAAGAAGAGCATCTTGCTGGCTTTTGGTGAAACGGTGTATTTCATCAATGAACAGTATTGTTTTGCTGCCTTTTCGTACAGCTTTTTGTGCAAGTCCTATGGCTTCACGCACTTCTTTTACGCCTGCTTCCACAGCGGATATACGTATAAAATGGTATCCGACTTCATGAGCCAAGACATGAGCCAATGTAGTTTTTCCCGATCCCGGCGGACCCCATAGAATTAAAGAACGCAACCATCCGCCTTCTGCCATTTTTCGCAGCGGAGCATGGCTGCCGACGAGATGTTCTTGTCCAATAATATCACCAAGAGTACGTGGGCGCATTCTGTCGGCAAGCGGTGACATTGCTGTGTCGGTATGTTCATGATGCGGAAATTCGGTATCGGCAAATAATGAGTCCATAAAAGTATGTCTGTGATTGATATATCCTAAATTACGTGATTTATGTGTAGAGTCGAAAAAAATGTTTTATCCGCAAAATCATACAACAATCTTCCATATTCTCCATCTTAGCGGAAAAAGACAATATCTGCGGATATAATTTTGACAAAATTTTGATTTTATTGACATGGAATCTTCAATTTCGATAGCGGTACCGAATAATCCGGTGTATGATGTGTTTGTAGAACATTTCACGGAACAAGTGGGTTCTCATCGTTTCCGTTTACTTCGCACTACCGACGATCAGTGTGCAGAACTTTTATTGCAAAATCGTGTGGAAATAGCTTTTATTACTCCTTTGGGGTATGGCAGCGCGGTGACAAGAGTTGATTATCGTGTTATTCCCTTATATGCTTTTATGTCTCATGGATTTACGGGTTTGGGTTCTGTGTATTTTAATCCTTCATTGCAAAATATCAATACTGTCGGTACACTCAACAAAAACTCATTTATGACGCATGCAGGGCAGCTCATTTTATCGGAAAAATTCGATATTGACCCGATAGTACAAGAGCAATCGCAAGGTACGGTGGACACTCTATTGGCGAGTAATGATGCCGCCATAGCATGGACCAATGAAGATCATCGTGAGGCATCGCTCGATATATCGGAGGAGTGGAAAGATTCATTCGGTTTGCCATTGTGTATGGGGTTTTGGGCTTGCCGTCCCGATGAATTACCGGAAAATATCGCCGATATTCTTAAAGGATTTTGTGGTAGTTCGAAGGGGCAATTATTTACCGATGCCGAGCATATACCCCATGATGATGAGGATATTGATTTGGAGCTTGAATCGCGGGTGGGTGCGCTAAGTTATGAATGGAATGATGAATCGGAGTCCATTATCTCAACGACATTGGAAATTCTTTATTATCGTCAGAAAGTGGCGGCAATCTCGGCGGTAAAACTCTGGGAACGTGACTAAAAGCCCACAACAAAAGCTAAGGGCAAGCATTTGTTTTTGTGTTTTGGCGGTTGAATTGTTGGTTGTGCTACGGTGGTTGCGTACTTTTGCACTACAAAAACAATCATTACGTTCATTGTGAGTGTAAAACAAGACAAATTTGAACGGTCAAAATGCCGTCAAACTAATTCGATATTCCATTTTCACTGTATTATACGTGAGAGACATATATGAGATCACTTTCCAATAATCTGGCAACAATTGAAAGAGCACAGCGCCTGCGTCAGCAAAAAATTACGCAGGAGTTAATGGATAAAGACACAACGGTGATGTTTGAAGACCCGTTGGAAAATGATATGGTGCTTAACATGGGTCCGCAGCATCCGGCGACCCACGGCGTTTTACGTATTCTTTTACGTCTTGATGGCGAGACCATTGAGAAATGCGTGCCCGAGTTAGGATACTTACATCGCGGTTATGAGAAAATTGCCGAGAACATGACCTATCACGAATATATACCGCATACCGACCGTTTGGATTATATGTCCCCGATGTCGAATAATACGGCAATTGCTTTGGCAATAGAAAATGCTATCGGTATTGAAGCGCCGCCACGGGCACAATGGATACGTACTCTTGTCTGTGAAGTAGCGCGAATTTCTTCCCATCTTATGGCTATGGGTGCTACTTCGATGGATGTGGGAGCATTGACTTTGTTTTTGTGGACATTCCGCGAGCGCGAGAATATCTATGATATATTTGAACTTATCTGCGGTGCACGTTTTACGACAAGTTATACGCGTATTGGTGGTGTGGCTAATGACATCAATGACGATACTTTAAAAATGCTGCGCAAATGGCTTAATCATTTTGCGGTGGAATTGCGTCGCTTTGAAGCATTGGTCAATCGTAATCGCATCTTTGTTGAGCGTTTGGCAGGTGTTGGATATATGCCACCCGAAAAAGCCATAGCTCTTGGTTTGACAGGTCCTTGCTTGCGTGGCTCGGGCATAGCTCGCGATTTGCGTCGTGATGAGCCGTATTTGCTGTACAATGAACTCGACTTTGATGTTATCACGAATAATGATTGCGATGTGTGGGGCAGATATTTGGTGCGTGTCACCGAAATGAAAGAATCAATGAAAATATTGCATCAGCTTTTGGATAAACCCAAAACAGGTGACTTCATGCTTGATGATGCTAAGAATGTGCTGCCGGGCAAAAGCCAAATTTATACCAAGATGGAAGAACTTATCAGCGATTTTATGCTGGTGAACTTTGGTGCTATGCCTCCGAAAGGCGAAACATATACAGCCATTGAAAGCCCTAAAGGCGAATTGGGATTCTTTATTGTTTCCGACGGCACGGGACATCCGTGGAAACTGAAAATCCGCTCACCCTCATCATCCAATCTGCAGGCATTAAAATTTATGGCAGAAGGTTCTATGATTTCCGATATTGTTGCTATCATTGGTTCTATTGATCCGGTCATGGGCGAAGCCGATAAATAATATAGACTTAGATAATGTCCAATGCTATACCCGATACAAACTCGTATCGGGTATTTTTTTATTATCTCGCAGGGTAGCATCAACACTAAGTGCGGTTATGTGGTAGTTTTTTCTTTCAATATTTTGCCATTTTGATAAAACACCGTATTTTTGCACTCCCATTCGGGCTGTTATGGTCAGGTAGCTCAGTTGGTAGAGCAGAGGACTGAAAATCCTCGTGTCGGGGGTTCAATTCCCTCTCTGACCACATTGTAAAGAGGTAAGTGTTTCAGAAATGAATACTTACCTCTTTGCTTTAGAAGCAGGTTGCAAGTCTGTCGGGAATTTTTTATGAAGAAGAAGCAAACATTTTACACAATTAATCCGTAATTTGTTTGACAGACCATCTTTGACTTGCCGAAGATTGTACACAGAGACAAAGTATTCTTCTTGTATGACATGCCTTCTGAATCACAAAACTTCGTTCTATACTGTTGTTAGCTCGGAAATAGTTACTGCAAATTATTTCAAATACTGTAAGTATTGTTTTTATCATTGTTCTACTACCTACTCAAAGAATACGATAGAAAGAAAAGACGGATTATTCTTTTCGTGCCGAGATTTTGCGCTTTTTTCGAATTCTCTTGATGATGACAATCAGAAGTGGTACTAAAAGAACTATGGGCCATAAGCTTATCATCCATACAGTGAATTCAACAATACCTATCCAGCCATAGCTAAGAGATCGTTTCACCTTTTCAATAAACCCACCTTGCAGCTGAGGTTCATAAATATATTCTTTTTCATTGAATAATCGTATATGCAAGGTGCTGTATGCCACTTGATCATCCAAATAGCGCAAGCGCCCTTCTTTGCTTTCTATTTCTTCTTCAAGTGTACGGATGGAATTTTCAACCGTGACTATATCATCAATGTTCTGTGCTTTTGCTAATAATTCCCGATAGCGTTGCAAATATGCCCGTTTATGTGCCAAGCGTGTTTGTATATCCACATATTCTTCCGTAATGTCCCGAGCTTGAATGCTTTTATTGACAATGGTATTACCACCATTTTCTAAAGCAATAATAAGTTTATCAAAATGAATGGCAGGCACTCTTATCATTAATTGATGAGAAATTTCATGGGAATTATTTTCTGATTCCTCTTTTTCATAATAACCGTCAATTTTTTTGAGAATAGTATCTATATTCTTTTTCGCTTCGGCTATACTTTCTGTGCGAATGGACATTGAGCCATCTTTAATGATTTTCTTTTTATCTGCCTGTGATGTAAAAGACAGAGGTGCTTCTTTATCTTCTTTACTTTGTGGTGATTGTGTATTATCAAATTGCTCACTACCGGATGGCAGTGCTATACGAAATTTTTGAACTGAGGAATCTTGGATATTTTCTTGTTCATCTTTACAAGAAGAAAAACAAATCAGAATGAGCAAAAGCACAAAAATTTTTTTCATATATATTCCCTTTATGACTATAGGTCAATAATATTAATACTCGAAATTGTCTGATATTGGAGTTTTCGGTATTTCTCATCTTTATACATTGCGAAAATCAATCCTACACATCTGCTTAATCTCTCACATCCTGTTATGTTCAGATAATTACGGAATAGTGACGGTGCCAATATCCACAACTTCTTTTTTACCATTCATTCGCAAAGTAATTTCTTGTTTTTTTTCCTGAGGTGTACCATAATTTGTCCAAATATAAGCAGTGATTGTTGTTGGTCCTGCGATGGATTGTTGTCTGTCCCCATAATAATGTGCTTTGATGGTATAGGTGCCTGAAATCGGTTTTTTGAGTGAAAATTCTTCGGGTCCATAACCGCCCGTTAAATCACGTGATAAATTTCCTCCGATTTTTGTACGCGGATTGCTATAATAACATTTTTCTTTTTGCGGATCAATCACCCATAAATCAATATCACAATTATCTGCGTCCCAATCTACGACAATGCGTAATCCTAATGGTTGAACCATTAATAATTCGGGGTGAATATGATTGGTTTTTACCGATGTGCCTGCTTTGGCAATAAGTGCATTCATTTCTGTTAAAGCAATAGTCTGAATTTCAGGAAAACGGCTGTCCCATTCGCGTTGTGACAAAGCATATAATGTATCCACTGCTTCTTGATACATACCCGCTTCGGCAAGTGCTAATGCCAGATCACGCATGGATTGTGGTTCTTCTTCGCGCATGGTATAAACTTCTCTGAATATTGCCACTGCTTCGGAGGCAAAACCATACTGTAATAATCGTCTGCTCAAAATTCGTAATAATCGTTGACTTTCAATTTCTAATTCGGCAAGATTGGAAATAATACGCAATGCTTGTTCTTTTTGACCTTTTTGATAAAAAATATCTGCGGCGTCCATATAAAACATCGGTAAATGTCCAAAATTCTGGCGTAATTGTCTATAAACACTATAACGTTCTTTATCGGATGCATTGAGTAATTCTGCACTATATGTCATGGTCGGCACAGGTTCTGCAAGTGCAATTTTCGGTGGCTGTGCTGTGGGAGTGCGAGAAGATTCCACCGATGCTCTATTAAGATTAGTATTTTCTTCGACAGCGAATGTACTTGAAGTAACTCCTCTCTGAACGGCTGAACCTAATCCTCCCGTGAATTGATTCGACATATTTTGACCATCAACAAGGAGTTCTGTGTTTTCCGGTCTTGAACCACGGACAACAAATGCATTATTATCTGCAATAATACCAGAAGAAAGTGTTACAGCATTCTGAACAGATTCTACGGCAATTATGGTATTATTTGCTCCACTTCTTTCTCGGGCTGATCCCTTTGCTGCTCCACTGACTGAGTCTTTGACTGTCTTTTTTCGTCTTTTTTCGTCTTCTATTTTTTGGAGAAAATCAGTATTATACCATTCTTTTCTTTCTGCCATTTGGCTAATCGTTTTTTGCAGAGTATTTGTGTGTTTATTTTGTGCTATACTGTCTTGTATTTTTACTAATTTAAAATATTCTTTACGCATTTCTTCCGTTGGCGGTACAATGTTATACAACACATAATCCGATAATTGCTCCAAAACAATAAGTGAGGTATTGCGCGTTACTAAAGAAAAATCTTTACCGAGCGCCGTGATATTTTTACTGTTTTTTTCATATTCCATATCAAGTTCAGAAAGTTTTTTTTGTGCCCATAGGCGAGGAACCAAAGGATGAGAATATGCTGATTTGACGGTAAATATTTGTTGTGAAAGTATTGTTTTACCAATGCCGAAACGTAATGTGAGAGAAAATACGGAGTCTTTGCTGCGTCCGGCAAGAGAAAAATTCCCTTGTAAGGGTTGGGCAATAGAAGGAAAAATATCCATAGGAACAGAACATTCAGCACCGAGAAAGTGCAAAGGAATGGTTGTTAATCTTTTGACAATTTCATCAGCAGATAATCCGATGGCATTAATATATTGACCACCGGAAGCCAAAGCAATATTGCGCAAATAACCATGTTCTGCACTTTGCGCCGCATGAAGTACGGTGATGGGTACGGCATTGTGATTGACCGCAGGCGCTTTACCAAATGTTTGAATGCCATCACTGACAAGGATAATTTCATCTGTTTTATAGGAAGAAAAATCACAGGCATCAAATGTTGTTGCGCCATCAGGAACTAAATTCTCTATCGCTTTTCGCAAAAGTGAGCTATTTGTATATTTCCCTATGTCCCGTGCTTGTAAGGCAAATTCGATAAGCCGAACAGAATATGTGCCGCATCGCTGCAAATATTGTTCTAAAGCATCAAGAATCAGTGCTTTATTGTTTTTTTGCGATGACCCCGAATTATCCCATATAAGTGTTATTGTTGTGGGTAATGTTTTCTCTATGATTTTTGATTCGGGCACACCGGTTATATAACAATAATATGAATTGTCTTGTTCTCTTTTACCTGTGAAAATGCGGAGTGAATCATCAATACCTGCCGGTAATAAAAGAGTGAGCGGACGATTGGCAGTAAAGCGTTGAGCAGAAAATTCGGCAAAAAAACTTTTTTCTTTTTGTGTGAAAATAATATTATCAAAATCATTATATCGTAAATCGGGAGCTAAGGTACGATGACGTAACTGTACTTCTAAAGAAAAAGAATCAATGGGATTTTTATGTTCTAAAGGCAAGAGAAAAAGCTGTCCTTCCTGAGTACGTTCCAATTGTTGTTCATACGCCAGAATAATACGTTTATTGTTCTTTGGTGTAATTGGGTACACTCTTGCACGAAAGATATTCCCTTTACTCATTTCCAATAAAGCAGGGTCAACATTTCTGCGAACAATACTTTCAAATACGCGGCGACCTTTTGCTTTTTCTACTACTACACCTTCACGCATTGTGCCATTTAATTCCATAGCAAAACGGGAAACGGTATTTCCTTCCGCAAGCGGAAATAGTAATTCACCTTCGAGGATGCGATCTGTTTCATTAAAAAAAGTCATATCCATTGTTGTAATGGCAATATTGCCGATAATATCACTTTTGATATGCAGACCCGATAAACGCAGCGGATATTCTTTGCCATCATCAGTTTTTACCATTAATGAAGGGGCGGAATATTGTTCTTTCGATTGTTGTTGATTGACAGAAGGTGGTTTTTGTCCATATCCCATCATAATCGAAGTAAAAAAACAGAGGTACATCCAAGCTAAAGTATATTTCGTATTCATCATTATTCTCCTTTTTTTATTATCGTTGTACTATTAATCGTTGGGCAATGCGCTCGCCTTTATCTGTTTGCATTATAATCATATACATACCGCTTTTTTCAATACTCGAAAGCATAAGAGTAAGAGTATTGTCACCTTGTGGAAATTGTTGAGCATCTATGGCTGTATCGAGCAATGAACCAAACATATCAACGATGGTAACTGTGCATGAGCGTGGTTGAGAAAGCGTGAAAGCAAAGCGCACTTCATAATCAGGTGTAGGATTCGGATACACCCGTGATTGGATAATTGCCCCATCTTCTTCTAAATGCGATGCTGTATAAAATTGTTCACCGGTTTTTGGTTTTATTGTTGGACTCTGTAATTCTTTGTGTAATTGTGCAGCATAGTGTTCCGGCAAAGCTCTAAGAAATTGCTCTGTCGGCTCAAACCATAATAGTACTTCTGTTTTTTTGAAAAAAGGATCATCGGGATTTTCTATAGATGCCATGACAGGGACTAAACCATTTGCCGATGGCATAAGAATATCTGCTTTTTCATGTAATCGTCTGACGGCATTATGAAATACTTTATCATCAGGTGAATAATAGGAAAATAATGGTTTATTATTGCTATAACCGGTAATCATTAATGGTGCAATAGCCGTATGAGCGGAATCGGTAATTCTTATATCACCGACACCATTGGAACGAACGGTCACCTTGCGTAAAGAAAGGATATTTTCTCCGCCGAGCCGTTCTACGATTATTTCATCATCCAGTCCACGTTTTTTTGCTTCTTTGCGCACATCAAGCCGTGCATTTTCGGTATATGTCAATTTATCTTTTGTGAGTGTAATGCCTAATTTTTTGAATTGTTCGGCTGTTAGAGAAAGCATACCGGGCATAGAAATATCATTCTGTGCTTGGGAGTTATCCGCTGTTTGTCCCATCATTGTATCAAAAGAATGTGGCGCAGTTGCAATTGTTTGCTCGGCGTGCGTTTTTTCCGATAATGGTGATGATTCCGGATTGGCATTTTTCATCTCTTCGTTTTGTGAAGCAAAGGTCATCGGTTCATCGGCAAGTATTTCATTGCGGCTATCGGCTAATGGGGATTGTGTGGTGCTCGTCGTCGGAGAATCACCGAAATCAAATCCATAATAGAGGACGATAAATCCAATGGCAGCGGCAGCAGATACGCCGGCAATTTTACCGGAAAATGGTAAGCGTTGTATCCAAGGCAAGGGTCGCAAACGCGGCTGTGCTGTGCCGGCATCGGCTTGAGCCATCATGGTGCGTATATCAGATTCCGACATAAGAGATGTATCGGTTTTCATAGTCTTTGAGTTTTGTAAGAGTTGTGAAAGAGTTGGCTTCGACATAAATTTTCCTTAGACAGAAATGGGGAGAATTATTCATGAACGCGGAGCAATTCGGCAAGCCGTCGTCTGCCTCGTGCCACACGTTGTTTGATATTGGATAAAGTACTGCCCTGTATTTGTTGTATTTCCTGAAGAGACATTCCCCCAACTTCGAACATGAGGACAGCTTCGCGCATGGGTTCGGAGAGTGTTTCCATGGCACGATACATAATGGCAATATCCGCAGCTGTGTCGGGCATAGTACCTCGGTCGGGGATTTCCATTGCAAAGTCTTCGTCGTAATCGGCACGAAACTTTTTATGACGGAATGAGCGTTTGTGCACATTGCTTGCGATAGTAAAGAGATAGGAAAGAAATGCTTCCTTGTTGCGCAAAGAATCGAAGTTCTGATATGCACGTAAGAGAGTATCGTGCAAGAGGTCTCTCGCCGTATCGCGATTATGTGTCATCGAAAGAATGTATCGTTCAATCTTATGCTGGACAGGATTGAGCAAAGCCATAAATTCTTGTTGTTTTTCTTCAGAGGTCATAGTGTCGGTTTTCGATTGATTCGGCTGACAAGGGGTAAGATGCACGAGCCGAAAAGGAAGTTACTTTTCTTGAATTTTGTACATTTGAGCATAGTCGAATTCGGAGAAAAGAAGATAAATTTTGAAAGTAATTGCCTTTATTTTTTTCAAGACCGCTATTTTGCATTCCAAAAACAGCAATTTTTCATTCAATTTACCATGTTAGTAAGGATTAACGTATGAAAATTACCTCTACAATGATGGAGAATATTTTACTATTGGCAATCGAGGGTCGAGTGGATACCAATACCGCTGCCGAAGCCGAAGAAGCTATTATCACGACAATAGACAATGGTGCTGCGCGCCTTGCTGTTGATTTTTCGGGTCTTGATTATGTGAGTAGTGCCGGCTTGCGGGTTTTCTTGCTTGCAGCAAAGAAAATGAAAAAAACCGGCGGTCAAATGGTGCTTTGTGGCATGAAGCCGATTATCAAAGAAGTGTTTGATATGTCAGGTTTTTCGGCACTGTTCATCATTCTCGGCACAAGAGAAGAGGCATTGAACTCTTTGAAATAACCATGCAGAAAGTGTCGTGAAATTGTCGTAGCGATTGTTTTACAATTCCATTGCAACTTTGCAGTTATATTGATGTGAATCCAATATCACGCGGGCAGTCACATGTCTAAATTGTTATCATTTGTTCCAACGTTCGTTAATTTATGAGCACAACACGTAATCGTAATCCGTTTATCGGTCTGAGAAGTTTTGAAACCGATGAGCAGCATTTATATTTCGGACGGGAAAAACAAGTAGCCGAAGCCACAGAGCGTTTGCAATCTAATCGGTTTCTTGCGGTTATCGGTTCATCCGGCAGCGGTAAATCATCGCTTGTCCGTGCCGGCGTTATTCCAACTATCGAACAAAGTAATGTTTCCGGTAATTCCTTATGGAAACGCTTATTATTAAGACCCGGAGATAATCCGCTCGGACGTTTGGCGGCTTCTATGGCGGAAAATTTGCGTAGTGTATTGCCGCCATCATTCCATCAAGAAAGTACTATTGTTGAAGCCTTACGCAGGCAAGAGTATGGTTTCATCACCGAAGCTGTTTGTAGTTCCGGAGCAAATATTCTGCTTGTTGTGGATCAATTTGAAGAAATATTCCGTTTTCGTCAATCGGATAATGAGAATGCGGACAGTGATGCACGATTATTTATCGAAGCATTACTTTTCTTCACCAAGACTACATCGTTCAATGCGGCTGTGATCATAACAATGCGCTCGGACTTTTTGAGTGACTGTTCCGACTATGTGAACTTAACGGCAATTCTTAATACAGGCAGTTATCTTGTGCCGCGTATGACCATGGATGAATTTCGTGCTGCTGTTCGTAAACCTGTCGAATCATTCGGTGCTGCCATAGATACGAGTTTGGTTAATAGAATTATTACTGAAGCCGGCGATGATACGGATGTCTTGCCCATTTTACAACATGCCATGATGCGGACATGGGATTTTTGGCGAGACAATGACATAGAATCCAAACCCATAAGTGAAGAGCATTATGAAGCCGTAGGAACCATTCACGAGGCATTGCAGCGACATGCAGAAGAAATCTATGGAGAACTTACAACTGAACCTGACAGACATATTGCAGAAAAGTTATTCAAGGCATTAACGAATCTGGGTGATGATAAACGCGGTACTCGTCGCCCGACACCATTATATGAGATATGTGCCCTTGCCGGTGCAAAGCAAGAAGATGTTGTTGCGGTGATAAATCGTTTCCGTCGTGACGGGTGTGCATTCCTTATGCCTCCACCATCCACCATCCTCGATTCTGACACAACGATAGATATTTCCCATGAGAGTCTCATGAGATTGTGGGGACGCTTAAAAACATGGGTGGACGAAGAAGTACGCTCTGCCCAACTGTATATCGGTTTATCAGCCACAGCGCAATCATATCAGCAAGGCAGAACCAGTTTACTAGTCAATCCTGAATTGCAAATTGCTTTGGATTGGCGTATGCGTAATGATATTAACCATACATGGGCAATGCGCTATGACGGCGGTTATGAGCGCGCCATGTTGTTTTTGGATCAAAGTGAAAAAGAGTTTATTCGCGAAACCGCACGCAAAGAATTACAGCAAAAACGTGAGCTGAAAAGAGCACGCGGCTTTGCATTCTTTCTCGGTGCTGCATCTGTGGTTTCGGTCTTACTTACTATCGGGGCATTAGTCTTAAAAATTGATGCCGACAGTAATGCAGTAAAAGCATTAACTAAAGAATCTGAAGCTAAGACACAGCAAAAAGAAGCAGAAAAACAAAGAAAAGAAGCACTTGCTCAAACAAAAATTTCTGAACAACATCAAGAAATAGCACGCCATCAACGTGAAATAGCAGAAAAGGAAAAGAAAAATGCTATTGAGCAAAAGCAAATAGCCCAAATGCAAAAAAAAGAAGCAGAACAACGTAAAGCCGAGGCAGTGCATGAACGAGGCATTGCCGTTGAGCAAAAACAAATAGCCGAAGAGCAAAAGAAAAAAGCCGAAGAACAAAAAAGAGAAGCTGACAAGCAACGTGAGGAAGCTGTAAAACAGAAAAAAGAAGCCGATGAGCAGCGGGACAAAGCAACAAAGTTACGCTTGCTTTCTATCGGACGTTCAATGGCAATCCAAGCATCTGTGCTGGCAAAAAATCCGAAAGGCGATAAAGATTTACCGTCATTACTATCGTATCAGGCATATAATTTTACTGTGAAAAATGGAGGCTCCGGCTATGACCCTGATGTGTTCAAGGCATTATTTGCTGTTGCTGATGATAAAGAAGATAAACCCATTTTGCGAGGACATACCGATGCTGTACGTGCCGTGGCAATGCAACCTAAAGGACAATATTGCGCCAGCGTTGGTGATGACGGCGAATTACGCTTTTGGAATCCCGAAAAACCTTCTATGACAAGTGTGCGTATGAAACCTAAGGAAACAGGCGGCAGTGATGCTCGCTCGGTTACATTCAGTGCTGATGGTCGCTATGTAGCAGCAGGATTTTTTAATGGTGTGGTGAATATTTGGGATATGAATAATCTTTCACAGCAACCTGTTGTTTTAATGGGAAATACCTCATCGGTAAATTGCCTTTCTTTCGATATACAAGGTAATTCAATTATCATAGGATGCTCAGATGGTTCCCTTAAAAAATGGACAATTTCTTCGCCCGCATTACCACAAACACTCTATAACTTTGGATCAAAAATCAATGCACTTGATATGAATAAAGAAGGCTCATTTCTTGTCACAGGATCGGAGGATGGTTCCATTCGTCTTATACCGTACAATCGTCCGGACGACAAAATTTTTGTGGTTCAGAGCGCAGGTAAACCGGTCAGAGCCGTAGCATATACCCCAAATGGTGATATGTTCGGTACGGCAGATGGCGGGGGCAATGTGCGTTTATGGAAGGGTGCTAATGGATTGAGGCATTCGGAATTTGTGGGGCATACTTCAGGAGTTAACAGCTTGGCATTTTCTCCGACAGGTTCGATGATGGCTACGGCAAGTTTCGATAGAACAGTACGCATGTGGGATTATTCCAAACCTTCTCAATCTCCGGTGGTATTTGACGGACATGATAATTGGGTTTATGGCGTAGCATTCGATAAATCAGGTGATAAAATTATTTCGGCTTCGGCAGATAAAACAGTTCGTTTTTGGGCTTCGCGTCCCGATGTGCTGGCACGTAAAATTTGCAGCCGCACACAAAGAAAATCATTAAGCGATGATGAATGGTTCAAGTATGTGGGCGATGATGTTCGTCAGGAGGAAATATGCCAGTAAAAATACTTCGTTTTTTCCTCACGTTTATTGTATGTTGCCTCATATATACCATAAATGCCTCATCACAAGAATGTGGTGATGTTGCTTTAGCAGATGCACGAAAATTTTATGAAATAGGACAATTTGATCGAGTATTTTCTACTCTGGAACCTTGCATTGATAATAATGGATTAAATGATAAACAAAAAGTACAGGCATACCGATATTTGGCAATGAGTTTTCTGGCTCTTGACAGTAATGATATTGCCTTGGCAAGCGTAGGAAAATTATTAAAAATTGAACCGAATTTTGAACCCGATTTATTTGACCCCGTCCGATTTATTGAACTTGTGACGCTGATTAAACAAAATAGCAAAAGAGTATTGGTAACTTCTGTGTCGAAAAAAGCGGAGGATTTATTGGCTGCTCCCGCAACGGTTATGGTTATTACTCGTGAGCAAATTCTTCGCCGCGGTTATCTTGACTTGGAAGCAGTATTAAGTGATTTACCCGGTTTTGCAATTTCACGTACATTCGGAGCAACATATTCCAATATTTACACACGTGGCTATCGTTCCAATAATACCGACCGTACAATGGTATTGGTTGATGGTGTGGAAGAAAATGATTTATGGACAAATATTGCCTATTTCGGGCGACAGTATCCATTAAGTAATGTCAAAAGAATTGAAGTGGTGTATGGTCCTGCATCAACGATGTATGGTGCCAATGCTTTTTTAGGCGTTATCAATATTATTACCAAAGAACCCGATGAATATATTGGCGATAATGCTTCTCTTGGTGTGTCTGCCCATGCAAATTATGGTTCATGGAATACACGCTATGCCGATGTTACTCTTTCGGGTAAAACATCGGGTATGGCTTTATCATTAACCGGGCGTGTGTTCCGTTCTGAAGAAATGGATTTATCTCGTTTCCCCGATTATGATTATTCGCCCTCATTTTATGATAATTTCGATTATCAATCAGCTCTTAGCATCACGTCAAATGCCGCATCGTTTGTCAGAACTAATAATTTAACGGATAATAATCCGCTTTATACTATTGAACGTAATGGCAGCGGCGATACTACTGCCGTACGGCTTACCCAAGCCGGTGCAGAGAAAGCTCGTAATTTCGACAAAGGTGCTTTGCAGGAAAATGTAAATGGTAATCCGGTGCGTTACTCTAATATTACCGACACATATTTGCTTGGCGCAAAAATGACCATATCCGATTTTACTTTGTCATTTCAAACATGGCGTTCGGAAACAGGCGGCACAACATATTTTACAGACAATAATGAAGCCGGAGCAAAAAATGGCTCTCTCTGGATACCGCTGCAAACAGCATTTTATGTGAAATATGAAAAACAAATTAATGATAATCTTTTTATCAGTAATTTAACCCAATACCGTTCTCATGAATTAGATGATGATACCAAAGCTGTGTATCTTTTAAACTATTCCAATGGAGGGCGTAATTTAGCTCGATTATTAGCCGACAGAGCACCTGTGTGGATAACCGAATATTATTATGTTCTTTCACGACAATTACGGAATGAATTAAAGGCATTATTTACCTTAGGACCATCCTTTGATATTATCAGTGGTCTTGAAGTACGTTCTTCACAAATTCAAGGTGATTATCTTATCTCTTATGCGCCCCCGCCAGTGGACAGCGGCACATCATCAATCGGTCCTGGCGGCGACAGTTTCGATCAACAAGATATAGGACTTTATGTGCAATCAACATATAGAGCAACGGATAATATAAAAATTGTGCTTGGCGGGCGTTATGACCAAACCCGCATCCGTAGCGTTGCACAATCCGCATTTAATCCGCGACTTGCTGTCGTGTTTACACCCGGTGATTTTGTATTTAAAGGAATTTATGCCACTGCTTTCAAACAACCGGCAATTTATCAGCGATACTCCACGAATACCGCACGTCAAGTGACAAATCCCGGATTAGATAATGAAAATGTCAGTAATATTGAAGTCAGTGCCGGATGGAAAATAACGGATGATATTTTTGCAGAAGCATCATATTATCGTGCTTCGTATGATAATGTCGTGGGTACAGTATCTGTTATTAATCCAAAAACAGGTAGTCCGACAACAAAAAATGATGGAGTCGGCTCGCTGCGTATTCAAGGTATTCAGGCATCAGTGACAGCACAATTAACATCGCATTATTCACTCTACGGTAATTTTACATACACCGATCCTTATAATACAGAAAAAGGTGAAGTACGTGTGGGTGATATACCTTCCGTTTCCTTTAATGTGGGTGCGGATGCTTTGTTCTGGGATATTATTCGTGTGAATATTCGTGCGAATTATATCGGAGAACGTCCTACCGGAGTGGGTACTTCCGTGCCTGCAAACCCTTTTGGAACATTCAGTTCGGTACTTTTACTCAATGGTACAATATCTGTAGAAAAATTAGTTCCCGGAATAACAGGACAATTAATTCTCAACAATATCACAAATCTTGAATATTTTGATCCGGGTGTACGCAGTGCCGATGGTGGTTTCTATTCGGCACGCACTCCGCAAAGAGAGCAAAATATTATGTTCCGCATTATGTACGACTTATAATATCTTTATACTTTATGACATCTCACGGCAATTCTTATACGCATGATACAATGTCAAAACACGTAGTGTCCGAAAAAATGGACTATGATTATATGAAACCACGTGAATTATGTTATCATACCGATGAAATAGTTCCCGATATATCTTTACCTGATTTTATTGCGAGCTCCTTGCAGATTATTGAGCAAACTATCGTAGAAAAAAATCTTATATTTCGTCGGGCAAATATTGCAGATATTGAACAATTATTTGCATTTATAAAAACGCGTTATCCTTTAGATATTGCCGAAGAAATAAGCACCTATGATATTTATCGGTTTATTACTTTTGGTCATGGCTTAGTCGTCCAAACACAGCAAGGTAATATTGTTGCCTGTTTATTCGAGGTCGGTTATGATACAATAGACAGAACATCATATACATTGCGTTTGGCAGTTGATCCTGTATTGAGTGGATTGAATATTGGTCAAGCATTGATTGAATATTCTTGTTTGCTGGCGATGAAACGCGGTTCTAAAGTAAAACGCGGATTATTGGATTTAGAAAATTTCCCTTCCGCACACATTCTCATCAATAAAGTCGGCTGGATTGCAGAAGCCTTCTACCCAAATCTTGCTCCATTGGGCACATGCTTTACTATATGTTTGCCATTACATAAACGCGGATTTTTGCAAAATAGAGTGAATATTTCCGCTTTACCTCATTATATATCACACAAAAAAGAAAATAAAGATTATGTTGTAGCTCCTGCTCATAGCATCGAATATATTCATCAAGCATATAAAGAAAATTTCCGTGTGATTGCCTATATCAAAAAAGGTATTCTCAATAATCATGATAATTTCTTTTTAGTGCCTGCATCAACTCTGTATTCATAAATTTCGACAATAGTGCTCATGCCGGTCTTTGAGCTATATAGAGTATAATGGAGAATAACAATATGCCGGATTATACATTTTCTCCAATCGGTTATATTCAAACCCTTCGTGAAAAAAAATACGAAGCTCCTCGTCAGCCCGATGTCGGTCATCAAAATATTACTTCGGTCATAGAATTATTGCCTCATTGTAATTATGAACAAGCTTTGGATGATATTCAAGGATTTGAACGTCTGTGGCTACTCTATGTGTTTCATAAAAACACTCATTGGAAACCCAAAGTACGTGTGCCGCGGGGCAGAACAAAACGAGGTGTTTTTGCCACACGTGCGCCATATCGTCCCAATAATATAGGTATTTCATGTGTTCGATTACTTGATATTCGTGGCAGACATATTATTATTGCCGATGCCGATATTCTTGACGGTACTCCACTTCTTGATATTAAACCCTATATTCCTTATATGGATTCTTTCCCTTTATCGCGAGCAGGTTGGGTGGATGAACTTGCCGATGTACCTGTATTCAATATTCAAGAAAGCCCCGATGTAAAAATCATATTAGATACTTGTGTGTCGGAGGATGACAGCTTATTGCGTATGACTATTTACGATATGTTAAGCAATGATCCTTATCCGCATCCGTATAGAAGAATTAAATATATTGACAATAATATATTTATGCTGGCGGTGCGATATTGGCGAATTACATATAGTATTGATGAAAATATTATTACTTTGCAATCCATCAAACGTGAGGAATAATTATGAGCAATTTTAGTGATATTATAAATAGGATACTCTCATGACTATCGGTATTTCTATGATTGTGCGTGACGCGGAGCATACAATTGAACGTGCTTTGCAATCATGTACATTTGCTTCACAAATTGTGGTCGTGGACACAGGCTCAAAAGATGCCACTCCACATAAAGTGTTACGCTATGGTGCTGAATTACATTTTCTTACATGGCGTGATGACTTTTCATTTGCTCGTAATTATGCTCTGGGATTTATGCGCACAAATTGGATAGTACAACTTGATGCCGATGAATATATTGAAAACCCTGAACAATGGGCTAAAAGTATTGCAACCATACATGATACACATACTATTGCGGGAGGGCGCATACAATTGGGTAATGTATTGGAATCGGGAGAAAGTCGCCATCATCATTCTTATACACGATTGTTCAGAAATAATCGTGATTTTTATTATGAAGGTTCTATTCATGAACAAATTGCACCTTCTATTGAAAAAGCCGGTTTTGTGATAGAAACATTGCCATTATCAATTATCCATGTCGGATACCAAGAAAATAATCAACAAAAATATGAGAGAAATGCTCGTATTATTGATGCAGAATTAGTAGGAAATCCTGATGATCCTTTTTTATTGTATCATGCCGGAAATACGGCTTTTGCTCTTCATAATTATACAAAAGCCCACGAGTATTATGTGAAAGTCCATCAAAGCACACAATTATCGGAGGAACAACAAGATATAATACGAATGCGGCTTGCACAAATAGCAATTGCTCAATCGGATTATGCCGCTGCAAAACAGTATATGCAAAACCCATCGGCATATAGTGAAATTGAAGGACTGCGTCAGTATCTTTTAGGGTCAGTATTTGCCATCGAAGGGCATTATGCCGATGCCATTGCTTCATTACATAATTCTCGTATTTCTTCAATGGTAAACAGAAAAAATGTTGCTGAATTTATTCAACAATTACGTACATTAATCTAATTTTTTATTACAAAAGTGAGAATTATTATGGAAAATTTCGATCGCAAAAGTCATTGGGAAAATATTTATCGTACCAAACAACTTGATGAGGTAAGTTGGTATCAGCCCACACCGGAAACATCGCTCCATTTTCTCGAGTATTTTTCTGTACCTCTTCATGCAAAAATTATTGACATCGGCGGTGGCGACAGCTTTTTTGTTGATTATTTGCTTGATAAGGGCTATCAAAATATTACTGTTCTTGATATTTCCCAAGCTGCTATTGAAAGAGCGCAACAAAGATTGGGCGAAAAAGCCATAAAAGTGCAATGGATTGTAAAGGATATAACACAATTCGAACCAATGCAAGAGTATGATTTTTGGCATGACCGTGCCGCTTTCCATTTCCTAAATAATGATAGAGATATTGCTGCTTATCTTTCCATAGCGCAACAGTGTCTGTCCCTCGATGGGATTATGGTTATAGGAACATTCTCCGATCAAGGTCCAAAAAAATGCAGTGGTATTGAAATTACACAATACTCGGAAAGTTCAATGACAGAAAAATTATCGGATCATTTTCAAAAAATACATTGTCTTACCGTAGATCATACAACGCCATTTGAGACAATACAAAACTTTATATTTTGCAGTTTTAGAAAATTACCCAAGCAGTAACATTACGTGTAGAGAATCTCACAAAACACTTTCATGTAAAGACTTGTTCCAGATAATGATTGCAGGCACGCAGAGTATGCCGAACAATAGACCGCAGCCATATAATGCTATGTGTAAAGAAAATTTATCGGCTATATAGCCCATAAGCGGTGCGATAATAACAAAAATCATCCGCATAATCAGCATTCGCACACTTAATATGGTTGCGCGTTTGTCGGATGTGATATATCGGTTAATATATGTTGTTGCAATCGGGTTACCTATACCTCGTATGCAGGAAAATAAAAGAATAAAAGGTATAGACCATAAATCTATTGTTCCGGTTATCATATAAGAAAAAAACAAGAGAAATGATAAAACGATAAAGGTCTTTTCTCCCGCATATTTTTCTATTCTATGCGCATGAAAAGAAGCAAAGCCCGCGGTTGCATTGAGTATTGCCCATGAAAATCCGAAAAGCCATAATGGAACACCGGCTTGTTTCATCACCGGCTGAACAAACCACACCATTGTTAATGTGCCCGCAGAGATAATTCCCGATAATAGTAATAATGCACGTAATTGTTTATGCAAAAATGTTTCACGCACAATCATCAAAATTCCTCGCATGGTCGTATGTGATTTCACAGCAATATGACGTTTTGGTTCAACAAGTAACCATGCCACAGGCACAGACAATGCCGTAAAAAACACCTGCACAAATAATGGCAAATCAAGAGAAATCATGGCTAAAAAACCACCTGCTATGGAGGCAAGACTTTCGGAAAAATTCCCGACAGATAATTGCTGCCCTTCTTTTTGCAGTGACTGTGCTTCTTGATGCGTTTCTGCTAAAGAGTCAAATAACATTGCTGAATCCGTCCCGGAAATAAAACTGATTCCGACAGCCAAAATGATTTCTGCAATAATAAAATGAGTAGTATTTTGTGCAATACCATAGATGCCAAAACCCACAGTAGAGCAAAGTGTACCAATAATCATAGTGCGTCGCCGCCCCAGCAGATCGGAAAAATACCCTGACGGCACTTCGGCAATAACCATAACAGCAGAGAATATTGCTTGAATCAGCATAATATCTGTCATGGATAAGCCCTTTGCTTGGAAGAATAATACCAAAATAGGTATCATCACTAAAAATGACTTCAAAATTTGAAGAATCATAAGAAGCCGAATATTATTTGCTGCTGTTCTCATGGGAAACTCCGAAAATAAAAAAAGCGACCGAGTATGAGTCGGTCGCTTCGGGAGATAAAAACTATGATAGTGTCTATTATTCTATGCGACCTTGTACGGTGAAAATATCACATACCGGATTGGGTACGACAATAGTGAACGATGTTAGCACCGCTGAAATACCGCAAAACACAGTAAAGTGCTGTGATACGTTTTTCATATTGTCAGATAAATTCCACATAAAAAGTCGTTTTTGCTTTATAATTGAATAATAATGCTCTACAAATAAGTATTGCGAATAAGAAGGATAAAAAATCGCGCCAAATTTTGAGTATCATGAATAATACATCATAACTGCAATGATGGACATTACTCTACAAACAAAAAATTATTACAGAAAAGTAAATCTTAGTCGTGCTTCAAGTATAACTATTGAATCAACGATTGATTTCTGTACCAGTTGCTAAACATGTGTTACACAAAATCAAACATATTTATGTATAGAGCGTAATTACTCTATATTGAGTATCTAATACTTTGAGGAATTGCAGGAACACCAACTCTGCCTGTATATGCTAAATATCTTTGTCGTAATTGTTGGATATAAGGCGAATTAACTTTATATCTTCTTGATTTGATTCTATCTTTTAGATATGAACCTTTATACAACTCCAAACAAAACCGAAAATCAATCAATGCTGTAATTACTTTAGAATCACTTGTGACAAAATTCGGTAATAAATGAATTCTTGGCGGTTCTTGATTATACGCTCTATTTATAGTGGCTTCTCTATTTTCATTATCCTTCTTAATGTTTAATAGATCATCAATTTTTTTAAAATTATCTTTTTCAAAACATAGCAACTCTACGTTTTTATCTTTACTCACCAAAGTGTTCATATCACATTCAGGAGATATGATTATGCCATATTTATCGTTTTCTAAATCATAAACATCTCCTGTCATTATCGCGTCGGTGTCAAGAGTTCTCGTATAATATAAGTATTGGTACAACTTAGTAAGTTTTTTTGAATCAGTTGTGTTTTTAAAATTAGCCTGAGAATATTCTTCAATTTTATCTCTCAGTTCTTTGTTTTGTATCAAGTGTTCAGATAAAATATTTTGAAACAAATTTATCACCTGAACATTCGGGTCAATTGGTGGAGGGTTAATTGGTTCTCCTTTTTTGTCGAATAAAAATGAACTGTAATATAAATCCTTTATCCAATTTGGGTCTGCATTATTAAGTGAACGGAATATATTTTGTATAGCTTGTCCAAGGGTTTT
>DDTD01000040.1 GCA_002344005.1 Ignavibacteria bacterium UBA2373 | reverse complement strand
TTCATGATAAATTCCTCATGATTAGTTGTGTGTAAACTGTTTATTTATAAGATAGTTATATAAATTTTTAACCTTTATTTCGTATCATCCGTGTGGTGGTTTGAACACACAGTTCTCAATGCTTCTTGCCTAAGAAAAACACTTTTGCATAAAACACCAATAGCGAAGTTCTCAAATTTTTCTCACATAAGCAAAAAAATATTGTTTTTTTATGTAAGAATTTTCTTTGCCTGCTCGTCAATGACCTGCGGATAGACAGTTCTTTCGACGCGCTTTATACGCTCTTCCAATGTTTCAGGAGTGTCATTATAAGCGACCGGTACATACTCTTGATGAATGATTTCTCCTTCGTCATACTCTTCCGATACCCTATGTACCGTCAAACCGGAAATTTGTTCCATTTTTTCAATAACTTTTTTATGAACATGGATTCCATACATTCCCTTACCCCCATATTTAGGTAAAAGTGCCGGATGTGTGTTCAATATTAGCCAATTTTGATTTGCGACAATCTCGTGAGGTACCAGCTTCATATAACCCGCTAAGATAATGAGACGAGCATGATGTTTTTCAAGCACCTCCTGTAAAGCATCTATATAGTGGTCATGCTGTGGATGGGTCACACCGCTTATATGATAAAACGGAATACCATACTGCAATGCCACTGCGGATATCCTTGCACCCGAATTATTCGATATAATCGCTTCTACATGAAAACTGCTGCCCATAGTCTGCGAAAATATAATGATTGATTCCGCAAGAGTACCGGCTCCACTGGCAAAAATCACAATTGGTACTGTTGTTCCTCTATTTTGTATCATGAAAACTCAAGAATTGTACGGCAAAATTATGAAGTTAAGAATTGATGAAAGAATATTCACTATATCAAGAGCGGGCAACTTACTTTATTTTTCACGAACAATACTCGCTCATTTTCATATACGACAGAATGTTAACATAGCAATTTCAGATAGTTCGCAGCGTCTCATCGCCACACATTATTTTGCGATTATCCTACATTTCATTTATGATAACTCAACCATTTCACTCTATGAAGGGTTTTTCAAATCTCTTCAGCGATTTACTCCAATCTGCGCCATATATTTCTTCACGTTTTCCTACTCTTGACGATACTTTTGAAAACTATATGCGCAACAAAGCACTTCGTTGTGACCGAGAGAAATTAACACAAGTACTTCAGGCATCCCTCTCTCACCTGGATTTAACGGAAAAGCAACAACACAATCTTCACTTGGCGGGCTTACAGAATACTATGGCAGTTGTCACCGGACAACAAGTAGGTTTTTTAGGCGGACCGCTTTACACACTTTACAAAGCATACTCCGCAATTGCTCAAGCAGAAAAGCTTCAAGCGCAGTATCAATCGTTTAATGTTATTCCTCTGTTTTGGATTGAAGATAATGACCATGACCGCAACGAAGCTGCCGAAGCATATATTCTTGATAAACAGGGTATGCCACAGCAGATTATATGCCCTGCCGATACTACCCTTTCCGTACAAACACCAGTGTCTGAACTGTCTATAACAGATGACATATCCGCTGTGCTCACAGCACTTGAGCAGCATTTACCTGAAAATGAATATACTCGCGACCTTATGCCGCTTCTCCATACTATCTACACAGTCGGCACAGAATGGTCTGTGGCTTTTATGCGTTTATTGCAGCATTGGTGCGGCGAAAAAGGACTTCTGTTTGTCAGAGCATCCGATATTCGTAAATCCGGGGCTTTTGCTTCTATAGTAAAACAAGAACTTGCTCATCCAATGCGCATACTCGAAACCGTGCAAAAAGTAAATAATGAACTGCGCAATAATGGCTATACGCCGCAAGTTGAACCTTCGGCTGTCAATCTATTTTATCATGATGGCACTACTCGCAAAAAAATTAATTATGAATCCTCTCGCTTCCATGCCGGTGAAAAAATCTGGACACAAGATGAAATAATTCAAGAAGCTAAAGAATCTCCGGAACATTTTTCCCCGAATGTCCTTTTACGTCCTTTATGTCAAGATGATCTTCTGCCGACATGTATGTATATTGCGGGTCCGGGAGAATGTGGATATCTCGCTCAAATCAAAGAATGTTATTCATTGTTCGATATTGAAATGCCGGTGATTCATGCTCGACACTCAGCAACATTGTTACTCTCACAACACCAGCGTCTATTAGATAAAGTTCAAAAGTCACCCCTGTTTTTTATGAGAAAATATCATGAAATAGAACAAGACATAGCCCATGACATGAGCGACAAAGACTTAGAGCTTCTCTATCAGCAAGCACAACAAGATTTAGAACAAGTTCTTGCCCCAATTACACATTATGCCGGTAACACCGACCAATCGCTCAACGCAGCTGCTGCAGCAGCACAAAAAACTATCTACGACACCTTAGATACTCTCAAGAAAAAAATCACAGCATCAAAAAAAAGGCAGGAACAAACTTCCTTTGACCGTGCAAAAACGCTTAGTAACTTTCTCTACCCGAACGGTACGGCACAAGAGCGAACCTATAGCCCAATTGCTTTACTGACAAAGGTGTCTTGGCAAACATTCCATGAAACACTTACATCTTTGACGGCTCTCTCCAATCAATCACATTACATTATCACTTTCACTCACTAAAATCACGTATCTTTGCAGTTGATTAATCTTACACTCTATATAAAACGGAGACCTACAAATGGCAAAACCATACATATTAGTTGTTGATGACAATAGAATAACAACGAAATTGTTGCGCCGTTACCTTGAAGCAAATGGCTATGAAGCCGCTGAAGCATACGACGGCGTTGAATGTTTGGAAAAAGTTGCTGAACGTGCACCTGACGCTATTGTTTTGGATGTCATGATGCCTCGCTTAGACGGCTATGAAACCGTCAAAAAATTGCGCGAAAATCCCGATACAGCCAAATTGCCGGTTGTCATTGTTACCGCACTCAATGATGTTGCTAATCAACTCAAAGCAATTGAGTCCGGTTCTGATGACTTCTTGAGCAAACCGATAGAAGAGAAACTTCTTATCGCAAAAGTCAAATTGCTCTCCACAGTTAATATGGAACGCAAAAAAGCACAAGCACTACAGCAATTATTACAACAAGCCGCAGGCGATAATTATCAATCGCTTCTTGCTTCAGCAGGAATAGAATAATACTAGTATGCGCACACCATGCGAGAAAAGCGTCGCAGTGATCGGAGCCGGTATCGGTGGGATGACTACGGCGCTTTTGCTTTCTCATAAAGGATATAAAGTAACCGTCTATGAAAAAATGCCTTCAGCAGGCGGTAAAATGAGACAATTTCGCTTCGCTGACTGCACCTTCGATGCCGGACCTTCACTCATTACCATGCCCTTTATTCTCCGCGATTTATTCAATACCTTAGGCAAATCACTCGAAGAATATATAGATTTGATTCCCATTGAACCATTATGCCGTTATTTCTGGTCTGATGACTCGCAATTCGATGCCTATGCCGACCCGGAAAAACACGCTAAAGAAATTGCACAATTTTCTCCTGATTCCGCTCATCATATTCAACGCTATCTGGACCATGCAGGACAAGTATATCATGCAACAAAAGATATTTTTCTTTTCAATAAATTTGAAGGAATAAAAGAATTTTTCAAAAGAAAAAATTTACCTTTTTTACCACTCTTTCCCAAGTTACGTACCCTAACAACTCTCCATAATTTTCATACAAAAAAATTCACAGATAAACGATTAATACAATTATTCGATCGTTTTGCCACATATAATGGCTCAAATCCCTATAAAGCACCCGCAACTCTCATGGTAATTCCATTTATTGAATTTTATTATGGAGGGTGGTATCCGCGTGGAGGTATATATGCAATTGCTCAAGCATTCACAAAACTATGTGCAGAATACAATATCCCCATACATTATTCCACTGCCGTCACAAAAATAACAACACATAATAATTCTGTTCAATCTCTTACCTTAGATAATGGCGAAACCATATCCTATGATTATATCGTTTCTAATGCGGATGCTTATTGGACACAAAAATATTTATTAGGAGAAAAACCCTTTATTCCCGAATTATCATCATCGGGATTTGTTATTATGGCAGCCGTGCGTAAAAAACCACATACATTAGCGCATCACAATATATTTTTTTCCGATAATTATGAAAAAGAATTTAATGATATATTTGAAAAAAAGATTGCCGCCGATGACATGACCATCTATATTTCAATATCATCATTGACCGATTCATCACAGGCGGCTGACGATCGTGAAAATTGGTTTATTCTTGTAAATACTCCCGCTGATGGCGGTAACAATACTTGGCAATATATTTCTGAAGAATATTGGAAAAAAATACAAAAGAAACTTCATGATTTTGGCGTAGAACTGTATGATGAAGATATTATAGAGAAAAAAATCATCACACCGGATAATTTTGCCAATGACATAAATGCAACAGGCGGCTCTTTATATGGCGGCTCATCCAATTCCCCATTTTCAGCATTTTTACGTCCGCAAAATATATCAAAAAAATATGACAATTTATTCTATGTTGGCGGCACTGTCCATCCGGGCGGCGGCATCCCCTTAGTTATCCTCTCGGGAATGATATGCGCCAAAGAACTTGATGGAATCACTCAACGCTGAACTCAATATAAATATGGTTGAAAGTCAATCAAAAAATCAGCATCAATACTATTTACCGAATCTCCCTCGACGACTGCCATTTCTCTAACCACGCTCTTTGCTTAACAGCGCGTCCGCATGATGAAACTTGACAACACGGCTCAAAGGACCTCAATAACCAACGAACACCCATCAATGAAGAAAAATCCTGCACCCTCTACAGTATATCGCTTCTGCGGAGCTTAAATGAAGATTTACTCAATAATATCACACAAATAAGCGCAAGACAATTAAAAAGTTTCACAGTTTTCGAGGAAGTGTTATTCTACGGTGATGTGATGATAAATATACATAATTGACTTGTTGCGATGATGAATCGCTAAAATATATATTATTAAATACAAAGGATTAAGAATATTTATGCATACAATAGATTGTCACGGGTTTGAATGAAATACCTTCTTTGCGTTTATTATCGCTTTTTGACGCAGAATACATTAAGGGGTGTGGTTGTCATAGAAGAACGTACTTCCGGTAGTCCTCAAGAGTTAACTTTTCCTGCATATAAATCACTCTTGTTTTTCACTTTATTTTCTTTGAAGTTTGACTTACACTATGTTAGGTTTCGTATTCAAGTAACAGATATCAAATGCCAAGCGGAATATAAATTTGAGTCGGAGAATCTTGAGGCGTGCTTTAAGCGAAACAGGGTTATTACCGAAGTGTGACTGTATCTCGGTAGAAGGGTTTAGACAATATGATAAAGGACATGGTACGTTTATATTTTAGGCACCTTAATTTCAAGGTCGTATATTTTTCTATCGAATATTTTGTCGAATAGTGTCATTTTAAAATAGCCACGAACGGGAGGCGAATTTGCGCAGTTACTAAATGCAAACGTAGTTTGTCAATGAAGTACTTTTGCAAATGTAGGGACTTACGCCGTTGGTTTTCCCATATTGACGCAATACGTCATTCATTTCCCCAAAACTACAAAACTTTGCTTATCCATCCAAATATGAGTAAAGGAAAATTCTCTATGCCGGAGTAAACACTATGCCGAAGTAAACACAGAGATTTAGAGATTCATTGCTGTGGAATCCGCCCTACACCTTATCCTATTATCACTCATTTTTCTAAACTATTACTGATGAGTTGTGGAAGAGTTACCGTTGTTAGCGGTAGTAGCTCGTTGGGTGCCAATATTTTCACTTAGAGTTTGCCCGTTCCGTTTTTTGCTTTTTGGATGTTTTAATTATTGTTAAATAAGTTAAAATTGTCGTTGTCGTTGAAAGCACAAATGTCAAAACGCCATAAGAAATGACCGACTGTTCATGGTAAACGATACCGTCTGTTTCACTAAAGTAATTTCCTTCCGAATTATATGGTAATGTCAAACGATTTATGAATATCGAAGCAAAAACAATTGTCAGAATAGCTAAAAGTATGGTTGGTATTATCAATAATATTTTTTTCATTGCCTTCTCAGTTCAGTCATCATCCATTACCACTATCGGGAGGCGGATTTGCGCAGTTACTGAATGCAAACGACTTTGTCAATAAAGTACTTTTGCAAATGTAGAGACTTACGCCGTTAGTTTTCCCATATTAACCCAATACGTCATTCATTTCCCCAAAACTACAAAACTTTGCTTATCCATCCAAACATGAACTATAGGGGAGGGGGAAAAGTGCTCTTTTACTTTCTCCATTTCCATCTCAGCCCGTCTGAGGTAAAGTGGGTGTTAGTGGTCAGTGCTTCTTTTATTCATTGTTGTAAATATGTCCTTCATACCATTCCGGTTTGTTTACAGGTAGCCCGAAATATCCCCAGTCAGTTAATGTTTCAATAAATCTTTCTCTGTCGTAATGGTTATAGTAGAACGGATTTAATGCTGAACAATAAAAGCCAAATTCACTAGCACTATGAAATTCGCTCCTATTATCAGTTGTTACTATTAATGTTCCCTTTTTACTTCCAAAATTTTTAATTAGTAAGTCATATCTTAAATTTTTATTGTCGGTCGTCAATATAAATGGTGTCTCAATTTGTATAGTAAGGTCTTGCGATGCTTTTTCCCAAGCCTTAATCAATCTCTCATTTTCTTTTTTATTGTCAGCCATTGTCTAATGATATTTTTCTAAAAGAATAATTTGTGTTTCAATTTCTCTCATCCACTCACTTGCAACATAAGCATAGTTGTCAAGATAACTATCAAGGTTGATATTGTTAATGTCATCAACCAAATGTGGTTTTATCTCAGTCTTCCAAAAGTCAAAGGATTTGTCATAGCTAATCCATTTTAATTTTTCACCTATGCAAGCCACAACAAATTCAAGTGGATACTTTCTTAATATTCTTTTAATGTCATCTGCTGTTAAATACCGGTTTCGTTTAGCAAAAATACTCTGATTGTCCCTCCAAAGGTTGTTTATTGGTATTTGGGTTACTATTTTCTTTGAATTGTCCATTGATTCCTATGTCTGGTTAGTATTGGCAACAAATCCTATTTCAACTCAATTCGCCATTCATTTCTTCAAAACTACAAAACTTTGTCTAGACAGACAAATATACGCTGTCTTCAGTAGCATGTCTAAGTACAATCGAAAGTAAGAAAGCCGGAATAGAGTACACACCACCACCACATATATACAGATGAATTTATGTGTCTATCCTGCTTTGGATAAAGAATGATAATTCAAACCGTATGTCCTTATCATTCGGATAAGATATTTATCTGTTGAAAAGTTCAATTATACTTTAAAAATCAAACAATTCGCCTAATAATCCCTTTTTATTCTTATAGCGCTTGTCGTCGTCTTTATAATAGCGATTATCATAGTCTTTGTGGTAGCGATCGTCCTTGTCTTTGGAAAAACGTTGACTTTCAACATACATATCTGCCTTGCTCTGTTTGACATTCTGCGAAGACCGTTCAATAATTTTATCAAGTTCTCCGCGGTCAAGCCACACGCCGCGACACTCCGGACAATAATCAATTTCAATACCATTACGGTCTGTCATGAGTAAACTCACATTACAATTTGGACATTTCATAAGTTTTGATGTTTAATGAGTGATTTTTTTCAACAATGTAGTACCCCTTTGAGAGATAGAGTCAATTTGCTGAGTAGATTTGTTTATTAATGTGTCAAGTTCTTTTACCTTGTCGGTTTCTTTATTGATAAGCGAGTCAAGCGTTAAAACTCTTTGGGTTTCTTTATTTATAAGAGAATCCAAAGACTGTGTCTTGTTTTTTAGCTTATTAAGTTCGCTTTCAACTTCATTGCTTAAATTTCCACAAGACGCTAATAGAAACATTGCTGATATTGTGAAAAAAACATTTTTGTTCATCCACTGTTTATGTACCGATGTAATATTCATTCTAGTATGCCATTATATTAATATTCATTATTTCTATGTTTTTTACTTTTCCTGATACTGAATTTTTACAGTATTTTTATAAACTCTTGGTAACTCATCATTCTCTCAACACCCTTTGTCCTTCCCAATATTGACGTCCGAGGGTTATGTTTTTAGTGTAAAGTAGCCATTCATATCCTATTGTTCTTATGTGCCGGTTGTCATTTTATTTGCTTGATATAATGCTATTCTGTTTCCTTCTGAGTCTTCAAACTCTGCAACAAGCCCAATGCCATTATCTGTTTTGGGATATAGAATTTTTCCGCCATGTAATATTGCTGATGTCAAGGTCTCGTCAATATTTTCTGTTGTGAAATAAAGCACTGCTCCGTCTTTTGTCGGCTTGTAAATTTCACCTTTTGCCAATGCTCCTGATATTCCTGAATTTCCATCAGTCATGGGGAATAAAGCCATCTCATTATTATCAATATGTTCTTTAGTAAAAACAAAGCCGAACACTGCGCCATAAAAGGTAATTGCCCGATCAATATTAGTCACCGGGATTTCAAAGTAAATTACCGGATTTGATTTTTTTGTCATAGCATTGTTATAAGTTTTTTGTATGGTGCTTTTCGATTTCCACCGGACGATTTGCCGCTTTTTTGCTCCATTTATCTGTTATTTTCAAAAATAACCACACATATCTGAGATTACGAAAGTATATATACAAAAATTAGAGAAACTCACTTTTCATGTATATATATTACGAAGGGTGTAAGTTTGCGAAAAAAACTAAATTTGCTACTTCTCTTCTTTCATGAGCCAAGCAAAAAATCCACTCAGAGTACCAAATAGAGTTTACATACTTCTATGATACTAAACTTAATGTATTACAATCAATTGAGATTGAATTACAATATCGCCCGAAATAACGCTTACATTATAATTTCCGGTAGGTAAATCTTTAACAGGTAGTATAACAGTTTGTTCGCCAATACTTAGACCACTTAGGTTTTCTGTTTTGACCAAAATACCATTGATATCTCGAATTTCTATGATTATCCCTGTCGGCTGCTTTAGCGCAAAACCTATGGAAACATATTGAAGTGAAGGATTAGGAAACAATGACAATTCAGTATGAATTATAGAATTCTCTTCATTGACACTTGCGGCAAATATTGAGAAACTGCGTACATCGCTAAACTCTCCCCAGCCGGTTTTGTTTCTCGTTTTCATTCGCCAGAAAAATGTCTTTCCATCTTCAAGGTTTTTGACTACTGTTTTTTCTGCCGTGATATTTGAATCTCTAAAGACAAAAGAATCGAAATTTTGTGAATTGCTTATTTCAAGCAAATGAACCAACACAGGTGCATCAGATGATTTAGCAGACCATGAGAACTCAATATCACTTTCAACTGTTTTCATATTATCTGCCGGTGCCACCAATGTAGGAGCATCAGGTACTTTGGGCTGTACAGCAGTAAATTCATAAATATCGGAGTAATCACCCCAAACCCCATTGGAAAAAGACGCGACACGCCAATACATCGTAATAGCCCACTCTAATTTATCCAATGTTTTTGTCGTATCTTTTAGAGTCGAATCCTCCATTATATCAGTTAAAAATAATTTATCCGAAGAGACTTGTACTTTGTATTTCTCTGCTATAGGATTAGTTTTATTCCAAGAAAGTGTTACCTGATTTTCTTTGATTTCTGACTTATCTGCCGGAGAAACTAATGTGACCTTCGGAGCTGTTATTGATATTTGGAACGAATAAGGCAAACTATAATCACCCCATCCTGCGGTCGTTTTGGCACGCACTCTCCAATAATATTGTGTATTATTTTTCAAATCAGCTACTGTAGTTTTTTCATCCTTTAAAGATTCATCTTTCATAACAATATTTTTGAATTCCTTATCCAAAGCCAATTCAAAGCCATAATTTATAGCAGGATTCGATGATTTTCCCCATTGAAAATCAACTGTTTTCTTATTAAGGTATTCCATATCGCGCGGAGAAATCAAAGCGATTGCATTAGGAAGATTTGTACGCAATAGCACAAATCGGTTTGGAGATTCGGTCATTGCATAAATCTTACCATCCGGTGCTTGTCGTATATCACGGAAACGCCCATAGCCGTTCATGCTCCTTGTTGAAGATACTCTTTTGTGATCTTTCATCTTTAGCCAATGAATATGGGTGCCTGCCAATGCGCCAATTAAAATATCTGATTCATTATTTGGTTGTCCATTCTGGAT
The DNA here is from genome assembly GCA_002344005.1 of Ignavibacteria bacterium UBA2373. Lineage (GTDB taxonomy): Bacteria > Bacteroidota > Ignavibacteria > Kapaibacteriales > UBA961 > UBA2353. Next base: position 2,606 of record DDTD01000040.1, on the reverse strand, counting down.
AAAAGTCATACCACTAGGGGCAATAGATGGAACCCAATACGTAAGTGGAAGCTCCATTCCCGGAAGAGTTGTATCGGGTGTTATTGGAGATCCATCGTAGTTGATACCAAATGTAACTGCGGGCCAACCATAATTGGTGTTTGGTTTAATCAAATTGAGTTCGTCGCCGCCTCTGGGTCCATGTTCGTGCGCGTATATTTCACCGGTTGCAGGGTTCATTGCCATTCCTTGGATATTTCGATTTCCCCAACAAAATATTTCAGGTCTTGTGTTGGGAACTCCTACCAATGGATTGCTCGCAGGTACAGTGCCATCATCATTGAATCGCAATATTTTACCCAAATGGTTATTCCTGTTTTGCGCATTATCCGGTGTGCCACGGTCGCCTACTGACATATAAAGTAGATTATTTCTATCGAAAACAATACGGCTGCCAAAATGAGCTCCGGAGTTAGCAATAGGCAATGCTCTGAATAATTCAGTGAAATTTTGAAGTTGGTTACCCACAAGTCTTCCTCTGCCTAATGCCGTTGTTTGTCCGCCGGTTGCGGCAACTGCATACGTAATATAGACAAAATTATTACTGCTGAAATTTGGATGCAAGGCAATATCCAATAGTCCACCTTGTCCATTTTGTGAAATAGCGGGCACACCACTTATTTCAGTAAGAGCGCCTGTAGAAATAGTATATCTATAAATTTTCCCTCTTTTCTCCGTAAAAAGTACTTCATTATTGTTTATAAACGTAAAGCCCCAGGGTGCAGAAATATTATTGAGCAATACTTTTTCTTCAAATAACTCAGGGGCTTGTGAAAATACCGGCTTGGCAGTAAATATAAGTGTGACAATGAGAATTGACATACTTAAGAGGGGTCTGAGATGCAACTCAGAAGAGAAGTAAGATTTTTTTGATGTTTTCATAGTGTTAATATATTAATTGTTTTCATAACCATTTATTTGGTATCACATTATATGTGATATGGTCTCATGACAACTAAGCTCTTGCTAAGAACCGAATTGATTGTTATATTATTGTAAGCGGATATGTTTAGTGTCAACCTATCATTGCCCGGTAATGTTTCGTGGCTATAAGATGATGGGACATTTACCATCAAACTGTCATAGAAGCACAGCACCCGCTTGACGCTAAGCCCGTATGCTTATTCGCCCAAAGTCGGACAAGTACACAACTTGTTTCCACAAAATTACAAGAGCGATATGAGATAAAAACAGGGGGCTTTCATATCATCTAAATCTCTGTAATTCAATACGATAAATGACATTACTTCTTTTCAAATGCACGTACTATGCAAGGACATAAAAGGTTTCAAACAAAAATGCTTTTACACAAGTAACTATGGATGACCTTGTGCCCGCTAATCATTTCTGTCACATTCTGCGACAAACATTCTATTCGCACTTGGTCTATGATGCCACAGCTCTCAATAGATGGGGCTTTTGCTTACACACGGCAGGCAATCAAGTGCAAATAAATAAGTCTTGCCGAGTGCGATGTGTGATAATCTAAATAAACTGTTGAAATTTACGCTCAAAAATGCGTCAAATCCAAATAAAAGAGAAAGGAATACATCAGGTGATAAAGGTCAAAAAAAGAGCAAAATTCAGAGTAAGTTGATGGTAACAATTGCTTCAATAAACCCTACGAGCCGTAAGAATATAGAATATTCTTCATTGTAGGAACGGCGCTACGTAGAACGCATTTTTCTAAAAAATTATCTATGAGTTGGGGAAGAGTTACGGCTGTTAGCTGCTGCCTATTCTGTCCATTGGTTCTTTGAGTTATGTCCTTTCATTATTGTTGTCTAATTATTAAGATGCTATAGCATATGGATTTTCAATTATCATCCTAAACTATTAAATCAAGCAGTCCACATAAGCCCGCGCCAATTATAATTGTCCAAGAAATCCAATCTTTAAATTCATTGTTTTGGTGTTTAAGAAACAAAATATGAAGTCCTAAATGCACAATCATAAAAATATTAAACCCCTTTATAAACGCTTCTATGTCTTGGCTGTGTGTCAGCTGCCAAAATACAAAGAAGAATAAAGGAATGTGTGCAAATACAAATACTATGTGTCCTAACTTGTCACTGAGCAATGAAAGTCCAGGGAAAATTCTCCACTCTTTGCAACGAATTGCGTCCATTTCGTGCATTGTCAGTAGTGAAAGTCCTAAATAAAAGAATATATGTGTTATCATTGTATTTTTTCTAATTGATTTTATGTCTTTTCGTTTCTGTTTGGGTTGCACCCAACGGAAGGCGGATTTGCGCAGTTACTGATTGCAAACGTAGATTGTCAATGAAGTAATTGGGCGAGTAACCTTCTAACTGTCTTTGGAACACGAAACCACGCCTTTTGGGTAGATGCTGTTACTAACTGGGAATTCTGTCTATGTGTTTATGGTTCGAGAATTATTTTTTGTGTCACCTTTTCATAAGGTGTTTCAATCGTCAAAATGTATGTTCCACCAAAGTCAAGGTTTTTAATTTTACGCTGAAATGTATTTTCGCCTACAACTAAGTTGGCTAAAACTCTTTCTTCAATTTTTTTACCGTCAATATTATATATAGAGATTTTCGTTA
>DDTD01000074.1 GCA_002344005.1 Ignavibacteria bacterium UBA2373 | reverse complement strand
GGCTTGCACAATGGCAAGATGATTGGAATTAATTTTTTTATTATAAATAATTATTGAGATTACTATGAATATTGAATTTGAACAAAAAGTATTTCCGAATCAAAGACAATCAGAGCAAGAATTGGCTGAAATAGCATTGCATATTCGCAGGGATATTATTAAATCACTTGCTCTTGCGCAATCAGGTCACAGCGGCGGACCTCTTGGTTCCTCTGATGTTTTTGCAACAATGTATTTTGGCGGATATATGCGCTACAAACCCGAAGATATGCAATGGGAAGGGCGCGATAGATTTGTATTAAGTGCTGGTCACATGTGTCCGGTGATGTATGCTACTTTGGCAAATGCAGGGTGTTTTCCCAAAGCAGAATTAGCAACATTGCGCAAATACAATACACGTTTACAAGGTCACCCGGGACGTGATATGGGATTACCTGGTGTGGAAACATCTTCCGGGTCTCTCGGTCAAGGAATATCTATTGCTGTCGGTATGGCAATGAGTGATAAATTATTGGATAAAAATGATCGCAGAGTATTTAGTTTAACCGGCGACGGTGAATTACAAGAAGGAAGTGTGTGGGAAGCTGCTATGGCTGCTTCACATTTTAAATTAGATAATTTCTGCTGGATTATTGATAATAATGACTGTCAAATTGACGGTAGAATAAAAGAAGTTTTGGATGTATATCCGATAGATGAAAAATGTAAATCATTCGGGTTTGATACCGTGGTTGTTGATGGTCATAATTTTACGGAATTAATGGGTGCTTTTGATAGGTTCTTAGAAAATCAAAAAAATAACACAGGCAAACCAACAGCTATTATTGCAAAAACATATATGGGACATGGTGTTTCATTTATGAATGATAATTATAAATGGCATGGTATGCCGCCATCGGTAGAACAAGCTCAACAAGCATTGGCTGAATTGGTGTGACAATGACCATAAATATGAGAAATATCGTATTTGTTTTTGCCGTGATAATGTTGCTATCGTCATGTGCAGAAGAAAAAAAACCGGTGTACAGGGAATCGCCTGCCGTAGCAATACAGCCGCCCTCATCTATGCAGCAACAAACAACACAAAACAAAGAAAAAACAAAAATTGTTAAAGACGATTTTTCTCCTGTTACGGGAAAAGAATTGATGAAATGTATGCCTACGGTGGTTGGTGGTGCAAAAATTCTTACACCATCAACGGGAAGATCTGAAACAGCGTATGGTTATGAAACAAGAGCAGATATAGAAGTTCTGTATAGTTCAGGGGTAACTGTGCGTATTGGAGTTACGGACTATGCCGGTCATTATTATAGTGTACGTGAACGCTATGAAGTGCCACGTTCAGAAATAGGTGTTGAAATGACATCGTTAACATTAGGAGCTGGCAAAGGTTTTCAATTGGTTAATATTTATGAGAAATCAGCATCTATTCGTTTTGCTGTATCTCAACGTTTCGGAATAGATATTGAAGTTTTTAGATATACCCAAGATTTTGGTTCACCTTCAAAAGTACTTGAATTATTGGATTTACAATTATTAGAAAAAATTGCACAAAAAAACGTAAAAAAATAAAAGGAATTTTCATGCAAGAATTAACATTACTCGGTTCTAAACCTACTCGCCATGGTTTTGGTGAGGGCTTAGTAACACTCGGTGAGAGACATGATAATGTCGTAGTTTTAGGTGGTGATATCACTGGTTCGGTTATGACATCTTTATTTAAAGATAAATTTCCCGACAGATTTTTTTCTATTGGTATTGCAGAGCAAAATGCAACCACAATAGCCGCCGGTTTGGCTTTAAGCGGAAAGATTCCGTTTTTTGCCAGTTATGGTGCTTTTTGTGCTTTGCGCAATGCCGATCAATTACGTATTTCCGTTTGCTATAATGAAGCAAATGTTAAAATTGGTGGTGGTCATGCCGGTATTTCCGTTGGACCGGACGGTGCCACACACCAGGTTTTGGAAGAGGTTGCGTTTTTGCGTACTTTACCGCACATGACCATGATTGTGCCTTGCGATTATCTGGAAGCAAAAAAAGCAACGATAGCGATGGGTGAAAAAGTCGGTCCGGCATATATTCGTTTTGGACGCTCACCTGTGCCGCTTTTTACCACAGAGGATACGCCCTTTGAAATAGGAAAAGCACAAGTGTTCCGCGAAGGCAATGACATAGCTTTGATTGCTAATGGGGCTTTGGTATGGGAATCCATGCTTGCTGCCACAGAATTAGCAAAAAAAGGAATACAAGCACGTGTTATTAATTGTCCGTCAATTAAACCATTCGATGTAGAAACAGTTGTGAATGCTGCGCGTGAATGCGGAGCTATTGTTACTGCCGAGGAACATCAAGTTCATGGTGGGCTTGGAGGAGCTGTTGCAGAAGTCACTGCAAAAAATGCTCCCGTGCCAGTTGAGTTTGTAGGAGTGCGAGATAGTTTCGGAGGTAGCGGCGAACCGGAAGAGTTGATGGTAAAATTCGGGCTGACATGGAAAGAAATATATGCTTCTGCATTAGTGGCAATGGAACGTCGAGACAAAGGAAGTAGCGGCTATCGTCAAGTGAAAGATGTAGAGCAGTTTAGTTAATGCTCCTTTTTTTAATACTCAAAAAAAAATCCCTTTTCACCAATGTTGTGAAAAGGGATTTTTTATATAATGACCAAAAGGATATTTTTATACTTAAGAAGTTATAGCTATGAGTAAACCATCTAATTTTTGAATAACTTGCTCACGCAAATCAAACAATACATCCAATTGAGTTCTTGCTCTATCTACATCACCTCTCTCAACAGCATCCACGATTAATTTTCCAGTTTCATGTACTTTTTTATGGATTGGCTCAAGACTTGTAAATTCATGATAATTACTATAGCGTTGTGTGCCTATGGTGTAATACCATTTTCCCAAACGACAAGCATAGTGATCAGTTAATTCTTTGCTATGAACACTTGTTTTTCCTATAACCGAATCGGAAACACGTTTCACCCATGAAATATGGTCTGATTTTGCGATTGAAATTAAAATACTATCAAAATGGATTTTTGCAAAACATGTGACAGCTTCGGTATTGAAAGATGTCATTTGATCCGAAAGAGAAAATAAATTTTCGAGAGTATGTTTGTGTGATTCAAGTGAGGTGTCCAAACCAAAAAGTACGCGAGATAAATCTTCTGTGGCTATACTTTGATCTTTAGAAGCGGAACTGATTTGTGCTACGGCGGAACTCGCTTGTTCTGCAGTTTTGACGGATTCATTGAGAGAACCAACCAGAGTGTCGAAGGCAGAAAGAGTTGAATCCACAGAAGAGCCACTTTCTGACACGTATGTTGTAATTGTAGAAGATTGACTTGAAATTGCTTTAGATGAATCTTGAATTTGTTTGACGGCAAGATTCGTTTTTTCAGATAGTTTTCGAACTTCATCGGCAACAACGGCAAAACCTCTGCCATGCTCACCCGCACGCGCTGCTTCAATAGCGGCATTAAGAGCGAGTAAGTTCGTTTGCGATGCGATTTGTTGAATTGTTTCCGACAAATGATTAATGGACTCTGTCTGGCGCATAAACTCTGACATTTGTTTATCAATTTTTGTAATCGTGGTACGAACGGTGTTGAGCTCTACAGTTAAGTTTTTTATGATACCTGCTGCATCAGCTGCTGTTTGTCTTGTGGTTTCTGTTACTTGAGAAGCATGATACGAATGGTTTGCTATTTCTTTGGCTGTTCCTGATAACTCCTCAACGGATGCTGCAAATCCTCGCATACGGTCAGCATCTTCGCTAAAGTTTTTATTGAAAAGATAACCATGTGTATTGAATTCAGTTAATAAACGTGCTGTTTGGACAGATCTTTCAATGGATAAAACGGCTGCTTGAATGTAGTTGTCTATAAGGTCTTTTATTGCAAGGGTTTGATTTTTAAGTTGATAGGGTAGTTCTTCATTGTTAAAAGACTGATCATCAAGATAATTATGAACAATATCCAGAACTGATTGTGCATGGTTATTACTTGTTGTTTCTTGTTGAGCTAAAACAGGTAAATCGGTTGATGAAGGTGGAATGTGTTCTTGTTCGACTTTTGAGGAAGAGGAACGAAAAAAAGAAAAAGACATAATTTATTGATAAAACTGTGTGACATAAACCACAAATTTACATGTAAAAGCGAATAGAAAAAAGAACAAAAGTCAGAATAGTGAACAACATAAAAAAGTAATGTTAAAGAAAAAGAAGTTTAAGTTGTAGTATTGTCGTAGTTTTGTCGTAGTGGCTAAACGAGAAATGGCAAGTATTTTGTGTTGTTTAGTTCAAAAAAATTATCAATTACTTACAAAAAAGGAAAGCCTATGAAAAAAATCGTAATGTTCTGTCTGTTCGCTGCTTTAACATCTCTAACTATTCAAACAAGTTCTGCTCAGGCATTGCGGTTTGGTGCTGCGAAAAAGCTTCAGACAACAACTAACTTTACCACCATCGTTGATAATCTCACTATGGAATGTTGGGTACGATGGAATGGTACTCCGGGAGGAATTCGATTGCTTGTCTATAATGGTGATCCATCGACGAGTGGTTATGGATACTATATTAATACAAATACAGCTCAAATCCATTTTCTTGCCGGTGGAGTCATTGATGTTGGTACAGGATACAATTTGCCCGTAAATATATGGACACACCTTGCTTTGCGCCGAACAGCAGGAACATGGCATTTAATTGTTAATGGTGTCCAACAAGGTTGGACAGCCGGTAACGCACCAAATGTACCCGGTGCTCCGGGTGCTACTGTAGGAATTGATTTTCCGGGAGATATAGATGAATTGCGTGTGTGGAATATAGCTCTACCAACAGCGACCATCCTCAATAATTTTCAACAAGCTGCAAATTCTTCTCACCCTAACTATGCAAACTTGATCGCATATTATCCAATGAATGAAGGTGCTGGTCAAACTACTACGGACGTTCGTGGGGGAAATACAATGACTTTGGGTTTAACAGCAGGTGTTGGGGCAGATGACCCCACGTGGATTGCGGACTCTTCTCCTGTTACTGTCCCCACTTTAGGCGAATGGGCAATGATTATATTTGCCGTACTGCTTGTTGGTACAGCTTGGTATAAAATGAGAGAAAAACAAACGTTAACTGCTTAAGTTGAATACTATTCCTCATAGTAAAAAGGTATAGAAAATAAATTCTATACCTTTTTTATTTTGAAAAAGTAATACAAAGCTTAATTATATGGCAAATATCAAAAAAACAAACAAACCATCTCAATCAATACAAGGAAAAATTATATATATAGTACAAAAAAACAAATCCCAATTGTTTTTTATCTTGACTGTAGGGATTGTTATGGTTATCTATTATAGTATTACGGGAACGCAGTGGTTCCGTCAAGATATGTTACCAAGTTATCTACAAATACTTGCCCGGATTACTTCTGCATTGTTAAATATCATGGGAGAAAAAGTTTCTATAATACGCACAGTGGTCCAATCTCCTTCTTTTTCTATGGATATTGCGTATGGATGTGATGCTCTTGAGCCGATAACTCTATTTTCTGTTGTTGTGCTATGTTTTCCTGCAAAAATATATGGACGCATTTTGGGTGTAATATCAGGTGTCTGTTTGCTGTTTACACTGAATATTATTCGCTTGCTATCGCTTTATTATGCCGGTACATATTCACAGGAATTGTTTGAGTTATTCCATATTGAGATATGGCAACCTGTTTTTATTATATGTGCTTTGGTGATGTTTTTGTTGTATGTGGGAATTATAAGAAAAAAAGGATGGAGTAATGTTTAAGACTATAGGGGGATTTGTCGGAAAATTCTTTGCATGGTATGTGTTCTTTATATTGATATTGTTTTTAGGATTTAACAAGCCATTTGCGGGGATGTTTCGGTCAGTGGGAACAATGGTTTTTAAGACAATGTGGCATAATGTGGATGTGAAATATAAACCATCATATTCCGCACAAGGGATAGCGGCTCGTTTGAGGGATAACGATACACAAATCCAAATAACAAATCACAATCTTCGTTTGCCCAATGGTTATCCACCAATGGGAAGTGTGGGGACTAATTCACGTTTACAAGCATATTTGCCAATAGCAATGATGATTGCTTTATCATTGTCTTTGCCTTTGGCTTTAAAAAGAAGTATGTTTATTATGGTAATAGGATTGGTGCTTCTTTGTATGTGGATATTGTTCTTACTTGGTTTTGTTGTTGTAGTATATGGTGAATTATCCGGTATTGGTTGGTATGGTTTTTCTCAAGAGTCGAAACAAAGTATGCAGGAAATATTAGAAATTATTCTTATGAATCAAATAGGTTTATCATATGTAATTCCTTTTGTACTGTGGATCATTATCATAGTATGTACAGGTGATTATCGTCAAATAGTAATGTTGTTGACGGAGAAAGAGAAAAGTATATAGTCATTGTATGAACATTGTATGCAAAAAACTTTATTATGAAATAATATAAAAACTCAGAATAATTTCATTATGAATACATTGTTTTGAACTCAAAACTTCCAAGTTTGCACTTCAATGTTCCTTAAAAACCCACATAGCTAAAGACAAAACACTTAATTCTTTATCAATTTTTGCGATACTTGCTTTCCACGTTCTGTTATGATATTGATAATATAATTCCCCGTTGCTAAGTTCTCTGTACTAATTGGTTTAGTATATGACGAATTTCCTTGTGAGACAATTCTCCCTTCCACATCAATAATTGTATAGCTGAAATTACCTTCAAGATTATCAGGGGAACTTACGGTAAATGAATGTGATACAGGATTGGGAAATACTTGAACGAGATTATCTTGTATATCAAAATCATGCACCCCACTTATGACCGCTATATTAAAATCTTTCCAAACGGGTGTCTTTTTATATACATCTTGAGTTCCTTCGGGTACATATAAAATTACATTCGGTATAGTAACAATTTCAAAAACATTGGTGTTTACTTCTAAAGGCATTGTCCAATGTACCGTTACTGAAGTCAATGCGGAACAATCAGAAAATGCAAAATTTCCAATGCTGATCACCGAATTAGGAATATTAACAGAAGTCAATCCGGTACAAACAGAGAATGTACCGGATCCAATACTCGTTATCGAATTAGGAATATTTATTGAAGTCAAACCGGTACAATTTTGGAATGAATATTCACCAATACTTGTTACGGAATTCGGAATATTCAGTGAAGTCAAACCTTTACAATCTGAGAAAGCTTGATATCCAATACTTGTTACGGAATTCGGAATATTCAGTGAAGTCAAACCTTTACAACCTGAGAAAGCTTGATATCCAATACTTGTTACGGAATTCGGAATATTCAGTGAAGTCAATGTGTAACAATTTTCGAATGTCATCGCAACAATCGTAGTTACGGAATTGGGAATGTTCAGTGAAGTCAATGCGTAACAATTTCTGAATGCCCCTGAACCAATGCTCGTTACCGAATTAGGGATATCTATAGAAGTCAATGTGGCACAATCTGAGAATGCATAGTCACCAATATTTGTCACTGAATTAGGAATGGTAACAGAAGTCAATCCTAAACAACCTTGGAATGCTGAAAAACCAATAACTGTCAGTGAATTGGAAATGGTAAGCAAAGTCAAACGTGAACAATTTCTGAATGCCCCTGAACCAATGCTCGTTACCGAATTAGGAATGGTAAGTGAAGTCAAGCGGGCACAATCTGAGAATGCTAAACCTCCAATGCTCGTTACCGAATTAGGAATGGTAAGTGAAGTTAAGCCGGAACAACCTTCAAATGTATTTTCACTAATAGTGATTAGTGAATTAGGAATGGTAAGCGAAGTCAAACCGTAACAAAATCTGAATGCCCCCCGACCAATACTCGTTACCGAATTAGGAATGATAACTGAAGTTAGCCGTATACAACCCGCGAAGGCACTGCTTCCAATAGTAGTCACTGAATTAGAAATGGTAAGCGAAGTCAATGTGGCACAATCTGAGAATGCACTACTTCCAATCCTCGTAACATCATACGTAATTGATGCGTTTGTTACAGTAGCCGGAATATTTGCAATGCCTTTAAAGAGGCGGTTATCTGCAACTTCTACAGTAGGCGGATTGGTTGATGTTACTTTATAATTAATGCCATCAACGTTGAATTCTTGCCCAAAGACATTGATGTGGAACATAATGATTGTTAACAAGGCAAGGCAAAAAGTTTTCATATTCATACAACGAATTACTGATACCTACTTCCAGATAATTTTACGTCGCTGTTTCGGTAATTCCGACTATGTCATAATGTGTTACAAAATTATACTTTTTTTGTAAGTACTTCCATTATTATGTCAATTCTGAAACTCAAAACTTCCAAGTTTGCACTTCAATGTTCCTTATGAAACCCACATACCTAAAGACAAAACACTTAATTCTTTATCAATGTTTGTGATAGTTGTTTTCCACGTTCTGTTATGATGTTGATAATATAATTCCCCGTTGCTAAGTTCTCCGTACTAATTGGTTTAGTATATGACGAATTTCCTTGTGAGACGATTCTCCCCTCTACATCAATTATTGTATAACTGAAATTACCTTCAAGATTATCAGGGGAACTTACGGTAAATGAATGTGATACAGGATTGGGAAATACTTGAACGAGATTATTTTGTACATCAAAATCATGCAGTGCGCTTATGACCGCTATATTAAAATCTTTCCAAACAGGTGTATTCTTATAGGCATCTTGAGTTCCTTCGGGTACATATAAAATTACATTCGGTATAGTAACATTTTCAAAAACATTGGCGTTTATTTCTAAAGGATTTTTCCAATGTACCGTTACCGATGTCAATGCCGAACAATCAGAAAAAGTTCTGTCACCAATGCTTGTCACAGACTGGGGAATGTTTACCGAAGTCAAGCCCTTGCACCCTGCGAATGCCTCTTCTTCCATACTTGTAACATCATACGTAATAGAGGCATTTGTTATAGATGTCGAAACATTTCCATTGCCTGAAATTGATGTGGTGTTTACTGTTGCCGGAATATTTGCATTGCCAATAAACGAAGAGTTTTTTGCTACCGCCACAGTAGGTGGAATTAATGATGTCACTGTGTAATAGATATCATCATTTGTAAATTTTTGCCCAAAAACTTCGATTTTAAAATCTTTCCAAACGGGTGTAGTACTATAACGTTTTCTGACTGTATCCGGTACATATAATGTTACTGCCGATAATATTACACCGTTAAAAATATTAGCGTTTACCGCCAAAGGGATTACCCATTTCACGGTTATTGAAGTCAAACCGGCATCAGCGAATGCTTGTTGTCCAATATTCATTACCGAATTAGGAATATTTATAGATGTCAAGCTGCTACACTTTGCAAATGCACTTGCACCAATACTCTTAACAACATTAGGAATGCTTACCGATGCCAAATTGCTACACTCTGCGAAAGTAGTTGCACTAATAATCGTTACAGAGTTAGGAATGCTTACAGAAGCTAAGTTGCTACACTTTGCAAAGGCACTTGCACCAATAGTAGTTACTGAATTTGGAATGCTTACAGAAGCCAAGTCGCTACACTTTTCGAATGCGGCTGCACCAATAGCCGTTACAGAGTTGGGAATGTTTACGGAAGTCAAACCTGTGCAATTTTTGAATGCATTAGATCCAATTCTCGTTACGGAATATGTAATTGATGCATTTGTAACAGTAGCCGGAATGTTTGCACTTCCGACAAAGGAAGTATTCAATCCTACCTCTACAGTAGGTGGACTTGATGATGTAATTGTATAATTGATGTCATTAACAGAGAAAGTTTGTTTAATTACTTGTATTTTAAAATCCTTCCAAACAGGTGTAGTTCTATAAGCGTTTTGAGTTTCGATCGGCACATATAATGTGTCCATTGATAATGGACCCGTAAATACATTGGTACTGATTTCCAAAGGTTTTGTCCAATTAACAGTGACCGATGTCAAGCCGGCATCTAAGAAAGCCCCTTCTTTAATATACTTAACAGTGTTAGGAAAGATTACAGACCTCAAACTGGAACAACCTTTGAATGCATCATAACCAATACTAATAGCAGATTTAGGGATATTTACAGAATGTAAGCGAAAACAGTTTTCGAATAAGCCGTCACCAACCCTCGACACACGATCAGGAATATTGATCGAAGTCAATCCGTCACAACCGGAGAATGCATAATCACCAATACTGATAACCGCATCAGGAATATTAATCGAAGTCAATCTGTAACAACCGGCAAATGCACCGTCACCAATACTTGTAACCGCATCAGGAATATAGATCGAAGTCAATTCTCTACAACCGGCGAATGTACTTTCACCAATACTTGTAACTGAAATAGGAATACTGATTGAACTCAACCTCCAACACTCTGCGAATACACGGCTTTCAATAGTTGTGATCGAATTAGGAATGGTAAGAGAAGTCAATCCAGTACAATATGCGAATGTACTTTCACCAATACTTGTAACTGAAATAGGAATATTGATTGAAGTCAATCTGGTACAACTGTGGAATGCACTGTTTCCAATAGTGGTCACTGAATTAGGAATGGTAACTGAAGTTAATCCGGTACAATTGTGGAAAGCACCGTTTCCAATATTCGTCACCGAATTACCCAAAGTAACCGAAGTTAAGCCTATACAATGTGCGAATGCAAAATCACCAATATTCGTCACCGAATTACCCAAAGTAACCGAAGTTAAGCCTGTACAAACTTTAAAAGCAGCCTCACCAATATTCGTCACCGAATTACCCAAAGTAACCGAAGTCAATCCGGTACAATATGCGAATGCACGGTTTCCAATATTCGTCACTGAATTAGGAATGGTAACTGAAGTTAAGCCTATACAATTTTCGAATGCAGATTCACCAATATTCGTCACTGAATTACCCAAAGTAACCGAAGTTAAGCCTGTACAAACTTTAAAAGCAGCCTCACCAATATTCGTCACCGAATTACCCAAAGTAACCGAAGTCAATCCGGTACAATTTTCGAATGCTGATTTTCCAATAGTATTTACCGAATGAGGAATAATAATTGAAGTCAAGCTGGAACAACGTGAAAAAGCGTTATCACCAATACTCAATACTGAATTACTCAAAGTAACCGAAGTGAATCCGGTACAATTTTCGAATGCTGATTTTCCAATAGTTTTTACTGAAGAAGGAATAATAATCGAAGTCAAGCGGGAACAATCTAAGAAAGCGTTATCACCAATACTCGTTACTGAATTACCCAAAGTAACCGAAGTCATACTGTCGCAACCTTTGAATGCATAATCACCAATCTTGATAACGGAATTAGGAATGTTCACCGAAGTCAAACCGGAACAACCTGAGAAAGCGGCATAACTAATACTCATTACCGAATTACCAATGTTCACCGAGGTCAGATCTTTACAATTGTTGAATACATTTTCACCGATATATGTAACAGAATTGGGAATTTCTAATGAAGTTAATCCGGCACTTGCGAATGCATACGCCCCAATAGTTGTCAAGGAATTAGGAAGGTTAATAGATTTTAATCCGGCTCTTACGAATGCATACCTCCCAATAGTTGTGACCGAACTCGGAATATTTACTGAAGTCAATCGTTGGCATTGTTCGAATACACTTTCTTCAATAGTTTCTACCGAATTCGGAATGTCTATTGAAGTCAAAGCGGTACAATATGCAAATGTACGGCTTCCAATAAATGTTACCGAATTAGGAATACTTACAGAAGTCAAGCTGATACAATTCATAAACGCACTCCCAGCAATAGTTGTGACCGAATTAGGAATGCTGATTGAACTCAACCTCCAACACTCTGCGAATACACGGCTTTCAATAGTTGTGATCGAATTAGGAATGGTAACTGAAGTCAAGCCAGTACAACCTGAGAAAGCGGCATCACCAATACTCATTACCGAATTCGGAACGTCTATTGAAGTCAAACTTGAACACCCGTAGAATGCACGATTTCCAATATTTTTTACCGAATTAGGAATGTTTGCTAATCTCAAGCTTTCACAATTAATGAAGGCATGATCACTAATATTTTTTACCGAATTAGGAATGATAACATATATCAATGCTTTGTTATATGCGAATGCACTACTTCCAATACTCGTTACACCATACGTAATTGATGTATTTGTTACAGTAGCCGGAATATTTGCAATGCCGGTAAAAGAATAATGCATAGCTACTTCTACAGTAGCCGGATTCATTGATGTTACTTTGTAATTAATGCCATCAACTTTGAATTCTTGCCCAAAGACATTGATGTGGAACATAATGATTGCTAACAAGGTAAGGCATAAAGTTTTCATATTCATACAACGAATACATGATACCTACTTTCAGATAATTTTACGTCGCTGTTTCGGTAATTCCGACTATGTCATAATGTGTTACAAAATTATACTTTTTTTGTAAGTACTTCCATTATTATGTCAATTTTGAAACTCAAAATTTCCAAGTTTGCACTTCAATGTTCCTTAAAAACCCACATACCTAAAGACAAAACACTTAATTCTTTATCAATGTTTGTGATAGTTGTTTGCCCTGTTCTGTTATGATGTTGATAATATAATTCCCCGTTGCTAAGTTCTCCGTACTAATTGGTTTAATATATGACGAATTTCCTTGTGAGACAATTCTCCCCTCTACATCAATAATTGTATAGCTGAAATTACCTTCAGGATTATCACGTGAACTTACGGTAAATGAATGTGATACAGGATTGGGAAATACTTGAACGAGATTATCTTGTACATCAAAATCATGCACTCCACTTATGACCGCTATTTCAAAATCTTTCCACCCCGGCGCAATGCGATAGGCATCTTGAGTTCCGTCCGGAACATATAAAGTCACATTCATTACGTTAACATTTTCAAAAACATTGGCGTTTATTTCTAAAGGTGTATTCCAATGTACCGTTACTGATTTTAGTCCTGAGCAAAAAGCGAAAGCAAGTGAACCAATAGTTGTTACCGACTTAGGAATATTAACTGAAGTCAATTCTGTACAACGAGAGAAAGCGATTGGACTTATACTATTGACCGAATTTGGAATGTATACTGATGACAATCTGTAACAATCTTTGAAAGCAGACTCTCCAATACTCATTACCGAATTAGGAATGTTTATTGATGTCAAGTTAGAACAACCAACAAATGAAGATTCACCAATACTCGTAATTGAGTCTGAAAGAATAACTGATTGCAATCCTTTACAAAACTGGAAAGCACGCATACCGATACTCGTAACAGAGTTCGGAATATTAACAGATGTCAAACCGGTACAATCCGAGAAAGCAAAATTACCAATACTTTTCACTCCGTTACCAATATTAACAGATGTCAAACTGGTACATGCATAAAACACAAAACGACCGATAGTTATAACCGAATTAGGAATGTTTATTGATGTTAAGCTAGAGCAACCATCGAATGTAGACTCTCTCAGACTCGTAATAGTATTGGAAATATTTACCGAAGTCAATCTGGAACAACGTTCAAAAGCACGTGTACCAATACTAATGACCGAATTTGGAATACTTGCGGAATATAAGTGATAGCAACCAGTGAATGCCCGCTCTCCAATACTAGTAACTTTATACATAGTTGATGCATTTGTGACACTATCGGGTATGTTTGCGTTGCCTTTAAAAGAAGAGTTTAGTGCTACTTCTACAGTAGCCGGATTCATTGATGTTACTTTGTAATTAATGCCATCAACGTTGAATTCTTGCCCAAAGACATTGATGTGGAACAGAATAATTGCTAACAAGGCAAGGCAAAAAGTTTTCATACTCATACAACGAATTACTGATACCTACTTTCAGATAATTTTACGTCGCTGTTTCGGTAATTCCGACTATGTCATAATGTGTTACAAAATTATACTTTTTTTGTAGGTACTTGCATTATTGGGTCAATTTTGAACTCAAAATTTCCAAGTTTGCACTTCAATGTTCCTTAAAAACCCACATAACTAAAGACAAAACACTTAATTCTTTATCAATGTTTGTGATACTTGTTTTCCCTGTTCTGTTATGATGCTGATAATATAATTACCCGTTGCTAAGTTCTCCGTGTTAATTGGTTTAATATATGACGAATTTCCTTGTGAGACGATTCTCCCCTCCACATCAATAATTGTATAACTGAAATTACCTTCAAGATTATCAGGGGAGCTTACCGTAAATGAATGTGATACAGGATTGGGAAATACTTGAACGAGATTATCTTGTACATCAAAATCATGCAGTACGCTTATGACCGCTATATTAAAATCTTTCCAAACAGGTGACTTTTTATATACATCTTGAGTTCCTTCGGGTACATATAAAGTCACATTCATTACGTTAACATTTTCAAAAACATTGGTGTTTACTTCTAAAGGCATTGTCCAATGTACCGTTACCGATGTCAATGCCGAACAATCAGAAAATGTTCTGTCACTAATGCTTGTCACAGACTGGGGAATGTTTACCGAAGTCAATCCGTCGCAATCTCTGAATACCTCATTTCCAATACTCGTCACCGAATTAGGAATGGTAACTGAAGTCAAACCAGTACAATATTGGAAAGCACCGTCACTAATATTTGTCACCGAGTTAGGTATGTTCACCGAAGTCAATCCAGTACAATGTGAGAATGTACGTTCACCAATACTTGTGACCGAATTCGGAATGTTCACCAAAATTAAGCGGGAACAATATGCGAAAGCACCTCTTCCAATACTCGTCACCGAATTAG
>DDTD01000036.1 GCA_002344005.1 Ignavibacteria bacterium UBA2373 | reverse complement strand
GGAAAAATATTCTCATATATTTTTCATGATTTCGTCGTTAATTTTTTTTTATCGTTATAGTATTATTACATTTTTGAAATTATTATTATGGTATCCAATCTCTCTGAACGCGAAAAATCTGTGATGTATGGTATATATAAGCGGTTACCAATCACTGTTGATTATGCTCAAGGATGTCGAATTTATGATGTGGAGGGCAAACCGTACTTGGATTTTTTAAGTGGTATAGCTGTCAATACTTTAGGTCATTCCCATCCCAAAATACAAAATGCAATTGAACATCAAATTCGACGATATATGCATTTATCCAACTATTTTTACCAAGAGCCACAAATAGCTCTCGCTGAAAAATTAGTTGCACTTTCCGGCTTATCAAAAGTATATTTTAGTAATTCCGGTGCAGAGAGTTTTGAAGGTGCATTAAAATTAGCGGCAAAATGGGGTAGTGT
Source organism: Ignavibacteria bacterium UBA2373 (assembly GCA_002344005.1). GTDB lineage: Bacteria > Bacteroidota > Ignavibacteria > Kapaibacteriales > UBA961 > UBA2353. The sequence continues at coordinate 54,877 of DDTD01000036.1, read as the reverse complement.
GCGCGGTAAAAAAAACATGTATGCATTTAGTGGTGGTTTCCATGGACGTACTTATGGTTCATTATCTATGATGGATAAACCGCTCTATAAAGAAGGTATGGGACCATTTCTTGATAATAAGTTTGTACTGCCTTTTAATGATTGTGAGGCATTACGTGCGGCTATTGATGAAAAAACATGTGCTGTTGCTCTGGAATGTATTCAAGGTGAAGGTGGTATTTCAATGGTAACACAAGAATTTATTGATGAGTTGACAGCTCTCAGACAGAAATATGATTTTCTCATTATTGCGGATGAAATACAAGGCGGGGTAGGTAGAACGGGTAAATTTATGTCATATATGCACTATAAGTTTACGCCTGATATTGTCACATTGGCAAAGGGTATTGGCGGGGGATTGCCTCTGGGTGCAATTTTGTTCCATGAGCGCGTGGCAGATGTATGGGTCAGGGGTAATCATGGCACTACATTTGGTGGAAATGCGGTTTCATGTGCTGCGGGGCTTGTGGTTCTTAATGAAGTAGAAGAGTGGGCAGAAAGCAATGCCGCCGCTATTGGTGAATATTTGCAATTGCGCTTAGGGGAACTTGCACATAATTTTCCTCGTGATATTGTTGAAATCCGCGGTAAAGGATTAATGGTTGGTATAGTGATGTCGTATGATGCACAAGAGTTCGTTGATGCCCTTTTACAAGAAAAAGTGATTTGTAATGTTACTGCCGGTTCGGTCGTGCGAGTTTTACCGCCATTGATTATCGGCAAACAGGATGTTGATGAGTTTATTGAAGCATTAACCAAGTTATTGACAAATCGTGAAACGCAGAGTAAACCTTAATATTCTTCAAACCAAGAGCGACGATTTTTTTCAACGGGTGCATGAAGTAGTCTTGAAAGTGCCATATGGGATGGTAACAACATACGGACATATTGCAGCAATTCTTGGGGCGCGTTCATCAGCTCGGATTGTCGGATATGCCCTCAATGCTGTATCTTTGGAACAAAGGGAGATTATTCCTTGTCATCGTGTGGTAAATAGAAATGGAGAATTGAGCGGAAAAATGCACTTTGAAACGCCGTATGCTATGCGTCAAGCATTGGAAAATGAGGGAGTAGAATTCATAGGTGAATGTGTGAACATGGCAAAACACTTATGGATTCCGGAAGATAGTGCCTAACATCATAATGATTTTATTCGATACTACGTATCGTTATTATAGATAAAATTCAGATTTTTGCGTGTATTATTACATTGTTTGAGCATAAGCTCTTTTTATTATCATTTATGGAGATTCCATGAAACGTTTTTTGCAAGCTGCATTTGTATGCGCAGCACTCTCGTTTGCAGTGATTGGTTGCGAGAAGAAAGAAGAACCTAAAGTAGAACCTGCACCGGTTCCTGAAGCACCGGCACCTGCGCCACCTGCTCCAATGCCGACAGTGGACAGCACGGCAATTAAGGACTCAATCGCTAAAGCTGAGGCAGCACAAAAAGAAGCAGAAGCCAAAGCCGCAGCAGAGAAAAAAGGTACCAAAAAAGCAGCTAAAGTTGAAGTAAAATCAGCAACTGATGCCACAACTGGAGTCGGTACAGTACAAAAACGAGCAAGTCGAGAAGATGAAAAACCCAAGGTTGAAGAAAAACCTGCACAGGATCCAAGTACAATCAAAACTGTACAAAAAAGAAAGTCTCGTGACGACTAAAGCAAAAAAGGCGGATAATAATTATCCGCCTTTTTTTTTGAAAAACCTTAACAAAGGAACTTAATTTGATTTTGCGTAAGGTACGTTTTTCTCTTTTTGATATGATACTTCTACTTCAATAAATGCATTTGAACCTGAACCTCTGACAATTGAAGTACCATCAGATTTTACAACAACTTTAGCATAATAGCGAGTATCATCATCTACTTTATATCTGCAAACAAATCCAACACCTTTAGTTTTGTCAGTAACAGATGCTAAATCAATTAATTTTTCTTCGAACTTGCTTGTCGCGGGAATGATTGATAAATCTTCTGATTCATAAATCTCATCTAATGAATTGATACCTGTATAAAGTCTGCCCAAAAATATTAATCTTGCTTCTTGTGTGGGGGCTTGTTTGAATACCAGCCGGTCTGCAACTTCTTCAACATAACGGCTTTGCCCGGGTGAACCTACAAAAGTACCACCGTCATCATCAAAACAAATATCCCATAAGGCACCTTCAGCAACTTTTTTCACTGAAGGAGCTGCTGTACCAAATATGTTCAAACCACTTCCCTCTGTGTTATTGTTGCCGGAATACAATCTAAAGGTACCGCCTGCTCGGGTTGCCGGTGCCCAAGTAATTTTGACTGCACTGCTCATTTCAGTACCGGAAACAGTCATTACTTCAAAGCTATAGGCTTTACCTTCTGTTAAGCCTGTTGCAGTATAAGTTGTTGCTGTTTTTGCTACAGCTTTGTCCTCTTGAACTAAAGTCGTACCGTCCATAACCTTTACATGATAATTATCAAATGTACCGGTAGGAGCAGTCCATTTAATTTTTACCGAAGTAGCTGACGCTGATTGAGCCATAATGGCTGTGGGAGCATTCGGTTTTGTACCTGTTACGGGATCAGTTGTGTTTTCATTACAACCACCGATGAAGAGGGCACCTGCTAATGCAAATGCAAGGAGAAATGTTGATTTTAACATTATGTAATCCTTAAAATGTGAAAAAAAAACGAGAATATTGAACGCAAATATACCGAGTTATTTTGTGCCGTCATATCATTAACTTATTATTATGGCATAGTAATAGAATGTAGCGTAGAGCTGAGAATCGTTTTTCTATGAGTAAGATACTTTGGTGTCGTTGATATAACTTCAATATAATATGGAGTTGAAATAATTGGTTTGATGTATCCTGTCGAATCGTTGAGAATAGTGCTATAATCAACACTTGCGACAATATCATTGACTTGGAGTCGTGATAAGTTCTTCACTCCACCACGTACAATTGCCGATACGAAGAGTGGCATAATCCTATGTTCCATTCTTTTATCAGTTGCATTACGGATAATAATCGGGATATTTTCAATTTCGATTTCCACAATTTCATCTACTGTGCCACTAATTTGGATTTCTTTTGTCAGACATTCAACGAGCGGTTTGAGCGTATCGCTGCTTTGTGCAATCAGTGAGAAGTTCGAGTAAATCTGTGAGAGGTTCACAGGGAGTGTTTTCCATTCATTGATACGTTGCAATGCCGCTGCGCTGCCTGAAAGTTCCACACTATCCGGAACGATAGTCATAGGCATTACTAAGCCATAATTATCTTTGAAAGAGAGTTGAACAATCGGACGAATAGGAACTTTCTTGGTCATTAGCGAACTTAGTTGCACAGAAAATGCTTCAGGGGTTACATCAACAACTTTATCTAAACTGAGATTTGGTACAAGACTTTGCAATATCTCATTCTTGGTAAAATAGACTATACCATCAGGCGTGGCTTTACCGGATTCGCTGCGCACATTACATATTCGCGATGCACCGATATATTCTAAATTGAAAAAATGCCAGCCCGTCGTTCTGATTTTTATATCAATTGTGGACGGGTAGTCGGATGCAATAGCTTTGCCGTTTTGAGCACTGACTACCATAGAATATTTTACAATCTGTGTTGTCACTGCCTTCATATTGACATATATCCATAAACTTATGGACAGAAATACAGCAAAAAGTATAGATCCACTATTTTGACGTAATGATTTAAGCATTATGAAGAAAATTGAATGTCATATAAATGTTTGTAAGTTCCTTTTTTTTCAATTAATTCAGTGTGAGTACCTGATTCTACTATTTTGCCATCATCAAAGACATAAATACAATCACAATCAACGATAGTAGAAAGCCGGTGGGCAATAATGATTGCAGTCTGATGTGACAAAATATCGTTAATAGCTTCTTGCACTGCAAGTTCCGATACTGAATCCAAAGCAGACGTTGCTTCATCAAATATAACAATTTCAGGACGATGCAGTAATGCTCGAGCAATAGCTATCCGTTGTTTTTGTCCTCCTGAGAGCAACATACCTCGATCACCGACATACGTATTGTAACCTTCGGGCAAAGAAGAAATAAAGTCATGAGCATGTGCAATTTTTGCCACGCGAATTACTTCGGACATTTCGGCAAGAGGTGAAGCCAAGCGAATATTGTTGGCAATTGTATCGTTAAAAAGGATAGACTCTTGAGAAACCACACCAAAAAGTGAACGATATGATTCCAGTGTAAAATCTTTAATGTCTTTGCCATCAAGTTGTATTGTACCCTTCTGCGGATCATAGAAGCGTATAGCTAAATCGGCGAAGGTACTTTTTCCGCTTCCTGATGAGCCGACTAAGGCAATTTTCTTTGATTTAGGAACAGTTAAAGTTGCATTTTCCAAAGCATTTTTTTCTTTGTAAGCAAATGTAACATTATCAAAATGAAGGGAGTGGGAAAAATTTTGAACCGTTATTGTTCCACTTTGTACTTTGGGTTGTAAATCCAATACAGCAAATACTCTCTCCGCCGCCGCAAGACCCCTTTGAACATGTGCCGGCATCTCCGTTAATGATGCAATAGGCTTCATGATAGCAAAAAGTGCAAAGAGAAAGGTGAGAAGTTCTTCACTTTTCATATTACCCGAATAGACTTCTGTACCGCCCATATATAATACAACGGATAATGCCCCTATGGCAGTCAATTCATTGATGGAAGGAATGAGCGATGAAACAATTTGGTTTTTCATAGCTGCACTCACATAGCGCTGTGTTTCACGAGAGAATCTTTGGCGGGCTGTTGATTCTGCATTGAGTGATTTTATGATGCGGATACCGGAGAGCGTTTCAACTAAAGCTGTTGTGTAACCCGCAACTGCATCATGCATCCTATGGCTGTATCTTTTAAGGTACTTGACAGAAAAGCGAATAAGTATGAGACTCAGTATGCTTGTACTAAAAGCAATGAGCGTGAGTTTAGGAGAAAAGGAAAGTAATAATGCAAGAAAAAAAGCAATTTGTATCGGTTCACGAAATATTGTGTAGATAATAGGGGAAATCCCACCGTGCATTACTGATATGTCATTTGTTGTTAATGACATAAGTTCTCCCACTTTACGTGAATTGAAGAAATCCATGGATAAAGATACAAGCTTCGAAAAAAGTGAGTCTCGCATTGCTTTTACGACATTTTCCGTAAAACGAGTATTGACCAATGCTGAGCAAAACTTTAAAATGTTCTTCATAAGAAAGATAATGAACAACATCATCGCTAATCGGAACAAAGTATCGAAGGGAGTTTCACCGAAAGTTAATTGTCGTAGCAAGTCATAGAATGAGTTTTTTAATTGGGCTAAGAATGATATATCTGTTTTATTTACAATTGCTTGAGGTATGGCATTGGATGTTTGTGTTCCGAAGAGTACTTCAAATACCGGTTGGATAATTGCAATAGCCGCTGCATCAAGAAGAGAGAAAAGAGAATTGAAGAAAATAGACAAAATCAGTAGATGTCTGTACCCTTTGAGAAAACCAAAAACTCTAAGAATTAATTTCATTACGTATCTGCCAAGATTAAATGTGATGCAAAAATACTGCAATCGTCTGTTTATCATCGTCCTTAGAGACACTTTAGTGTGTGTGGAAACAAAAACAACACATAATTCGATTAAAGTACATTATACACGCATGTTATGTTAAAGTAAATCCATATTTTTGCAGTCTTTCAATTTCCTGCCGTCGTTTCATGACAGACGGCTGTTTTCATAAACAACCATAGGAGTATTCAGAATGAGCGTACACCGCTTATATGAATCCACATACATTGTCAATGCTGCTTTAGAAGATGCAGACATTGAACAAGTGGTCGCCCGTGTTACCGAGTATATCGAACAACATGGCGGAAAAATCATTGACCATAATAAATGGGGTCGTCGTCGTCTTGCTTATCCGATTAAGAAAAAGCATAACGGTTATTATGTGTATATGGCATACGAAATCGCGCCTGCGATTGTTCCGACAATTGAGCGTATGTTTACCCTTGAGGAAAACGTACTTCGCCATTTGACTGTGCTATTGCCGCAAAAATTACGTGATTATCGTGCAGCGCGTGTTGCTTATGCAGCAGCACAAGCAGCCAAAGCAGCAGCTGAAAAACAAGGCGAATAAATTTATCCTAAACACTTAATTTTTAGTAATTACGAAAGAACATCACAATGAAAATCATTCTTCGTCAAGAGGTTGAAAATTTGGGTGCAATGGGTGAAATAGTCACAGTCCGCGACGGCTATGCACGTAACTACCTCATTCCCAAAAATCTTGCTTATTATGCGACTCCCGGTGCCCTCAAGGCATTTGAGTCCGAGAAAAAACGATACTTAGCCAATATGGCAAAATTGAAAGCAGAAGCTGAACTTCTTGCTTCCAAACTTACTGAAGTTCAACTTTCCATCGGTATGAAAGTCGGTGAAGAAGGTCGCTTGTTCGGTACGGTTACTCAACAAATGGTGGCTGATGAATTACAATTGCGCGGCTATGAAGTTGATAAACGTAATGTGACTATTGATGAACCAATTAAGTCACTTGGTGTATTTGATGTGAAAGTCAAATTGCATCCCGAAGTGTCAACAACAGTAAAAGTATGGGTTATCAGCGAATAATACCATAATAATCAGTACTGTACAACGTTTTGAACGCATAGGTCACTTTAACCTATGCGTTTTTTTTTCAGGGGATAAAAACTATGGGACGGATTGTTATTGCCGGCGGAACAGGATTTGTCGGTAAGAAGTTGATTAAAAAATTAGCAAATGAACATCATGACATTATTGTTCTCACCCGTAGCGCATCGCAAAGCAAAACGCCAATGGAACATATCAAGTTTGTTCAATGGGGGACAGATTCTCATGAATGGAAGCAATGGATTGATGGTGCTGATGCCATTATCAATTTAGCAGGCGCTTCCGTTGCGCAGCGATGGACACAACAACATAAGCAGCAGATATTTGACAGTCGCATTCTCTTTACCAATGCAATTGTTGATGCGATTATTAAAGCAAAACAACCTCCTCCTTTTTTCTTTTCTGCATCTGCCGTGGGGTATTATGGTGATTGTCAAGACGCTATATTGACAGAAAATTCCGCTAATGGCGACAAGAGCGATTTCCTTGCAAATGTCTGTTATGAATGGGAACAAAGTGCAATGCAAGCTGCTGATTATACGCGAGTTGTGATTGGCAGAATAGGTATAGTCCTTGATCCGCATGAAGGTGCTTTATCCAAAATGCTGCTTCCATTCCGTTTGGGAGTGGGCGGACCATTAGGAACTGGAAAACAATGGTGGTCATGGGTGCATCCTGATGATGTTGTGGGAATGATACTATGGGCAATGGGGCAAAACTCAATGCGCGGACCTATGAATATTACATCACCCAATCCCGTAACAATGAAACGATTTGCAAAAGAATTAGGAAATAGATTGGCTCGTCCTTCGTTTTTTCCTGTGCCGAATTTTGTGCTTTCTTTGATTATGGGCGAAAGTGTTGTTATTGCTACACATAGCCAAAATGTTATCCCCGAGAAAGCCATACGATTAGGATATAAGTTTCAATTCTCACATTTATCGGAATGTCTTACTGATATTCTCGGGACACGATAGCTATGGAAAGTATGAATCATGTGTTGGTGCTGATAGCACATGGCACAGAAGAAATGGAAGCCGTTATAGTAACGGATATTCTGCGAAGAGCGGGGCTTTCCGTTATTGTGGCAGGCGATAATGAAATAGTGACATGTTCGCGAGGTGTGCGGATTATTCCCGATACCCAAATTGAGAAATTAACAGATACTGAAACTTTTGAAATGATTGTGATTCCCGGCGGTGCGGAAGGCGTTCAGAACCTCATTGCCGATCCATTCGTAGAGCGTTTACTTCTGGCACATTTAGAGCGTCAAGGATATATTGCTGCGCTCTGTGCTGCTCCCGCATTATTGGCTGAACTTCATCTATTACACGAAGATACTGCAATTACAAGCCATCCGTCGGTGCAACATATTCTTCAAGAATTTACCTATCTTGAGGAATCTGTGGTTATTGACAATAATATTATCACAAGCAGAGCAGCCGGCACTGCGTTTGAATTTGCTTTAGCATTGGTTGAAATACTCACTAACCCCGAAAAATCCGAAAAAATTGCTCGGGATATACTTTTTAACCTGCCGGCAGATGAATGACACGAATCAATTATACCGTAAATTTGTATAAAAATTTAATAACTTTTTCCGATTTTGGAGATATATATGACAGAAAGTTCCACATTAGATTTTGAATTAACCGACGATTTAAAGGCGATTCAGGAAGTTGCGCGCAATTTTGCTCAAAATGAGATTGCTCCCGTTGCTTTGCATTATGATGAAACACAAGAATTTCCGCATGAAATATTTAAAAAATTAGGTGAACTGGGCTTTTTGGGAATATTAGTTCCCACAGAATATGGCGGTTCCGGCATGGGATATCAAGAATATGCAATCATCGTTGAAGAAATTGCTCGGGCTTGTCCGGCTATTGCTTTGGGGGTAGCGGCGCACAATGGACTTGGTATTGGTCATATTCTTCGCTTCGGCTCGGAAGAAACAAAAAAGAAATATTTGCCGATGTTAGCTTCCGGCGAAACTTTGGCTGCATGGGGATTAACTGAACCCGGTTCCGGCTCCGATGCCGGTGGGATGCGTACTGTCGGCGTACGCGATGGTGATGATTTTATTATCAATGGCTCGAAAAATTTTATCACCCATGGCAATGTCGGTAATGTATGCGTGATGATGACAGTCACATCACCCGAAAAAGGGAAAAAAGGAATTTCCGCTATTGTGGTTGATAAAACAATGCCGGGCTTTTATGGCTCGAAAAAAGAGAATAAACTTGGAATGCGTTGTTCTGATACTGCGGGCATAACACTCGATAATGTGCGTGTTCCGGCTGCGAATATGCTCGGCAATGAAGGAGAAGGATTTATTCAAGCATTGCAAATATTAGATGGCGGACGTATTTCTATTGCTGCCTTATCGGTTGGTTTGGCGCAAGGTGCTTTGGATGCTGCCCTTAAATATTCCAATGAAAGAAAACAATTCAATCAACGCCTGAATGAGATGCCTGCCATCCAAATTAAACTTGCCAGAATGGCTACCGAAGTTGAAGCAGCAAGAGCATTGACATACAAAGCCGCATGGATGCGCGATAATGGACAAAATATTACTGTGGCGGCTGCACAAGCTAAAATGTATGCCTCCGAAATTTGCGTAAAAGCTGCCGAAGATGCAATACAAATTCATGGCGGCTATGGATACATTAAAGAATATCCCGTCGAAAAATTATGGCGCGACAGTAAATTATTAACTATCGGTGAAGGCACAAGCGAAGTGCAAAGAATTGTCATTGCAAGAAATATTTTTGCTGATATGTAAATCTCTCACAGTAGAACAATACTTATATAAAACAGAGCGGAATGTAGAATAACATCCGCTCTTTTTTTATGTACTTGTCTGTGAAGACAAAATTTTGTAGTTTTGAGGAAAAGAATGCGTTTTGGGTTAATATGAGAGATGTGCTTCAGTTTAAAAGCCGCTCCATAATGGCACATTTTTTTTGCCAGCATACGACCAACGCCCCGAAATGTTATGCGGCAATTCAAAACGAGATTACAACAATGAAAGATTTGCAAACTAAAATTGACACTCTTCAAAATTTACTTATCGCAATTGCGACAGGTGGAAGTTGTGAAGATGAAGATTATAAGAATCTAAGAAATGAATTACTTAACAACACTGAAATAAAAAGTTATCTACCTGAGTTTTTATTGACAATTAGAACGAGTGGTCAGTTTTGGCAATTTATTAAATTCAAATTCTCTACTTACGTTGAACGAAGACAGTATTTATGGAATGAGTTTTCAAATGTTCTTAACTACATTGAAACCAAGCAAAACGGAATTATTGACAAAAGTACTTCAAAGTCAATTGAAAAATTCAGTCAAGAGTATATAAAATTGCAATGGATTAAAGCGTTAGAACGAAAAGTTGACGACCCAGAAGGGGCAATTACAACTGCAAGGACTTTAATTGAAACTACCTGTAAATTTGTTCTTGACAGTTTAAGCGTAACATACAAGGACGACCTTGACTTGCCAAAACTATATAAAATGACAGCAGAAAACTTAAACCTTGCACCTGACCAGCACACTGAACAGATTTTAGGTGGTTGTCAAACAGTTGTTGAAGGACTTGGAGCATTAAGAAATAAACTTAGTGACTCTCACGGGAAAAAGAGTTCATATGTAAAACCGACCTCACGACACGCTGAACTTGCTGTAAATTTGGCGGGGACAATGACATCATTTCTACTTGAAACCTATGAGTTTAGGACAAAAAAAGTATAGTCAAGAAAGCCGTTCTTCGGCAAAAGTAAATGAACCATTTTTTAGCCAATGCACCGACATTACAATGTAAATTAACAAACTTTTATAAATGGAATGACGAATTGATATGAATACAATGAACTATGTTCTCGGTTAAGAAGATAAAGTCATGTTAGATTGTAGTTAATTATGTGACAATTTTTGTATAGAGTTTTGTTTATCTCTTTAGTCATTCATATCCACTCACATACATCACTGTGGTAATCCCACAAAAAAGGAAGCTCCTTGACCATGAATGCTTTCACACCACACTTTGCCTTTCATTGATTCTGCCAAGCGTTTGACAATAGAAAGTCCCAAGCCCGTAGAATGTTCGCCTCCTGTTGGGCGGGCAGACAGACGAGCAAATTTACCGAATACTTTTTTCATATCTTCTTCAGTTAATCCCGGACCCTGATCTTTAATTTCGCAGACTATGGCATCGCCATTTTTTTTGGTGATAATAAAAATTTCTTTATCAAAAGGGGAGAATTTTATAGCATTGGACAGCAAATTATCAATTATTTCATGGGTAGCTGCTTTATCGGCAAATACATGATAGGAACTAATATCCTTGCGTAAAATAATATTCTTTTCTTTGGCTTTTTCATCATTTTCCTGACAAATGGATTCGATAACCGTTGCAATATCGAATTTTTCCGGTTTCAGTTGGAGTTTACCCGATTCAATAGCATTCACATCCAATAAATTACCGATAATATCTCTCATACGATGAGCCGATGTTTCTACCTTGCTCATCATATTTTTTATGTCATCGGGCTTAAGAGCATGAATAAATGATTGCACATTTTTAGCGGTGAGCATTATGCCTGAAAGAGGATTTTTCAAATCATGAGCCGCAATACCCAAAAATTCATTTTTTTCATTATTGAGTTCAATAAGATCTTCATTAAGTGCCGCTATTTCTTTAATGCTTTTTTCAAGTGTTGTATTGGCAAGTTGCAAGGACTGATTGACATTACGTAAATCATTGGTGCGTTCTTCGACAATGCTTTCCAATTCGCGCTGCTTTTTTTGCAAAGAACGGACGCGCAGCACATAAATACCGTACAGCACAATACACGCGACTATACCTAACAGTATTTTGAACCAGAGAGTTTGCCAGAAAAATGGTAAAACAACAAATGTGGCTGATGCTCCCACATTATTCCATACACCGTCATTATTGCAAGCAATGATTTTTAAGGTATAATTACCCGGAGCCAAATTGGTAAAATACACAGTTCTTTCATTACCATATTCCACCCATGAATTATCAAAACCTTCCAACATATATTTGAAACGTATTTTTTCGGGAGCAACTAATGATAAAGCAGTATAGGAGATTGCTATGCGTTCAACGCCGGCTTGAATAGTATTTTCTTCGGAAATCATAAGAGGGGATTCACCATTCACGCTGTAATTTTCAATAATCACAGGCGGAGGTATCATATTTTTTGTACCTTTTTGAGGATTCACAAAAGCTACCCCTCTGACCGTAGGAAAACACATAGTGCCGTCATTCATTGTCCAACCGGCAGGAAAAAAACCGCTATTGCATTCTACGCCAACTAATCCGTCACGGGTGCCATAGGTTACGGCTGTGATGGGAGTATTGTTTTCGACTGTATATTTTTCAATATCGGCTAATGAACACGAAAAAATTCCTCTGCTTGTGCTGCACCATAATTGTCCTGTATTGTCCGAAGCAATATGAAAAATATCATCATGGGGCAAACCGTTTTTCTTAGTAATAGCGATAAAATTCTTGTTTTTGGTACGACGTATTATGCCTTTGCCATCAGTACCGAATAATATTTCACCTTTGGGTGTATGATACACAGATTTAATAAATGGAGTGGGCAAGCCATCTTTTTTTGTAAATGTTTTGAATATACCTTTAGAAAATGACACAATACCACCGCCATAGGCAATAAACCAAAGAGTTCCATTTTTATCTTGGCTGATATTGGTATAAAGCCCTCTTAATAATCCTTTATCGGTTCCAATGCGAGATATTTGCCCATTTTTCAGCATCAATAAAGAATTTTCTGAACCAATCCATAGTATGCCTCGTGAATCTTCAAAGAGGGAATAGACGGGGTCTGGCGAATTTTCCGGTGATATGGGAATACCTGTAAATGTACCATTTTTGAATTGTGTTATATAACCGGGTGCAGCCCCAATCCATAAAGTGCCATCCGCTGATTCACAAAGAGCATTCACTTCATTGCCGATTAAACCATTTTTATAGGAATAAAATGTCAGCCCTCCTTTATGGTATCGGTTTAAGCCATTCGAAGCCCCAATCCATAAAGCTCCGTCTTTTGTTTGCAGAATGGAGCGTGTAAAATCATCGGATAAACCTTCGGTAGAGGATAATGTCGTAAATGTGCCATCACGTAATCTGTGCAGCCCATTAGAAAAAGTTCCTATCCAAATATTTTTTTCTTTGTCTTCATAAATCGAAAGTATCACATCCGATGGGAACATTGACGTAGGGGCACTGCTAATCATTCCGGCGGCAGAAGCACGGCTTAAACCTTGATTTGTGCCAATCCAAACATTACCGTCAGAATCGGTAAATAATGATTGAATAACATCACCGGCAAGCCCATCGGCGCGCGTGATGACTAATTCTGAGATTGTTGATTTGCGTCCAAGTCCGCTATTGGTTCCTATCCACAATGAATTATTATTATCAACGGCAAGTGCAGTGACCAAACCTTGGAAATATTGCGACTCTACTCGTGATACTTTTGCATTGCGATAAGAGAATATTCCATCGGGCGTACCTATATAGACAGAACCATCGGTGCTTTCGGCAAGTGAATATCGAAATCCACGAGGTAATTGTTCGGCTGAATGAATTTTTTGAACAGTTGTTTGTTCTTTTCTTAATAATCCAGCCGAAGTTCCAATCCAAAGTACATTATTTTTATCAACATATAATTTATTTATTTGTTCATTAGTGCCAATGGAAGCAATTTTTATTGGTTCAATACTGTTCTGTTTTGCAATAAATAGTCCGGCGGCAGTGGCAAAATAGATAGAACCGTCACCCGATGTGGCAACCGCAAATATTTTATCAGACATTTGTAATTGTTGTACGCTTTTATCAAATATAGTAAATCGTGCACCATCGTAGCGTACTAAACCGCCAAAAGTTCCCAACCAAAGGTATCCTTCTTTTGATTGTGTTATAGATGTTACCATACCGGGCGGCAAACCATCTTGCACAGACCAATTGTCATGGATAAATTGTGTGATTTGTCGTGATGGGGATAAAGCGTAATTTTCACATTGAAAGCTGATTATCCCGATACATACACAGAAAAACAAGCGACAAAAAGATTTCATTCTCTTTATGTATTGGTTGTGAAAAAAGATGATACTATATTAATCATCAATGGCGATAATAAGATAAGGAGACGTGTACCAAAATTTAGAGGTATTTAAGACCGTAACCGAAACAATATGTTCATCATTATCAAAATTGGGCTTTAATAGTTTAGGGTTATGTGCCGAAACTATACGATAATCTTTGGCTTTTCGCGGAAAACGTATAATTGTCTGATCATGGATCATAATTTTAGAGAAATGATTTTCTTTCATTTCTTTAGCGGGAACCAATGCTGTTCCTACTTTACCAAAAACCCATAATTTAGCACCACCTTCTTCAACAACCACATCTGCTTTTTTTAACTCTTCTTCATTGCCGACAATGTAATGACCTTCATTGGAAAGTATCTGCATTGTCGTACCGAGAGGTGCTCCGGTTGCTTGTTCTAATTTTTTCTTATCGTTTGCAGTAAGGTTTTTGTCGGATGCTGCAACAGTAGCAACATTCGTGTAGAGTGATTTCACTTCCCCTTCATGGCGGAAATATTGATCTTTTAACTCACTCAATTTATTACGAATAGCCGCTGTGGACAATTTCATATTCGGGTTCTGTAGTTCGATTTGACCAATCTTTTTCTCTAGGGATTCGATTTTACTTTTACTGTTACGAATAAGACTGGTCAATGAATCTAAGGTAGAAATCAAGACAGATGAGGTGACACTATTTCTTTTGGTAGGGTCTTTAATTTGTTCATTTGACAAATACATAAGTTTGTCATAGACTTCATTAATCGCCACAGTAGAACCTAAGAGTTCATCTTGTATAGCTTCCTTTTGTGTAGATATTTCTAAGACTTCCTTGTATTGCTCATTCTCAGCTTGCAATTTTTGAATTGCTTCTTTATCACCACAGCCGGAAGCGATGATTGAAATGACTATAAATATTGATATACTGAGGTAGTTCCGTGTTTTGTTTATAGTTTTCATAGAGTGCAAAGGATAATAATACTATGATTTGAGTGCGAAAATTACGAAAGTCATTCCATTAGGCAAGAAAATGAGATGAATTTTTTAAGTAAGGATTGTTTCCGTATTTGATAATGCCTGTTGTGGATTCACCAATGTTTGTAGGTTTGTGCCGTCACATGCCGCTCAATTATTGTCCAATTTCTCCAAGTGTGCAAAATAGATTTCTTGATAAACGATTATGAAAGATTTACATACCGGTTTTGAAGCGTTGCTCCATCGTATTGAAAAACAGCACTTTATGGATGATATGTCGGAGTTTCTCTCTGATAATCGTGGCATGGTGTCCGTAAAAACATTGTCCGGCTCATTACGCTCATTAGTGGTGGCATTACTACTCAAGCGCAGCAAAGTACCTCTGGTTGTGATAACCGATACGAAGGAGGAAGCATTGGAATGGTTGCACGATATGGGGATGCTCATCGGGCAAGAAAACATAGCACTTTTTGTTGAGCCGGATAAACATTTGCGCTTTACCGCCGAGGATCTTGATGAGCGGGTTGTCAGCAGTATTGATGGTTTGGCTTTACTCCAAAGAGAGTCTTCGACCTTAACCATAGCCACACCTGATTCATTCACATTTCAAGTACCGCCGCCCGACTCATTGCGCCAATACAGGATAACTATCACACAAAATACCACCTTGGTTTTTCAAGAATTTGTCAATATGCTGGGGCATCAGGGGTTTCAGCGCAAGGATTTTGTCGAACAACAAGGTGATATGGCAGTGCGCGGAGGTATCGTGGATGTGTTTGCACTTGGTTGGGACAATCCGCTGCGCATAGAATTTTGGGGTGATACTGTTGATTCAATTCGAGAATTTGATCCATTATCACAAAGAAGTATTCGTGAACATCGTACAGTTGAAATAATTGCCCATTTATTTCAACAAACGGAAACATTGGATAATATTACATTATTCGACCATTTTTCGGCATCGTCGGTGTTTATACTTGATGCGCCACATTCTATTGAAGCCGGTTGCCATAATGCCGATTTGAGCCAGGTATTTGAGCGTTTTATGCAATATAAAACCATACATATGAATCCATTGCAATCCTCGGATATTATTATTAAATCATTCCCGCAACCTGTCTATAATGGTTCTGTCGTTCAATTAACAACAGAATTACGTACATTGGCTTTGCAAGATATTCATATATTTATTGCTGCTGACGGCACAACAAACAGTCGCAGAATACATGATTTAATTATTGCCACATTAGAAAATGATGAATCGGAATTAGATGATACAATGGCAGATAATGCATTAGTTTTACGCAGAGTTAAACATATACCGCATTCATTATCAAAGGGGTTTATTTTTTCCGAAAGTAAAGCCGCTTTAATTACCGAACATCAAATATTTGATAGAAAACATTTTCAGACATCGAAAAAAGGACAAAAATTTACCGGTATAACTTTGCGGGAATTAGCACAATTGCATCGCGGTGATTTTGTTGTGCACGTAGATAAAGGTATAGGAAAATTCGATGGCTTAGAAACATTAACTATTGCCGGAAGCAAGCAAGAATGTATCCGATTGATATATGAGAATAATGATATTTTGTATGTGCATTTACACCATCTGCATAAAGTACAGAAATACAGTGCCAATAATGAAACCTCACCCAAATTAAGTAAATTGGGCAGCAGTGAATGGGAAAGAAAAAAGGCAAAAACTAAAGGAAAATTAAAAGATATTGCGCGTGAATTAATACGAATTTATGCTCTGAGAAAATCACAACCGGGTTATGCATATCCTGCCGATACTACATGGCAAAAAGAATTTGAAGCCGGTTTTATCTATGAAGATACGCCCGATCAGGCAAAAGCAACGGCGGATGTAAAAAAAGATATGGAATCCAGACAACCGATGGATAGATTAGTGTGTGGCGATGTCGGATTCGGTAAAACCGAGGTTGCTATTCGTGCAGCATTTAAAGCAGTACAAGCCGGCAAACAAGTTATCGTGTTAGTGCCGACAACAATTCTGGCACAGCAGCATTTTGTGACTTTCCGCGATCGTTTGCATCGTTATCCTGTAGCCATAGATGTTCTATCACGTTTCCGCACGGGCAGTGAACAAAAAGAAATTTTAGCAAAATTCTCGGAAGGAAAAATTGATATACTTATTGGTACTCACAGAGTATTGAGCAAAGATATATTGCCTAAATCATTGGGTTTATTAATTATTGATGAAGAGCAGCGTTTTGGAGTGGGTGCAAAAGAAAAATTACGACAAATGCGTGTTTCCGTTGATACATTAACACTGACGGCAACCCCTATTCCGAGAACATTAAATTTTTCACTTATGGGGGCAAGAGATTTGAGTGTAATCGAAACTCCGCCCCGCAATCGTTTACCTGTCCAAACACGCATCACTGAATGGAATAATGATATGGTGAAAGAAATTATTCAGCGTGAATTAGATCGTGGAGGACAAATATTTTTTGTTAGTGACCGAATTGCGGATTTGACCAATTATCACGCGGCATTAGTGCAATTGATACCGCATTTACGATGTGGCATTGCTCATGGACAAATGGAAACCGAGCGATTGGAAGATGTGATGGAAAAATTTATCGAAAGAAAATATGATGTTCTTTTAGCAACCAAAATTGTGGAATCGGGACTTGATATTCCAAATGCGAATACAATGTTTATTCATAATGCTCATAATTTTGGTTTGGCAGAATTGTATCAATTACGCGGAAGGGTAGGTCGCTCGAATATTCAAGCATATTGCTCATTACTTGTGCCACCGGTTAAAACTATCGGTAAAACAGCTTTGCGCCGATTACAGGCACTTGAAGAATGTACAGATCTTGGCAGTGGTTTCCAATTAGCTATGCGTGATTTAGAAATTCGTGGTGCTGGTAATTTATTGGGTGGAGAGCAAAGTGGTTTTATTATTGAAATGGGCTATGAATTATATCAAAAAATACTTGACGAAGCCGTGAGTGAATTACGCACAACAGAATTCAGTGAATTATTCGCAGGTTATGATGAACCGCAATTAAAGAAAAAGAAAATTGTCAATGAAGAAATTTCGATTGACATCGCATCCGATTGTTTGTTGCCGGATTCATATGTCTCTGACAGCACTGAACGTTATGAATTTTATAAGCGTTTATTCAATGTGCGAAGCCACACGGAATTACATAATATATCATCAGAATTGCGTGACAGATATGGCAGATTACCCAAAGAAGCCGAAAATTTACTTTTTGTTATTGAGTTACGTATCGTGGGAATGGAATATGGTTTCCATCGCATCAGTTATCAGAAAAAAGAATTGATTATTGAATTGCCTGCTGAAACTGCGAAAGAGTTTTATGAATTTGTATTTCCTCATTTTGCGGCAGCAATTTCATCCATCAATGGAGCGCAATTTAAGCAAACAGGAAAAAAAGCATTTGTGTCCATACCCGTCGAAAATCGAGAGCATGCTCTTGATATTATAAAAGCAATTGCCGCAGAAATAACGATTGACTAATTCCTGCGGCTTTTGTGCATAAAAAAGAAAATTATTGCACAGATTCTATACTCCATTCCAATGTCTGTCCGGCATACATTGGCACTACTGTGTGATACTTTTCCGGCACAAGAAATGGTTTTTTGCATAATTCCACTTTTTTCGGAGAAGGCGTAAGATTGTAAATATTCACTGCATTATCGGAAACAAATTTTTGTAAATTTGGTAATGAATTATGCTTCTCGAATAATTGTGTTAAGACTTGTAATGCAATAGGAGCTGTAAATACTCCGGCTGCACATCCGCAAGATTCTTTTTTATCAATCGGGTGTGGGGCAGAATCGCTGCCGAAACAGAGTTTCGGATGTGCATTCAATGCCGCATCGAGAAGTGAATCGCGATCTTCATATCGTTTTGCTATTGGCTTACAAAATAAATGTGGGTTCATTAAACCGCCTATAACATCATCGAGTGTGATGAGTAAATGTTGTAATGTTACCGTTGCTGTCACATTGTCATATTTATCAAGAAACTCAACAGCATCTTTGGTTGTTATATGTTCCATAACAATATGCAGTCGCGGGAATTTTTTTGCCAAATAGTCATAAATCGAAAGAAATTCTTTTTCTCGATCCATCACAAATCCATGTGTTTCACCATGCACCAATAATCGAATACCCATTTCTTCCATCATTGCTAATGTATGTTCTGCCTTGCTAATTTCTTTTACTCCTTGATCGCTATTGGTAGTTGCACCTGCCGGATATAATTTAATGCCGATAATGGAATCTTTGATTTCTGCAAGCTCTTTTTCGGAATAATTACGAAAGAATAAGGTCATAAAAGGTGTAAAATCTAATGCACCAAGAGCATTATTTACTTGTTCTGTATAATCTGCGAGCAGTTCGGCAGAGTCAATCGGCGGAATACAATTGGGCATAATGACCCCACCCGAAAAAGAATATCCGCTTAATGGAGCAATTGCACGAAGCATTTCATTCTGACGAAAATGGATGTGCATATCAAAAGGAGAGTAGAGTGTGTGTGTCATATTAATATGTCAGTAATGTTGAGTAATCCGGTAATTCATGAGAAAAAATTTGAGAGTCATGCACTTTGTGTGAACACAATGTCGTATTGCCATTCGTAAGAATGAGTGTCGGCACTTTTAATACGATATTATATGTACCGATTTGTTGCATCGTTGTCTGATGTATTGCAATCGTTGGCGCTTTACATTCAATAATGGCAATGGGTGTTAATTTTTCATTTGTTACAAGACAATCAATTCTTTTTTTTCTACCATAGACATTTATTTCATATTCTACATGAAGTCGTGTCAATGGAAATTGCTTTCTTTTTATTGCATAGTGTAAAAAATTTTGTCGTACCCATTCTTCGGGAGTAAGTTTAATATATTTTTTTCGCCAGATGTCATATATATAAGGAATATTGTTTTTCCATGTAATCTTTACATCGTACACCCCACATTCCAAAGGGGGAAATTGTTCAATAAATAGCTGCATAATTATTATTTGGCTCGCGGATGAAAAGATGTATGTACTTCTTTAATATATTCACGGTCAATATGCGTATATATTTGTGTCGTAGAAATATCTGCATGACCTAACATTTCCTGCACTGCACGCAAGTCCGCACCGCCTTCTAATAAATGAGTAGCAAATGAATGTCTGAAAGTATGGGGATGAACATGCTTTTCTATTTTTGCCTTTTTTTTGTTTTCGGAAACTATATTCCAAATAGCCATACGTGATAAAGCAGAACCCCGCTGATTAAGAAAAAGAAAGTCTTGACCTGCAATCGTTTTTTTACTGAAAATTGGTCTGACTTCATTGCTGTAACGTTTAATCCAGAATAAAGCATTTATTCCTATCGGAACAATACGTTCTTTTGAACCTTTACCCAGAATTCGTAATACTTCAACATCTTCGAGAATGTCCCTTTGACGCAGGGAACAACATTCGGATACACGTAAGCCACTTGAGTATAGCGTTTCCAAAATTGCACGGTCACGCAGTCCCGCCGCAGTAGTAGTATCAGGTTGTTCAATGATGGATAAAGTTTCTTCTATGGATAAAGTTTCCGGTAATTCACGCCGATTTTTTGGTAAATCAATCGTTTCCGTATAATCATGTGCAATAAAGCCGCTCGAGACACAATATTTCATAAAGTGTCGTAAGGAGGCAATATATCGTGCTCTGCTGGAAGAATGTAAACCTAATTCTGTGAGTTCTTTGATAAAGTTTTCAAAATCTGCCTTTTTTACTATGTCAAGAGACTGTATGCCTTTGCTTTCTAATGATTGTAAAAATACGGTACAATCATGCGTATAGGACATAATTGTATTTTCACTTAGCCCTTTTTCAAAGCGAACATAATGAAGAAATGATTGCATCGGGCGTTTAAAGTACAATGGTAATGCTTGCATAGAGTTTATTCGGAAACAGTCAAGTTTATGGGAGTTTCTTTCGGTGACATAGTGCCGCCCGCAGGGTCTTGTGCAATGACAATGCCGCTTAAGTACGTTTCATTATGCTCTCGTGCCTTGCCACCAAGTACAAATCCGGCAGCTACAATTGTTTCTTCTGCTTCTGCAATTGTTTTGCCGATGAGCGATGGTACAGGATATGCTTCTTGTCCTTTGCTTATGGTTAATGATACTTGCTCACCGGATGAGATTTTTGCTCCATACTGCACACTTTGCGCCATAATCCTGTCTTGTTGCACTAATTCGCTGAACTCATAGTGCACCACACCAAGCTCTAAACCTTGTTGCATCAGTAAAATTCTGGCTTCTCTTAAAGATTTCCCTACAAGATTAGGCATGGCATCTCCCTCCATCCCTTTTGACACTGTAATATAGAGCCGTCTTCCTTCGCGGACAACCGAATTTGGTAAAGGATTTTGATTTAGGATAATGCCCGCAGGTGCTTGTCCGCTAAAGACTTCCTTCACTTCTTGTATTTGCAGACCAAGCTCCGATAATAATGCCGAACCTTTTTGTATGTCTTTACCAATGAGAGAGGGTACCGTTACTTCTTTGCCACTATGGATAAGATAAGGCATAAGCAGATTGATTATTAAGAGTAAACAACAGAGGAATAGAGTAAATAATCCTGCTATGATGACAGTTCTTAACTTGCTCGGTTGAGCATAAAAAGCTGAGGTAAAAATGCTGTTATTCATTGTTCATGAGTTAAGTATCCACAAAATTACAACGATAAAATGGAAAAGATTATTGAGCGTATTAAAAAAAATGTAATTTTGAACTTCAATATCATGCTGAAGCTATGAAATTCTTACTCTTGTTTTCTTTGATTTATTACTTTGCTTATCTGCAAGATGCGATTGCCGGTGCATGGACACAACCAGCCGGAACCTTATATGCCAAAACTTATCTTGGTTCTGTAAGTGCTCCGCGATATTGGGACATAAACGGCAATAGCATCAGCGTCATGAAAGAGGAAATTATACCCGGTGACAGATTGTTTCAGTTTTATCCGAATGGTCGCAGTTATACCCTGGATTTTTCTGCTATCATCACCGGTGTGTATGCGGAATATGGTTTGAGTGATAAATTGACGGCAATTGTTGATTTGCCCTTTGGCTATTTTTCCCTAACTGAAACCTATGAAACAGACCGCGATAATGAAAGCCCCACATACCTAAGAAAACCGGAACGTAATGCTGAGTCATTCACAACATTTACATACTATGGTTTCGGAGGACGGTATTTACTGTACAATAACAAATCTGTTGTTTCCGTAAGCGCAGGTGTTCGTATCCCTCCGGGGGGAACAAATGGTATTTTTGCTGATACTGTCAGAATGCCTTTTTTGAGCGATGGGGCATTTCAAGAATGGTTCGGTCTTGAAGTCGGTATGCCATTTTCAAATGGATGGTTCGAGGGGGAAGTGAAATATACGGGCCGCCATGAAGAATTACATGATGAACTAACTTTTCATGCAGAGTATGGAAATAAAAGTGTTGAAGAATTTATGATTAAATTATCCGTAGATATTACACAAGGACTTGGATCACGAAAAAATGTACCCACTTTTGATACCCGAAGGACAATTATTGTGGAAGACTTTGGTGCCGTGACAATTGGTGTAATTATACAAGCATCCGAAACAATATTCGTTGAAGGTAGTTATCAAGTGCGCCTTTTTGGCAATAATTCTTGGGCACTTAATGGTGCTTTTGGCGGATTTGGTATTAAAACAATATTGTGATTGCTACTGTCAATTCATAATGGTAATTGTTTTTGTCTCGGTTTGTAAGCCATCATTCATCCTAAGATAATAAACGCCATTTGCAATATTATTCAAGGGTAATTGTATAGAATATAATCCTTTATCAATATTCAGTGTATTGAAAAAACGAATTGTTACACCGGTATTGTCAATGAGTGAAAATTGGAGTTGCGAAACTGAATAGGATTCTATTTCAATAATAATATCATTCGTTGCAGGTTGAGGATACAATTCTTTAATTATTGGTTGTTTATCACCAATGGCAGATATTTTTAAAGGAATATCACATTGTATTGCCTGGAGAGTACTTAACTGAACTGCTTTTCCTGTTATATCCAGCATTTTATCCACACATTTAAAAGGTAAAGTGATACCATCTTTATCAAGTGTATTTTGAACATATTTTGGCTCATAACAAATGATAATTGGAACAGAATCCCCGGGAGGAATAATAATAGGAAACTGTGACGGTGGTATGGAGAAATATACATTATTCATTACTGAAAATTGTTTTAAATCAATAGTAAATTTTCCGAAATTATAGAGTAAAACAGAATCGCATTGCAACTTGTCAATTGGAACATTTCCGAAATTCCAGACTTCTTTACTTTCCATTGATTTTCCCGTAAACTGTATTGTATAACCGGGAATAGTACGCCGTATTGTAGAGATATTGTCGGATGAATCTTTTGCAATAATGGTAAATTCTGCATCATTAAATTCATCAATTACCGATACCGATACTCTGGCTAATGAACTATCTGATATCTGTACACTTGCGGTACAATTGATAAGTGTGGAATCAGGTATAGTAATATCATAAATACCAATATCATTTTCTTTTATCTCTGTCAGCACAACTTCCCAATTGCGTAAACAATCGTCCGAAGAAACAATAGATTGCGGTGCTACTTTATCTGTAATTGCTTTAAAATTAAATGCTTGCACATCACGCGCCATACATTCGTTGCCTAAGACCAAAGTGTCGTTCCATACAGTATCTTTATTATTATAGAAACATACAGTTAGGACTTTTTTGTCCATTGGTTTGAGAATAATCGGCAGAGTTTCGGATAATGAAAATCCGGATTCTGAATTCTTAAATTTGAGAGATGTTATCGTTTGGGTAAAATTACCATAATTTTCAATCATTACCGGAAAACAGTATCGTTTATTGGTACGTAATGTTTTTTGCATGGTGGTAAATGTATTTTCTCTGTTGTTCTGAACAGAAACGGTAAATCCGGGAATAACAACCCTTTTTCTTGCTTGTTGCTGTATAGAATCTTCGGCGATAACAAAACAAGAACCATCGAGGAAATTATTGATTAATGATGCAGTAAAGCCGCCTTTTTGCGTTGTTAAGCCAAATTGATTGGTTATTTTTATGTTTGTATTTGTACTGTCGGGGCAGAATATTTTATCAATGTAAGAATCTGCAAATAAAGTATCGTAGATGAGAGCATTATACTCATAACAATCTCTTTTACCTGAAACCACAGGTTCATTATTATCAATTTTTTTGAATCGAAGACCAAGTCCATATCCATAGGAAATAGCATTACCATAGCCATAGACAAAACCACCGATTGCTTGATTTGATTGTAAAGTATGAACACCTTCTTTTATTTTCAAAATTGCATAAGAGAAACCGGAATTAGGAATTGGAATAAAGGTAGTGCGAGGAAGCAATATTTTGTCAAGATACACGGAATCAAGACTATTATCGGGGACAATAATGTTGAGATAGTGGATTGGATATGTGGGGATAAGGTTGCCACGGGATGAACGTGTGGTTGTTGGACATAAAAAAGTATAACGAGTTAAGAATTGAACAGTCGGAGGCATGAGAGCCATGAATGGATCTCCAATTATATCAACGGATTGCGTGATATTGGACGTCGATTTGTAAGCCATTGCCATAATTGCTTTATTTGAGGTAATGAATGAAGCTTTTAGCAAGGGTGCTTCATAAAATTGACCACTTTCAATTCGTTTGACAAATTGACCGTCAACATAGATTTCTGTGGAATCATAATGAGCAAAAATTCGATAAAGATCTTTTTCGGTGTCACGTCTATTTGAATATTCTGGTATTGAGTCATTGTTAAAAGGAACAACAACAGCACTTTTACCCCAAAATCCAATACCGGGCAATTGTTCAAATAGATAATCGCGAGAACCTGTATTACCTAACGATAAAGGAATTAAAGCTCTTTGATGTCCGCTAAAAACAGCAATTTTTTTACTTGATAAGATATTTGTTCCCGACAAATCACTAAAAAAATCATTACTTTCATTCGCTTGAACCAAGTAGGACTCTCCTCGATTCAACATAACAGTAAATGGCTTTGTTTTTCCACGCATGGTTTCTACAGATGGGGAAATGGTGATATATGTCGAATCAAGTACGGCTAAAACCGCAGTTTGTGAAGGTGTACTTGTATTTCGTGGGTTAGGCTGTTCCGTTAATCTATGGCTATTATATGCAGCAATTCTATACGCGTTGGACAATGCATCTGTGGGTAATACTAAGGTAGCATCTGTCGTTGTTTGAGCATTATTAAAAGCATAGACACCAATGTCTTCATCCGATGAGATGCGAAAGTATTGCTTGCTGACTGTTTCATCTTGGCGGAGAGATTTTTCATCATTTCCGGAATCGTTAAATCCTATCAATTCATACTGAAACCAAGGATAGGAAAATGATTTTACCGTATTTATTTGTGAAATAAATACGGTATCAATTTTTAACATTCCATTGCGATTCATTCTTTCTATATAAACATTGGTGGGCTTTGATACCGTAATTAAGACAAAGAGTGAATCTCTATAGAGATTTATAAATGAACCAGACCTTTCATTATGATAATTTGGAGGAAATACAAGCCAAAAATCCTTCCCAAGATTATCGGGAATCGTATCTTGGCTTTGTGCCTTGTATCCCGCAATAAAAGAGAGGATACAGAGGACTATATACATAAGTTTTTTCATAATGAATTGCCTCTCAATACCGCTAACGGAGAATTACTTTGCTCATGAATGAAACTTGGTCGCGTACAGTGACTATATATGTACCGCGAGATAATTGTAATGTACCCAAATCTAGCGAAAAATTTCCTATATTATCGTTAATTATATGATGATACACAGTGTTACCTAAAATATCATAAATAGTACATTCAGAATCAGACGATGTATTTTGTCGTAACATGGTGACAATATCACCATGTATTTCTATTGCTTTTGTGATTGTATCCGTATAATTAGTGTTTACACCTGCAATAACTGCGGTACTCGGCAAGGATTCTTTTGCGATACCACATACAATTTTTTCTTGATTTACCTCAATGATATGAAAGAGAGGTTCACCGGCATAATTACAAGGAAAATTTCGAGATTGTTTATTGTCTTTGACTTTAATATATGCTCGGGCATTTTTACCATTAAAGAAACTGATAGGAATATCTACTGCGTAAAATGGTAATTTATCACCGGGAAGCATAGTAATTATTTTTTCTGTATTATCATCAGCAAAAATAATAGATAATTCTACAGAGATAATAGGGGATTGCGATAAAACGGCTGCAACAATGCGCATATAATTACCAACAGGGTACGATGATATCTGTGATATTACCGGACCCAGTGCAAGCATTGCTTTCTTAAGTTTTGGAACACCGTATCCTAATACTTTATGTGGAATAGAATCATGCTTTTCCGCAGAAGCAAACATTGCTTTTTTAGCTTGCCACGGAGTAATTTCCGGAAATTGAGATAAAAGAATTGTGGCAAAGCCCGCAGTCAATGGTGTAGCAAAGGAAGTACCGCTGCCTCTTCGTATCCCAAGACTATCACCTGTACGCATCATAACTACTTCCGTTGCTTGTGCAGCAAGATCCGGTTTCAGTACCTTTGAGGCAGTTGGTCCCCGCGAGGAAAACCCGACAACATTGACACCGTTTGGAATGACCCCCGCAACCGTTATGACACTATCTGCATCCCCGGGACTTGAAATTGTGCTGTCACGTTCGCCACTCCCATTATTGCCGGCGGCTGTAATGCAAAGAACACCTCTTTTGACCGCATCATTCACCGCTCTTGACACTATTGGAAGAGAACCATTCATGTCATCATAGGAATAAGATTCATCAGTATTATCCATTCGACTGTAGCCGAGGGACGATGAAATAATATCAGTTCCCCGTGATTCAGCCCATTCAACCGCTGCTGCATAATTTTCTTCTTCTAAGCGTGTTTCTGTGGGTAAGTCTTCTGTTTTTGCAAGCAAGAATGAGCCAAATGGAGCAGCCCCGATAAGTGAATCTTGTTGAAAGCCCGCGACAGTGGACAAAACTACAGAGCCATGGTCATCTTGAGCCGGAACATCATTTTCTTGATTTGCCGTAATTGTATCATTTTGAATAAAATCATATTCGGCAATTATTTGTGCAGCATTTAATGAAGCGTGACTTTTCCAACGAAAACCCGTATCAAAAAAAGCAGTAAGTGTATTTTGCCCCATCATTCCTAAAGAATGAAATTCAGGTATGCCCAACATTTCTAATTGATTAAGAGAAGTGCCATAGCGCAGAGCACCGCAGTTGTGTTGCGAAACAATAGCAGGGAACTCTGTGCTTGCCAAAGGAAAAGTGGTGGCTTGAACTTTGGTTGCCAAAGGTGTGAATCGCACAGATGTTCTTTCTATTTTCTTCACGAATTGCAAACTGGCTACAGTTTTTGCCGTCGCACTGTCACACCGTATGACAATATAGTTCTGCCATCGGATTTCTAATAATTTTTTGACACCCTTGATTGAGGTAATTTGTTGTAAATATGGTGTATAGAGTGGTGCGTCTTCAATGGTGAATAATTCTGATTCTTTTCGTACCTTTAGTCTTCTTTGTATTGCTCTTTCAGAATGAAGTGCTCGCGTTCTTTCATAGAGCTGCGTACCTACTGAGAATTTTTCAGGACCTTTATCGTTGAATAGTACCCTCCATGGATAGTCCTGGCTCAATACTGAAAGAGAGCAAAGAACACATACAATCAAGTATGTAAGGATTAAACGTAGTATCATAAATGTATAGAGATTAGTAAAAACAAAGTAAGTTCCATGCCGTCACACATCCAAAATAGGAAAAAATATTGAATGAACTCTTATCAATGACATGAAAAAAGAAAAACAGTTACACAACAGAAACGATTTTCTCAATATCACAGATTTTTTTCGCAAAGATTTTGCATCCATTATTGAGATGAAGGGGAGTGACCGACTTGACCTTCTGAATCGGCTTTCTACCAATGCATTAGCATCGCTTCCACCCGACACGGGTGCTGCAACGGTACTCACCAGTGAAAAAGGTCGCATCATTGACATAATGCAGGTAATCAATGTGGTTGATAAATCTTTATGCTTTTGTGCTCCGAACAATGCAGAAACGGTAGTTCGATGGTTGAAAAAGTTTATCATAATGGATGATGTTCGTTTAAGTGATCAATCTTCTGCATTTGCTCAATTCGAGGTTCATGGTGATAGTATTCATGAACAATCACAGATTTTTTTTGATAAGGACACTGCCATTTTACCTATGTTTCACCCGAGAGAAGTGATTATTGATGACAATCTTTCATGTTTAACATTTCGTATCCCGTCCGTCAAAAGTTTTGGATTGAAAATAGTTGTTACAATACAATATTATGAACAAATGTATCACTATCTTAGTGCAATATTTACTGAAGTAAAAGACGAGGAATATCAAAAAATCAAAATTCTGTATGGTATGCCATCGTTTGGTAAAGAAATCAAGGATGCATATAATCCATTAGAAGCGGGTTTACTACATTATGTCAATTTCAAAAAAGGATGCTATATAGGTCAAGAAGTTATTGCCCGATTGGACAGCTATAATAAGGTAAAACAAAGAATTGTAGGCATTGTCAGTTCATTTCTCATCCAAGAGGGAGATACAATTACATCTGATGGTCAGAATATTGGAACTATTACAAGCGTATTTTTTGATGAAGATGAACAACGCTGGTTTGCTTTGGCGTATGTGCGTACAGAACATGCAATTAATGATACATTTTTGACAATACAAGGACAGCAGGTGTATGTTTCACCATTCCCATTGCAAAGTAATGGATAAACAATGGGTTCTTATTACAGGCAGTGCAAAAAGATTGGGCAGAGCTTGTGCATTACGTTATGCTGAAAAGGGCTATTCGATTATACTTCATTTTCATATGTCGGAAGAACGTGCCCATCAAACGGCAAATGAATTGCGTCAAATGGGAACAGATGTTATTGTTGTCAAGGGTAATTTAACCAAAGAATCCGATTGTGTACAAATTTTTGAGAAATTAGAAGCATTACAATGTATTCCAAGGATAATTGTCAATAATGCCGGTGTTTTTCCCGAAAAACTTATGTTAAAAGATATGGAAAGCACATATTGGGATGAAACATACAATATTAATTTACGGTCTCAATTACTCGTTTCCAGAGAGTTTGTGCGTTTAGTCGAAAGAACCCGTGCAAAGGGCGATTTCAGAATAATACTTATATCTTCACTTGGAGGACGAGAAACATGGAAATATAGAACGGCATATAATGTCTCGAAATCAGGTGTTATACAATTAGCTAAATCATTGGCTTCGGAGCTTGCACCCAAATTTACCGTAAATTGTATTTGTCCGGGTGCAATAAGTCAGCCGGATGATTTTTCAGAGCAAGATTCGGGACTCATACCAATACATCGCATTCCTATGGAACGATATGGAAATGCAGATGATATATTCGATGCAATATATTTTTTTTCGACATGTTCGCCATATATCACAGGTCAAATCTTGACTGTGGACGGCGGTTATCATTTATCACGAACATAATTAGGAGTTATGTATGACAAATAAAAGATTTAGCCAAAAAGCATTAAAATCGTATTCCGATCCTGACTTTATGAATAGCGAGGAAGCACGTATTCTGCGAATAATAGCTGAATATATGGGACCTGATAAACAATTTAAGGAAGAAGAAATATCAAATACAATTGTTATGTTCGGCTCGGCGCGTATTCGTTCAATGGAACAATTTACCGAGGAAAAAGAACATTTGCTTTCACAATTAGAGAGGGCGGGCGCAGCTGAAGTAGAGCATATAAATTACCAGATGCGCCGTTTGGAAAAGCAAGCAGAATTATCACGCTATTATGATGAAGCTATTGAGCTAGCGCAAATGATTACGGAATGGGTAAAAACATTACCGAAGAAAAAGAGATTTGCTATCTGCACAGGTGGTGGTCCCGGGATAATGGAGGCAGCAAATAAAGGTGCTATACTCGGTGGCGGCGATTCTATTGGTTTAAATATCAGTTTGCCCTTTGAACAACATCCCAATCCATACTTAACACCCGGGTTAAATTTTGAATTTCATTATTTCTTTATGAGAAAATTTTGGTTTGCTTATTTAGCGAAAGCTCTTGTTATTATGCCCGGTGGTTTTGGTACATTAGATGAGCTTATGGAACTGCTTACATTAATACAGACCAGAAAAATCTCTAAAAAGATACCTATTATAATTTATGGCGAACAATTTTGGCGGAATGTTATCAATTTTGACTATCTGGTTGAAACAGGGATGATTTCACCTGAAGATTTACTTCTATTTCGCTTTGTTGATACACCGCATCAAGCATTTGACTATCTTAAAAAAGAACTTACAAAAATTTATCAGCTATAAGTGTGGAATTACAACAAAGTGTCGCTCAAGAAGCGGAAAAGAAAATAGAGTTGAAGAAAAAAGTTTCTCCCATGATTCAGTTATTGGACGATACTGATATTACAGTTATCCGAGAGGTTCAAAAAGCATTATTTGCTTTAGGTAATTCGACAATTCCATTTTTGAGAACTGCTTTAACAAGCAGCAATGATAATAACCAAAAGCGTGGAATTATTGATGTTATCAGATTGTTCCAATCAGTGAATGTGCTAAAAGTACAAGACTATTTGAAAGCCCCGATAGTATCTGATTCAATTACTGAACTTGAACAATGTTTGATTGATTTATCGAGCTTTGGTTATCCTGAAACTAATGCAGAAGACTTCACTGCAATGCTTGATAATGCTGCATTGGAAGTCCATCAACGATATATAAAAAATGCTGAAACGAATTATATAACTCTCACAATGGCATTAAATGATATTTTTTTCCATCGCTTAGGCTTTTGTGGTGATGACCGACATTATTTCCATCCTGATTCAACATATATACATACGCTGATTTCCCAAAAAAAAGGAATACCAATTTCATTATGTGTACTTTATCTGCTGATTGCTGAACGTTGTGGAATAGAAATGTACGGAGTGGGATTACCTTTACATTTTCTAGCATATAATTGCGATGCCGAAATGTACGTTGATGTTTATAATTATGGAATTATGTTAACGATAGAAGATTGTGCGTCCTTTGTTAGAAAAGCAGGGCTTGAGTTTAATGAATCTATGGTTAATAGAGCAAGTGTTAAATCTATGATTGAAAGAATGGTGCGTAATTTAATTATTGCGCATGAAAAATATGGTGATATATGGGAAGCCGAGCAATTGAGAAATATACTTATAAAAAAAGATAAGCCGATTACTTTATGAGTAATCGGCTTACTTGATTTTTCAAGCGATTAAAGCTTTATTGTTTTACGAAACTTGTGAATTGTACTGTAGAGCCATGAGATAATTTGACTGAATATACTCCGGCTGCAAAATTTGATGTGTTAACAATTTGATTGTCTGATTGTATTGTAGAAGAATAAACCAATGTACCGTTAATATCATATATAGCCACATCTGCTCCTTGATTCTCCTTAATAGAAAAAAAGTCTGCGACAGGATTAGGCATAACTATGAAGGAATTTCGGGTCTGAACTTCTTCTTGAACACTAACCGGCGTACTTGTAATTTCAAAAGTAAATTCTTTCCCTGACGCTTCGCCTTCATTGGTAGCATACACTAAATAAGTTGCTTTTCCACTTTTGGGCAAATAGGTAGCAACAGAAACTTTAAGAAACTCAATCGGTTCATTCGGCGGTAAAGCGGTCATAGATGTTCTGCCGGGATGCGAACCTTCCAAGCATGTTTCATTGTCACAGATGGTGAAGGTATCAATGGTAGCGCTTACTAATTTCCAAGACATAGAGAGAGGCATATTGGTCAAGTTTATCACATATGCTTTGATGTCATTATTGGATTCCGCTTCCCATTGGTGGACTGCATACGTTTGATCGTCTTGGAATTTGAAGGATTGTGCAAAAGTGATACACGGTGCAATTGATAGTAAGAAAAGCACATAGAAGAATCGTTTCATAGTAGAACTCCCGAATAAGTAATAGATAATTTTCAGCAAAAATATAAAAAATGTTGTATATTACGTCAATATTCAGCATTGAGTATGAAATTTTAGCTTTGTTTCATATTAGCTTTGCTCAATATTGTAAAAACATGGAGAGATATATGCACATAACACTTGAAAAACTCGAAGATATACAAAGATCTGCAATCATAAATAGTGCAGGGCTTACTTTTTCGGATTTCCGTAAGCAGTTAAAACCGAAGTACTTTACTGTGTGGAGAGATATTTGCTTCGGGTACGTGATGCTTTCTATAACTGCTTTGGTCGCCATACTTGCTCAGGGGCAAACGATGACAGTACAAATCATCATCGGAACTGTATGTGCCGGTGTATTTGGCTATTTTTTAGCATACTTACAACTGTTTTTTCATGAAGCAGCGCATTACAATATTGCTAAAGACCGTAAGAGAAATGATAAGTTAGCCAATATGTTTATCGGTGCTCTCGTTGGACAAGATATTACCGTCTATAGACCAATACACTTAATGCATCATCGTTACTTAGGAACAATAGAAGATACTGAACACTCGTACTTTGATGCATTAACATTGAAGTATATATTCGAGTCAATGACCGGTATCAGGGTTCTGAAAGTTCTCTCAAGTCGTGAAAAGGTAATGAAAACAAAAGAGCAAACACAACAAAGAAAATTGAGCAATGTTAATGCACAGTTGCTGATTGGTGCTGTTTTGAATGCAAGTATCGTATTAGGGGCAATTCTCATGTCGTGGTATATACTTGCAATTTCATGGACTGTCGGTATGCTTGTCGTATTTCCGTTTTTTGGTGCTGTTCGTCAGCTATTAGAACATAGAGGCGAGAATGCCCGGAAAGATCAAGACTATTCTGTGGTACCTCATGGAGAAGTAAATCGAATGTTCGGCGATGGTATGCTTGCGAGTACACTCGGGGCAGCCGGTTTCAATAGACATTTGTTACATCATTGGGAACCAGCAATATCATATACATGCTTTAAAGAATTGGAGAATTATCTGATGGATACTCAGGTAGCTTCCTTTGTTAAGAGTCGTCAAACAAGTTATATATCCACGTTTTTATCACTTTTCGGAAAATAATCAATGTCCGATAAACAAAGTACAATTCAGAAAATTGAATTTGATGAATTTGCAGAGGATTACGATAAACTTCATGCAAAGAATATTGCAGGATCAGGGTTTTCACCATCATATTTTGATGAATATAAAATCAAAGAAGTGGCACGTGTCCTTCAAGGTTCATTGACCAATACACCATTGCGAATATTGAATTATGGCTGCGGAATTGGAAAAAGTGAATTATTTTTTCATAAGTATTTTCCCAAAAGCACATCATTAGGGGTTGATATATCGCCTGAATCCATACGAAAAGCAGAGGAAGAAAATACGCATTTACCATCAGCACAATTTCTACTTTTTGCCCCGGGAGAATTTCCGAATTGGGGTAAATTTGATGTGATTTATATTGCGAATGTTTTTCATCATATACCACATGAATTACATCACGATATCCTTGTGCATTTGCGAACACAGCTAAAACCGGGTGGACATTTATTTATGTTTGAACATAATCCATGGAACCCAGTTACGGTACGAACCATAAATCAGTGTGAGTTTGATAAAGATGCTGTTTTATTGACACCTGATTATGCTGTGAAGACCTACAAAAAAGCAGGATTTATTAAAGTAAAACAAAATTTTACTTTATTTTTTCCTGCAATAGCTTCGGGCTTGATTCCTTTGGAAAAATATTTAAGGTGGTTACCATTGGGTGCGCAGTATTATATCCATGCTCAATAATTATACTTATGAAAAAAGTACTTTTATTCATACTGTTTTCTGCATTCTCTGTTGTGTATTCACAACAATCAATCGAAAATTATCTTGCAGATGCTAAAAAATATGATAGATATCATCGTGATGAGTTAGCATTGCAAAAATATCGTTTAGTGTTGGAAAGTTCACCTCAACACTTAGAAGCATTATGTGGGGCAAGTATCAATTCTGTGAGAATTGGAAACCGTGAAATTAATGAAGAAAAAAAGACTGATTATTTTCGTGATGCTTTAACGTATGCACAAAAAGCAATATCAATCAATCCTAATCATGATGAAGCTAATTTCTGTATGGCGGCGGCACTGGGGCGTAAAGCAGAGTCTCTTGGTCCAAAAGAACGTCTTTCAATGGCAAAAGAGATAAAAAAGTATGCAGATAAATGCGTGAGTATTAACCCTAATCACGCTGGTGGGCATCATATAATCGGACGGTGGCATCATCGTTTTTCCAATTTGAGTTTTTTTGAAAAAGCAGCAGCAAATACACTTTTTGGCGGTATCCCGTCAGAAGTAAGTGAAAGTAAAGGACTGTATCATCTCAAGAAAGCAACTGAACTCAAAACTGACTTTATTATGTATTTATATGATTATGCGGTTGCTTTGGCTGATGCCGATAAAGAAAATGATGCAATTCCAGTGTTGAAAAATGCACTGCAAAAAAAAGCACAAACTCATGATGATCCTAAATATCTTGAAAAATGCAAATCTTTATTATCTGATTTAGAATAAAATATGATTACGCTATACTTTACTACATCAATTAACTGTGGTGGTTGTGTTGCTGCTGTCACGCCGTACCTACAGACATTGTCTTTTATTACTTCTTGGGATGTTGATACTGATAATCCTCAAAAAATTCTTACCGTTACCGGAAACAATTTGCAACAAGAAGAGATAATTGCAATTATTGAAAAAGCAGGTTTCTCAATACAGCCAATGGAAGTATAAACAGATGGCATCAATTCGTTTGCATAATATTACAAAATCCTATGGTATAAATGAGCCTGTATTAACCAATATTACATTGAGTATTGAACAGGGGGAGTTCTTAGTTGTTGTCGGTCCATCCGGGTGTGGTAAAAGTACATTGCTGCGTATGATTGCAGGGTTGGAAGAAATATCAAGTGGTGAACTCTTTATTGATGAAAAGTGTGTCAATAATGTTTTGCCAAAAGATCGTGATGTTGGTATGGTCTTTCAAAACTATGCACTCTATCCGCATTTATCAGTAGCTGAAAACATTGGTTTCCCTTTGCGCCTCCGCAAAATGAACAAAGTTGATATTGAACAAAGGGTAAAAGAAGTCGCACTAATGTTACAATTAGAAAACTATGTACATCGAAAACCAAAAGAACTATCCGGTGGACAAAGACAAAGAGTAGCCTTGGGCAGGGCAATTGCTCGAAATCCGCAAGTATTTTTATTTGATGAGCCATTGTCAAATTTAGATGCACAATTACGTTCTCAAATGCGTAGCGAAATTCTTGCATTGCAGAGGAAAGTTGGTGTAACCGGTATTTACGTTACCCATGACCAAACGGAAGCAATGACTATGGGAGATAAAATAGCTGTTTTGCACAAGGGTAAATTACAACAAATAGGGACACCGACAGAAGTCTATAATCGTCCGCACAATATTTTTGTTGCACAATTTATTGGTAATCCGATTATTAATATTATAGATGGAATCTTTTCTGAAGGTATGTTCTTGTCTGAATCACTGGGAATCCGAATAAATATGGATAATATCGTCAATCCACATCTTGTTAAATATGCAGGATTCCGACCTGATGGTATTCATATAGATGATAGTGGTACTTATACCGCGCGAGTTGATCATTGTGAATATATTGGTCATGAAACTACATTATATTTACGTGTCCATAATGAACAAATAAGAGCAAGATTGTCAGGGGAAAGTATATACAAGCAAGGAGATATTGTTAAATTCAATATACGCTCCTCCGAGGTTCTTTTCTTTGATACTAACGAGAACAGTTTACATTTTTAATATCAATAATTTTACTATTTATGTCTCAAGAATTTTGGTTATGGGTAGGATTCCACATTTTTGTCTTTTTAATGTTAATATTAGACATAGGGGTATTTAATAAAAAATCTCACGAAATTTCAATTAAGGAAGCTTTGCTGTGGAGCATTTTATGGATTGGACTTGCTTTTATCTTTAATATTGGTATTTGGTACTATTCTACGCCGCAATTAGCATTCGAATTTGCAACAGGTTATGTGATTGAAAAATCATTAAGTGTAGATAATTTGTTTGTTTTCCTTGCATTGTTTAATTATTTTAAGGTTCCGGCAAAATATCAGCATAAAGTTCTTTTTTGGGGAATAGTCGGTGCTTTGTTGTTAAGGGCTATATTTATTGTTGGTGGTGTTGCTCTCATTACCACTTTCCATTATATTATTTATGTTTTCGGAGCTTTCTTAGTTTACACCGGTATCAAACTTTTTTTTAATAAAGATGAACAAATTGAACCTGATAAAAATCCTTTACTAAAATTTGTTCGCCGCTATATACCGGTAACGAATCAATATTATAATGATAAGTTTTTTATCAAGCGATTAGGGCACACTATTGCTACACCTTTGTTTGTTGTCCTTATTCTTATAGAATCAACGGATGTTATCTTTGCTGTGGACTCTATTCCGGCTGTCTTGGCAGTTTCAAAAGATCCTTTTATTATATATACTTCAAATATTTTTGCTATTTTGGGATTACGAACTTTGTATTTTGCTTTGGCAGGTATTGTCCATATCTTTCATTATCTCAATGCAGGTATGGCTATAATATTGATGTTCATAGGTGCAAAAATGTTGATTTCCGATATTTATAAACTGCCAATCGAGATTGCATTGGGAGTTGTGATAGCAATACTTATTGGTTCTGTTGTGCTTTCATTACTCATTCCACACCAGTCTGAAACTACAGTACAGAATGATTGATATCGGGAATAATATAGAATTATACCATGGCAAAGTAATGTGAAAAAAATACTTGTCTTTGCATATTATTTCCCTCCATTAGGGCTTAGCGGTGTACAAAGAACACTTGCTTTTGTGAAGTATCTACCGAGTTTTGGTTGGCAACCTACTGTGATAACCGTAGGTGATATAGGTTACTATGCGCATGATAATGAGCTGTTGAAGGAAGTTGAATCATTGGGAATTCGTGTTATTAGAACTAAATCTATAGATCCTCATGCAATGAGAAAGGCAAAGCGGACTTATGCAATGCCTAAAGAATATTTGAGAAAGATTTATTCTACTCTTACTGAATTTTTTCTCATACCTGATACAAAAATAGGATGGAAGCGTTATGCTCTTGCAGCCGGAATAAAGGAATTAACCGAAGATAACTATGATTGTTTGTTTTCAACGGCTCCTCCCTATACTTCTCATTTGGTTGCAACACAACTTGGTTCAATGTTTTCATTGCCTGTCATAACCGATTATCGTGATGCATGGGTTGATTATCCATTTAAACGATACATTACACCAATTCATAAATACTTACATCAGAAAAAAGAAAAAAGAGTATTGCATTTGTCTTCGGCAATTGTGGTTGCTGCCGAGTCTATTTATACTCCAATGATGAGGCGCTACAACGATTTATTCTCTTCGAAAGCTCATGTGATTCCACAAGGATATGATCCTTCGTATTTTATGAATAATATTCATAATATGAGTCTTAATAAGGATAAAATCATTTTTACATATTCCGGTGTATTTTATGAAAATAGAACTCCGTCATATTTCTTTGATGCAATTGCTCGATTGTTGAAAACATATCCTAAATATCAATCAAAAATTGAATTGTGGTTTATTGGGGTTTTTCGCGATGAACATAAAGTGCTCATTGAAAAATATGGGTTATCGGATATAGTCAAGGTATGGGGTTATCTTCCTCATCAGCAATGTGTTGAATTACTTTTGCAGTCGGATGTCCTATGGGCAATGATGATAGATGATTGCAGTACCCCGGGTAAAATATTTGAATATATCGGTGCACAAAAACATATTCTTGGCTGTGTCCCGGAAAATGGAGCAATGGCAAGAATTATTCGTCAATGTAATGGCAGTGTGGTTTCACCTGACGATGTACCTCAATTAGTGAAAACAATACATACAATCTTACAAAAAGCAGAAGCTAACATATTACCTATTGCTTCTAAGGAAATAAGAGATATGTATGATAGAGAGAAATTAACCCGAAAATTAGCACAAATATTTGATAATCTTATTGACATATCTAAATAAAAACAATATAAATTTGTAGAATATTAATCTTCTTCTTGTGGTAACTCTTTATATTTAATGCGATGATGATGAATACCAGACAGACTTTTGATAAATGACATTTTAATTCTATTGATATCCTGAAGTGTTATATCACATTCATCAAATTGTCCATCATTAATTCTTTCTCTGAATGCATTGTCTAATGCTTCTTCAATAATATCGGGATCATCAGTATCTAAACTTCTGGAAAGTGCTTCTGCTACGTCGGCTAACATTACTATTGCCGTTTCTTTTGAATTTGGTTTAGGACCGGGATATCGGAAGTCGTTTTCATCAATTTCCTTACCTTGTTCTTGTGCATCTTCCATTGCTTCAGCATAAAAATGTTTAATGAGCAATGTGCCATGATGTGTTGGAATAAAATTAATGATTCTGTTAGGTAATTTATATTCTTGAGCAAGTTCAATACCTTCTTGTACATGATCACGAATTATCGAAGCACTTTTTTTTGGTTGTAAGCGATTATGTTTGTTCTCCATATTTATTTGATTCTCAATAAAATACTCCGCTTTAGCTATTTTACCTATATCATGATAAAATGCCCCAACTTTTGTTAAAAGAGCATCTGCTCCGATGACAGTGGCTGCTTGTTCCGCAATCCGAGCAATTGTTAAAGTATGTTGATATGTGCCCGGAGCTTTTTCTGAAAGTTCTGTTAATAAGGGATGACTGAGATTGTCAAATTCCTGTAAACGGAGATTGGTTGTAATATTGAAAGCACGTTCAACAACAAATAATAAACCAAAAGTTACTAAAGGAGCAAATGCAGAATGTAAAGCAATTATAAGAATTTGCTCCATTAATACATTAATTTCAATAATTTTGATACATGCTAATGATAAAATAGGAACAGCAAAACCTATGAATATAAAGAAAATAGAACGAAAAATCTGAGTTCTATTTTGTACATCGCGTACAGTGTATGCACCCAACATACCTGCACTTAACATAGATAATCCTATATCAAAATCATTGCCTCGGACACCTGCTGCGGTTAATGCCATTGTAAGAGTCGTATAAAATGCTGTCCGGCTATCAAAAAGAATAGCTGTTATCATTGCTAAAGATGGAATAATTACAGCATAATGTAATGGTAATTTTGATGGCATAATCACACTTGTCCATGCCATGGCAGCAACTACTATAATTGCAAGATTAAGACCAAGTAATTGTAGGTTGTCATTAAATATTCGTGGTCTGAGAAAGAACAAAAACAATCCCAGAATTGAATAAATAACAGACATGTAACCAAGATTACCGAGCACCATAAGCCATGAAACTGATCTGTCGAATGTTAAATAACGACTTTTATAATAAGAGTTTAGCTTTGCTTGAATTTCTTTCGTTATTCTTTGCCCATTTGCAACAATTGTTTCTCCTCTTTTGATAATTGTCGAATATCGGGGAACGGATTGAATTGCCAATGCGCGTGATTCATCAGTTAATTGTTTGGAATACAGAGCCGTAGGAGATAGTGACCGTAATACAATATCCGTCAATTCATCAATTGCATTTTCACCAAGTTCTCGTACTATAATCTTCCCAACATAGGCACGTATCCATTGTGAATCAATAACATTATGCTTTGAAACGATAATTTCATCAATGTTTGAAGTGTTTCGTATAGATATTTCATTTTGTTTGATATTTGAAATCGGAATATTGACAAAGTAGCTTTTATTACATAAAGAAGCTGTGTTTATCAAAACTTTTTCTAATGTTATAAGGTGCTCTTTTTTATCATTCACAGGGATTGATTCTAAAAAAGCAATGTTTTTTGAGGATAAAGTTCGAGACGGTGAATATAATCGTATTTCAGCCAATGCACGTTGAAGATCAATTTCCGGTGAATTATAAGATTTTTGGAAAACCATGAGAACATTCTGCGACGATTTCTCTAATTCTTCTTTATATACATCTTGTGATTTGAGTACCGCAAAATCTTTTTCTGCAATCAATGTAGGTTCATTCCACAATATACCTATGATGTTTGATGTATGAATATTGCCGGTGTCTGAGTTCTGAATAAAACTTGGATAAAAGAGGGTACAGATGATTAAAGTAACACAAATTATGACGATACGAATAAATAAAGAATTTCGCCATTCTTGTTGATGGATGATTTGTGTATCTGCTTCTTCATTTTGTAGCTTTGAAAATAATGTCTCTTTTACTTTTGCCATATTAATATCTATGTAATGTGTTTAATTAATTCTGAATATAGATTGGGAGTGTTTTACTGTATATACCACTATGGATACTAATAAAGTATAGACCACTGCTAAAGATTGACGTCGGAATATTAATGGTTAATAAACCCTCAGGTGTATAAGCGTCAAAGAACTTACCGTAATCTTCGCCGGTTATTGAATGACACTGTATTACAGTATGTGCGGAAAGTCCGATTGAGCAATAAAGCTTGTAATGATCATCGTGTTTTTCAGTCATAAATGAATATGGTGTAGAACTTGTAGAAACTAATCGCCCATCAGTAAAACAGGCAAATACAGTAGTCGAGACCTTCATTGAATCAATAAAAACACATTTAGGACTATCGGAACGTATCGTTATAAACATTTCACTGACTTTATTATCATGCAGCAATTGTGTGAATGGGATGATACATGATGTTATATCACTTCTAAAGGGTGAAGGAGTTTTTATGGTAAAACTAACTGTTGTGGTTTTTTGTGCTTGTTCAATTATGGGAACAGTAAATTCCAAAGGATTCGTAGAGGGACTAATTATTGTTCCCATAAAATAGAAATGACGACTATCGTATTGTGCTGAAACGTAATATTCTTTTGATGGTATATTTTGCCAATCTTTACTAGAAAATCGAATGGGTACAAAAACGACTTCGCCCGGTATAATATCATTGGTGTCTTTGTTTTGTAATGAAATAAATGTTTGTATTCCATTACCACTGAGAATTAATTCGATTACTTCATCTTCATTAGTTCTAATAAGAAATGTTTTCTCGAAATATCCCATAGTATCAGGTGAAAATAGGAAGACAATATCTGTTGATTCATTATATGTTTGCTCAAAAATCATTTTTGAGGGAGATAGTATTGAAAATGGTGTATTTTCATTATCAATTGCTTCAATTGTGACTATTCTGTTTTTTTTACTTGGATTATCATTGACAAGTCTAAAGGTTCGTATTGCAGTGTCACATGTCAATAAGTCAGGGAATACTATATTTTCATTACTTTTACAAGAACGAACATAAACAGTTATAGTATCATGAGCAATACATTGTTCTTTTGATTCTACTGTGCAAATATATGT
Organism: Ignavibacteria bacterium UBA2373; assembly: GCA_002344005.1. Lineage (GTDB taxonomy): Bacteria > Bacteroidota > Ignavibacteria > Kapaibacteriales > UBA961 > UBA2353. The sequence continues at coordinate 13,444 of DDTD01000036.1, read as the reverse complement.
TGTTGTTTCTGACGGGGATACAAGTATTTCCCTGCATGTATCGCAGGAGAGATTATTCTTTGGTTGCCAATTATAATGAACATTATCTGATGCTTGTGCAGTTATTGTCGTGGATGAACCTTTGCAAATAATCGTGTCATCTGCAAAGATATTTACATCCGCCTCTGTCGTGTATATATTGACGGTGTCATAACCATAACATATTCCATCAGTGACCGTGACTCTATATTGTATTGGGGCATCAGGTGTTGCAATAGGAGATTTACAAGTGTCACATGATAAAAATAATGATGGCTCCCATTTATACTTTGTTGCTACAGTGTTTGTTGTTAGTTGAAGCTGTTTACCAAGGCAAAGTACAGTATCATTGATTGTTGTTACAGCAATCGCTCGACCGATGATATCAAGCGAGTCAATACCGTAACATTCTAATCTCAAACTCCCCTTAACATAAACTCTTGTATTGTTTTGAGGATATATTACTATTTCAGTGCAGTTTTTACAGAGTATTGAATCTTTGGTAAACCATTCATATTCTAATGCACCTATTGCCCTTAATAATAACGAGTCTCCGACACATGCTTCATTATTTCCCATTATTTTCACATCGGTCGGATTTGTTGTTACTTTTACAGAATCCAGTATTGAGCAATTTTGTTCATTGTAAATTCTCACAAAATAGGTGGTTGTATCTTTAATCGGTTTTGCAATCGGGTTTGGGCATGTTAAACAGCTTAAAGTTTGATTGTTTGTCCATTCATATCGTACACCTCCGGCAGCAAATAATTGTGCTGTAGAACCAAGACATACGGCTGTATCTTTCGAGATTAATGAGGTGACTTTACTCACAATAATATTGACTGAATCAAGATATGAACAATTATTGCTATCTGTTGTTGTGACATAGTAGTTTATTGAATTATCAGGTGTGACAATGGGGTTGCTACATTCAGTACATGAGATATTTTGATTGGGAAACCACGTATATTTTGAACCACCGCCGCGAGCAAATAATTGCACTGATGAACCTTTACAAATTATTGTATCATTACTTATAGTAAGAGGAAAAGTCGGTGGGGAAGACTGCCCTGTGCCTACTCCTGCAATATAACCATAAGAATTAGCAGTCCCATAGCCAAAAGAAAAAAGCGCAAAAGGATAATCGCTGAATATTCTATGAGTACCTTGACGTACAAAAAGTGTAGTATAGGAATACGACAAACAAGTTTTTCCGGAATTAAATACAGGGAACAATTTAAAATTAGAGGCTGCAATTTCTATACTGTCAAGTCTTAAAGACTTAATTCCCTCTGTTGGAATAATAATCGTGATATAATGATCACCATATACCATTTGATCAGCATCTTGTTCTGTGCCATATCCTTGAATTGCACAAAAAGTATAATTTTTCAAATATAAATCTTTAGGTGGAACATAGAGCAAAAATGGGTCACCGCTACCATTATTCGTTTGACTGTTTTGTGAGGATGCACGTATCTGAGCAACCAGAATAGGTTTATCGGAGCGTAAATGCATAGGTTCCGTCAATCTTCCTTCATATACTTGCCCCTTTTTCAAGAAAGCTATTTGTTGACCACCATTGTAAATAGTCGTCATATCTTCTGAAGCAATTACTCTGTAGGCATCATAGGTAATAAATCGTACATAATCTTTTGGATAACCAAATAATAAAAACTCATAACCCCATTGATTGATCGGAGGGAGTTGCTCAAATAAATGATCTCTCGACAAACCATTAAAATTAGAGGGGATAGGAGCTTGGGTGCGTTGATGTCCGGCGAAAACTGCAATCGGTTTATTACTGTGAATTGTTGTTCCGGAAATATCAGCGCGTAAATTGGTAAGTTCAATAAGTGTTTGTAAGAGAATAGATTCGCCCTCTTGTAAAGTATAGCTGAATTCTCGTGCATACATTCCTGCAAAATCGAATTGATTTACCAAATCAATCTCTGTTTTTATGGTGATTTTAGTATCATTTTCATTTGCGGTGATTATTGCTTGGGATGGGGTACTCGAAAGCGTCATTTCTACTTGATTTGTAGTCTCATTTATTGCAGACTTCCCATCGGCAGGATAAGAGAGAATCATATAGTCTTGCCCAAGAGCTTTCGTGGGATAGAGTAATGTAGCATCGCTTGTTGTGACGGCTTGATTATGAGCATAGGCAGCAATGTCGGCATCTGCTTTTATCCGAAAGTAGGGCTGTATCACTCTACCATTATCACCTGTGGTAAAATTCAGACCGCTATTGTTAAAGCCCCGTGATTCATAGTTTACCCATGACACCGCTAATGAACATACACCACCAATAGGTATGGTGCATTGGGTAATGTTTTGCAATCCAGCCCGATTGCGATAGATAAATTCTACTGAAGTGCCGGGCAATCCCGCACAGAATATTATCAATGAGTCATTGGTGCGTCGTTCAGGATCAGCAACATAGTTATGAAAATTTGGGAGAAACGATACGATAAATTCTTTACCAAGACTTGAAGGACGAACTTCTTGACTTCGCAGAAGCGAACTTTGCGCAATAAGTGATATAATTGCAATGACATAGATTGCCCCAATCCTATAAGGTATGTGATGTTTTTGTGAACAGTTCATTCTGTTTTTCCCCAATTTTAGCCACTACCATCAGTTAATTTACGAATTTCGCTGTCAGTTTACACAAATTTGAAAGAAAATGGCGAAAAAATCATATCCCGAAATCGAACTTACCATTGATTCAATAGGTTTTGAGGGCGTTTCTATTGCACGACACGAAGGTAAAGTACATTTTATACAAGGCGGCATACCGGGTGATACTGTACTGTGTTCAATTCACAAAAACAAATCAAAATATGCTGAAGGCACAATCAAACAAGTCATCAAACCTGGGGCCGGTCGCGTACAAGCTACTTGTTCTCATTTCGGTGTCTGCGGCGGTTGTAAGTGGCAGCATTTAGTCTATGAAGAACAGCTCCATTGGAAAAAAAGTCATGTGATTGATGCTTTCGATCGCATTGGAAAAATACCATTCAATCATGTTTATGAAACAATGCCTTCAGAGAAAACTTTTCACTATCGCAATAAAATGGAGTTCTCATTCGGTGCTTCACGATGGTTAACGGCTGAAGAGATGGGAAATGAAAACATCAATACATCATTTGCTGTCGGATTACATGTACCCGGTAGATTCGATAAAGTGCTTGATGTGGATAATTGTCATATTGGCGATTCACGAAACCAATTACTGCTTGCTTCTATTCGTAGTAAAGCACATGAATTATCTGTTACTGCACACCATGCACGTGAGCATCACGGGTTTTTACGTAATGTTATTATGCGTACTGACCGACGCAATACTCAATGTATGATTGTGCTTATTACTTCGCCGATTAGCAATGATCAAGAATCAGATTTCATTGAATGGTATAAAACAGAGTTACTCAATATTATACCTAATATTACTTCCCATATATGGGCAACGACCGAATCGAAATCCGGTGTTGCATTTGGTGAAATTCAATGGTCTAATGGAAGTACAACAATAAAAGAAATAATTCATGATGTGGAATTTACTATTTCTCCATTCTCATTTTTCCAAACTAATGCTGTTCAATTAGAACCATTTATATCAGCAATTATCCAAACCGCCGATATAAAAAGTGATGATATTGTATGGGACTTATATTGTGGGGCAGGATCAATTACTTTACCTGCTGCCAAATATGGTAAAAAAATAATTGGTTTTGAGTTGTCCGAAAGCTCTATCATTGATGCCAATGTAAATAAACATGATAATAACATAACCAATGTTGAATTTTACCATGAAGATTTACATAAGAAAAATGCTATGACATTACTTTCACAGTGCGATAAACCGGATATCGTAATATTAGATCCGCCTCGTGCAGGAATTCATGAAATGTTATTGCAGCATTTATTATCAGTTGAATCACCGAAAATTGTCTATGTCAGCTGTAATCCTGCAACACAAGCACGGGACTGCGCAATTTTACATGAAAAATACGATGTCCTTTCATTGCAGCCAGTTGATATGTTCCCACATACATATCATGTTGAAAATATTGCTTTATTACAATTAAGGAACACACAATGAACACAATTAAACAACATTTTGCACAAGCATCAGAAGTATTAGCAACATTTCTTGCAGATGATAATAATTTTATTGCAATAGAAAAAGCAGGAGAATTGATGTCGAATGCAATAAAGCAAGGAAAAAAAATCATAAGTTGCGGCAATGGCGGTTCGATGTGCGATGCCATGCACTTTGCTGAAGAGTTAACCGGCAGGTATCGTGATGATAGGAAAGCACTTCCTGCAATATCTATAGCTGATCCCTCCCATATTGCATGTGTCGGCAATGATTATGGCTATGAATATATCTTTTCTCGATATGTGGAAGCACTTGGTAATCAAGGAGATGTTTTATTAGCAATAAGTACAAGCGGAAATTCGGCAAATGTTATTAAGGCAATTGAAGCTGCACGAAGTAAAGGAATGCTCATTGTTGGATTAACCGGCAAAAATGGCGGGAAAATGGCTGACTTATGTGATGTGGAAATCCGTGCTCCATATTCACACTATGCCGATCGTGCTCAAGAAATTCACATCAAAGTAATTCACAGTTTAATTGATTATATCGAAAGAAATGTCTGACAATTGAGTGAGGTTATACATCTCCCGGTCAAATTGCTCTTCGAGATTTTCATGTTATTTATTCAATGGATAATCGTTTGACGCTCTGAATATTAGAGAACCTCATACTATGTGGGATAGTATCATGCTCTGGAGTTTACAAATCAAGCTGTAAAAGTTCATCATCATTTAGACATATCTTTCGTTGATTATCAAAATATGATGCATTCATGACAGGAAGATGCTGCGTGTTATTGAGAAAATTGAAACTTCTTTCTCTTATTTTTCTTGTGCCGGATAACTCTACGCGGGTGGTTTCGGGTGATGCTAATAATAGACGAGTTTTTTCTGATGCTTGTAAAGGATAATTGCGATAGGTTATATCAAAATGAATTATCGGCACGTCGGATGCTATCCCAAAATGGGATAATAAGGCATTAAAAATGGCGACAGTGGCATTGTACTTTGCTTGTTTGGTGTATCCGGCAGAATGTGGTGTAGCAATAAAACATTTCTTTGCCAAAGGGATTGAAATATTCGGTTCATGTTCCCAAGTATCCAATACCAATGCAGGTATATCCTCCTTATGCAGTAAAGAATTTTCATCAATAATGCTACCCCGAGCTGCATTGATGACTAATTGCGAAGATCGCAGCAATGAAACATTGCTCTTGTTAAGATAATGATATGTACTGTGTACTGAAGAAGTATCAAGCGGTACATGAAAAGAAACACAATCCGCCCGGTCGAGAATAGTAAGGAACTCGTGATGCTCGTGAAAAAAAGGTAAGTCTTTATTTAGTCGAGGAATATCATGAACAAGAACATCCATTCCCAATAAAGATGCATAGAGAGCAAGTCTTTGACCAACATTACCATAGCCGACGATTCCAAGCGTCAGATTGTGTACATTTTTCTCATATACTTTAGCATACTCCAATATTCCTGAAATACAATATTCTGCCACCGCATTGGCATTAGAACCGATAGCAGACGCACAGTGAATAGAGTCAGATGTTATAATTGATTTTTCAATATGATCAGTGCCGGATGTTGCTGTTGCTATAAACTCAATACAAGAGCCGGCAATAATCTCTTGTGTTATTTTAGTGGTTGAGCGAATACATAATCCCTGTGGCGAATAATAATTTAATAGTTTTTTTGTTAAATTCCTATGTGAAAAAGGGTATGCCTCAATGGAATATTTAGTGCAATATTCTGCAAGCAATGGAATTTCTTCGTCGTAGAGTATGCGCATAAGCAAAAAAAATCCCCTCCTGTTACAGTACAGAAGGGGAGGAAAATATATAATAAGAATTATTTTAGGATAACAAATTGTTTTGAAGTTTTTGAATATGGGGTTGAAACCAAAACTCTGTATGTTCCATTTGGTAAATGAGATGGTATTTGGAGATGAGACACATTTCCTGCAAGTTTTTCAGTCGTCAGTTCAATAATTTCATTGCCGAGTAAATCCGTAATTGAAACACGTAATTCAGTTTCAATACCATTCATATTTCCAAAGGTTATCACACCATTGCCATCATTAGGATTGGGTTGTATTTCGAGAATTAAGTCATTTTCCATAACCATATCATTGACAGAAGTTGTTCCTATAGAGGCGGTGAGTGGAACGGAAAATGCTTGATTTTTTTGGTCATTCGAGTTAATGATTAAGTTACCGTTATGTTTACCTTCTCTGTCACCTTTGAATGCAACAATAATAGTCATGGTATCACCAAAAGCCAAGGTTCTTGGATTATTGCTTTCAACACTTGGTGTAACCGATTTTACGGAATAAAATTTTCGCAGAGAGGAAACTGAAACTTCCTCGACAATAAGACCTGCTGCATTTTTCGGAGTAATTTTATATTCCATTTCTTTTGTTTCATTCAACTTGACATTGCCGAAACTCAATTGTTCAGCATTTGTCACGGAACTAATAGTAGGTTTGTCACCTACAATGAATTGTAAAAATATATCACGTCCAAAATCAGGTTCAAAACTTTTAATACTTACACCATCCGAAAGTAATCTTAGATATCCGGAACCTAATTGATCTCTCACAAACCATAAGTCCAGACCATAGTCTTCACGATTTGTTAAACGAAATTCATAGCAACCATTTTCAAGAGTATAATCGTGTTTGTAAACTGTATTATCTTCTAAATTACTGCCTTCGCCTATAATAGTACCATCCGCTTTTTTCAAATACCATTCATATTGTGCTGCTGCTTGATTATTCGTTTTTAAGTTAATTTGGAATTGAGGATACATAATTGGCGGAGCATCGAAACGAACATCACCATAATCATTGAGCGTATTTTCATCCACTGTTCCATTGGGATTACGAAGTGTAACCTCAAATCGCTGTTTTCCTGTAATATTTCCCCATGAGATAGAAGGTAGTACGACGGTGTCTGTTTGGAGAAATGATAAATTACCTTTCCAATTAAACGTAGATTTTACACCACCCTTCACACCATATTCTATGGCAACAGTTGTCAGAGGATTTGTTCCTTTATTTTTAATAACTATTTTGGGATTATTACAAATAGGATTCATCCGGCTATAAAATTCCCAATCATTCGGTTGAATAATATCTTCGACGGATGCATCAGTTTTGAAATTCGGCGCAGTATAAGTAATTAACTGAGAAGCAACAACATAATTCCCAAATGCACCTCGTGAGTCATACACTTGCATACCATAATCCAAGACATTGTTCTCACCACTTTTTATAAATGGCGTAATATCAAAATCTTGTGTTGGCACTTCTGCTCCCGGACACCATCCTGCTCTGTCTAATGTCCAAGTACCGCCTTGAGGATATACAGGATTTGTGGCACATTCATTCCACAACATCCACTCAAACTTTTTATCATTTACTGTGACAAAATGTTTTTTGGGACAGAATTCTGCACAATTTGTGCCTTTGTCATCTGCAAATCCATGACCGCTTACCCGAATCTTAATTCTGTGTTCGTATTGTGTATTGCCATCCCCTGTTTTTGTGAGTACCTTATCAATTGGCAAAAATTCTTTATTGTCGGCGATAGAGCCATGTGATCTGTCACCGTTCCATAGATTATTGATAGCTATAACATCACGAGGAGGTGTACCTTTGATAAAGAGGAATTTAAGATCTAATAATTCTTGTGTATTACCGGCATAAAGTCTCACGAAATCATGGAGAAGCGGCTCATAATCGGTTACATCATATACCCAACGAAAACCCTTTGGTCCTAAATCTAACCCAATACCATATGGTGTGATATAACGCCATATTTCATAGTTTACAATAGGGCTGTACCATACTTTTGTTGCTTTTACAATTTCTTGATTGGCAGTATTATAGGTAGAATCTATTTTTTTTCCATTTTCATCATAAGTATAGCTGTAAGTATCTGCTGCATAAACAGTGAGTGTATCTGTTGCAATCGTCGGATAATTATTAGTATTTTCTTTAATAATTCTACCGTTCGCAGGGTTGTTAAATAATACTAAAGAAATTCTTCGTGCCGGTATTGTGTCTTTTTCGACAAAATTGTCTTTGGTAATAGTTGGTAATGTACCTTTGTAAAGAATAAGAGAAGGCATACTTTTGGCAGCGTCGCCGACAATAATGCTAGTCGGCATAAAAATATCAGAAAATACTAAACCTGTTTTTTCAGCATTTACCGGATAAGGCATACCAAAGAGCTTAGCTTTGACCGGAGTGGTATTATCAGATGATACCGTAATATCATTATCTTTAGCATTATCAAAACTGTATCGGATAACTAAAGAATTAAGCGCAGATTCTTTAGGATATTGCATGATTTGTGCAATTTGTGTTTCAGTCAATTCTTTGTTAAATACACAAAATTCATCAAGCATTCCCGTAAATGAACCATCAACACCTGAACCAATTTTAAAATCAGTTATTTGACCCAAATTGCGTTTTTTATCTGTTCCCGAATGCCAGAGTTTACCATTTAGGTATATCTTCATTGAGCCGGTTGCAGTATTTTTTGTAAAAGCCCAATGATTCCATTGTAACTTAATTGAATTATCATCAGTTCCTTTTTCGATTCTGTCATAGCCGGTTGAATTACCTGCATCCCAATAGACTGTTTTATTTCCCCATGGGACATGAGCATTGACAATACGCTCACCTTTGGGTCCACGCGCTTCGAAAGTATTATGGTTTTGCGGTTGATTATTACTTCCATAATGCCAAAACATAATGGTAACTTCACTGGAGAGTCCCGAGAAAGTTCCTGCCGGCACACTAATATTGTCCCCACGGTTAAACATCATTGCTTTATTGCGAATATTGAATACTTTGAAGGCATCGCGATTCGTTGTTAGGGTTCCGAACTCGATGGTATTCGAAGGGATTGTTGTGTTGGTAACAATATCGAAGACTAAAGCACTTTCGCCATCCCATGCTAATGGTGATGAAGAGGGAACGAAGTGTTGAGTGTTCTCAGTCATCGGCATCATCGGAATATACTCTTTTGATGAGTTTGGCATTGAAGTTATAAGCGATTGACCGTCATCTTTAGCCAAACCGATGCGTAAGGGATAGCGCGAAAAAGTTGCCCAATCGGTTCCACTCTTCAAGATGATACCAATTGCATTAATATTGCCTTTGGTAAATCCCATAGCATTAATTTCCGAAGCTGAATACACAAATCTATAGCGGTGTGATGCAACTGAGGAATATGGCTGATAACCGGTGTTTCCCGCCGAAGATGATTGTAAGCCTGCCAGTGAAGCTGTCCGTGCTGTTGAATACTGTTTCATCTTAAACGACGGTGTTGCATTACTCGCATACTTAAACACATCCGGTGCGCTACCATCAGATAATCGGAAATTAGGATGAGTCAGCCGAGTAGAGTCAAACCGTGCACTGGAGTCACGTATGCCAGTATAGGTGAGGTAGTCCCATTCACCACAGTTATACTTATCCCAAGGTGTTTTGGGGTCACATTTGAGTGTGTACCACATCAAAACTTTTTCATATTTCTCACCTCGAGGCGGAAACTTGAAAGTTGCTTCTCGAGTAAAAATTGAATCGAAGGTAAAGGTCTGTACCCATGTTGTATCTCTTTTCTGAGCATTAGCTTCATTGCTAATGCATTGAAAAATCAATAGTAAAGTTAATGTACATTGAGCGAATCGGTTAAGATTAATCATAATAGCACTTATAATATTGAATAGATTGTGTGTATAGACCTCTAAATTAAGAAAAGTGAAGAATGTTTCAGCATTTCTCTATTCAAAATTCTCTAAGCTACTGTTAAAGGTTTTGTCGGTATTTTTGCAGATATTTTATTAAACTATATAACAGGAGCAACCTGAATGAAGGTATTTGTCATCGCAGTTCTTTGCGGTAGTTTTTTCGCCATGCAAGCATGTTCACAACAAAAGGTAAGTAAAGATCGCGCCGTCGCTCTCAAAGATTTCAAAGATTCCTTGAGCTATAGTATCGGTATGCAAATCGGAGCTAATCTCTCTCAACAAAGTATTGAGGTAAACCAAGAAACCATGATTGCTGCTATTCGTGAGTCATATTCAAAAGGAAAACCAATCCTTACAGAAGCACAAGTGGCAACAATTATGAATAAATTTCAAGCACAAATGATGGAAAAACAACAAGGCGAAGCTAAGAAAAAAGGAGAAGAGAATATGAAAAAAGGTCAAGAATTTCTTGCACAAAATGGCAAAAAAGCCGGTGTGAAAACTACAGCCAGCGGATTGCAATATGAAGTAATTAAAGAGGGTACAGGCAAACAACCTACCGCCGATAATACAGTTACCGTGCATTATACGGGAACACTTATCAATGGTAAAAAGTTTGACAGCTCCGTTGATCGTGGTGAACCCGCGACATTCCCGCTTAAAGGTGTGATTGCCGGATGGACAGAAGGACTTCAACTAATGAAAATCGGCGCAAAATACCGTTTTTATATTCCTTCAAATCTTGGTTACGGTGATCGTGGCGCTGGTGCAGACATTGGACCAAATGAAACACTTATTTTCGATGTTGAGCTAATTGACGTAAAATAAGTAGTATCAAAAACTATATATTCCCCCTTCATAACTTTGTTGTGAAGGGTTTTTTTTGCGACAATTTGGCTCTATGTCCGTTATTGTTCACATATATTCACAAATTTTATCGTCTAATGAAAAAAGTATTTGTTCAATTTTCAGTGCTAACAACATTGTTACTCTGCTCTTTCCAATTATCCCAGTCCCAAATCGGAACTACAATCAGTTTGTCCGGTGTTATCTCTCCCGATCAATCTCTTCCGAGTTATTCAGGTGCATCGCTTGCCTTTGTAGATCCAAATGGTAAAGAGAATCGTACCAAAACTGATAAGGAAGGTAATTTTTCAAGCGTAATTCTTCAGCCCAATACAAAATATACTGTTAGAATTTCTGGTATTGATTTATTGGTAACAACTCATTATTATACAACTCCTGCGGTATCAAAATTTACAGAAGTGAAGCAAAATTTTTTAGTGATGTCCGCACTTGCCGGTCGTCAACTGTTTACAACAGATGCTTTCGTTTTGGGGTCTTCTCTGTTAACAGAGTCGGCTAAAACACAATTAACTACTTTAATTGATTTATTAAAGCAAAATCGAGGATTATCAGTGTCACTGACAATGCCGAAAGAAGAAGCAGCACCGGCAAAAACCTTGACTAAGCCAAAGAAGGGGAAAAAATCGAAAGAACAAGTAGAAGAGATGCCAAGTCCTGATCCGAAGAAAAATCTTAATCAAGAACGTATTGATGTATTGCAGCAATTTCTTTCCGATGTAAAATCAAAAGATAAAAGAGTAGCAATTCTTTTGGAAGGAATAATCAAAGAAACAAAAGCAGCCCCGATAGCTGTTGCAAAAAAATCAAAAAAGAAAGATGCCAAAACAACAACGACACCAATTCCCTCGGCAACAGCGATTACATTGACCTGCAAAATTCTGTCAATGAATAATATCTAAGCTGTTTCATCTATTACAATTGTGAGAAAGCCCTCTATGGAAATGCTTTCAAGTTAATCTCTAACTTTGGGAAGTATTCCGGAATGCAGGGCTTTTTCTTTTATTGAATACTTATTCTTTTATGCGATCATATATAACTGTTGTGCCGAAATTGCGAGATGTGTATTTGTGTATATAATTGTTCTTGAAAGTACTATCCTGTGAGAGTAGGTTCGTAAATTTGTAAGCATTATTCACAATATGCACCTATTCATAATGAAAAGAAGATTTTTTTTGAATACCGCCGCCGTAGCAGCAGCAAGTTCTTTACTTTTTCGCGCTGAAAATTCATTTGCATATCTATTGGCTGAAGACCAATACTCTCTGCCATCATTACCATATACTCACGATGCATTTGATGCAATCATAGATACTCAAACAATGCAAATACATCATGGGAAACATCATGCTTCGTATGTGGCAAATCTCAATAAAGCTTCTGTGGGATTACAGTTGCCAAAGTCACCTGCTGAACTTATGTCACGCATACATACACTTCCAGATGAGAAAAAAAGTGCTATTCGTAATAATGGTGGCGGTCATTTTAACCATACTTTGTTTTGGACATTATTAGCACCCCAAACACAAGGCGGCGAGCCATCGGCAGAAGTCATGCAAGCGATACAAAGTTCTTTTGGTAGTATGGATACGATGAAAGAACAATTTACCGCTGCTGCCATGTCACGATTTGGTTCCGGTTGGGCATGGCTCTATAAAAAAAATAATCGTTTACTTATTGGTTCAACCGCAAATCAAGATAATCCGCTGATGGATGAATCTTTATCAGGCATTTCCGGTAAGCCGATACTATGCCTTGATGTGTGGGAACATGCCTATTACTTGAAATATCAAAATCGCCGTGCCGATTATGTGAAAGCATGGTGGAATATAGTTAATTGGAATACTGTTAATTCGTTATTTGCAGAGTAAATTTATTCTGGAGACTATGTAAATGTCACAATTTACTCGTGAACAATCGCTTGCTTTATTAACTGACAGACATGTTGCCGTCACTGCCAATGCCGGTTCCGGTAAAACAACCGTTTTGGTCGAAAGATTTGTGCGATTATTATTGCAAGGTGTGGACATACGTTCCATTGTTGCAATAACATTTACGAGAAAAGCTGCTGCTGAAATGCGCTTGCGTGTTGCACATCGTTTAGAAAACGAATTTGTCAAAGCTCTTGAATCAGGTAATGAAAAACACGCTATATATTTACGACATTTGCGTGAAAGACTAAATATTGCTCAAATTTCTACTATTCACAGTTTTTGCGCACAAATTCTGCGTGATTATCCCGTAGAAGCGAAAATTAACCCATTATTTACTGCTCTTGATGAATATGACGCAGCAACATTACGTCAAGAAACAATTGCTCTTGTTGCTGAAGAGTGTTTACAATCCGACGATAAAGAAATTGCCGATACCTATTATAGATTATTCCGACTTTATGGCATAGAGACTATTCATTCAATCGTAAATTCTTTATTGAAAGATAATGAAAAACTCACAGAAATACATGATATTTATAAAAAAACAGATGAAGAAATTCTTGCACTTCGATTTGAGATACTTGAAATAAATATTATACAACCTTTTCGAATACCACTGCAATCTATCTATGAAGCAATTATTGTTTTAAAGCAATCAGATATTAAACATAATTCATATAGTACGGCACTTGTTTATTTTTTGCCGAATATTGATGAACTTCTGTCCTTACTTGCAGAAACGTGTAAAG
>DDTD01000067.1 GCA_002344005.1 Ignavibacteria bacterium UBA2373 | reverse complement strand
ATTATTTTGTCTGTAATTACCTTGCTGTTGTCCGTCTCTATTGTAATTATTTTGTCTGTAATTACCTTGTCTTTGATTGTACTGTCCGTCATGCGGATATTGCGTTGAATATGTCCTATCTCTTTGAGAATCATAGAAACGATTACCTAACGAATCATTGTTCGGTGGCGTGGTATCTTTTGATTCATTAGAGTAATTGGCAGAGTTGGCATGAGACGATTTTCTGTCTTTACCCCGGGCATTGTTTTCAGTTTCGGCATTATTATCATTGCCGAAAGGAATTTCGTTATCGTTCATCATAACAGTAAGTGAATAAAATGGATAATAAATAGTTGTTTAAAGTAAATTTTTTAAGAGGAATATTATTCATTCCATACCCCCATCGCATAGAATTTTTTCCTACGTGCAGCAATCAGCTCGTCTAATGATAAAGTAGAAAGTTTGTTGATTTCGGAATATAGTAAATTTGAAAGTGACTCGAACATAATTTGGGGTGAACGATGAGCGCCACCGACAGGTTCTGTGACAATATGGTCCACAATCCCCATTGAAGATAAATCGGGAGCAGTTAACCGTAAAGATTCAGCGGCTTGCTCTTTGAAATCCCAACTACGCCACAAGATACTGGAACAACTTTCCGGTGCTATAACAGAATACCAAGCGTTTTCCAGCATAAGTATTCTATCGCCTATGCCTATGCCAAGTGCTCCGCCGGATGCTCCTTCTCCTATGACAACGATGATGATAGGAACGGTCAATTTTGACATAACGAGTAAATTCTCTGCTATTGCTTGGGCTTGACCGCGATCCTCCGCTTCAATGCCGGGGTATGCACCGGGAGTGTCAAGTAAACAGATTACCGGTTTATTGAACTTCTCTGCTAATCTGAGAACCCGTAATGCCTTTCTATATCCTTCCGGATTGGGCATGCCGAAGTTTCTGTAGATGTTCGATTTGGTGTCTCGACCCTTTTGATGTCCGATGACAGCAACGCTTTTGTCTTTCAGTTTTGCAAAACCGGCTACAATTGCCGGATCATCACCGAATGCTCTGTCTCCATGCAATTCAACAAAATCAGTGAAGGTATTGGCACAGTAGTCTAAAGTATAAGGTCGGTCGGGATGACGTGCCACTTGAACACGCTGCCATCGAGTGAGGTTTTTATAAATCTCGGCGCGCAATAACTCGACCTTTGATTCAAGCTCATTAATTTGTTCGCCTAAGTCAATATTTTTTGAGAGTTCACGCATTTCGGAGATTTTTTTCTCCAACTCGAGAATTGGTTTTTCGAATTCTAATGTGTAGTTAGTTGCCACGTTTTCTGCGAAAGAAAAATCTTAATAAAATTTCTATATCTAAAGCGGGGGAGTAATTCTGTATATAGTATGTATTTAAATGATGCAATGCATTATCCGACAATAATTCAGGACGACTCAATTGTGCCAACCCTGTGATTCCAGTCTTTACAATGGACGGATACGCGCCATTACGGGAATATATACCGACTATGCTTTTCGTTCCCCCGAGTACTTCCCATAATTTACGAAACGCTGTTTTCTTCTGTATTGCAAACAAAAATACAACAGGTGAAGCAAGTGTCAATAGAAATGTACTTATCATTATATCAAAAAGCCGTTTTACTACTCTGTAGCGTAACAAATGTGCTTTATATAAAGGTACGGTTGACTCTATACCGAGAATACTGTTGACAATTCTCGCTGTTATCACACCATCATAATCGTCTGCAATATGGAGACGTACATCATCTGCCGATAGTTGCATAGCAGTTTGAATTATCGTAGCAGAGTCAATTGTATTGTCTGTTACGATGATTTCATCAAGCAAATGCTCATCAACAACCTTGCGAATATATGACATTTTTCCTAAAACAGGCAATCCTGCAAACGTTTCTTCGTAATAATTGTCCGGAGCAATGACCCCAATGACGTGCGCACGTTGCGATTCATGTGCCAAGAGTGTATTGATAATTACCCCAGCATGGTCATTCGTTCCCAACACTGCTATGTGCTTTTCCGACTCACTTCCTTGTAGTTTTTCATACACTGCTATGATACTTCGTCCCAAAATAGATATCATGAGGGCAAACAATATGCTCAAAAGCAAAACGCCTCTGCTAAATCCATAGCTATTAAAGAAATATGTGAGTGATGATAGTAGGAAAAATGAAATTGAATATCCTAAAACCACCCGCCTGACTAATGATTTCCCTTCGAAGTATGTTCCTGAAAAAAAATGACTTAACAATACAACGGCTGATGCAACGATGAATACTGTAGGATAAGCATAATCCGGTAAACCAAATATAGTATGAAAACGATAGGGGGTGGCTGCCAGAATGGAAACATTGACTGCAAAACAATCCCATAGAAGCGCAACAACGGAACGTGAATTCTTTTGAAGTGCAGCGATGAGCGCTCTTGCCTTGATACCTATTTTGAGTAAATAAAGAAACCAGAATGAAGAGCCATAGTGCTTTTGTGCAAATATTTCCATTGCTTGATAAAAGACTTTGACCTCATTCATTGAACTGCGTTTTGTACTTTTCCCTTGATAGTGAATAATGGTGGTCTCATGGAAATATGTGGTCTTCCATCCGGCTTGGTGCGCACGATAACAAAGATCAATGTCTTCACCGTACATGTGAAAATCCGGATCAAAGCCCTTCAATGCATGCAGTGTCTCTTTACGACAGAACATAAAGGATCCGCTAATCGCGTCAATGTAGTAAGTCTCGTTCTCATTACGAAATGTTTGACTGTATTGTGCAAAAACAGGGGAGCGGGGAAACAGTTTTTCCAGAAAAAACAGCTTGCATAAGGAAGCCCAAGGAGTAGGAAAACCCCTACGGCATGGCGATTGAAAACTACCGTCTTCGTTCAAAACTTTGCAACCGGCAATTCCGACACTAGGGTCTTTGTCCATATAGACGACCATCTTCTCTAAAGTGTTCTCAGAGAGAATAGTGTCAGGGTTGAGCAATAAGATGTATTTTCCTTTGGATTGTTGAATGGCTATGTTGTTAGCTTTACCGAATCCTAAATTCTTATCTAGAGCTATGAAATTAACAAAAGGAAATTGTTGTGGCAGTATTTCCATTGAGCCGTCAGAGGAGTTGTTGTCAACAACAAATATTTCCAGAGTGAGGTTTGTAGATGCTCGCTCTATACTTCTCAAACATTGGTACAAAAAGTCTTTGACATTATAATTTACTATGACAATAGAAATCTCCGGGTGCGTATTTTTGCCGAGCATCTTCACAATTTTCTCATACATATTCAATGGATTCGTACCCAAATATACTATACAATAGAGAAATTCGGTCACATAAAGATAGTTCGCAGAAAAGCACGTCAAAAAAACTTATATTGTTCGATATAGATTCAACACTCATTTCTGTCAAAGCAGGTATTCCGCAAGACCTTGTTGCTGAAAGTTTCGAAACTATTTTCGGCTTGCGCCCAACTGCTGAATTGAAAGGTGGTTTTGCCGGAAAAACTGATTTACAAATTCTTATTGAGTTAGGTGAAACTATAGGCTTGAACAGAGAAGATGTTATGCATCAACAACAAAGCATTATCCGGGAGCTATCACGACTTTCAGCAATGACATTTTCAAAGGAAACGATAGAAATACTGCCCGGAGTAATGGAGCTATTGAAGAGTATTGCGCTCAATCCTCAATGCGTTTTGGGATTGGTAACCGGAAACAATGAGTCATGTGCATATCTGAAGTTAAAACCTTATGGTCTTGATACGTTCTTTCGTGTTGGTGCTTTCGGCTGTGAACATGAGCAACGGAACAGATTACCGGCTATGGCAATCGAAAGGGCACAGGATATGTACCCGCATTACTTGTTTGAGCCGGAATCTGCATGGATTATTGGTGATTCCCCGGCGGATGTTCGGTGTGCGATTGCGAATACTATGCAATGTTTGGGCGTCGCAACAGGCAACTATACCGCAGAAGAGCTCAAAGCATGTGGAGCATATTATATCGTTGAAAATTTTGAAGATTATGAAAATGTTGTTACTCTACTATTACAATAAATCTCATGGATGAAAGAAAAATTATCATAGCAATAGATGGACCGGCCGGATCGGGTAAATCAACAACAGCACGATGTGTAGCACAGCATTTTAAGTATGTGTACATTGATACGGGAGCAATGTATAGAGCAATCACATTTGCTGCTTTACGATTCAATTTATATCCTGACAATCATGAAAAAATCAATGAGCTGTTGGAAACGACGAGCATATCACTCAAGCGTAATGAAACAGGGGAGCAAAGAACATTTGTTAATGAAGAAGATGTCACTCCGCATATTCGCTCAAAGGAAGTGTCTGAGAATGTCAGTTATTTCAGTTCTGTAAGCCGGATTCGCGAAGCAATGGTCGAGATACAAAGAAAATTAGGTCAAAAGGGCGGTATTGTGATGGATGGTCGTGATATAGGTACTGTCGTTTTCCCTAATGCAGACTTAAAAATATTTCTTGTTGCATCACTGGAGCAAAGAGCCAAAAGAAGAATTGCTGAACTTCCTGCTCAAAGCATTGTTATGTCATTTGATGAAGTTGTTGAAAATATTAGACAAAGAGATTTGTTGGATTCCAGCCGTGACCATTCGCCTCTCATGAAAGCTTCGGATGCCATTGAAATTGATACATCCTATTTAACAATCGAAGAACAAACAGAAAAGATAATCGTCCTCGCTGAAAATATTATTCGGAGAAAATCATTATGAGTGTCGTTATTGATAAATTTTCGGGATTTTGTTGGGGTGTTGTACGAACAGTGCAGATTGCCGAGGAATCGCTTGCTGAAAATGCGAATGTCTATGTGCTCGGACATATTATTCATAACCCGATGGAAATACAACGCTTAGAAAAAAAAGGGTTGAAAACTATATCCATTGATGATTTTGAATCGATTGCCCATATTGGGGCTAAAGTTCTTGTGCGTGCTCACGGGGAACCACCGGAAACGTACAGAAAGGCATTTTCATTGGGCATAGAAATTATTGATGCAACGTGTCCCGTTGTCACAAAATTACAGGAACGAGTGCGTAAGTTTTATGATCAAGGGTATCAAGTCATAGTTTTCGGCAAAAAAGACCATGCAGAGGTTCTGGGAGTGAGAGGTGTATGTAATGATGAATGTATCGTTGTAAAAAGTAGCGAGGAAGCGATGCGCTATGTTGATTTGACGAAAAAATCTGTGTTATTTTCTCAAACCACGATGGACAGGCCTACGTTTTTACAGATTCGTGATACGTTAAAATCGCAAATTGCCGAATTGATAGTGGATTCAATGGAGAACATTGCTGTCGAGTTTCATGCTAAAGATACAATCTGCGGGCAGGTATCAGGAAGAGAATCGCAACTTCAAAAGTTTGCAGAACAGAATGATGTTATTATTTTTGTTGCGGGCAGGGCATCAAGTAATGGAAAAGTGCTCTATGATGTTTGCAAAAATGTCAATCCAAGAACATACTTTATTGAGGATACAAACGAGCTTGTAGATGAATGGTTCCGAGAAGCCTCGACCGTGGGGATAACAGGTGCAACCAGCACTCCCCAGTGGCACATGAATCATGTGCAGCAAATTATTCAGACAACATATATGGTGAAAGGTACATGATATGGGAATTGTAAGCAGCATCAAATTAGTGATATTATTAGCAGGTATTTCTGCATTGGTGTTTTTATTTGCTATCACATTTGTAGTGTTAGCACAGGAAATTCATTTTGCCGTTGGGATTCTGTTCTTTGCGTCTATGCTGTACATAGCGTTTAGAGTATTGCGCCAAAGACTAACAAAACTTTGAGCAAAGAAAGCCATTGCATATTCTAAGGTTCTTGGGTTACAGACACAAAAAATGTAGCACCTTTGCCAAGTTCTGATTCACACCACACACGGCAATCAAGTACCTTTGCAATTTGCTTGGTTATTGCCAATCCCAAACCGGTTGATTTTTCGCCTCCGGTGGGTCTTGCAGATAGTTTGCCGAATCTGGTAAACAATTTAATGTGTTCATCCGGATGAATACCCGGTCCTTCATCTTTTACATAAAGAATAAGTTCATTTTCTTTTTTAATTGAACCAATGTATATTTTTTTCCCTTGTGGTGAAAATTTTACGGCATTGCTTAAAAAATTGTCGAAAAGTTCTTTGAATAAACGAATATCCACATCAATTATACCGTCAATTTTCTCTACAATAATCATAATGTTTTTGGATTCTGCTTGTATGTGTATGCCACTCATTGCCATCATGATGAAATCATTCAGAGCAATGCTTTGTTTTTTGATAGAAAAACCATCTTCGGCAAAACGTCGTGATTCAATGACATCGTCAAGTAAATCACGTATATCCTTTGCTAAATGAACGATACTGTTTCCAATGGACTGAATACGTTCTTTTTGAATCTTTTCGGCATATAATTGCATCATTTCACCCTGTAAATAAATACCTCCGAGCTTATTCCGAACATCATGCGATAATAGCTCAATCAAAGAATTTGTTGTTTCTAATGAAGAGAGTAAATTACTTGTTCTGTGGGCAACTCGTTCTTCTAATTGTTCATTTATTTCTTTTAATTTTTGCGATAATGTAACTTGCTCAGTTACAAATAAATAGGCATTGATAAATTTTGTCGGATTCCCGTCTGAGTCTCTTTCAAAAATAGCTGTACGCAGCTCAACCCATTCAATGTCCCCATTTTCCCTTTTCATTCTGAATTGAGTTTTCTCTTGACTGCCATTTATCAGTATCTTACATTTTTGTATATGTTTTTGTACAATTTCCATATCGAAGGGAATAAGAATTTTGCTGCCCTCTTCAAAACCTTTGCTCATTATTTCTTTGATGACATCAATGCTATATCCTAATTCTGTAAACATTGATCTGCCGGAGTAAATAATGTTTCCGCTTGAAATTTCAGAAACTGTAATAAACACAGGGGAGAGAGTTGTTACTTTTTCTAATAATTTTGTTCGCTCTTGTAGGGATAATTCTAATTTTTTTCTATCAGATATATCGCGTATGACAAAGGCAACCAAGAATTCACTTCTCTCATCAATTTTATTTTTCACAGGCATATACGAGATATGTCTCCATCCTTCATAATCGCCAATTGTCCAATGCCTGTCTAATTCTATAGTTTCACCGCTGAGAATTCTTGAATAAATATTTTGAAACTCTTTAAACCCTGTTTTTTGTGCATAATCAGCCATGCTGTTTCCGACAAAAACCTCCTCTCCAAAAATACTGACACTCTCAGAAATCGCTTGTGCATTAAAAGCAATGACTTTATAGTCAGAATCGGAGATAACAATTACTTCGCCGGTAGAATTGAAGTATGCATCCAAAATCTGTTGCGTTTTCAAGAGTTGTTCTTCGTTTTGTTTCTTTTCTGTAATGTCTTCAGCAATGACATATATACCTTCGACAATATCATTAATCATAATCGGAATACCGGTTATGCGCCAGTATAATTGATGTGGTAAGGGACTCTTTACAGCCAACTCTTGAATTTTTCTTTCACCTTGAAGAGCATTAAAAAAGTCATTATTGATTGTTGCTAAATCGTTAGGGTATATGTATCCGCTGTAATGACTACCTACAAAGTTGTCTTTAGGAATTTGTAACATAGTAAGAACAGATTCATTGGCAGAAGTAATAAATCCGTCGGTATTTAGTGTGAATACACCATGTGGGTTATTATCAATCAGACAGCGCAAGCCTTCCATTGTCCTTGATAATTGCTCTTGTGCCTTTTTTTGTTCGGTGATGTCAATAATAGAACCATATAATCTGGTAACAACATTATTACGTTTTTCTACTTTTCCTATGAGTCGTACAAATCGTTCCTTACCCTTTGCCGTGATAATTTCTAATTCTTCATCGAATGGAGTTTCTTGTTCAATCGCTTTTATTGATACTTCGTAGAGCTTGTCACGGCTATAGCCTTGTTTATAGAACATACCTGCTTCCATCAATGGCAAAGGGTAATCAGTCTCGGTTTCAAAAATCTCTTTTGCAATTGTTGTGAGTTCTATAGAATTCTCTAAGATCTTGTGTTCCCATCCGCCTACAGATACTATCCGGCATGTCGCTTCATATAAATCAAGTAACCTCTCATATTCTTCTGTTCGATGCACTAATTCTGTTATATCATGTTGGGCACTCACATAACCTATACATTCATCGTTTAATATAATTGGAGCAATATTAACTTCATGAATTAAATTTTCACCACTTTTTTTTCTATTAACAAAACAACCTGTAAAAGTTTCACCATGAGATAGTGCTTCCCACATGCGTGAATATTCTATTGGAAGTGTAAGCCCACTCGCTAATATACGAGGATTTTTTCCGAGTACTTCTTCTGCTGAATAGCCTGTATCTTCGGTGAACGCTTTATTGATATAGGTGATTTTTGTATTTTGATCAGTTACAATGACTGAAACAGGTACCAAATCTAAAGCAGAGTATAAATGTTTGATTTCATGTTGTTGCTGTTCGATTATTTCTTTTTGCTTTTCTTCAATAGTGACATTGTATCCTACAGTCTGAATTTCGATATTTTCTTCCTGATTCCTAATTGCCGTAAATTCCCACATGTTTACAACATCAAGATTTTTCTCCCCACGTTTCCTTAGTTTGACAGAGTATGAAACTCCCTCATTTTGTAAACAAAGTTGAACAGTTGAATGCAATAATGCTTGATCTTTATCAGCAATGCGCTCCCATCTGTTTCTGCCGATAATAGAATCTTTTTCATTGGGATAGAATGCTTCTATATAAGCATTGTTTGTATAGGTATAGTTACCTTCAATATCTGTACGCACAATATAAATATTACCCGTATTGAGTATAGATCGTAGATAAAGCAATTCTTGCTCATTGTTCATCATGGTTTCTCCTTCGATACCGAGTGGGTAAATAGTTTCTAAGATTGTGCACACAAACGAATCGGTACCACAAAGATGTAAAGCGCTTTGTTGGATTGTACGGTACCGGTAACTGATTCTTTGATTCTGTTCTTAACAAACACCATTGCTTCCATAAACAATGAGCAAATATACACAATTTTACATTACAGACTTCTTTGTCTGTTATTGCCCCTACTAATCTCTAAGTAATAACTTTCCTTATATATTTAGTTTTTGGGTATGATTGCTAGTTTTTTTAGGGTTGCCTATTGATTGGATTGTTACAATAGTGTCTCATCTACGATATACTGTTTGATTTTGTATGATAGATACTTTTCATTGAAGCAGTAGCGGTTTTGCGATGGAGGAGTTGTTTAGTTGCTGCTTACAACCTTTATACTCAGTGAGATACTCTTTCGTTATTCGTCTTTTAAGATAGTCTGCATATTCCAATGATTACATCAGTATATCCTTGACTCTTAAGAACTCAAATCACAGTTGAACACTTGAAAACCTTATCAATGATTACCAAAAATATTGAGTGTACTATTCTACAACGCAAACGCAATTGATTGTTTTCATACTTTACCCCTTAATTATGAAAATGAAACGGACTTATTATAACATTTAACTCTGAGAAACCTAAATCCTCTAACACTTTTGTTTTCACACATGCTTTCTCAAAGATACGATAAATTCACTTTCCAAACAAATCTTCAAGCAAAAAAACTCAATTAAGATTCCATACTGTAGTTAGATACGCTTAACAGATAGTCCTATAAGTACATACAGATTCTGTACAATCTACTGATACAAACATCCCCCAACTGTCATGGAAACAATTGAGGGATGAAAAAGTTATTTAATGTATGAATCGGTTTTTATTTGACAATACTTAACTGCGAAAGAATTGTCGCACCGCCTGCTTGCACCCTTATTGTGTACATTCCTGTTGGCAGTGAAGAAGTATCAAAATTGACCGTATGATTCATGGCCGGTATATTTTCAAGAATCATTTTTTGTACTGAGATACCCTCAATATTAATAATTTCAATAATAACAGATGCCGGTTGTTTTAATGAAAAATTCACAGTAGTTCTTTGTGAAGAAGGATTTGGTGATAAGCGTAATCCTGTCTGAATAATTGCATTTTCTTCATTGACATTGAGCGGGAAAATAGTAAAACCGCGCATTTCACTAAATTCTCCCCAACCTGAGGCATTTTTAGATTTAGTGCGCCAGAAAAATGTTTTTCCATACTCTAAATCTTTTACTGTAACTTTAGCTTCTGTTATGGCAGTATCCTTATAGACATAGGTTGAAAAATTTTGCTGATTGCTTATTTCTAACCAATGTGCGATTACAGGAATATCCGGCGATTCAGTTGTCCAGATAAAATCAATTTCATTTTTTGATAATTTTAGATTATCCGCCGGTTCAACTAATGTTGGTGCAGATGGTTTTGCCGGTTGCTGCACAGAAAAGCCATAAATATCAGAATAATTACCCCAAACACCATCAGAAAATGCGGCAACTCGCCAATAAAGGTCAGTATCCCATTCTAAATCTGAAAATGTTTTTGTTGTGTCTTGAAGAGTTGAATCTTCGAGAATATTGTCAAAGAAAAATCGGTCGGTACATAATTGTACTTTGTAACGTTCAGCTAATGGGTCTGTTTTTTTCCAGCGCAAAGAAATAGAGTTGTCTTTTATGACAGATTTATCGGGTGGATATACTAAGGTTACTTCCGGTGCAGCAATAGCAATGGTAAAAGAATAGGGAAGTGAATAATCGCCCCATCCTGCTGTGGTTTTTGCTCTTACACGCCAGTAATATGTCATATTGTTTTTTAAATCGGGAACTGTAATTTTTGTGTCTTTTAATGTTTCATCTTTTTGAATGATTGTTTTGAATTCTTCATCTGATGCTAATTCAAAACCATAATTAGTAGCAGGTTTAGAAGATTTACCCCACTCGAAATTGACAATTTTCTGTGATAAATATTCCATATCGGGT
Source organism: Ignavibacteria bacterium UBA2373 (assembly GCA_002344005.1). Taxonomy (GTDB): domain Bacteria; phylum Bacteroidota; class Ignavibacteria; order Kapaibacteriales; family UBA961; genus UBA2353. The sequence continues at coordinate 7,067 of DDTD01000067.1, read as the reverse complement.
GGAGCGATGAGAGCTATTACTCCGGGTAAATTTGGTGTAAAGTCTAATTTTACATTCTGATTTCCGCCTAATGAAATTTGCAATGTTGTCGGGGTAGTAAATGGTCCGCCCGTAGCGGTCACAGAAAGTGAACCGGAAAGCCCTTTAATAGGAATGGCATAGCCGCCTGAAGTGGAAGAAATTGCGAAGAAATCACCTTTACTTGGAGTGATTGTTACTCCTTTTATGCCTTCACCTACATCATAGAAATTATTGTTATTATTATCTTTATACACCACACCTGTGAGAAAATAATCACCCCTGTGACCAAAATCTTGAGTAATAATAAAAGGTCCGGTCTGATTATTATTTGCACCCGGACGATATTCTATACCAACCCCGACCTCAGTAAATACTCCACCTTGGAAATTCATAATATTTTTACGGTGACCAAGCTCAATTTGATTTTGTTCGCCCCAATCAACATTTAATCCGCAGTGTCCATGCCATACACTTTTTGAATAAGCAGCAACATTTTCACCTAAGCGACTCCAGCCGATGTATCCCGCTTTATTAACACGACCGCTCATATCAGAACCATCAGAACCATCATGACCCTGAAAGTTCTTCAATTTCATGTCAAGAGAATGTTTACGAGCGGCATCAATGAGTTTTTCATTAAATGCTAACGGTGGCTGCACAGGATATTCGGTAAACGCAGCTTTTGTCGCTTTTTTATTAATATTAAAATACGTATATGCAAATTGAGCATCTTTATCTTCTGTGTCCATAAGTCGAATACCTTCGGCAGTTGGATTGGCTCGAGCACGATTCATATATTCTAATGATAATTGCTCATCTGCAGTGGGATCGCCATGCTTGTATTCTTTTGCATTAGCAGAGAGTACCTCTGTTGATTTTATCACAATTTGTTCTTGGTTGCGTTCTATTCTCTGCGCACGAGGCGAAGGAATAATGTGCTGACTTACAGCGATTTGAGCGACAAACGGAAAGCAACCGATTCCTAGTAATGCCGCCGCACAGCGGTAAAAAAATGTGTTCATAATACTTGTAGATAAGTACATAAAAAAGTTAATATATAAGAATTTACGTAGATTTTTTGTCAATTACTTCGATTTTTTGTTCGGCTTTTTCTAAATACTCACGACATTGTTGTGCTAATCCCATGCCCTCCTCATATAATTCAAGCATTGTATCTATCGGCACCGTACCTTCATCGAGGGTTTGAACAATACTGTCTAATCTTTCGATCTTACTTTCAAACGAGATATCTTTTTTCTTTGACATAGTATATACTATTGGTTAAGATTGAATAATAATTTTATGTTTGGAATATTGCCTGATAAGCGACAATTCATCACCGATTGACAGCGTATCATGTGCGGACAATGTCTTTGCCCCTTGTTCTAATAGTGCAAATCCTTTTTGAAGGGGGGACAAAGGGTGTAATGATTTGCAATGGTTAATTTTTGCATCAAGAGCTGTTTTCATTGCAGCAATTGAGCGCTTACTTGAGAGAGACAGACGTATTTCATTGGAATCAATAGTTTGTTGCAATATAGTAATATGTTCATGAACTCTACGAAAACCACCACGAAGAAATACTTGTTCAATTGTACGTTTGTGTTCGTTTATTGCTTGAAAGGCAAGTTCCGGAAGCCGATTTTTTATTGTCGTGATATAGTCTGTAAGTTGTTGTAGAGTTATTGGTGTTACCAATTCTGCTGCTGCCGTAGGAGTTGCTGCCCTTATATCCGCAACAAAATCGGCAATAGTAAAATCTGTTTCATGCCCCACAGCTGATATCACAGGGGTTTGTGCCGCGAAAATTGCTCTGGCAACAGATTCTGTATTAAATGCCCATAAATCTTCAATGCTTCCGCCTCCTCTTCCAACAATGATGCAATCAAGATTCTCTGTATCCAGAGCTGTGATTGCACTTACAATATCTTCAATAGCACCGTCACCTTGCACCAAAGTCGGTCTTAAGACAATTGTACACATCGGATTGCGACGTTTCATTGTACTCAACATATCCTGTAGTGCAGCGCCAGTTGAGGATGTGATTATCCCGATACGGGTGGGTATCGCCGGCAATCGTTTTTTATGAACCGAATCGAATAAACCTTCTTGGTCAAGTCTTTGCTTCATTTCTTCGAAAGCCATATACAAATCACCCAACCCCATAGGTTGCATGAATGTACAATCGAGTTGATATTTGCCCTGTGGGGGATAAATAGTAATCATACCGCCCGCTATCACTTTCATGCCATCTCGAGGGACAAATGAAAGCGCGCGAGTTTTCCACATAACGCCGGAAATTTGAGCATTATCATCTTTCAAGGAAAAATAACGATGTCCGGAAGTGTGATGTTTATAATTGGATATTTCTCCAATGACTTGCACATATCCGATACCTTCCTCAAGCAGTCGAGAAATCTCACGTGTGAGAATACCTATCGTAATTGGTTTACTTTGTTTCATATTTATCTTTGCACATTGTTACGAAATTACAACATATCCTGATTTTTTCCATAATAAACGTGCTATTTCGGTTTCAATAATGCTTTTTCTAAGCATTCTTATAGTACACTGTTGTAGAATATTAACCAATTTGTTGAAAGAATTGTGTATTTTCGCTTCCGATATTTGGCACACTATCATAAACACTCTTCAAGCTGTGGAAGACGCCTTAAACAATGAACATAACAAGGTTGTGCAAAAACTGAAGGATGAGATAGAGCATCTACGCAAGCAATTGGCTTGGTATAAGACATTCTTCGATCATACTTCGGATGCGGTATTTATTGTGCAGCCGGATACATGGAGCGTATTAGATGCAAATGAACAAGCCGCCATGATGGTCGGTATTGATCATCATGAGCTGGTCGGTGAGTCTTTGCCACAGTTCAGGCGGGTATTTAATGCTTTATCAAAATCATCTACACCGAGTGTTTTGAGTGAACTTACTTTTACGGCTCCTAAGGGTGAAAGCCGCATGGTCGAGGTAAATGCCGGATTTATTGAATTTGGTGGGCAGAAAGTTATTATTGCTTCTGCTCGTGACGTGACAGAGCAGCGTGAACTTTCAGAAAAAATGGTACAAGCTGATAAACTTGCTTTGTTGGGTAAACTGACAGCGGGAGTAGCGCATGAGATACGTAATCCTCTCGCTGCAATTAATATGAATTTACAGGTATTGCAAAGAAAAATATCGGCACATGCACCGGAGATGTTCAATGTGCAAACAGCATTGCAAGGCGTTGAAAGATTGGGAAATATCGTTGAGGCAACATTAAATTTCTCGCGCCCTTCGATTGCAGCAATGATGCCTGAAAATATCAATGTGTTGGTACGTTCTTCTTTAAAAATGGTGCAGACCAATTTAAACAGAAAGATTATTGATATTCATTTACATTTAGACGATTCAATTCCCTTAGTTGAAGTTGATTCAAAACAAATGCAACAAGTATTTATTAATTTATTTGCAAATGCTTCGGATGCAATTAAAGCAAAGGGAAGTATAGAAATATCAACATTTGTCGAAAAAGGTAACAAAACAGGTGAATCTAATTTTGCGGTCGTAGCAATTAAAGACAGTGGTATTGGAATTTCAAAAGAGGACATGAATCAAATATTCAACCCTTTTTTTACGAGAAAACCCGATGGTACAGGACTGGGCTTGCCGATAACGCAACAAATTATTCATCAGCATGGTGGCAATATCAATGTAGAAAGCGAAGTTGGTATAGGCACTTGTTTCTCCGTTAAATTACCATTGCGTGTTTCATAATTTTTTTTTCTTACACATGGCACTAAAAAAATACACGATTGTAGTCATCGAAGATGATCCATTAGTAAATGCAACTGTCAAATCTGTATTGTCGGAAACCTATTCACGGGTTTTTACTTACACAGACCCTGCCGCAGGTATAGAATTGCTTGATACAACTCAGCCGGATATTATTCTTTTGGACATATTCCTTGGGCATTATAATGGTTTAGAAATATTGGAACAATTACGTGCAAATGGTTATACAATGCCGGTAATTATCATGACGGCATTTTCTGATATAAAAATGGCTGTTCGAGCAATGAAACTCGGTGCCGAAGATTTTATTGTTAAACCATTGGATATTGAACAATTAGAAGTAGCTGTAGAACGGTGTCTAGAAAATTATGATTTAAAAAGACAAGTCACAATATTGGAGGAAAGGTTGCATCGTGAACAATCTGCGCAAATTCTTGGAGTTTCTGCAGGTATTTCACGAGCTTTACAGATTGCTAAAATTGTTGCATCATCCGATGACACAACATCATTAATTTTAGGTGAGTCAGGTACGGGTAAGGAACTTATTGCGAGGTTTATCCATCAAAATTCTGCACGAAGCAAAGGTCCTTTTATTTCCATAAATTGTGGTGCTATTCCCAGAGAGTTAGCTGAAAACGAACTATTTGGATATGAAAGAGGCGCCTTCACGGGAGCTACGGAAAAAGTTAAACAAGGTCGCTTCGAGCAAGCTAATCATGGTACAATATTTTTAGATGAGGTGGGCGAACTCAGCATGGAAATGCAAGTAAAATTGCTGCGTGTATTGCAAGAAAGAACTTTCTATCGTTTAGGCGGTACAAAAGAAGTGACCGTTGATGTGCGCGTTGTTGCTGCTACAAACCGCAATTTAGAAGAATTAGTTGAACAAGGTAAATTCCGTGAAGATTTATTCTACCGATTAAATGTTGCAATGATAGATTTACCATCATTACGAGAACGGCGTGAGGATATTATTTTACTTGCAACGGCTTTTGTACGAGAATTTAATGAAAAATTTGGAAAAAAAATTACAGGATTTACTCCTGATGCAGCCGACACTTTGACTAATTATCTATGGAAAGGTAATGTAAGAGAATTACGTAATGTTATAGAAAGAGTATGCTTGTTGGAGTCTGAACAAATAATATCAAAGGATTCATTATCGTTTTTACGTCCTCAAGCGATACAAGGTAAAGACGTGCGTTCATCTAAAGACTTATTACCGGGGCATCATTATTTAGAAATCTCACCGACAGGCGCTACTATGTCTAATGTTATCAGAGATTTAATAATTCAAACATTAAAACTGACAGACGGCAATCAAATTAAAGCCGCTAAAGTACTGGAAGTGAGTCGTGCTAAATTACGCTATCGTATTGAGCAACTTGGTATTATGATTTCACAAAAAACAATTTCATAATATAGTTATAGCTGATTATTACTCTTTTAGTGAGACTATAATTGTGTTATTTATGGTTTGCAATTCAATTAGATTATTCGACTCAAGTTTTTTCAGAATATAGTCTAAAAAATCACTATCGAGTGTAGATATATTTTCTTGAAAAAGAGCATGAAGAATATAATTTGCATTTTCAGAATGATGATTCGATTGGCGCAATAATTCGATAATTTTACCGCGCCATATTCTATGAGGAATAGCACGATGCGTGGGTTCTTTTTTGGGTGTCTTTTCGCCGTCAATAACTGCAAATGCAGATTGACAATGTGATGAAATGGGGCAATCGTGACATCGTGGTGATCGAGAAGTACAAAATAAAGAACCAATATCCATCAATGCTTGGTGCCATAAGTTGCTATGATTTTTAGGGAGTAATATTCCGGCAATTTCCCATGATTCTTTTTCAGAGAGCATATCATGGTTATTGGCAACTTTACGTAATAATCGAGAGAATATTCGCCGAATATTCACATCTACGACAGGTACATTTTGAGAAAAAGCAAAAGATGCAATAGCAGAGGATGTATATTCACCTATTCCGGGTAAGGTTCGCAATATATCAATATCGTCCGGAATAATTCCGTAATAATGATCAACGATGGTTTTAGCACAATCCCTTAACCGAAGTGCGCGATTATTATAACCCATACCTTGCCAAGCAAGGATAATTTCTTTATTGGTAGCTTGTGCGAGCGCTTCCAAGGTTGGAAATTGTTCAAGAAAAGCTGGCAATTTTTCGGCTATACGCGAAGTTTGAGTTTGCTGTAACATTACTTCGGAAAGCAGGACTATATAAGGGTCCGGAGGAGTTGCTGATCTCCAAGGCAATTTTTTTTGATTATAGGTAAACCAAGTAAGAACAGTCTTATGGATCGAAAGTTTTTGGTGACGAGAAAGTATATCTTTTTTCATATTATGTTTGTAACGTAAATGCGTTACTGTCAGACGAGTGTTTGATGGTTTTGATGTAATTATGACGATTTTTTTTGAAAATAACTATTGTAGTGTTTATGAATATTCTTCATGCCATAATACTTGGTCTCATACAGGGATTAACAGAATTTATCCCAATTAGCAGCACGGCACATCTTACTCTTTATGCTCATTTTACGGGTTTGATTAGTCCGCAAAATCCGGAAGAATGGACAACCTTTATGGCGGTGATTCAAATGGGAACTTTAGTTTCCGTGTTGTGGTATTTTCGTCAAGACATATATTCTATAGTTAAGAGTTTTATCACAGAGAACCTTGGTACATCGCGCAAAAGTTTTTCCCAACAAAATCATAATGCCCGATTAGGATGGTATATAATAATGGGTACAGTTCCAATAGTTGCCGTCGGGCTACTTGCTAAAGATATTATTCGAGGAAATTTGACAAAAGATCCCTTTGTCATTGCTTCTGCACTGATTATTCTGGCTATTATATTATTTTTTGTCGAAAAAAAAGCAACATTTTCTAAAAGTATGAATACTATTGAACTGAAGGATTCGCTTTTTGTCGGTTTCATTCAGTGCCTGGCTTTAATTCCCGGTTCATCACGTTCTGGAACAACAATAACTGCCGGATTGTTACGCGGATTTACGAGAGAAAGTGCCGCTCGTTTTTCTTTTTTATTAAGCATTCCAGCTATTGCAGGGAGTGGAATTTTTGAACTTAAAGACGTTATTGGAAATTTTACTTCAGAGAATGCTGTTTTGTTACTTGTAGCAACAATCGTCTCAGGGCTAAGTGGATATTGGGCTATTGCGTTTTTGTTGAAATTTTTAAAAACACATAGTATGATTGTCTTTATAG
>DDTD01000044.1 GCA_002344005.1 Ignavibacteria bacterium UBA2373 | reverse complement strand
ATTATACAGAAATTACTATGAATCTTGATGATTTAAGAAAATGCTCAAATTCCTTAATTTCTGAAAAATCTAAAACAATATTTGATTTCATTGTAAAATATGTTTATGATAAACAACTTTTAAATACTTAAAAACTGAAGCCTTTTCACTCCGAAGGGTTTTTTATTAACTCTGTTATATTATCGTTTATTTGTTTCCAGCTTGCAATTCTATGATTTTGAAATTGATTCTCTTTCGTTTTAAATCGAAGAAAGTTAATGCCAGCCTGTAAGTTAGAAACATCAACTCTTCCATTTTCAACCATTTCGCTTTGCATGGAAGATAATCAATTAATTCTTGATTATACGGCTGGCTTAGATGGAAAAACAGAGTTTAGACTCATCAATACTATGGGTGAGATTGTTGGAGAGCCGATACAGCAAGTGGATATAGGCGGAGAATATCAATTGATATATTCATTGTCAAATTTGGCAAATGGGATATATATTATTAATTTCCGCTCGGGATTTTATACAAAAAATGAATGTATTATGTATGTACGGTAAATAGCCAGCTCCCAAATTCTCAATGTTTTTTCCAAAGCTATAAGGTTTTTGAAACCTTATAGCTTTAAGTCGAAATTCAGATGAAATTCTGACTGGATTTATGTCGAAGTGATATATTTATTCTACAACATTGCGAGAGTCATATTGCTATCCGGTTTGTGCTTATCGGGGGAGTATTTCATTATCGGATTTATAACGAACCAAAATTGTCACACGACGATTGCTGATGTCAAAAGGATTTTCCGGAGTGCGTAATTTTCTGTCGGCATAACCTTTTACGCCAATGACTTGCCCTTCCCAAAGTCCATTACTTTCCATCACACGGCGGGCACTGTTGGCTCTGTCTGCCGATAATTCCCAATTACCATAACCCGTGTTTTTACCATAACCGCGAGTATCGGTATGTCCTTCAATTTCCACAAAATTGGGGATTTTACCCACCTCTGCTCCAAGTTGCTGTAATAAAGTAATCGCTTGCTTATTAAGACGGGCACTTCCTACTTCAAAAAATACACTTTCCTCATTTTCTACTAATTCAATACGCAGCCCTTCTTGAGTTATTTGCACATTTAATGAACTGATTAGTTTTGCTAAATTTTGGTCTTTTTTTGCTAATTCTTGAATTTGGTCTTTAACAGATTTTTCTAAACTTTTTATTCGTGCTGAGTCTTGAATTTTTTCCACAACTATTGCTTTACGCATGGAATCAGTTAATTTATATGCATCCTTACCGCCTGATTTTTTCCCATCTTCTTTGCCTTGTCCTGTAGTGGGTTTAATATTATCTACTGCCACAGGCAATGCTTTCCCTTGCAAAAAGCTGAATGCGCCGGGCTCGGTAAAAAACTGTGCTACCCCTTTTTTGGTCGCATCGCTAAGACCAAGAATCCACATCACCAAGAAAAATGCCATCATCGCCGTCACAAAATCGGCATACGCTACTTTCCATGCACCGCCATGATGACCATGATGAGCAGCTTTTTTCTTTTTTTTAATTATGGGTTGTTCTGTATTTTCCATGTAAATTTCTCTTTAATGAGATTATCGTGCTTTTTTGGTTGCTTCTTCGGTTTCTTTGAACGATGGACGAATATGAGGAGGGATACTGCGTCGGGCAAATTCTACGGACACAGAAGCGGGTGACCCTTTGGCAAATGACAGTAAAGCCACTTTTATTGCCGTCATATAATGCTCTGCTTCATGCACTGCATTTTCCATATTCTTGGCAATAGGTCCCACCACACCATACGCCATCAATACCCCGAAGAATGTTCCTACAAGAGCCGCACCCACGCTGCTACCAATGACTGCCGGTGGCTGATCAATAATACCCATAGTGATGATAACCCCAAGTACTGCCGCCACGATACCCAGACCCGGAAAAGCATCTGACACCGTTGCTAATGCTGTGGGCACTTGCAATTCTTCCCTATGGGCTGTTTCAAGATCAATGTCCATGAGCTCTTCCAAATCATATGGCGAAGCACCGCCACCAAGCACTATTTTTAAGGTATCGCATAAAAAATCGGTAGCATGATGATTACCAAGAAATGTCGGATACTTGGTAAAAATCGAACTGGATGAAGGGTTTTCTATATGTGGTTCAAGGGCAATCACTCCTTCACGCTTAGCAAAATTAAACAGCTCGAATAAAAGCTGCATAAGCTCTAAATAGGTTGCTTTTGTGAGTTTACTTCCCTTAAGAGTTCCTATAACTCCTTTGAAAACACCAATAGTGACATTCAAAGGATTGGCGATAAGCATCGAACCCAATGCCGCACCGCCGATAATGATAAACTCATTCAACTGCCATAAAATAGCAAGGTCGCCATGGTGCATTGTGTACCCGACAACTATACTACCAAAGACGACAACTATACCGATAATGACGAACATGCGACCACTTTCAAAGAATGAAACAACTCTGCAAACTATCTAAAACACAATTACAAGTATCAAATCTAAAAAAATATGCCAAATAATAGAGTATTTGATGCGATTTTGATGAATAAAATTCTTCCGCTACCCCCAATGTGCAGCCACGGTTCTGATGGAATTCTGATGGAATGCAATTTTACTATTCCATATTTCATAGAACAATAGCCATTTGTTCCATAGTTTTGCCAATAATTTTACAACACCATACCATAGCACTTATGCACATAGCACCATTCTTAGACCAGAAAACCAAAATTATATGCACGATGGGTCCTGCCATTGGCTCCGAAGAAAAAATTATCGAGTTACTTCATGCGGGAGCAAATGCGTTTCGATTAAATATGTCACATGGATCGCATAGTGTCCATAAGCAATATGTGGATTTTATTCGTGCAGCCGAGAAAAAAATAGGATTTCATATACCCATCATTGCCGATTTACAAGGTCCCAAAATCCGTGTGAGTGATCTGCCGAATGGCTCTGTTCCTTTTATGACAGGCAGAGATGTCTATTTTGCGGATACGGCAGCGTTTCGCTCAAAAAAAATCAAATTGCCCGATGATACCATCCCAATAGAATATCCAACATTCGCAAAAGATGTCAAGAAGGGAGATTTTTTACTGTTCGATGATGGCTTATTGAAAGCGGAAGTCCGAGCAACCGACGGCATAGTGGTCAAAGCAGTGGTAATCAATGGCGGAACATTAAAATCTCGCAAAGGATTGAATTTACCCTCAACCTCAGTGAGTCAGCCGGCTTTGTCGGACAAAGATAAAAAAGATGTACTTTTTGCCATAGAAAACGGTTGTGATTATGTGGCTTTATCATTTGTACGCAATGCTAAAGATGTGCAATTATTACAACGTTTTTTAGCGCATCATGGCAGTTCAATGTGGATATGTTCAAAAATCGAAAAACCCGAAGCAGTAAACGATTTAGACAATATTGTCAAAGCGAGTAATGCTATTATGGTGGCACGCGGTGATTTGGGAGTAGAGATTCCGGCAGCGCAGGTACCTACTGTCCAAAAACGCATTATTGCACTGTGTAATATGTATGGCAAACCTGTTATTACAGCAACACAGATGTTGGAAAGCATGATACAAAATCCTCGCCCCACAAGGGCTGAAGCCAGCGATGTTGCCAATGCCGTTTATGATGGAACCGACGGCGTCATGTTGAGTGCAGAAACAAGTGTCGGAGCATATCCGATAGATACCGTTGCCTATATGCGCATGATATGCAGCGAGGCAGAACGAGCACTGTTGCGCGATGATGCACGATTGCGTCGTCATGTGCAGGGATTGCCACAAAAAGAACAAAATACCGATTTGATTGCAGCAGCAGCAGCGTCCATCGCCGAAGATGAACGTATTCATGCTATTGCAACATTGAGTTTGTCGGGTGAAACGGCTTTACTTATTTCTAATAAACGTCCGGTAGCACCGATTATAGCTGTGACGGAATTGCCCAATATTGCACGGCGCGTCGGTTTATTTTGGGGCACAACAGGCGTATTGATGGATAATGTGACAACAACTGACGATACCATCGAAGACTTGAAAAAAATGCTTGTCAAAAAGCATTATTTACATTCCGGTATGCAAATCGTTGTTACTATAGGCAGACCATTGGTTGCACGCTCGCGTACAAATATGCTTTCCATTGAAAAATTACCATAATTACTTATTTCTTTACCGTAGATTGCCATGACAGACAAAGCATCGCTGACTTCCTTGATTAATCTTGAATCACTATTAGATTTCAGTGCTCGATTAAATGAATCCAATGATGAGTATTTTATTTGCAATTCTCTCATTTTAACAGTCATGGGGAAATTACGATTATTGCGTAGTTGTGTATTGGTGCCGAGTAATAATTCATTGAAAATACTTGTTGCAAAGGGTAAAGTAGAATTTACGGAAATCCCATTGTTCACAATTAATACTCCTGTTGTGATAACACGAGAAATTTCAGTTGTGTTATTCGATAATGGTTTTCGGTATTGTTTCCCTTTGCTGCATCATGATAAAGTTATGGCAATACTATGTGTGGGTTCTATACCGTCAAACATATTAAGCGAGGAAGAAATACAATATGGTACATTGGTATGTTCTATTGCAGCGAATGCTTTGCACAGCGCAAGAACAAATGCCGATATTGTACGACAGAAAAATGAAATGGAAATGCAAAATCAATTATTGACCACAATTTTTGAAGTCAATAGAGAATTTAGTGCTTTATTGTCAAAAGTACAAATTATGCAAATGTTTTCTTATCGCTTGATGGGACAAATGATGGTGAGCAGATTTGCTGTTTTTACAATCAATAATGCGAAGTTCGAGACAGTTATCAATAGATTCACCACAGTGTTTCAAACCGAAACACTTGAAGAACTTATCGCAACAGATGAAACACGCTGTTCATCATTTCAGCATGTACGTCATCAGACAAAAGCATTACTCGAAGCTGCGGGGGTAAAACTCATGACAAAAATGATTATTCATGGGGAAGTACGCGGGTTACTTTTTGTCGGCGGTAAACTTAACAATACAGATTTTACACCGATGAATGAGCAATTTATCGAATCAATGGGCAATATAATGTTATCTGCATTAGAAAATGCTCGATTATTCCAAGAAGAAGTACAAAAAAAGCGGCTCGAAAGTGAATTATCGTTAGCAACAGAAATTCAACGCGGATTATTGCCGAGTGTCTTACCCACATTACAAGGATTTTCCTGTGCTGCAACAAGTATTCCTTCAAAACATGTGGGGGGAGATTATTATGATTTTATCCATTTAGCCGACGGTCGTTTACTCATAGCAATTGCAGATGTATCGGGTAAAGGTATGCCCGCCTCATTATTAATGGCAAATGTACAAGCGGCATTACGGGTTCTGGCTCCACTTCACATGAAATTAGATGAGCTTGTATCTCGCATCAATGCTATTGTGTATAACAATACATCACCCGATAAATTTGTCACTTTTTTTGCAGCATTATTTGATCCCGAAACGTCTTCATTCTCTTATATAAATGCGGGGCATAATCCACCTTTTATTATGAGAGCAAATGGTACTGTTGAAGAATTACAATGCGGAGGAATTATTCTTGGAATTTTAGAAAATGCCCCACCGTATAATACAGGAACTGTCACTATAAACAATGGTGATGCTGTTGTTATGTACACTGACGGAGTTTCGGAAGCTATGAATAATAACAATGATGAATTTGGCGAAGATACTTTACGAGAAATATCACTTGCTGTGCGCCATACCGATGCTCACACTATCCTTGATACAATTGTGGTGCATGTACATAAACATGCTGACGGTGCGCCACAATCCGATGATATTACTTTAGCAATTATCAAATACCATGAGCAATAAAGAGATAATTGAAAGGTAATACTTTATTGTATTACCTTTCAAAAATAAAGTTATTCTACTATAAAAAGACGATTTATAACACCATAAGGTGTTACCAAACGACAGCTATATGTACCGGTAGTAAATGACTTAGTGGGAAATGTTCTGGAATGTTTTCCTGCTTTTTCTGTGCCATGATATACGCTCATTATTATTTTTCCTTCTATATCAAGAACATCAAGCGTGATTGTACAATCACTCTTCACCATATATTCACACGAAACTACACCTTTTGGCGAAGGTGAGGGATAAGGAACTGACAGCGATATGTTATCGGATACCAAACTCACATCATATGATTGTACGGATGTTATATTTCTTTTCAGCGGAATAAATGCTGCATAAATATTGAGATTGCCACTGCCTCCTCGTGCATCAGCCCACACGGGAATTGCATAGTGTTTGGTCGCTAAGGTCTGATTATATTCGCCTATCCCAAATCCACTATTTTGCAGACCAACAGTTGAAAAATCCGTTGCCTGACTTGAGACCGAAAAATTTTTCTCGAATGTTTGAGCACCATCAAATGAATATGTCATAAAATATTCTGTCATCAAATTATCTGGATCATTTCTTCTATCATACCACGTAAGAATAACCACACCATTATCATTAACAGCAATCGAAGGATAATATTGATCGCTTATCAAATTGTTGGTATTATCGTTCACAATTTTTGGTTCTGACCAAGTAGCCCCATTATTATCGGAAAATGTTAAGAAAACATCAAAACCTCTATTATTGTTTTGTGTTGATCCATAACCGGACCACACCACATATTGCCTTCCACGATATGGTGATGATGATTTATCTATCACAATAGTCGGGCAAGGATACACACGTTGATTAAGGATACCGACCGTTGTTGCAGAAGCTATTTCCGGACTAAATCGTGGATGAATAATCGGTGTTATTTTTTGTTCGGATACAAATGTCTTACCACCATCAGTTGAACGTAAGTGATAAAACGCCATATCATCTGCGGATATATCCTCTTTTGACCCCAAAAAAATCATATTAACACTGCCATCAGGTGCAATATCAACGCCTGAAAATTGATTAAAGACAAAATCACCGGATTGGGGTCTAAGTGTCGAATTTGTAAAAAAAGAATCTTTTGTATTTTTAGTGCGTAAACCAACACGAGGATCATCACCATCCACATGGAGCAATGCGCAATACAAATTTCCGCTATATGGTGAATTTGTTCTATCAACAATCATCCATTGTTTATCAAAAAAAGATTCTATTTGCTGATTCACAATATATCCTCTGCCAATAAGATCGTTTTTCTCTCTTAACCATGTTTCCCCACCGTCGGTAGAATACGCCCAATACATATCGGCATACACTGTATCGAATTGAAATGCGATATAATAAAGATTAATCCATGAGAAATAAGCAGTACCATTCGCATCAAAGGCGAACATAGGGTCACCACCACCGGCAACAAAAGACTCTGCCACCGCAGGACCTAAATTAATAGCACTTTTTTTCCATGATTTTCCAAAATCCTTTGTATAATATATAGGTACCGTTAAATTACCTGTCTGATTTATTGGCGATACAATGATATTTGCAGAATCTAAAGGATTAATGGCAGCATGTACTTCAGATTCTATTTGATTGGAAACGCTTACCCCAACATTAGGATACTCACTGGTTATACTCTTTCCATCATTTTGCAATCCCTCGTGTTGTAACTCTTTATGTACAGGCATTGCTTTTTTATACTTTTTCCAATAATCTATCTGTTCTTGTGATACACGAATCTTTTCCTTGAAAAATTCTTCTCGAATTTTTTCCAAAATTTCTTTTTTTGCATCACTCTTTAATTGAGCAAAAAGATGAGTGTTTATACAGATGGAGCATACAAAACACAATAAAAACAAATGTTGAAATTTTGACATCACAATGCCTTTCATTAAATGGTGTTATACTATTGTAAAATTACAGTAATTTTTATATGAATTAATCTTTTTTCTTCAATATATCTGTCACTTTTAACATTGCTGCAACATTGTAGTTTTTTGCATAACGCAATAAATTACTGTATGCTTCAAAGTGTGTATCTGATGGGGTAATTGCTATATCGGTTAATATCTGCTCAATTGTATCGAAGAACTGAAATTCGATATTTTCTTCTAAATCTGATTGTATAGCAGGGTCTAAAGATTGAATAAATCTTTTTATATTTAAAAGTTCATTGGCATCATTTAAGGGAGAAATATCTTTCACAATTTTCTTTTCACGGATAAACTTTATTCCGGCTGTATGTTCAATAGCATCAAATAGTTGTTCTATTAAAAAAGGTTTTATGATAAATTCATCAAAACCGAGTCCCAACATTTCTTCTCTTTTGTATGCTTTACCATTAGCGGTCAACGCAATAATAGGTATAGTTTTTCCCCATGATTGTGAGCGAATATCTCGCATAATCTCTACGCCATTTTTTAAAGGCATCATAATATCCAAAATAATAACCGTAGGATGTTTGTGCTCAGCAAGATACAATGCTGTATCGGCATTATTTGCAAGAACACAATCAAAACCCACGCGACGTAATAATGCTTGATGTACCAACAAATTACTCTCTACATCATCAATAAGCAATGCGACAGGTTTTACCGATGAACTTTCAATACCTCGAACAACAAATTCGGTATGCTTAGTATTGTGCATTGCTTCGTCAATTACAATCTGAAAAGGAAGCTTAATAATAAATTCGGTACCTACTCCGACAGTACTGCTAACGGATATAGTACCGTTCATCTCTTTTATTATTTTAGCCGTAATTGCCAGCCCTAAACCGGTACCTTCACTATTTGAAACATTACTTTGCATAAACGGTTCATACAGTGTTGGTAAACGTGTTTCATGGATACCTATTCCTGTGTCTTTGATGCAAAAACGTGCCATCACATAATTGTTGCCGTCATTTTGATAGAACTCATCTGCTATTGCCGTGAATTCTACATATCCTTTATCGGTAAATTTTACGCCATTTCCAAGTAAATTAATCCATATTTGGCGTAATCGTTTTTTGTCACACATAATATGTGCCGGAAGATTACAATCTTTACTTATTTTAAATTCTATATTTTTTCGATGACAATGCAGGGTAAACATTGTTGCCACATCATCAATCTCACTTGCAATATTACATGGCTCAATACATAATTCTAATTTATCAGCCTCAATTTTGGACATATCCAACACATCATTTATCATTGACAGTAAATGTTGTCCACTTTTATACATAGCTGTAACAAATTCCCTTTGTTTATCAGTTATAGATATATCGTTTTCAAGAATTTGAGAAAATCCAATAATTGCGTTTAAAGGAGTACGAAGCTCATGGGTCATAGAAGATAAGAATGCCGACTTTGCTCTGTTTGCTCTGTCGGATTCTTCTTTAGCTTCCATAACAGCAATTTCTGCTAATTTTTTTTCAGTAATATTTTGGACAATACCCAGCATTTCGATGTAATTACCTTGTTCATCAAAATGAGGTTCACCTATACATCGAACATAATGAATACTATTATCTTGGTGGACAATCGGAAAATCAATATCAAAAGATTTTTTTTCTTTGATGGATTTTTGCCATTCATCAAGAATCATTGCATAGACATCTTCGCTCACAAGTTTCTGAAGATTGATACTCTGAATATCAACACTTTGGTCAAATCCAAAAGCGATGCCCGGATTTTTTGACCAGTAATCTTTTGTGCCTGAAGCAGGTGATTCAAAACTTGCCATTTTTGCAATTTCCTGTGCTTTGCGCAGTGTTTCTTCGTTTTTTCTTAATAATTCATCCGATTGCATACGCCGGGTTACATCACGATACATCCACACATTCCAAGTTTTTCCTGACTGTTGCTCCAATGGAATATATGTTCTTTCAATATAACGTCCATCAACTAATTGATGCATTTCATCATTAATAATGAGTCTTGATGAGGTAATAGCGATTATATTTTCAAGAAATTGCTTCGGTGAAGGGAAGTAATGTTGTATCGAATTAATAAGTAATTGTGAAGAGTTATGTAGTGTATGATTTTTATCTGAAAAATCACCAAAGAGTGTGAAGATTTTTTGATTTATGTAAATAATTGTATTTGTTTCATCTTCGACATAGATACCGGCTATAATATTTTCCATAAGATTTTCAAGCAACTGTGCCGTAGCTTTAATTTCTTCTTGAGTCCTTCGATGTTCGGTAATATCGAATTCTACGACAACAAAGCCGGTATATTGATTATTATCATCATAAATTGGGTCTGTTTGTATTTGTGTCCAATATTCTTGTCCTGCTTTATTAATATTGAGAATTTCTCCATTAAAGGATTGTTGTAAAGCCAGTGCAGACCTCAATGATTCAACCGTGTTTTTATCTGCATTATCATGTAGCAAAAATTCTGATGGACGATGTCCTTGAACTTCTTGTAATGTATAACCGGTTTGTTGTTCAAAAGCATTATTAACCCATCGTATTCTCATATCGGTATCGGTAATAAAAACAGTATTTTTTGTCTTCTTTGCAACAATAGACAACAAGTGCAAGCGTTCCAATATATCTCGATTCTGCTCTATTCTTTGACGTATTGTTTTATTGAATCGTAGAATGAGTATCATTCCGGTAATCCCCATCAAAACAACAAAAATCGGCAAGTCGTATTTGTGGTGAATTTCTATTTTTTCGAGATATGTATTAAGTTGATGCCTAAAAATGGCTTGTAAATTTATTGATGAGAGCTTCAATTGTTGCAAGGAATGTATGAGGGCTATGCGATTTTTCTCCGTGTAGTTGCCTTGATACTCTTTGTATCGTTCTTGAACAGTCAATAATTCAACACTGTGATAAGAGGAAATAGTAGCATCTTTGTTGTGTTTGTTTTCTATATTGAGCAATTTTATAATGCCTTGAATGCGTTTATGATATGTTTGCAATGTATCAAGACACGAAGAAATATTCAATTTTAAGGATGTATCGTTTGTGCTTTTTGTAGCTAATAACAATAATAAGGAATCCGACAGAAGTATTTCCTTCTGGATGCCTTCCATCGCTAAAACTATTGTTTTCCCATTATCATTGCTATGAGTATAAGTGCGATGGGCGAGGACTAAAGCAATAAGTATTGCAATAAGTGCAATGGCTTGTATCTTTAATCGTGAGAGTATTTTCTCTTCCGTCATTGTACGAGATTATTATCTGATAAGATTTAAAGTGTATTTTTTCCGACGTAATCCATTACTGCCAATTTTTCGTTCTGCCCACCGTGAGAGTATAACGAAAGGAATACCGATAATAAAATAAATGAGAGCTACTTGTATTCCAATGCCGAAATAATCGTAATATGTAGTTGCAAGTAAGTTGTATTGTTGTGTTAAATCCACTATAGTAATCATGGAAACGAGAGAAGAATCTTTTAAAAGCGATATAAAATCATTAGTCACGGGTGGAATAACTAATCGTACAGATTGTGGTAAAATCACATGGCGTAATGCTTGCCATTGCGTCATACCTAATGCTTTGGCAGCTTCATACTGCGAACGTGGCACTGATAATAATCCGGCGCGATAATTTTCCGCTTCAAATGCGGCATAATTTAATCCCAACCCAATGACACCCGCAATAAATGGATCGAGTCGAATACCGATATTTGGTAAACCATAGAATATGAGAAGTAATTGCACCAATAATGGTGTTCCCCGAATAATTTCAATATAAGCAACTGCGATAAATTTAAAAGGAGTATAGATACGAATTATTGCAAGAATCAATCCGAGAGATATTGCCATAATCATGGAAAAGACCGAAACAATAATTGTCGTCCATGCTGCTTTTGCAAACATAGGTAAAAATGATATGTAGCGGTCAATACGTTCTTGAAAACTGATGCTTCTATTCATAGATTCTACAAAAGAATTGTACTCTGTCGGCTCTATATTCGACGGACTTCTATCTTCTGTGAGTTCTGCCATTTCTTTATTCCACAATTTCCACTTTTCAAGAATATTGCGGAGTTTACCATTCTGTTTTATTATTGCTATTGCAGCACTTAATTCATCACGGAGTACGATATTACCTTTTTTAACCGCTATGCCGTACATCAATCTGTCAATAGCACCGCCAACGATTTTTAAGCCCTTCACAGTTGGCACATAATAAATTGCGACAGGTGCATCAATAATAAATGCATCAATTCTGCCATTTAATAAATCTTGATATCCCGATACTTCTTGTTCATAACTGAGAACGGTTAAGCCACCGAATTTTTCCAAAAACATAAAAGCTTCTGAACCTGTTAGCGTTCCTACTTTTTTCCCTCTGCAATCTTCTAAAGAATTAATGGTTTTATTATTGTCAGGTACTACAATTGTTTGGCTCGTCACATAGTAAGGTGTACTGAAATCAACTTCCGCTAAATGTTCGGGTGTAATAACAATACCGTCAATAACGACATCATAATTATTTCTTCCCAAACCGGAGATTAAACCCTCATAACTGTTTTGTACAAATACTGCTCTTTTTCCCATCACCTCAGCAACAGCATGTATAATGTCCACATCGAAACCCTTAATAATTTCAGGATTATTCGGGTCAGCGAAGCAATAAGGCGCACCACTGCGGGCATCAGCTCCGAAGGTAATAATATTATCGTTATTATCGTTTGATTGTGACAGTAAACTGTGTGGAAAAAAACTCAATAAGAAAAATAACCATAGTAGAAATTGTTTACCCATTTATTACATCCTCTCTGCCTAAACTCATTATTCTTTTCAAAAACTTTTGAGTACGAATATCTTTTGGGTGTTCGACCATAAATTCTTCTGCTAAAATCTCAACAATTTCGCCTTTATCCATAAACACAATATAGTCACTGGCATCTTTGGCAAATTGCATTTCATGGGTGACTATAATTTGTGTCATACCCTCAGCATTTAATTCACGCATAACTGATAAGACTTCACCCACTAATTCAGGATCAAGGGCAGATGTAGGCTCATCGTATAACATCACACTCGGTGACATAGCTAAGGCACGCGCTATTGCCGCTCTTTGTATTTGTCCGCCGGATAATTGATCAGGACGACGTTCCGCGAGTGACTTCAATCCCACTTTGTCCAATTGACGCAGTGCTATTTCGCGCGCAATCTCTTTATCTACACCTTGTACAACCATGGGTGCCATCATAGTATTTTCTACTATAGTTTTATGGGGAAACAGATTAAATGTTTGAAATACCATACCAACAGATTGCCGTAAGCGATGCGCTCTCTTTTCAATTTCTTTATGGGATACATCTGCTCCGGCACGACGATCAAGCACCATATCAGCAACACGCACTGAGCCGCCATCAATAATTTCCAGAGCATTGATGCAACGTAACAATGTAGATTTGCCACAGCCTGACGGACCGATAATAGAAACAAGATCGCCCTCGAATATAGATAAAGTTATATTCTTCAGCACTTCTGTGTTATCGAATGATTTCGTAACATTTTCCAATCGAATCAATGCCGATTGACCGCTATGATCATGTTTTTGCATAGAAATACAATAAAAATTCTGGTGCAAATATAGCACTGCAAACACTTTGCCAACGAATATAAAGCCAGATTATAGTCTGATGCTGATCTTTGAGGGAAATTAACATTTTTTTTGGTTTCATGGTTGAAACAAACATTATTCTGATTTGCCTATGCAGTGTAATCTTCATCACACTATGGATTACACCCGGAAACGAATAATCACTTGCGCAGGGATATTCACCAAGTTTTTCAATTTTTATCACAATTTTTTCCGCTCTTATGAACTTCACTCACACTTATGGCAAACACTTTCTCTTGATGTGTATATTTGCCATTACGACATTTTCCGGCTATGCACAAACTCCGGATGCAGCTACCAATGTCACCGCTCAATGGGTTAATGGCAATGATCCGAACAACCGTGAAATTACTGTACGATGGGATCCACCGGCATCGGGAATTATTCCGAATGGTTATGCCGTTTACTATACAACAATTGATCTTCATGGCGCAAATGGCATTGAGTTTGTACGATTCGTTACTGACGGCACTGAATTTACCATTCCGAACAAGGTAATAGCTCCGTCCGGCTATCCTATTCATATTGTTGCAGTTAATAGTGTTGTTGATTCTTTGGAGAATCAGCAGTTTCCTCTCGCTGTCCTCTTCGACCCTCTCTATGTTATTGATCCGAATGACCCACTTTCTTCTAATCTTATCATTGTCCAAAACAACGGATTACTCAAAGCACAGCCATTTAGCCCATTAACCGATACTATCAGGGCATCTATTTATGGCTTACCTGATGTGACATTTCGTTATATCTTACTTGAAGGTCCGACAGGATTATCCGTCAATGAAAACACCGGAGAAATTACCTGGGTAGCAGGAAGCACAGGCATTGATTTACTCAAAGTGCGTATCGAAGCAGAAATCAGTCCTCAAAATATTATCAGCCGAGATTGGACATTACAAATCAATACGGGTAATCCTTATAATATCTTATTTACGAGTATCCCTCCGACAAATGTGCGCACAGGGCAAGAACTTGTGTATGATGTTGATGCTGTCAATGGCGAGGATCCGAATGAACCTGTAACATACTCCATAGAATATGCCTCACTTTATGGTTTGCCGGGCGAAGAGCCACCAACCATTGATCCCAATACAGGCGTATTACGTTGGAAAATTTTAACAGATTATCCCGAAGGCTATGTCCAATTACAGGCATATATCGTGGCGCGCTCCGGTCGCATGGTCAATTCTCAAGTCTTAGACATTTTTGTGGGCGACCCGATTTATCTTAAATCATACTATGATTGGCAAACACCGCAAACAGAAGTGGGTATGGAATTTTTAAATCGTGTTTTTGCTTTCACCTTAGATGGTTCAGATTCACTTATCCGCTTTAGCCTTGTAAATGCACCCAATGGAATGGTTATTGATGAGCGTACCGGCGAAGTTCGTTGGACTCCGACAGACAAAGGTATATTCACCTATCGTGTTATGGCAACCAATGGTAAAGATACAGCAGTTAAACAATTCACTGTGGAAGCTATCAGAGGTTTACGTATTCAGTTCCCTGCATATTACTTTGTTGCTCAAATCAATCAAGAACGCAGCGAGCAAGTAACGGCAAGTGTCAGCGGTGTTGATAATCCTACTGTACGCTATACTTTAACAGGCGCGCCGGAAGGTATGACCATTGATGATAATGGCACATTACGCTGGTTCTCCAATGACACAACTCTTGCACGTGAGGGAACAATGATTCCGGTAACAATCACCGCTGAGTATGACACCCTCAAAGCTGAATATACATTTTATGCAATTCTTTATATCGAACCAATTCCTTCGGCATATATTCAACCCATTGATTGGAATATTCCAACAGCCGTCAATGAAGGTGAAGAATATAGTGCAAACTGGGCTTCAGAAATCCCCGGTATGCCATCGGTAACTTTCAAATACTCTTTAAAAAATGCCCCGTTAGGCATGGAAATAGATGCACGCACAGGGCTTGTCACATGGCAAACAACACAAAAAGGGCTGTATTTTTACACTGTCGTTATTAATGCGAGTAATAATATGTCCACAGAGTTTGTATATGTAGTCTTCGTGGGTGATAGTTATGTAGAACTTGATGGCGATTGGGAAGATAAAAATATAGCATGGGAAATGCCTTTAGGCATGGTTAATACACCATATTTGCAAGCGTTTAATGCTCTTACACTTTCCGATGGAACAACATTAGATCCTAATGAATATACATACACATTGGAAACTGCACCGGAAGGAATGGAGATTATACGCAATGATAGTCTTTATGGCTGGGCAGGCGCAGCACTGATTTCATGGACACCCGAACGCGCAGGGTCTTACACCGTGGTATTAAAAGCATCACATCCTGATTATCCGGGTATTGCAAGAATCCGCTTTACAATCTTTGTTATGGGCAATGAAGCAGAAGAAAAAATGACTGATGAAATTTTATCGCGCCGTCGTGTAACTTCTGTTAATGACAATCCTGTATCGGAGTCTTCACTCACTGTCTATCCTAATCCGGCAACGGATAAAATACAAGTATCATCACGCGACAATGCACCATCCGAAATTACCATTACAGATATGACAGGGCGCACCGTTGCACAAGGTAATACAGCAACTCTTGATGTATCAGGTCTTTCAACCGGTATGTATATGCTCACAGCACGCTATGGTACAGAAACCAGCACACAAACGTTTATTATCAAACGATAATTAAAACACTCATTGGCTTCCTAATCCTGTCGAAGTTTCTTCGGCAGGATTTTTTTTGACTATTTTTTTCGTGCACTCGGACATAAGGAGTATGAACTTCAACACATAATTATATAATACACAAACACTTCAATTTTGAGACTGAAAACAAAATTTTCCCTATTTTTGTTGGAGTGAATGTACCCAATTATTGTGGTTCTTCACATATAATTTTTATTTACATTATAAAATTATCGAAACCGTTTGCCGTGAAATCAATCTTTTAGTAAATTTTTGAATGTTGATTTTTAGAGGAAATAGTATAATTTCAGAACTGTCTTTGAGTATTATCAGTTGTAAGTATTGGACTATCATTTCCAAAACTTGATGATATTTCTAAACAAAGCAATATTTGATATATAGCTTTTGTTATGAGATAGGATTGTATTCTCACTCTATGCGTGTGTTTGTATAAAATGATCACTAGTAAAGCCCACAGTGCGGTATTTTTTTATTCAATGAACTTGTCTAAACAACAGATAATCGGATTGTCAATGTCTTAATCACAGAAAGATAATAACTTGTGAATTTTACTACTTTGTGCCAGAATATGAAATTGCATCAATTACAAAAGTTACTTGCCATATCTCGAACTGTACTTTATTAAGTACAAACGTGCCATTGTAAACCCAATAATTCTATGTGGCAAAAAAATCATTATCTTGTGGACTTAGACAAGGCAGTATAAATAAATTTCTTAGCAAAGTTTTGGTTTACAATAAACTATTTCAATAAGTTCTATAGGAAAATATATAGAAAATAGATTGTTAAAATCGAAGATTATACCCCATAGCAAGAATAAAACCGGGGTTTTTTTGAGGAGTGCCACTCCCGGTACTCATACCTATTTGTATGTAAAAACCGCGAGTTGAAAATAAATAACTAAAACCTAAGTAATTTCTCGAAGCTCCTTCCGGTCCTGTACTATAATTTGAATTATTAGGTGGGTATTGGTATGTTCCTATGTTTGTTGTCAAACTATGATATGTTGATTTTACTTCGTAGAGTTTGTAACCAAAATCAAAATGATATCCGTATGTCTCCCCACCCGTAGGCAAACCGGAACCTCGAAGATAAAAATCTTCAAAATGATAAACTAAATTAAGGTTTATCATTGCAGGTGTTCCCAAACCAAACCCTAATTCCCATTTGTTTTTCTGATTTTCTTCCTCTTGACTATAAGAGGTGTAATGGATACAAAGTGAGATTAAAATCAAAAAACATAGATTTTTCATAGCTGATTCCATGTGAAAATAAAGAAAAATAACAAATAAATAATTTGTTGTACAAAATTAACTTTCATTGTTGTAATTCTTACTCGATTAATTTTTTAATCCATTCAACTAAGTAATGTTCATCTACAATACTCCATGAATGACAATTTCGCTTTCCATTTCGATCATACCCTTTGTTCGTTGTCGTTACTAATTCAACATTGTTGTTTCCCAATGACCTAAGATTTAAAACAAAAGCGACTATGTCGAATGAGTTAATATCAATGTATGATGCTCCTCTTTCATTTAACCACCAATCTATATCAGGTTCATGATACATGATGAGGTTCACGTTCCTCAAGTATTGAGAATTACCGCCAAGACTATCTGAATGTGTAAATACGGACGATGTTCTGTATTCATTTGTATATTTATCAGGAGGTCCGCTAAACAATTGACCAAATACTTTTTTCATTAGGTCAGCTTCCCATAGCATACCATCTTTAAAGTTATTCCTATGGCTAAAAACTGATTCATAAAATCTAGCTAAATCTAGTGGTGAATCAACAGAAAAGACACCCTTAATTTTAATATTGTTTTTAGACTTTCCTTGTTCGCAATATTGTGCATATCGTAAAGCTCTTGTACCACTGGCTGAAATTCCTCCTATAAAAATATTCATTTTAGGTATTCCATATTTCTCTATCACTTCTGACACTATATCATCTAAAATTGTCATAACTGAGTCCGAAGTAAAGAGCTCAGGAAATTTATTTGAGGAAACTGTATAAAGTGTCATTAAACCTTCTTGAGTACATAGCTCGGAAAACTGAAATGGTGAACTCGTTATAAAATTAGGTAAAACACTGTAATCTCTAATTACAATTCCTCTGATAGGTCGTGAATCCGGTGCTTTTATTACATAACAATTAAATGTGGTGTCACTTTTATTTCTATAAACGTATTCAAAATTTTGACTAAACGCAGTTGTAGAAATAAACAAAATAATGAATGTGAATAATATTCTCATATATTTCTAACTATGGTTATTGAAACTGACATTCAGCATAGTAGCTTCCCAGTATGAACCTCATTTAATGCACAATCCTTAAAAGTAGTACTTTACTGTTCCTTAGTAGCATAAAACTTACCATTTTACAAATGGCTCAGCTTGCATTGCAAATATACAAAAAATGCAGAACAAAAAAATATCCTTCCATTCGACATCTCTTAATAAAACACAGTTATTTGTAAATGATTCCTTGTAATAGAGGTAACTAATATGAGAAGCAACGAACTCCGGAATGTGACACCGTCGCTCTTTAGACATCTGATAGGTGTCAAACGACAAACATTGAAAGCGATGGTGTAGAAGTAGTAAAGTTTTATAGTCGCTCGACTATGCTAAGGGCGGTCTTAGGTGTGGATTAAAGTTGAGCTTTGTAATCGAAGACAGAATATTGATGCTGTTGATGTATTATCGTGAATATTGCGTTGACTTTTATGTAGTTTTTCATTACGAACTTTGCGAACCACAATATAGTAAAGTTATACGAAACTTAGAGACTATCCATATCAAAATCAGTTTGCTTTATCTGCTGGGTACTAAGGTCTTATTCAATGATGTGTACCATCGGTTTGTCATTGTTGGTGGTGAAGAGAGAGTTTTGTCTAATGTCCTAAAAAAAACGCGACTCTATTATTCAGGCAAAAAACGACACATCGTTGAAAGCAGAATTGTCGTAGATACATTGAGCAATCTCTCTTTATTAAGGTTGTGGTCACCGATATGATTATCGTTTGTGAATAGAAAGTAACCCTCATATTCATCCATCGTACGAATACAGGTTCATACAGCAAATCAAGTCTAATAGATCATATGCCAACGCAGATATACCTATCAAAAGCCGAAGAAAAAATGACTGATGAAATTTTATCGCGCCGTCGTGTAACTTCTGTTAATGACAATCCTGTATCGGAGTCTTCACTCGCTATCTATCCTAATCCGGCAACGGATAAAATACAAGTATCATTACCCGGTAATGCACCATCCGAAATTACCATTACAGATATGACAGGACGTACCGTTGCACAAGGCAATGCAGCAACTCTTGATGTATCAGACCTTTCAACCGGTATGTATATGCTCACAGCACGCTATGGTACACAAAAGTTTATCATTAAACGATAATTAAAAACACTCATTGGCATTCCTAATCCTGTCGAAGAATCTTCGGCAGTATTCTTTTGACTATTTTTTCTTGCACTCGGACATAAGGAGTATGAACTTCAACACATAATCATATAATACACAAACACTCCAATTTTGAGACTGAAAACAAAATTTTCACTATTTTTGTTGGAGTGAATGTACCACAATTATTGTGGTTCTTCACATATAATTTTTATTTACATTATTTCAAAGGTTTATGTATGAGAAAGCATCTATTGGTGTTTTTAAGTATGGCATTGATTGCCTTCACATTTGCTGCTTGTTCAGATGATTCATCATCACCGTCAACAAACAACAATTCTAATATTACTGAGTCGGAGTTTCCGACAACGGCAACCGGCGGTGACCCTCGTGGCACTTATACACCTAACACTCCAATGCTTAGTATGAAATTACCGACTATGCCTGTAGGAAGTATGACTATTTCCTACACAAAAAATACAGGCAGTGGTACAATTACCTTCGAAGGGTCTTCAGCAACTTCAGGAACTTATACAAGCACAGACTTTAAGATGGAAGTTGAAGGAAAAATGAAAATCAGTTTTCCCGGAATTCCTGATCAAGAAATCCCTTTCCCGGGAGCAGGCACACCGGATATAGGCTTTGATGCGCCGAAACCTACCGGTACATGGCGTGTAGAAAACGGGCAGCTATTCTTCGATGATGAGACAGAAGGTTCAGGATATACCGTAAATTCCAAAGGATTATTTTTCGTAAATTCCTATACTGAATCAGGAATGACAGGTTCTGGAGTAGTAGCATTGCGAAAAAAATAATCCCATAACGATTTTTGATATTAAAGCAGAGGAACATTGTTCTTCTGCTTTTTTTATGTACGACCGACACCGAAAAATGTGAAAAATTTGTCTAAACTTTTTGTCCTGTTTCTCTGTTATTCCCACTGTAATAAAGGAAATCTTCCTTTCACATACTTATTTTTTTTCATTTACTCACATTTTTCAAAGGTTTTTTTATGAAAAAGTATTTGATGTTTATCATCACAGCCGCAGTTCTTTCGCTTGGTTTTACCTCGTGCAAAGATGACACCACTACAGCACCTGCAACAACAATCGGTGCTAATATTACGGAATCACAGTTTCCGACAACAATTACAGCCGGAGATCCACGCGGAACCTATACCCCAAACACACCGGCGATGAAGTTTAGTATTCCACCGGTACAAGGGGTTAGTATTGCAATGACTTATACAAAAAACACGGGGTCAGGCACTCTTATTATTCAAGGAGCAACTCCTCAATCGGGGACTTATACCACAAATAATCTTCAATTTGATATACGCGGTTATATGGATTTTACTGTTCCCGGCGAACCTACGGAGCGTATTCCTTTTCCGGCAGAAGGCGAAGAATCATTTTTTGAAGAGGTACAACCTTCCGGCACTTGGCAAATTATAGGTAATAAAATATATTTTGACGATAATAGCGAAGGTGCAGAATTTACGGTGACTGATAAAGGTCTCTTTATGTATAGTGAAATAGAAACTGAGACTGAAGAAAAAGGTTCGTTTTTCTTAGGTTTACGTAAAAAATAAGTATCTCTTGTAACTCATCACCACATATTCACCACCTCCAATCATACCCGTACACAATAAAACGTGTGCGGGTATTTGGATATTATGGAGGACAAAGAACTATCGTAAATTCAGAATCCATAAGTTGGATGGGATAATAAATTACTATACCCATAATCAATAATGTTGATATAGATTATTGTTTCGTATGTCTATCGGATACATTATATGTGAAAAATATACTTATCCTACAAAGATAAAAATGCTGATCTGTTCTTTTTTGTAATAAGTTGTTTTATTGAAATGTTTTGAGTGTGTTTGGAAAACAGTGCAAGATCATAATGGTAAGTCAAAAAAAAAGCGTCCCTTTTTTAGGACGCTTTTTTTTGAATAATGATAGCGATAATATCTTAGTCAAATTTAAGAGATTGTACAGCTTTATCGAATGCCGGCATATAATATTCTTTTTCCGGTGCATACCAGCTTGTCGTAATACGGAACATTTTATTTCCTTTCACGGCAAAATACACACGTCCTTGGATATTTGCACTCGGTGCATAGCTCATGACATACGCTTTGCTGCCGCCAAGTGTGGTCGCCGATGCTGAAGCACCTTTGTAAGCAGCTTTATTTTGTTCTACGATTTTTTCAAGATTATTTTGTTTTGATGCATCGAACACATCTACTTGAATAAAGCAGTCCACAGGACCATTTAATATTTTTTTAGAATCGAGTGTGTTGGCAACTTTAGCATTTTGGGATTTAAAATTGTCAGGAATGCTCAAAGAATAACCATTGCCGACAAATGATTTTGTTGTGGCAGATGGACGATGAGCCGTTGAATCTCGAACGACTGTATCAACTTTTCTTTCGATTACTTTTGCCGGTTGGGCTATTTTCACCGATTTCAACATTTGGTCAAAAGTCGGACGATATACACTCATCAAATCTGAAAATGTCAAAAACTCAAGCATAGTTGCTGTGGTGCTGTCTGTGAGAGAAATATAGGTTTCTCCATTGAAATTACCGTCTTCAAGGGGAAAGGAGAAACTAAGTTTCACAGCTTCTTTGCCGTCAATCATCAATTTCTGATCTTTTTGATAGACAACGGGATCAAAAATTCGTGCATCGCTGACCAATTCATCAAGGGTTTGCCCTTTATGTGTCAATGCCAACAATGTGACCCTTGCACCGCCAATGCCGGGAATTTCGGCTTTACCGTTGAATAATGCGCTGAAACGGTCCATATCATTCGAAGATGAGTAAACGGTAATTCTGTCACCCGTTTGTGTTCGTGCTTTCCAATTTTCGGGATATTGAATGGAAAAACTGCGCGATCCATCTGTATAAGTTTTCATTGCTCCGGGCATAACCGGTTCTGCTTTTTTCTGACAACCCATGACGACAAGTGCGCATAAAGCAATCATTCCAAATAGTTTTTTCATGAAGGACATTCTCCTAAAGAATAGATGTATAAGTACTGTCTTATTATGAACAAAAGATGATTATAATTCTCGAGAGTTACATTTATATGCCGGATGTGCAATTGTGCAACATTGTTCATAGACAATGCACTCGCTGTTTTGCACAAAACGCATATAGTCACTCTTCACAATAGCAAAAATAACTGTTCACGGAGAAAACATCTGCACAGAACAGGTAATATGCACCATAAAGTTATCATAAAATTATGAATGCAGAAAGATTTTTATGAGAAGAATTCGGAATCACAAGTATCGAAAATTATATGAAACAGCAACAATATCTGATACCAAATACAGCACTCATTGATTTGTAGGGTAAAGGAAAAAGGACAATGGGAAGTGACGTAAACAATTGCCGTTCGGTCAGAAACCTGTAATTTTGCGAGTCTTTCGGCGTGTAGCGCAGCCCGGTAGCGCACTACTTTGGGGTAGTAGAGGGCGCTGGTTCGAATCCAGTCACGCCGACTGAACATCAGCGAAAGTGATGCCTTGCTGCCCAAACAGCAAGGCATTTTTTATTGCGTATCTTCTTGTTTATCAAAGGGAGAGACTGTGGAGGCAATCCACCGCAAGTATAGTTCAGAACCACTCTCAATTGGCACGGCAATAACTTCCGGCACATCATAAGGATGTAGTTCACATACCCTTCTTTCGAGCATTTCAATATTGTCCACAGTTGTTTTGATAAAGATCATGACCTCTAAAGATTCTTCAATACGATCATTCCATGTGTACATCGAATATGCGCCAAGCAAAAGGTTGCAACATGCTGCCAAACGCTCTGAAAGCAGAATACGAGCTATTTGTTGCGCATTGTCATAAGAGTTGGTTGTTACGATGACTAATCGGAAGTTTGATGCGTTTTCCATAGTTTTGCCACGTTATTTCATGAGAACATAGTAGTTTTTCCATTGTGTAAGCAGTTGCATTTTGCTTGTTTTCGGTCATTTGGAGGAAATGACACCTTTGATGACAAGGCATCTTTATCCTTCATGCCAAGAGTGTTGATGAGAAGATATTCTCTTTATACTCAAGGTCAGAGCAGCAAATTGCACATAATTTCACAGCCAAATTAACAAAAAAATGATTGAACTTCTCATATTTCATTGTCATATTGTCGGTGCTTTGTACGGGTTTACCAAACGTTGGCAAGAAGCATCGGTGAAAGAAGGCATAATTGCTGTCATACTATTCGGTTTATGTTTTACCATTTTATGGGCATTAACCGGACCGATTGCACGCTGGATTACACCCGAAAAAGGCTTTACCGAATGGTTCACTGCCGATACTTTGTCTTTGGTCTTGGTTTCCATACCCGATGCTGCATTCTTTTATATCTTTTTTCTCAAACCTCGCTCGACATCATTACACACATAACAATGTCGTTCGTTTTTTATTCGGTTTAGTATGATTGCACAATTACGCGGCACTATTGCAGAAAAATCCACCACGGAAGTTATTATTGATTGCGGGGGAGTGGGCTATCATGTTTTTATTTCGGTAGCAACATACGAGCAATTACCGTCAGATGGCACAGCGGTAACTTTATTAACTCTGCTTATTCCCCGTGAAGACGCTCTGACGCTCTATGGCTTTGCCACATCGGCAGAACGCAAGGCATTTGTGTTGCTGACATCCATACCGGGCATAGGTCCCAAAACGGCTTTGGGGATTTTATCCGCTTTATCATTAGCCGAATTGCGTGATTATATCATTGGCGGTAATCTGCTGGCATTACAAAAACTACCGGGCATAGGAAAAAAGACAGCAGAGCGAATCTTGGTTGAGTTGCGTGATCAAATAGGCAAACTTGCTATCATTGGTGCTGCTTCGTCCTCCGTACCGGAGACAGGTAATACTATGGTGCGGCAGGAAGCACTTTCGGCACTTATTGCTCTTGGCTATACGCGTCAAGTGGCAGAAAAAGCCATAAAGCTAGCAGCTGCCGACAATCCGAATGCAACAGCAGAACAATTGATTCGCAAGGGATTGAAGTTTGCGGTACAGTAAAAAATAGAAATGCCGATGATTAGAGCAATTGCTTATTGCAATCGTTACTATAACAATAAAAATGTCATTATTATTCCACTACATTGATGGGGCTTATGAAAGGAAGTACACTTTTCGCAATCTTTTTGGGCAGTGCCGCCATTTTCGGGTCATTCATTCTTGAAGGTGGCAAACCCGCAGCATTGCTTGTTATTCCGGCAATGGTTATTGTCTTTGGTGGTACTCTGGCAGCAGCAATGGCGGGCAGTTCATTGCAGCATATACTTCGCATTCCAACTTTATTGCGCATTGCTTTTTTCCCTCCTAAAATTGACAAAAAACATATTATTGATCAAATTCTGTTGTTTGCTACCATTGCCCGTCGCGATGGCATTTTAGGGCTTGAACGTCGGCTTGATGATATTCATTATCCTTTTTTACGGAAACTCATCGAAATTTCCATTGATGGAGCTGACCCCGAAACAATGGCAGCCATTGCAGACACTGATATTGAATTTATTACAGAAAGACATAATGCCAATATAGGATTATTTACTAAAATGGGTGGATATTCTCCGACAATGGGAATTATTGGTACAGTCATGGGACTTATTTCCACGCTTGCGGCAGCGGGTGGCGACCCGACAGACCTTATACACCATATTGCTACGGCATTTATTGCTACTATGTGGGGTATTTTTATGGCAAATATCGTCTTTTTACCCATTGCCGATAAATTACGCGCTGTCCATACTGCCGAATTGCAAATGATGAATATTATGATTATTGGCGTAAGCTCGCTGCAATTGGGCGAAACGCCAAGCGTAATCCGCTCTAAACTTATCAGCGCATTTCCGTTGGCTGAACAAAGTGCTTTACGATCGGCTCCTTTGCCTGTTCCTCCGGCTATATAAATATATAATTTGGTTCACTACAAATAAGCATAAATTCTTTTTGATGTATTTGCCATTATCACAATACAATAAAAGAACTATAGACTTTTCACCATTCTTGACATTTTCACATATACATATATGAAAAAAAACAAACTCTTATTTCTCTTGAATCTGACAGTACTTGCTTCGCTTATGCTTTTTTCTTTCTCATGCTCTGATTCACAAAAAGAAACAGCAATACGCCAAGCAAAAGGCAATAAAAAATATGGCGGTAGCTATCGCATTAATATGGTGCGCGGTAATCCCAATGGACTCGATCCTGTCATTATCAATAGTAAACTTGCCGATGACATTGCTCAACAGATCTATGACCGTCTCATTACTTTTGATTCTAATTTAAACACAGTCCCCGAATTGGCTCACAGATGGGAAATATCCGATGATGGTAAACTCTATACATTTTTTCTGCGCAATGATGTATATTTTCATGATAATCCTTGCTTTTCCAATGGTAAAGGGCGCAAACTTATTGCTTCGGATATTGTCTATTCATTAACAAGAGCATGTGACCCACAAAGTAAAACTGTTGCATTTTGGGCATTTAAGGGAAAAGTAAAAGGTGCTGATGAATATTATGCTGCACGATTAGAAAAATCAAATAAAATCACCAATATTTCCGGCATACAAGCCCCCAATGATACAACACTTACCATAGAATTATTGCGTGCGTATCATCCATTTTTATTAACCCTTGTCAATGGCTTCGGTTGTGTTGTGCCGCATGAAGCTGTGGAATATTATAAAGACAATTTTTTCAGAAATCCCGTCGGCAGCGGTCCTTTTGTGTTTACCGAATGGAAAGATGATCAACATCTGACATTGCGTCGTAATCCGCAATATTGGCAAAAAGATGCTCAAGGAAATAGATTGCCGTTTTTAGATAATATTACGGTAACATTTATTAAAGATGATAAAGTTCAGCATAATGAATTTATGAAAGGAGGATTGGAAGAAAGTTTTACCATTCCGACAGAATTTTTCCCGACTGTGTTTAATGAAAAAAAAGAAGTAATACCGCCATATACTGCATATAATGTTCAGCAAAAACCTGCATTGCTCACATGGTTTATTAATTTATTATGTGCAAAACCACCATTTAATAATCCCGATATTCGCAGAGCTTTATCCTATGCCATAGATCGCGAAAAAATCGTAAAATATGTCTTACGTAATGCTCCTTATCAGCCCGCACATCATGGCATCAATCCGCCGGTTATGCCGGGCTATGACATCAAAGATATTGAAGGAATAGCGTTTAATCCGACAAAAGCAAGGGAATATCTTAAAAAAGCAGGGTTTACCAATGGTGCCGATATACCAAGTATCACACTTTCTGTTTATCAGGAACCCAGATTAGTGCAAGTTGCCGAAGCCGTACAGCAAATGATTAAAGAACATCTTAATATTTCCATCAATATTCAAGTATTGCAATTTGCTGAATTATTGCAACGTGCAGAGCATGGTCAACTTGATTGTTGGGGCACACGTTGGTATGGCGATTATCCCGATCCGGAAAATTATCTCAATTTATGGGACGGCGCGCTTGTGCCCGCTGAATTGCATCAAGTAAGTTATCCCAATGAAACACGGTATGTGAATAAAGAAA
Source organism: Ignavibacteria bacterium UBA2373 (assembly GCA_002344005.1). Classification (GTDB taxonomy): domain Bacteria; phylum Bacteroidota; class Ignavibacteria; order Kapaibacteriales; family UBA961; genus UBA2353. The sequence goes on along the minus strand of DDTD01000044.1, from coordinate 10,402 downwards.
TGACCGAGATTTTAGGCCAAGCCGTTGGCACTAATGACCCGATACAAAGAATGGCTTTATATAAAAAAGCAGAAAATATTGCCATAAAAGAATCACCTTCGATTGTATTATTCTATGAAATGCACTATCGGCTTTTGCAACCTTATGTACGTGATTATCCCTTGGATGCAATGGCGCGTGTAGTCTTGAAAAATGTATGGTTGGATAAATAAGACAATAATGGAAGGTAATACTGCAAACGTCGGGGAAAAAGAATTGCGTTTCTACACGGAACAATTCTTTTCACAATTTATTAATACTCACAATGCCGAATACAGCCAATGGTCAGAGCAATGGTATTTTTACGGCGAATTACCAAATAAAGATAAAGCCGGCGGTTGCTATGCTTTGTTTGAGCAAGATACGCTTATGTATATCGGTATTGGTATCGGCAAAAATTCCGGTTTAGCGTCCAAAGTGAGTAAGTTTTGGAAAATGGTGGATGGTATTCCTCAACAGCACTATAAACCCTCCAATCAATTTCCATCAATGACAAGTATTATGACCATTGGTTTTGAACACCATGTATTTCTTGCTGCGGCATTGCAGATATATCTTATCGAACAATTATCGCCAAGAGAAAACACTCATTACAAACCCCAAAAATAATCTATTATTGCAATATATATGGCACAGATAATTACCATTGATACGCTTATACATGGATTACAATCATTGGGCGTAAAAAAAGGTATGTCGCTTTTGGTGCATAGTTCTCTTTCTTCTTTTGGTTGTTATGTATGCGGTGGTGCAACTGCCGTCATAGAAGCACTTTGCCGCACAGTGGGTAATAATGGTACTATTATGATGCCGTCACATTCATCAACATTCAGCGAACCCTCATATTGGCAAAATCCGCCTGTTGCATCTGAGGTATGGGATATTATCCGCGAAACCATGCCGGCATTTTCTCCTTTATATTCTCCTGTGGAAGGCATTGGCATAATTCCCGCGCAATTTGTAAAAATGCCTAAAGTGCAAAGAAGCACTCACCCTATGACTTCTTTTGCAGCGTGGGGAAAACATACTTCTTTTTTACTTGATAAGCACAGCATGGATTATGGCATGGGCGAACATTCACCCTTAGCGCGACTTCTTGATATTCATGGATATGTAGTATTTCTCGGTGCGCCTTATGAAAGTAATACACTTTTGCATTTAGCAGAAATTCGTGCCGATTATACAACAAAAAAACAATTATCTCAAGGAGCGCCTATATTCAAAGGAAAAAAAAGAATATGGGTTGAATTTAATGAAATTGACTATGATAATGATGATTTTGACATCATCACACGCGAATATTGTCTGCAATCGGTGAATGTACGGTATGGCAAAATAGAAAATGCCTATTGCACACTTATGCCCGCCAAAGAATTAGTGGATTTTGGGCGGTGCTGGATAGAAAAACACCGCAAATAATCAATATTTTTCGTCCCGTTGCTCTAATTCCTGTCTTCGATGTTCGATAGTAATCAATTTTTTATGAACTGCTTCCGACAAGTTAATATGGCGGGCATTGGCATAATTAAATAAAGTGATAAATACATCGGCTGCCTCATCGGCAAGTTCTTCATCACTTATCGGCTTGCCTTTCCAACGTTTTTTTTCTAAATTGGCAAGTTCGCCGGCTTCTCCATTGAGTTCAAGGCAAAAAAATTCACCCGAACGTTCGGTAAAATACCCTTGCTGATATTGGTCGAAACCGCGCTGAACAGAGCGTAAACCGCTTTGAACTGCATCAAGTAAATAATCAAGTTCCTGTGGAATAATCATAGTTTTTAGAGATATAAAGTGAATATATACTGCGAATGTATGAGTTATTGTGCGGATAGACAAATTTTCATCTCCGGCTTCTCATATTTCCATCTCTTTGCATTCATTATTCTCTTACAAGAACTATCCGTCGGTACTTGAACTTCAGTTGATGAAATGCGGTTGATGAGATTGTCGAAATGAACGGGGTGGGGGTGGATTCAGTGCAGTTGATGAAAAGATGGTATGGCCGCTACGCCTGCCACCAAAACGGCATCGGCAACTATTCAGTGCAGTTGATGAAAAGATGGTATGAGGCAAATAATCGTGGACTTTCGCGCCGTGCTGCCGAGCTTCATCATCAAAGAAAGCGTGATCAATAGAAATATAAGCGCAGTATATTTGTCGGTGTGGCGGTGTAATAAAGGGAAATTTGTTGTTGGGTCAACGGTGTAAGAACCGGAAGCAGGGTAACTATTTGTTAGATTTTGGATAGTATGTAGCCAAATTCCAAATGAGATTTGAAATAGAAATTGAGATAGCACAGACTGTCGTTACAAAAACTAAATCACCCTCAATAAATGATACATGTAAGCTACCTTGGATACTTAAGATAACAAGTATGGCAACGGGAATGAAACTTAACAATGATCGCATTGACTTGTTTTTAAGTAAGTTTAAGAAAAATAAATATATACTATTCATAGCCAATATAATTAATATCGGAATAAGAGAAACAACAAAATACATGCCCACCGTGTTCATGCTCCGGTTTGTAAGGTAGCTGGCCATCATAAACGCTATTGTTAGTGAAGCTATAAATCCAATAAGAAATGTCATACTTGCTTTCATACTTGATAAATAATACTAAATGACAATACTTGTAATACAGAACGATTATTTTGTAGTCGGACTCATCTAAACAAAAGATTTTAACCTAAATCCTTGTATGCTTATAAATAACAACTTACACTTATAAATCAACTTCCTAATACAGTTTAACAAACACTATAAATGATTGTTTACATATAAACTCATATCTTCAAGTTTGTCTATCGATATCATTTGTTTTTTCCAAGTAGTACTGATAAGTTGATCAGGAATTTTATTGACCTTGTACGCTGAGATATTTTAGGACTACGGTAATTGGAAAGAGTGTTACACAATATAAAATCATTACAAGGTGTATCTGGCTAAGGAGTATTTCCATAGTAAAGGTTACATTATCATTCAGAAAGATTTTATACTGAATAAATTCCGAAATTGCAAACAATAATGTGAATAGAATAGTCTCAATAAAAGTAGTATATAGTACTTGTGATAACCCATTCTTTGATTGAATAAATTTTTTACAATAACAAGTCAAACAAACTAACAATACCCCTATGGCTAAAGACTGTATCCAAACAGAGATACTCTTAAAACCAATAGTTAGCAGTTCAAAAGTAGTGGGTAGTTTCCCGTCTGGAGCAAAGTAAAACATCGTATAGGAGGAAGTTTGAAAATATGACAGAACATACATAGTATAAACTAAGTAAAAACCGTAAAAACAGAGATTGAATAATATACTGAATATAAATAAAACAAAAGATGAGTTGTTTAAGTATTTCATATATATTCATCAGCATAGAGATTTTGCCATATATCTTCCTTGTCGCCACAATGCGTTATGTATTTTTTCAAAACTACCATACACACAAATATGACTATGAGTTATGGTGTTATTCTTACATTGTAATTCTTTTTTTGATTTGTATCAAGACAAGTGTCATACCATTTTTTATCTTGGAGGTTCTATCGGTAATTGGAATGCAAATGTGGAACCGCGTCCCAAAGAACTGCGCACCCATACTCTGCCTTTATGTTCTTCGACAATACGTTTGACTAACCATAATCCTAAGCCGGAACTTAATTCGCCGGCTGTGGGGCGGGCACTTAATTTAGCACCTCTTTGGAAAGCATTTTTTATATCTTCTTCCGATAATCCCAAGCCATTATCGCTGACTTCCACAACCATTTCTTTGTCTTGTTTATATGCTCTTATGCGTATTTTACCGCCATTATGTGAATATTTAATGGCATTATTGACTAAATTATCCACCACATCTTCAATTTTATTTACATCAAGGTGAACTTCCGGTAAATCGGAAGGAATTTCCAACATAATACCCATAGATTTTAATTTTGCTGCTGATTCATTGCGGCGTGCTACTAATTGGATAATATTCTCCACGGATGTTGTTTCATAATTCAAATTCATGTGTCCCGATTCTAAAGCCATAACTTTACAGACTTCTTGCGAGAGCGCGACAATTTTACGCGATGTTTCGACCAAATCATCGAGTACTTCTCCTTGTTCCGATGCCGATAAATCATAAGAGCGCAATAGTTCCACCAATCCTTTAATTAATCCCGCAGGATTTTTCATGTCATGAATTACCATAGCAAAAAGCTCATCTTTCTGTTTTTGTAATTCTTCCAATTCATTTTTATTTTTAGAGATTTTATCAATGGAGTCTTCAAGTTCTTTGTTACGCTTATATAACTCATCGCCACGTACTTGCATGGCATCAATTTGACCCCGCAAGGCAGCTAATTCGGCACGTAATTGTGCATTTTCGGTCATGAGTTGCTGATTTTTTTCTTCAGTGCTATTCATAATGTCCTTTGAAGAATTTGCTGAAATATTGTCATGTGTTTGAATTGGTAATGGAACCGATTTAGGTTTGTTTTTCCTTATTGCATAATAAACTCCACCGGCTAAAGCCAATACACCGGCAGTGGTTGCTATCGGCACCCACGGCAATGATGAATCTGAGGGCATTGCCTTGGAGAGCGAATCTTTTTGTTTTTGCAATGTGCTATCATTCTCTTCATTTTCGGGTTGTGGTACGGGACGAACTCTTTTTGGCGCATTTGCGGTATTGACCGTAAATCGTATGATTTTGGGTTCGGTTTTCCATTGCCCGGGTGCATAAGAAAATACGGTAAATAGATATGTGTCTTCAGGCAAACCCGTGTATTTTACAGATGAAGCATTGATGGTTTCTGTACGTCGCAATCCTGATTTTTCAGCAGTTAATGTGACGGAAAATAAAAAAGGCATACGTTTATCGTCTGTGGTTTTGCAAGCATATTGCAAAGCAATGGTATCGCGTCGCCCCATTATCGGTGTAGAAGCCGGATTTTCCACTATACCGTTAATTGTCATTTCTCGGATAAGGGTTTCATAATCATTGGAAGGTTGAGCAAGAGCGGTATGGCTGCCCAATGCAAGCAAGACCAAAGCGGGTATATGCTTCCATCCTATGGTATATGATTTTCCATTATAGAGTGGTTGTACCATAATCTGACTTTTTTATTCTATTTCATACGCTTTTTTGCGCAATAATACTGCCTGATGCCTTGGTCTGAATTTTTTTTGCTCCAATCCATTTTTCATAAGCCGAATAATATCAAAAAATGTACGAAATGGATAATGTGGTATCCGTTCCGTTGCACAGTAAGATGCTAATGCACCTTTGGCGAAAATAATATCGGCATGAGACGCTGCACACATATCGGAATATCCGTCGCCTATATAGACGATGAGCGTGTCCGGTGGCGTGTTGTTGAGCACAATATTTCTTTTACATGAAGCACAAAAACATGAACATGATTCCGTTGCATTGGGAAATAAGGGCGATAATTGCCCATTCACTTCTTGCATTGCATTGGAATAATATTGCACTTCCGACATATCATTGGCTGCCAATATCGGTTCGATATATTCTCTAAAACCATCGCTGACAATGGTTAAAGGAAATGATAATTCATGGCAGTATTTGACAAAATCGGCAAAATATGCATCAATCGGATAGCGTAGCGCAAAATCCTGTACCATTTCGGATGAAATCGGTCGCAATCCTCGTACCACATCATGATAATAGTCGCGTACGGAACTTTTGCCACTCATTAATCGCGCCATCGAATCATCAAATACGGTGGAAAACTCCGCAAAAAATTCATCACCCGTATCTACTGTGGTTATCGTGCCATCGAAATCACAAAAAATGGAAAGTTGTAGTGCCATACACGCCATTAATAAGTATAGAATCCGCGACCTGCGACTTTGCCCACATAGCCGGCTCGCACATATTGACGCAATATAACTGCCGCACGGTATCTTTCTTGATGATATTCGTCATATAAACCGTCAAGTAATGCGAGAATATAGTCCAAACCGATGTCATCCGCCCATGACAGTAAACCCTTGGGATAATTTACTCCCAATGTCATGGCTTTATCAATATCTGCCGCCGATGCCACACCTTCCATCACAGCAAAGGCAGCTTCATTGATAAGCGTGGCAAGAATACGAGGTGCAATCAACCCCACTCTGTCCTCGACAAGGTTCACGCCATAGCCCAAACTGTGCCATAGTGCCGACACTTGCGCTGAAACTTCCGGCGAAGCATCCAATGAAACGCTGTATTCTATGCTTGCATTGTTCGTAAAACCCGACATCCCACTGAATATAGATGTGGCGGAATTTCCCAACCATTGCGATAATGCCGTGGCGGTGCATGAAGCCGCCGCCGCACAATAGACGACATTACCTTGGGGCATCATTTCACGAACAAAAGCAGGAATATCTGTCGCTTTTGTCACAGGAGTAAAGTCCATAATGAGCCATGCGTCAGCAAGTCCTTCAATATCTTTACTGTTTTGAAAAATAGAGATTTGAGTGCTGTTTTCTTCGGAGGTATTTACTGTCGTATTGCCATAAACATGGACTGTTATTCCATGCGAAATCATTCGCGCCCTGCATTCCAATGCTGCGGGGGAATTACCGCAGAGAATAAGACCAAATTGAGTATCTGAATTGCTCATAAATATTGTCTTGAATAAAAATATGAAGGAAAAATACGACGAAACTGCCAAACTTCAAGAAGCAAACTTCATTATCGGCTTTTTTTTATTCATTTAGAAAAATTCTCGTATATTCTACATTCCAAAGAGGTACACATTGCTCAAACTGTTCATAAAACGGTGTTTTGCATGAGAGTCCTCATTCATTTTTTTCACGAAATATATTGATACACTATGAGTAACATGATGGTGCGTATTATCGTTGGTCTTGTCGGCATTCCATTCCTTGTGTGGATTATGCTGCGTGGCGGTTATTCTTTTCTCTTTTTTACCGTTACTATTGCGGCATTAGCTCAATGGGAATTTTACAAGGCAGCCCGCCACAAAGGATATCAGCCGATGGAATGGATGGGAATCATTGCGGGTGCTATCTATCTTGCCTCCGTCAGCACCGTAGGGCTTGTGCCATTTTCGGCTGAATTTATCATTGGGACAATGGTCTTATTGACATGTATGGCAGAAGTCTTTCGGCAGCGAAGCACCGCACTTGCAAATGTGATGACTACTATCGGCGGCTTTGTGTATATACCCTTTATGATTGGTTTTTTCCATTTGATGCAACACTATTTCCTTGAGCATTATCATACAGGCGGACGACTTTTTACCGTGATTTTATTCGCCGGAATATGGCTTTGCGATTCTGCCGCATATTTTTCCGGTAAATTTTTAGGAAAACATAAACTTTTAGAACGTGTCAGTCCTAAAAAAACATGGGAAGGCGCCATCGGGGGTTTTATTTTTTGTATTGCAGGTGTCTATGGTTTATCGCAATGGCTTTTGACACCGGCATTATCACCAATATTTATTGTACTCACCAGTGCAATTATCGGGACAATAGGACAAATAGGTGATTTATTTGAATCGCTCATAAAACGTGATGCACAAATAAAAGACAGCTCCGGCATTTTACCCGGGCATGGCGGTATTTTAGACCGATTTGACAGCGCATTATTTGTTGCTCCGGCTGTGTGGATACTAATTATGATATATCATTATCTGGAATTGCCGATTTGGTAATATAGTGAGTGAAAAAATATACCAAGTATTACAGCAATTATAAAGATCTTCACGATTGATTTTTTTTGATTGATAAGGAGTGGATTACACATAACTCCAAAATCCCTTTATTCGGATATTCGCTTTTTTATTTGTTGCGATTTTTTCTGTATTGGGCAACATAGTGTGTATGTTGTGCATAATTTGTGGAAAAATTGTGTTCACCACTGCCATTTCCTTTTGCTACAAAATACAGAAAGGAGTGTTTTTCGGGAAATAAAGCAGCTTCGATGGATGCAGCCGAAGGCGAATTAATGGGACCCGGCGGCAATCCTTTAAATTTATATGTATTGTATGGATTATCCGATTGTAAATCGGCATAAAGCAGGCGTTTTTTCCCGCCTACGGCATATTGCACTGTGGGGTCTGCATCAAGTTTCATATTGCGTTGCAAGCGGTTCATATAGACTCCTGCAATACGTTTTCTTTCCTTTGCTACCACAGCTTCTGCCTCAATAATAGAAGCCAATGTAAGAATTTCATGACGTGAACGACCTTGACGACGAGCTTCGGCTTCATAGTTCGACCATATTTTGTTCTGTGCCGTAAGCAGACGCTCCACAAGTTCTTGGGGATTATGCTTCCAAAATACATTATAGGTATCGGGCATGATATAGCCCTCAATATGCTCAACACCATAGCGACGTAAGACAGTATCGGACTGACAATATGCCATAAATTCCACAGAATCAATATCTGCTTTTGCCTGTGCTATGGACGCAAATTGTCTTAGCGTAATGCCCTCGGGAAAGCTGATATTCACCGTGACGCTTTGCTTTTTAGAAAAGAGCGATCGCAAAAGTTGAAGGTGTGTTGTCGTGGGCGCAATGCGATATTCTCCCGGATATATTGTGGCATCGGTCAGTGTTGCATACACTTTGATACACCAAGAAAATATGGTCGGCGATTTGACGGATCCATCCAAAGAAAGCATCGTTGCCTCGACAGTGGGTGGTGTAGGGATAACAATTTCTTTTGTTGATTGCATAGGCAAATTTGATTGCAGATAGGAAGTTATCCATACGCCGAAAATAAGGCATATTACCGCCATTGCGGCAAGGATTCCCATAACTAAAGTGCTTGTTCTTTTCTTCATTCCATCTATCGTTGTATGCAAATTCTATGACAATTTCGGAAAATTTTTTGGATATGGGCTACGTAATGAGTTCGCCGAACCATCACGCCACTGTTTGGCATACAAGCAAATCCATCATATCACTTTTTGATAATCAATAATGTAAAGTATTCTATTGTAAAGTGTTGTGAAATTTGAAAACAATTGTTAATAAATGTTGTCGTATCAAAAATATACATTTTCATGTTCAATACTTTGAATGAGTATCCGTCACTTCGGCTCGATTCACAATACATGACTATTTCATGGTAATGTGGCATATCATTGATGTGATACATATTTTCAAGAAATTTATTTTTTCATTTATCATTATACTTTATGCGTCCAGAAAGTCTCCAATTTCTCACCAATTATCTTAACAATCCATCACCTACGGGCTTTGAATCAAGCGGACAGAAACTGTGGCTCGATTATCTTGCGCCTTATATTGACACATGGGAAACTGATGTGTATGGCTCGGCAATCGGCATTATTAATCCGGATGCGCCCTACAAAGTAGTTATCGAAGCTCATGCCGATGAAATTGCATGGTATGTCAGTTATATCAGCGATAATGGTTATATCTATCTCAAACGCAATGGCGGTTCCGATACGATGATTGCCCCTTCAATGCGTGCCAATATTTATACAAGTGCAGGCACCACCGTGAAAGCAGTATTCGGATGGCCCGCAATTCATGTGCGCGATAAAGCAAAAGATGAAGCTCCGACTTTGAAAAATATCTTTCTTGATTGCGGATGCTCTTCACGTGAGGAAGTACAAAAACTCGGCATACGTGTCGGCGATATTGTCATTTTTGAAGCTGATAGTATGATATTGCAAGAAAAATGGCTTGTCGGTCGTGCTATTGATAATCGTATCGGTGGTTTTATGATCGCTGAAGTGGCTCGCTTGCTCAAAGAAAATGGTAAACAGCTCGGATTTGGACTTTATATTGTCAATGCAGTGCAAGAAGAAGTCGGCTTACGCGGAGCGGCGATGGTTGCAAGTCGCATTCAGCCGGATGTGGCAATTATTACCGATGTAACTCATGATACCACTGCTCCCATGTATGATAAAACCGCACAAGGCGAACGTGCTTGCGGCAAAGGTCCTGTATTGACAGTAGCGCCGGCTGTGCAAAATAATGTTTTGCGTATGCTTGCCGACACAGCAGAAAAAAATGAAATTCCCGTGCAATGGACTGCGGCTTCGGGAGTAACAGGCACAGATACCGATGCTTTTGCATATTCAGGAAAAGGTATAGCATCGGCTCTTATTTCTTTGGCTTTAAAATATATGCACACAACAGTAGAAACAGTGCATCTTGATGATGTGGAAAATGTTATCAAGTTGATGTATGAGTTTGTGTGCCAATTAGAGCCAAATCATGATTTTCGTTATATTAAAAAATAAAATGTATAATGCATCTACTAAAGAAGCCGAGCAATATTGCTCGGCTTCTTTTTTTAATGTGAATAATAATATGGTAGCACTGTTGAACCGAAACGAACCCAATAAAGTCCCTTA
>DDTD01000049.1 GCA_002344005.1 Ignavibacteria bacterium UBA2373 | reverse complement strand
CACTCTCAATAGTTTAACAATAGAAAAGAACAGTGACTGATTAATCAGAATCAAATGAATTATAGACAAAATCAATATTCACAATAAAAAAGGCAGTATTATACTGCCCTTAAAACTACAAAGTTTTCTTTTTACATAATTGCATTCAAAACATAGATAGTACATATAATGTTCATATATTACAAACGTGTCGGCATAATCAACATAAGTAAAGATTCATCATCACGATTTGGTTTTAACAATACTGCACGTGTTGGTGATGAGAAAGTAAACAAGCATTCATTATTATCGGAACCGGAATCAAGATGTTGTAAACCATCAAGGACATAATGATAATTAAATCCTATCTCGAAAGATGCTCCGGTATATTCACAAGGTAATTGCTCCTGTGCATTTGCTCCTGAATCATCATCAGCACCGGCTATAGTAACACCATCTGAAGAAATTGTCATTTTAATCTGATAGGATTTATTATTCGTAAAGATAGCAACACGCTTAAGTGCTGCCACAAGTTCTTTAACGTTCACAGTCAATTCTTTATCATTATCTTTTGGAATCACATTTTCATACGGCGGGAAGCGTTCATCAATAACTCGTGTTACTATCGTTGTGTTAGCCATCACAAATTCTGCATGGGTTTTAGTGACAGAAACAACAACATCACTGTCCACTTTTCGCAGCAGTTCTATAGAACGAGCAGGAATAATTACATCTAATCCTTGTGGGAATTCTGTATCACCGGCATTGACAATTACTCGCGATAAACGGAAACTATCGGTGGAAGCTGCAGTTACATGATCACCTCTGAATTGAAGCAATACGCCTGTCATAGCAGGTCTATACTCTTCTTTTGAAACTGCAAAAACAGTCTTTTCAGCAATTCGGGATATATTTGCTTGTGAGAATGTTGCCCGTGTACCTTCAGGAAATTGCGGCATGGTTGGAAATTCATCGGCACTCATACCTTTCATCGTGTACTTACCAAAATTTGTTGTTAATGTAACATCATGATTTGCCGATACCGCGATTTCTATTGTTCCTTCTTGCCCTAAAGCTTTTACAATTTCATTAAGACGACGAGCAGGTATCAAGACTTCACCTTCAGCGCCGATAAACGCTGATACCGTAGATGAGATAGTTAATTCTTGATCCGTTGTTAACATTGTTAATACACCATTCGCTGCATTACAATGTATATGTTCAAGAACCGGCAAAGTTGATTTTGGGGGTAATGCCGGAATAACACGTGCAATTACTTTCTGAAGATCACCAAGAGTTACTGAAAAGCGCATAGTAAGTATCAAAATAAAGTTTGAGATAAAAGCAAAAATACGATAATTCGAGCGGTTTACTTGCATATTATGACGGTTTGCTCAAGCAAAATCTTTCAAACCTACTTAGCCCATATCATAAACTGAGTACGCCGATTTTTCTGACGTCCTTCCTCTGTGTTGTTTGTCGCAACCGGTTGCGACATACCAAATCCTCTTGCTCGCAATCTTTTGGGTTCAATACCTTGATCCAATAATGCTTGTAGCACTGCTTTTGCTCGATTTTCAGAAAGACGCTGATTATAATCTTCAGCTCCAAGATTATCTGTATGTCCTTGTATTTCAATGCGTAATTTAGGGAATCTTTCCATATATTCCACAAGTTCATCAATTGTTCGATTTGACTCGGGTCGTAAAGTTGCCTGTGCAAAATCAAAGAATACCTTTGCTGTGATTGCATCCCCCGTATCAGGAAGTTTACCAAAGAGCGATGCATCATACACTCCACGAGCTATGACAGGTTCTGTTCGTCGTGGTAAATCAAGATTTATGGCAACATGATGCAAGCCATAATATTCGGGAGGACGGTATGTGATATAATAATAATTGCGTAAGCTACGGTAAATATCAAGAAAAACTTTGATTAACTCTTGTTTTGAATATGCTTTATATGATTTTCCACCCGTAGCCTCGGCTAATGCTGTCAAAGTTTCATCTTTTGAATAACCGAAACCAACCGTAAATATTCGTACCTTATGCTTAATCGCCGAGTCAAGTACTTGTTTGACTCGCACTTTGGAAGCATTATCATCACCATCGGTGAGTATAACCAACATACGTGGAATTTCCTTAGGTTCTTCTTTGAGAATATTGATAGAAGCAAGAGCTGCATCGAACATTGCCGAATAATAGCCAAAACCTATGTCTGCCGTGGAAAGATATTTATTCACAATGACATCTTTATCTTTCCACATTGGCACCTTAAGAGTAAAGTCTCTGCTAAAGGTAGCAATACCAATTCTATCCTGCGGCTGTTTCAATGATACAAATAACTCAGTGCCTTTTTTTAAAGCATCAAGCACTCCTTTCATTGAACCACTATAATCTGTGGTCAACATGATTGAATATGGAATCGAATCTTTATCTCCGAACTCGCGCACAGTATATGAGGAAATACTTTCTGTTCGTTTCCCTATTTTTTCGGTGATTGCAGAAAAATACTTGAAATCCGGCGCATAAGGCGGGGCAAGGTGTGTAATAAAGTTACCGGTGGTATCATAAATTCTTGCAAAAATTCTGATTTCTTCAGGATATGCATCAGTTTCAAACTTGTAAATATCAAAAACAACTTTCTCAGTTTCAGCGGAATCGATATGCTTAGTACCGGATAAAAGTAAAGATTGTCGTTCTGTACCATCTTTCATTTGTTCCTGTAAATCAAAACCACTCGGCATTTTTTTACTGCTACCGCATGACATTGCGCCCACTACAAGTAACAAACCAAAAACTGTACAAAGCGATGAGAACAGTAACGGACACCTCTGTTGTTGTTGCATTTCAACTCTTTCAATACTATGATTAATCAAGGTGACGGAAACATTGCTCTTTCATTTCAGCTTAAAGTGAACATGTAGAAATGTCTAAATTTGGTACATCTGTATCAGTGTGGAACAATTTTAACAACTGAATTCCTATTGTGTAAATACATTTAGAACATACTATGTCATATTTTTATGACACAATGACACTATGTTTTTGCATAACTGACATAAAAAAAGCCTAATGATATTTCATTAGGCTTTGAAATAATTTGAAATACCTGAGCTACTTATGCAGCGATGGTCGTTTCATCATAATTTTCATTGATTGTCAAATACAAATCTTTTAATTTTTTACGTAAGTGCAAGACTGCATAACGTTTACGAGCAAGTAGAGTATTGATGTTAACTCCATTTTCTTCAGACATTTCGCGGAATGAAACACCTTCGAACTCATTTTTAACGAAAACTTCACGTTGTTCGGCAGGCAACTCGGCTAAACCTGCTAACACTGCTTCCCATATAGTTTTACGAGTAAGTTCTGTTTCCGGACTATTGGTTAAATCACCGATAAAATTCTCGAATGAATCATAACCATCTTCGACTTGCCCCGGCGTCTGCATATCAGAGAAAGTTTCTGCTCGTTTCTTTCTGTAAGAGTCTATGATTCGATTTCTTACAGCTGTAAAGACCCATGAAGCAATATTTTCAATTGGGCGTTGCACTGATGTTGAAGCAGCAAGAACATTAGCAAAGACATCTTGCAAAATATCTTCAGCTTCTTCTTGAGTACGCACACGCTGGCGAATAAATCCGAGAAATTTCTTGCGATCTGTACGAAACAGATGTTCGATTTGCAATGCTAAATCCATAAAGACTCCTAACTTGTGATTACGTTAAGGTTTCCCCTTAAACGCTTTTTATCACTGCCGTAACCCCGACAAGGGATAATAATGGAATATGAAAAAACAGGAAGCAGTAATACGATAAGCGTAATCCTTAATGTGTATATTAGTGTTGTTTGTGTTAATGACACATCGAGAATGATTTTGGTTTCAAAACGATGTCAATTCTCTGTCTTGTGCCACTTTGACATACTGTCATTGTTTATTAGTTATACATCCCTATACAGATTTTTGTGCCAATTTTTTTATTTGTTCATTCGATAACGATTTTTAACCTAACAGATCACTGTCGCAACTGTAAACAGTATTCTTAATCTGCTTCTGTACATCAATACAAAGTAACATTGAAAACTCATAACATCATACACTTGGGATATTCTCGATCATGCTTCAGTTCCACACTTTTCTCTCAGATTTCGTCAATAGACTGGCTCAATCTGTAATACTATCGAGCAGACATTACACTGTATGGCATCATTCTCCCAGTAAAACTTTTCTCTTGTTTTAGACTATAATTTGCTATAATCGTTCATTAAGGCTCAAAGAATCCATAATTTTGCGATACCTTTTTGCTGGTATTTTAGTTTTCACGAATCCCAATACTTATTGCATGAATTCATACGCGCTTGGGCTTACCGGCTCATGGTTATTACTCGGTACACTCTTGTCTTTGGCTTTAATAGGCGCATTATTCTATTATAGACATACAATTCCATCAATTGTACAAAGTAAAAAGAATCTACTTATTTTTCTTCGTACACTTGGGCTTTGGCTTATACTTTTTGCTCTATTTGAACCCATTCTGACATTAACGCGTTCAATGAATGAAAATCCTAAAGCAATTGTTATGATTGATGACTCCCGTTCGATGACTATTGAAAGTATCAATGGAAAACGCAGCAATCAAGTACAGAGTTTTCTGGAGTCGCTCCGTAACTTTACCGGATTGGAGCATGTAATTGCCTCTTTTGCTGAGAAGACTTTTGTTACGACAGAACCCGATTCATTACAGTACAAGGGAGATGCGACCGATATTTCGCAAGCTCTACGATGGGCAAATTCACGGTCACGAGAAGAAAATATTCGCGCCGTAGTTATGGTAACTGATGGTAATTTCACGACAGGTAACAATCCGCTTTATGATGCAGAGCAGATTGGCTTACCTCTTTATATTGTTGGAATTGGTGATACAACAGAACCCAAAGACATAGCTGTTCAGCCTATTGTGACGAATGAATATGGATATGTAGGTAAAGCAACTCCTATTGCTGTTTCGATTAAATCCACAGGGTATGATAAACTAATTGATGTTATTCTTTTCGATAACTCGAAGGAAATATCACGTCAAACTTTACAGCTTTCACAATTACAAAAAAATTATTCTTTACAATTTATGTATGTTCCGACCGAAAAAGGAACAAGAAAACTCACAGTTTCCGTTCAGCCACAGGACAATGAATTGACAACAAAAAATAATGCTTCATCTGAATTCATATCCATCATAGATTTTAAAAGAAAAACTGTAATATTTGCCGGTGCACCAAGTCCTGATGTGTCTTTTATCAGAAGAGTCTTAGAACAGGAGCAAGGTTCTGAAAATAAAGTATTTATTCAAAAACAGGGTCCCCAGTTTTACAATCAACAACCCGATGCAGCTGCGCTTTCTAATGCAGAAACAATCATATTCATAGGATTCCCCATTTCGACAACATCTCCGCAAACATTGGCACTGATTGCGAAAGAACTTGAAAAAGGTAAACCATTGTTATTTATCGCCGGATTGACAACTGATTATAGTCGTCTGAAATCAATAGAACAATACCTTCCTTTCTCTTTGTTATCTTCTCGTCCACAAGAATTTTTAGTCACAGCCGATATCAAACCTTCTGCTATCGCTTCAAGTATATTTCAGATTCCTGAAACCGATTATACTACCGATATCTGGAATCAATTACCACCTATCTATAAAACAGAGACATTCGTAAAAGCCAAGCCCGATGCACAGATACTTGCAAGTGCCATGATGAATGGAATACCATTAAATGAACCATTAATTTTAGCAAGAAATGCTCAAAGCTCTAAATCTTTAGCTATTATGGGATATGGACTGTATCGCTGGAAATTGCTCGGTCAAGCAGCAGACATTTCCAAAGGTAAGACTGAAGTTCTAGATCTTTTGAACGTCTTTATCACAAACTCTATGCAGTGGCTGACGATAGACAATGATAAAAAAAGAGTAACAATAAAGACCATAAAGCGACAATTCTCAACCGGCGAACGAATAGAATTCTTAGGACAAGTTTATGATCCTGCCCTTGCACCGTTAGACAATGCTTATGTTGAAGTAAATATAAAAACTTCCAATGGCTTAAAACGTGTCATATTACAATCAATTGGTAATGGGAAGTACTCAGCAACCACAGAATCTTTACCAACAGGCGATTATACATTTACCGGTTCTGCGTATGTTGCAAATGAAGTATATGGTTCAGACGAAGGACGATTTACCGTTGGCGAGAATGCAGCAGAATATCATTCTTTAACAATGAACAAACAACTTTTGACAGAATTAGCTAAAAGAACGGGGGGCAAATTTTATTTACCAGCACAATCAGATAAAATAGAAAATGACATAAAAAACCATCCGCAATTTATGACGAACACAATTCAGCATTCCGATGAAATTGCCGTTTGGAATACTCTGATATTATTAGGACTTTCTTTACTTTGTTTTTCAATCGAATGGTTTATCAGAACACGTTCCCGTCTCGTATAATATACACAGCTGAATACTATATTATTTTTCAATACTTGAAAGCATACAATGGCAACTCACAAACAAATTATTATTATTGGATCAGGTCCGGCAGGGTTTACAGCAGCTCTCTATGCTTCACGCGCCCATTTACAAGTTGCAGTCTTTGAAGGATCTCAACCGGGCGGTCAATTGACGATTACCACCGAGGTAGAAAACTATCCCGGTTTTGAACATGGCATTATGGGTCCGGAACTGATGGATGTATTACGCAAACAAAGTCATCGTTTTGGCGCTGAATCTATTTACGAAACAATTACCGAAGTGAATGTATCTCAACGACCTTTTAGTGTCAAAACTGATCGTGGCAATGAGTTTACGGCGGATGCTCTTATCGTGGCAACAGGAGCAAGTGCAAAGCTCTTGGGAACAAAAGGTGAAAGTACATATATGGGCTATGGGGTATCAGCTTGCGCAACATGTGATGGATTTTTCTTCAGAAATCAACATGTATATGTTGTAGGTGGGGGCGACACAGCGATGGAAGAAGCAAATTATCTTACACGATTTGCGAGTAAAGTCACATTAGTACATCGTCGTGATGAGTTCCGTGCCTCAAAAATAATGATTGAAAGAGCACAAAAAAACCCAAAAATTGAGTTTTTGACTAATACTGTGATTGAAGAATTTCTTGGTGAAGAGTTACCGAGTGGTATGCGTAAATTGACTTCACTTCGCTTACATAACACGATCACTTCAGAGTACACTGTCGTTCCAGCCGATGGATGTTTCATCGCCATAGGACATGAGCCTAACACAAAGCTATTCAAAGATATACTTGACATGGATTCAACAGGATACATAATCACTCGAGGAAAATCAACATACTCAAATGTGCCCGGTGTATTTGTATGTGGTGATGCACAAGACAGTGTGTATCGCCAAGCGATTACCGCTGCGGGTTCAGGATGTATGGCTGCAATAGATGCAGAACGTTGGTTAGAAATGCAATCTCATCATCATTAACGGAAGTAAAACTCTTATTGCGTATAAAGCTCTTTAGCTGTGCTAAGGGGCTTTTTTTTTGCATGCGACGCTATGTTCGAAAAGGTAAATTACTACCAATTTGATAATTATTCAAAGAGAACACGTATTTTTGTAATCTTTTTTACATACAGCCACATAAAGTATGTTTCACAAAACCCTTCTGCGGCAAAACGAATGAGTGGCTTTCGTATAACCGGAGAGTAAATTTAAGGATAGACTACATGTCTGAAATTCAAGAAAATGCAGGCAATGACCAAATGGCTTCTGTTGCCTCCCCACAAAAAGCAACACGTTCACATCTTAATTTGGAAGCACTTTTCGATAGTGATTTCAATGTTCCGATGATGGATGACACATCTTTTGATGAATTGTTAAATCAAAAAGTTGCTACTATTAAGACCGAAGAGCTGGCAAAAGGCACAGTTGCTCAAATTACTAAAGACAGTATCTTTATTGATATTGGTTTTAAATCGTTTGGCGTAGTAGCGCGTAATGAATTTATCGGTGCAGAGCTACTCAATATTGGCGATATCGTTGATGTATTTATTGAAAGTATCGAAGACAGTAGCGGAAAATTGATATTGTCGCGCCGTCGCGCAGATTTCATGAAAACTTGGGACGATATTCTTAAATTACATGAAACACAACAAATCGTACCTGTACGCATTTTGCGCCGTATCAAAGGTGGTATGGTCGTTGATTTACTCGGTATCGAAGCATTTTTACCCGGCTCGCAAATTGACGTTCGTCCTGTGCGCGATTTTGATGCTTGGGTCGGAAAAACCTTGGATGTACGCGTTGTAAAAATTAATCATCCAAATGAAAATGTAGTCGTCAGCCATAAAATTCTTCTTGAAGAACATCTTGCTGACCAAAGAAAAGCTATCCTTGATAAACTTGAAAAAGGTTTGGTTCTTGAAGGTACAGTTAAAGCAATTTCTGACTTCGGTGTCTTTGTTGACTTGGGCGGCGTAGATGGTCTAGTTCACATCACAGACCTTTCTTGGGGTCGAGTAACACATCCTTCGGAAATCGTTTCTCTTGATGAAACTGTTAAAGTTGTCGTATTGGATTATGATGCCGAAAAACGTCGTATCTCTTTAGGTATGAAACAATTGACATCACACCCATGGGATGCTATCGGTGAAAAATATACACAAGGTACAAAAGTACAAGGTAAAGTTGTCAGCTTAACTGATTACGGCGCATTTATTGAAATTGAAAAAGGTATTGAAGGTCTCATTCATATCAGTGAAATGTCTTGGACACAACACATCAAACATCCTTCACAAGCCGTTTCAATGGGGCAAACTGTTGAAGCAATCATCTTAAATATTGATAAAGATGAGAAAAAACTTGCTCTTGGCATGAAACAACTTGATCCAGATCCATGGGCTGATTTAATGGCAAAATATCCAATCGGTTCGCAGCATAAAGGTGTTGTTCGTAACTTAACCAACTTTGGTTTATTCGTTGAACTTGAGCCCGGTGTAGATGGTTTAGTACACATCAGCGACCTATCATGGACAAAGAAAATCCGTCACCCCGGCGAGTTTGTGAAAAAAGGTGATGAATTGGATGTTGTTGTACTCGGTATTGATGCAGAAAACAGACGCATTGCACTTGGTCACAAACAAATTTCTGATAATCCTTGGGACTATTTTGAGAGTCGCTTCTCTGCTGGTTCCTCCACTGAAGGTAAAATCGAACGTATCATCGAAAAAGGTGTCATCGTTGAATTACCAGAAGGTGTGGATGGTTTTGTTCCTGTGTCACAACTTTCTTTTGCGCCTGTACGCAATATCGTTGATTATTTCAAACCCGGAGATACAATTCCATTAAAAGTTGTTGAATTTGATAAAGAAACAAAAAAAATCGTTCTTTCGGTAGTTGAGTACTTCCGTGATAAAGATGAGGTGGCTATTGCAGCGTACAATGCTGCCCATCCTGTTCCAAATGCTGAGAAATATGCAAGTAATATCAGCGAGTTGAAAGTTGAAGATTTGGAAATTTCTTATCCTGAAGAAATGACTATGGACATCCCCGTAGATGTTTCCCAAGTCTTAGCCGCTCAAATTCCTCCAATGGATAGTACAGAAGAATAAAAACTTAGACTGTTCAGCATTACTACCCCTATAATTATGAAATAGTTATAGGGGTTTTTTATATCAACAACTTCATCTTCTTTTTCTTACTTCTTGGATAACTCATAAATTTTGTTTAGATTTGGTATAAATAAAGATAAAAAAAAGCAGATGATACCTTTAACTACATTAGCTGTTGGAACAAGAGCAGCAATTGCATCATTTTCCTCAAACAATGAATTTACAGAACGTTTACAGGAAATGGGACTGACCCGCGGCACAGAATTTACATTAGTGCGAAAAGCGCCTTTCAATGGACCAATAGAATTATCATTTGGTAGTGTTCGTCTTGCTGTTCGAACAACCCAAAGCGATTCAATCATGGTTGTGCCTGTACTATAAAAAGTATCACTGTTTTTTTGATTCTAATTTCTATATAATGCACGATTCGATACATCCACACCATATAACTTTTGTTGGTACTCCCAACTGCGGTAAAACAACTTTGTTTAATGCACTTACCGGATTACATCAAAAAGTGGGTAACTTTCCGGGTATAACTGTTGAACCTGTCATTGGTAAAATTCAAATCCAACACTCGACAGTGCACTTGATTGATTTACCCGGTATCTACAGTTTTTTGCCTAAATCTGTTGATGAACAACTCAGCGTGGACATTATTCACAATAAAATTTCAGACTTACCCAAAACAGAATATATAGTTGCTGTCTTGGATGGCAGTAGTTTAGAAAAAAGCCTCTTTTTGTTTTCATTTATTGCAGAACTTGGTTTACCGACTATTGCTGTCTTAACTATGGTAGATGAAATTAAAGCAAGAAATGGCATTCTTGACGATATCACGCTCGAAACCATATTAGGTGTTCCGGTAATTCCCGTCGTAGGAAAAAAAGGCATCGGTTTACAAGACCTACGCGATTCACTTCATCAGACGGACAAATTTCTTGTTCCAAACACTATTGTACAAGCTTCTGCAAATATTGAACAGCGACACACTGCAGTGCGTGAGATAATTTCTCAAGTACTCACAATCAGAGAAGACAAAATAACTGAAAAATTAGATTCCTTTATTTTACATCCTATCGGTGGTCCTGTTATTTTTCTCATAGTACTTGGGTTATTTTTTCAGTCAATTTTTACATGGGCTGAGCCATTAATGTCCGGAATAGAATCGCTTTTTTCTTATACGCAAGATTATTTGCGTTCTACCCTACCGGATTCGCTGCTTCGTGATTTTATAACGGATGGTGTAATTGCCGGTGTTGGCAGTGTCATTGTTTTTTTACCACAGATAATTTTACTCAATATCATTATTGTTTTTCTTGAAGATTGCGGTTATTTATCAAGAGCAGCTTTCTTGATAGACAGAATTATGGGAATTTTCGGTTTACAAGGCAGGTCATTTATTCCATTATTGGGATCATACGCTTGTGCAATACCGGGCATAATGTCCGCACGGATAATCCCATCGGAAAAAGATAGGATGGCAACAATTATGATTGCTCCATTGATGACATGCAGTGCACGTTTACCCGTTTATACTTTACTTATTGCAGCATGTATCCCTTCGATTATCGTAGGTGGTATCTTTTCACTGCAAGCGATAGTACTAGCCGGTCTATACTTTTTGGCGGCAATAAGTGGTTTATGTATTGCACTTGTATTTAAGAAAACACTTTTTCGCGGAGCAACACTCCCCTTTCTGCTCGAATTTCCACCATATAGAGTTCCCTCTTTACCCTCATTATTGATAATTGTATGGAACCGTTCAAAGGAATTTATTAAAAATGCCGGTTCCATTATTCTGCTGTTTTCCATTATTTTATGGGCATTAACAGAATTTCCGAAAGCTGAAATTCCCACAGGCATGACATCATTACAAGCAGAGCGCATACAATTAGAACAATCCTATGCAGGAACAATAGGAAAAACATTACAACCTATATTCCAACCTCTCGGTTTCGATTGGAAACTTACTATTGGTGTTATTGGAAGTTTTGCTGCTCGCGAAGTATTTGTGTCTGTCATGGGACAACTGTATAGTGCTGATGTTTCGGACAGTGATGCACAATTACGCACAATTTTACAACAAACAATTCCTTTTGCTACAGCAATAAGTGTGATGCTGTTTTACGTATATGCTTTACAGTGTATTTCAACTATTGCAATAATTAAAAAAGAAACCGGCTCATGGAAATGGTCAATGATAGCATTCGCCTATACATTTATGTTGGCATACAGTACGGCACTCATCGGGTATAATTTGGTGAAGCTGATATAAGATGATTTGCCCTTTATTCACTTCATCAAAGCGGCAAATCAATATGTAAAAATATATTTACCACTTAATCTTCTCCATTTTTTTTCATATTCAAAATCTTTATGCAAAAAACTATTCAAAATATCTTTTCTCCACCGCCGGCTCATACAGTCGGAGATGGTTTTCATGTACACAATTTTTTTCCAAGTGGAATAAATCAAGGTATCTATCGCATGAGCCCTTTTTTCCTGCTTGATTATGGCGCACCATTCTATTTTTCACCAACCGACACACCTCGGGGCGTGGATGTTCACCCCCATCGTGGCTTTGAAACTGTGACAATTGCCTATAAAGGAAGTGTTGCCCATCATGATTCTGCGGGAAATAGCGGTATAATTTACGAAGGTGATGTCCAATGGATGACAGCAGGCAGCGGTGTGCTTCATAAGGAATATCATGAAGAAGAATTTACACGTAATGGTGGCATTATGCAAATGGTGCAATTATGGGTTAATTTACCGGCAAAAGATAAAATGACCCCACCGAAATATCAAGCCATTAACCATAAAGATATTCCTACATATCTCTGCGATGATGGCATTACTATACTTGAGATTATTGCCGGTGAATATCATGGTACTCAAGGTATTGCTTCAACATTTACGCCAATGCATGTGTGGAATTGCAAAGGTAATGCCCAAACAAATACTATGATTACCTTGCCTGCTCATTACAATACCGGTATCGTTATACTTGATGGTACAGTTTCTATCAATGGCACATTGGCAGAAGCAAACCATTTTGTACTTTTCAATAATGATGGATCGGACATTTCTTTTCAATCAGATAATGAGTTTACATGTTTAATCTTAAGTGGTGAACCTATCAATGAGAATTTAATGCCTTACGGACCATTTCTGATGAACACAAAAGAAGAGATTGTACAGGCATTTGATGATTTACGAAGCGGTAAATTTGGACAATTATCCTAAAAAAAAGGCGGTAAATATACCGCCTTTTTTTTGAAAATATTAGAAAAAATATAATTACATTTTTGATAATTCTGCTAATTTCATTGAATTTGCAATTGATTTCACAAAGTCTGTGTTGGTCTGATTACTTGCTTTAATTTCGATAAAAAATCGAGAACCTACGCCAAGTGATAACGTAGCATACTTTGAGATTTTTTCATAGCGTTCCCAACCACCGCTTAACTCATGATTGAGTTTATATCCTTTAGCTGTTTCATTGTCATTATCAAATTCCATCCCCATTGCCCAAACAGCAACGGCACCTTGATAAATTGCATACGCTTGATTATAATCTGTCATTGTTATGGTAATCTCATCATCGCCTTTTGTAAAACGGATACGAGCTTGAGAATATGATGCACCCGGCATATTCATACTTTCACCGGTTGGAGCTTCGGCAGTATATCCGGCAGGTGCTGTGGGTAAATATTCCTGTAGTTTTTTATAGGGCATTGCCAATGTGTCACCACGTTGTTTGCGTTCTTCAATTCGTTTTTGTGCCAAATCATTGTTAGTATTTACTTGATTCGCAACTTCATCCGCATTTTGTACGGCTTTCATCGTATTTTCTAATTGCTCTACTTTCTCACTTGCCCCACAACCGGCAAAAAGAAATGTAGCAACACAAACACTGAGTAAAATTTTGTTTTTCATAAAACACTCACAAAAAAATAAAAAAAATTAGTCTATATCTTCTGCACGTATTGCAGAAAATGTACCATTAGTAACAACTTTCATTTCACCTTTGAATGTCATAAATTTACCGGAGAACGTACCTTCTATTTTTTCACCGACAGCTCCGAATTTAGTGATAGTCACACTTCCTTCACCTGCAATAGAAGCCGACATATCGGACAAAGAATTACCCAATGAAATCTGTGCCCATCTCTTTTCTGTATTGCCATCTTCAAGAAAAGGGAAAGAGCCGGTTGTACCTCCAAAAACATTTACAGATAAACTTTTTGCACCATCAGAGAATACACAAGTAACAGCATTTTCAGACTTTATATAATAACCACGCGCCATTGAACTTGCTCCAATAGGAATTGAAAATGTGGAAGAGCCATCAATTGTCGCAGATGCATGGGTTGTATTGGTATTATTATTGTTGTTGGAATTTGTAGGTGCTTCGTCTTTGCTGCATCCGACAAAGCTTAATGCCGAGAACACAACACACAGCACACAAACTACATTTTTCATAGGAAACTCCTCTTTTTTGATGAATGAATTTACCAAATTAGTAAAAAAAAACGAATAGAAACCATTGACATACGTTATCTGTTCAAAAAACATCGTGACATCGGCTTAACAGAACAATGAGAGTTACTACTATACGCATTCATTCTTTACGAAATCATAATGATACTGAAACCGACTTCTCGCCGGAAATGAATATCATTCTTGGACATAATGGTGCCGGCAAGACCACTATTTTAGAAGCAATTTCAATAGCATCGCTTTCGAAAAGTTTTCTTCCTACACCTGACAGTTTACTTATCAACAGTGCACAGTCGAAGTATTCAGTGCATGCCAAAGCTCAAACTGATTTACAAGTTCCATATGCGGTAACTGTGTCATTCAGCGCAGGTGGACGTAAACATATTTCATCCTCTATTGGTGATTCTCTGTCACCGAAAGATATTATTGGCGAAATGCCTGTTGTTGTGTTGTCGCCTGATTTTAAAGCCATCACCTTCGGCGCACCCGATGACAGACGCAGATTTATTGATGCACTGCTCTCGCAATGCAGCAAACGTTATGTTGAAGAGGCAATTGCTCTCAAAAGAATAATTAAACAAAGAAATGACTTATTGACTTCTGCTAAAAAAACAGGATTTTTAGACACGGCGATGCTTGATCTTTGGACTGATAGTTTCATAGCGTCGGCAGCTGAAATAACCGCAAGACGTTTTGTTTTTATCGAAGAATTTATGCCTTATTTTACTGAATCGTACTCAAGAGTGTCTAATGGAAAAGAGATGGTTTCTTTACAGTATCAGGCTAAAACATTACCTAAGGTGACAATCAATTCTTCCACAAAAAAAAATGAGCTATTACATCTATTTAACGACATTGCTAAAAAATGTCGCAATGAAGAAATTCGGCGTGGTACTACTTTATTCGGTCCACAAAAAGATGATTTATATATTGGCATACACAATGGTGAAGCTCGAGATTATGCATCGCAGGGACAACATAAATCACTTTTAATTGCATTGAAATATGCAGAGTTCCAATATCTTTACGCTCAAAAACAAGAAAAACCCATTTTATTATATGATGATATTTTTAGTGAACTTGATGCAACAAGAACGCGAAATGTATTGCAAACAGTTCTAGAGACAGGAGCACAAGTTTTTATTACTGCAACAGAGGCACATCAGGGTATGAAGGGTTTGACTGAGTCTATTGATAAAAAAACCTTAATTGTAGAAAATGGATGTATAAAGAATGATTAAGCATAATCACATGAATTGTGTGCTTTTTTGATTAACGAATAATGATATTTTTAACGCAACTAATACTTTCAATAAATACACTCTTTACTTCATGTCATTGCAATTCAAACTCATGATATTCGCTGTGATCATTCTCCTAAGCCTTGGCTTTGGTATCTACTACATAGTGCATCATTATTTAGCGTACTCAGCCATTTGCCCGAGACGTGTAGATCGCAATAATGAAGTACTGCGATTTCCTTCATTTCCTCCGACAATATCATATCGTAATCAGTTTACTGTGGTCACACGTGATTCCATACGTTTATCGTGTGAGTATTACTCTGTTGAACAGCGAATTCCTAAGGCAACAATCATCCTTGTTCACGGTATTTCGAGCTGCAAAGAGCATATGTATGGCATAGCAGAATGGTTACTCTCGGACTATGACATTATCGTGTATGACCAAAGAGCACATGGACAAAGTGAAGGAAAATTCTGTACATTCGGAGCAAAAGAAAAACTGGACATTTCTGATATTATCAACAAAGTAGAAAGTGACTCAATGCTGAGAAGTTCAAGTCTCGGTATTATGGGCTTTTCCTTAGGTGCTGCTGTCGCTATGCAGGCAATGGCTCAAGAGTCTCGAATACAATGCGGGATTTTTGAAGGAGGGTTTGCATCGTTTCGAGAAACCTATCATGATTATGGGGAAAGAATGATTCATCTACGTATTCCATCGTTTACGGATTATGTCCTTACTCAATCGGAAAGATTAGCTCAGTTTTCTGTTGATACGGTATGCCCTGAAAAGTCCGTCGCATCAATTCATGCACCTGTGCTTTTTATTCACGGTGAAGACGATAAACATATCCCCGTTCAGTACGCAAAGAGAAACTATGCCGCCTGTGGTTCGTCGAAGAAAAAACTCCATATTGTCAAAGATGCTCAACATCACGATTTGGGTGACAAAGGCGGCACTGCCTATCGAGATATTGTACTCTCATTTCTCCATGAGGTATTCGAGGGTAATCAACCAAAAACAAAAAACACCGAGTGAAATTACTCAGCTTTTTTCTGTTATGTAGGCGGGATTCGAACACGCACGGGGTCGTTTAGCCCTCCGGATTCGGCAATTGCTCACAAAAGAATAAAAAACAAAGAAACGACTTATTGACTTGTGTTAAAAAACATAACTTTAAGACACGGTGATGCTTAATCTTTGGGCTGATAGTTTCATAGCTACGGCAGCTGAAATAACCGCAAGACGTTTTGTATGTACAACTCGAGACGATGCATCTCAAAGACAACATACACTGACAAATCGCTTACATTTAGAACATCAATGATTTCAAAGGTGATCGTTCAGATGGCAGTAAAAAAAATAGCAAGAATCGGTTTTTGTGCAAAAACTTTGCTCCACAATCATAAAATGTGGTAATTTTCGCTTTAACAATGTACAAATTGACATAGAGTAAGTGACGGACACAAGAATATGAAGATGAAAAAATACCTTGCCCCAAGTATGAAAGATGGGCTTGAATTGATGCGCAAGGAACTCGGAGACGATGCAATTATTCTCTCGACTCGTACAGTAAAGAGTTCCGAAGGCGACATAGTGGAAATCGTTGCAACAAACGAGGAGCCATCCGCTTATTCTTTACCCGAACGACTTGAGTCGCAGGGAGGCGTTCCCGAAAAAGAAGAAACAGCCCCGACG
This sequence comes from Ignavibacteria bacterium UBA2373, assembly GCA_002344005.1. Lineage (GTDB taxonomy): Bacteria > Bacteroidota > Ignavibacteria > Kapaibacteriales > UBA961 > UBA2353. The sequence continues at coordinate 30,624 of DDTD01000049.1, read as the reverse complement.
CGAAAACGTAATTCATCGCCAAAACGCAATGAATTGAAAAAACGTGAATTACAACAAGTAACGCAATCCACCGATGTTGGTGATACGGTCAATCTTGTACAATTGCGTCGTGAGATTGCCGAAATGCGTTCAACATTGGATGGATTAAGAGATGCCATACGTTATCGGCATAGTGCCACGCTTGGCAAACTCTATAATGATTTATACAAAAAACTTAGAAATGCCGAATTAAGTGAAGATGAATCATTACGTTATATTGGATTGCTTGCTGCTCGCGGTCCATTTCCTTCCATTGAAGAAGCACTACGAACCTTACGTATGCTTGTAACCGAACATTTACGTGTAATACCACCTCTGGAACCGAAATCACATTGTACTACTGCCCTATTTGTCGGAACTACCGGTTCTGGAAAAACAATTACAATTGCAAAATTAGCGGCTGTATGTAAATTGCTTTTCAAAGCTAATGTCTTAATTATATCATCAGACACATATAAAGTTGGTGGCACCGATCAATTACAGACTTTTGCTTCTATTGCCGGTATTCCATTTGAAGTCGCCTACAATTCACAAGAGTTACGACAAATTGTAAAACAAGAAAAATCAAAACGCGATATTATTCTGATTGATACCGTAGGACGCAGCCAAAGAGATAAAAAAATGCTGTTAGAATTATCAGCTTATCGAGAAGCTGCTCTGCCGGATATTACCTATTTAGTCCAAAGTGCAACAGTCAATGAGCACACTTTTTTAGATGTGATGGATAAATTTTCAATCCTTTCACCCGACGCACTCATTTTAACAAAAATTGACGAAGCGGTATCGCTCGGTGCATTAATAGGTATATTGCGAAAACAAACTTTACCATTGGCATACTTCACTACCGGTCAAAGCATACCCGATGATATAGAACCTGCTGATGTAGAAAGAATCGGCACACATATTATACCTGAATTATAATACAAAGTAAGTGATTGATGAGAATTTGATGTTTGATTTTATTGATACACAAAAGTTTAAGTATTTATGACTGTGTACTTCGTTTATTGTTTGTGGATTTAAACATTAACGTTTCGTGTATTTATTTCTGAAACACTTGGTTTATTTCTTTTGATGTAAGGATTTTCCAATTGCCGGCTTCGATTCCATGAAGAGCATAATTGCCAATAGATATGCGCAATAAGCGTAATGTAGGATGACCCACGGCTGCTGTCATCTTACGCACTTGCCTATTTTTACCTTCTATGAGCGTAAGTTCAATCCAACAGTCAGGAATATTTTTTCGGATACGAATGGGAGGAATACGCGGCGCGATTTGTGGCTCCGGACTAAGGATCGTTGCTTCACAAGGTAGTGTTTTATAATTTTCTATAATAATCCCCTTTTCAAGTTTTGCGAGAGATTCATTACTAGGAATATTTTCGACTTGCGCCCAATATGTTCGCCGATGCTGAAATGAGGGGTGCAACAATCTGTCTATATATTTTTTCTCATTCGTTAATAATAATAATCCCTCCGAATCTGCATCCAAACGACCAATAGGATAGACATCGGAGGGAAAATTAAATTCTCTAAGAGTTCGGTGATTCGAACCATTATCTGTAAATTGAGATAAACAAGAATATGGTTTATGAAACGCAATAATCATTTTATCAATCTATTATCAATAATCTAACAATTATTACATAAACAATCCACCAACAGCACTTATCCCTCCCCATAAGATAATCGTAACAGTGCACACAATTATTGCTAAAATATACCCCCATTGTTTATGCATTCGTGATGCACCTGCGACAGCTAAACCAATTGCAATATAATATAGAGGATAAAATATTGATATTCTTGATAAAAATGAAAACCATGCAGGATGTTCAGCAGGATCAACTACGAATGAGAGTGTCAAACCAAAGACTGTCGTGTCTGTAAGAAATTGAATCATTGTCGAAACTAAGACACCTAAGCCCGAAATTGCTGCGCCAAACGCGGTTAATCCCATTATATTAGGATAAGGGCTTGGTTGTTCAACAAATAAACGAGCAACGAAAAAGAAAAAAGCTCCTACCACAAATATTCCAAATAAACTATATATGAGAGAAACTCCAACCGTGGATAAAAGCTTAAATTCAAAATTTGAATCGAACTGTTCTTTCATTTCTTCCAATTGCTCATCTGTAATTTGAGGATTTTTTTCAAGTCTTTTTATAATATTACTATTCATCGCCGCCATTTCCGATTTCACCCCATCACTTTTCGATACCAGATACATACCGGTTGTCATACAAAAGGTTTCCAGCAATACAGCTATGGCAACTATTTGAAACCATCGCGGAATAATTTTTCTGCCTAACTCATAGGGCTGCATAATTATTTCCCAAAACCCCACGATTGGATGTACTTTTTCTGTTAACTCTTGATTTTCAATCAATTCTTCATTCACTTTGATTCTCCACAATAAAAAACTGCCGACCAAACGACAATATTACAGAATAGTTTCAGCTGATGTTTTGGTAAGAATATCATAAGCTAATTGATATTTTTCCCTAATTTTTACACATATATCATCGGGTAATGGAGGTGCCGGCGGATTTTTGTCCCATACAGTTGTTTCCAGATAATCGCGCAGCACTTGTTTATCAAAATTTACCTGTGTTTTTCCTTCTTGATATTCTGAACGAAGCCAGTAACGGGATGAATCCGGCGTAAGTGCTTCATCAATAAGAATAATTCTGCCATCGGGCATAGTACCAAATTCAAATTTTGTATCCGCAAGTATAATACCGCACTCAGCCGCATACTCAGAGGCATACGAGTAAAGTTTGAGTGAAAGATTGCGTAATGTTTCGGCTATATCATGCCCCACTGTTGCCGCTGCTTCTTCGAAAGTTATATTTTCATCATGTCCTGTCTCTGCTTTATGTGCCGGTGTAAAAAGCAGATTTGGCAATTGCGAAGATTCAACCAAACCCTCCGGCAGTGGAATTCCGCATACCGAACGTGATTGCTGATACTCTTTCCAACCCGATCCGGCAAGATACCCACGAACAACACACTCTATTGGCAATGGCTTTGTTTTTTTCACAACCATAGAGCGACCACGCAACTGTTCTATATAAGGGGCACATTCAATGGGATACTCGTCCACATTGGCAGTAATAACATGGTTTTCAATAAGGTCGGCTGTTTTTTCAAACCAAAATAATGACAAGGCAGTCAGTATAGCGCCCTTTCCTTCAATCGGATTGGACATAATCACGTCAAATGCGCTAATGCGGTCAGTCGCTACCATCAGCAAACTGCTGCCAAGGTCATATACATCACGCACCTTGCCGCGACGTAATAATGGTAATGTTGGAAACTCTGTCTGATACATAATTTTCTATTGAATGTTATTTGTGTTGAAAAAAGACAGTGTGCCGTAGCCGTTCTGTCATTGCTTTTGTTGCGCTTCGTCGAAGAACTATATGATATTTTTAGAGAATGACGTAACTTTGCGTAGCTGTTTTATTCATTTCATTAATAATTTACTATGGCATCACCCCTTAAACAAACTCGTCTGCAACCAAAGAAAATACTTTGGGGAATTCCTCTTCATGTCAATAACATGAAAATATTTGCTATCGGTCTTTGTATCATCATTGTCGGCTTTGTTATGCTTTCTACCGGAATTTACAAAGACGAAGCCACTTATTTAGAAACATGGGACAACCCTATGTCCACCGTCGTTGCTCCAATTTTGCTTGTTATAGGATATTGTGTCGTCATTCCTTACGCACTCATGATGAAAAGCAAAGATACTTCTTCAGAGCAATAACTATCTCTTACGTTATGGTTGTTTCTCAACACAATTCCGAAAAGATTTTAGATAATGCCGCTGAATCATATTCTCCCGATAAAGAGAAGGAAGTGGTTCGGCGGTTGCCGTCTAAGTTACAATCTGTCCGAAAAGCTGCTCAAAATTCCGGCTTATTGACCAATCTTTTTAGAAATATTACCACCCTCTATGCAATGCTCACGGAAAAGGACTATGCTCTTTCCTTGAAATCGAAAGCAATGATTGTTGCTGCTCTCGCCTACTTCATTCTTCCTACTGACTTAACGCCCGACTTTATTCCTTTTGTCGGCTATATTGATGACGGCATCGTCATTACAGCTCTCATGAAAAGAGTCAAATCTGAAATTGACAGATTTCTTCAATGGAAAGCCGACATATAATCATATCGGCTATCCTATTGTCAAACTTCTCACTTATCATTTGCGACGGAATCCACCCGGTTTTCTGCCACCGAATTTCTTATCATCATCTCTTCTTTTGTCATAGCTTCTATTGGGATTATCTCTCGATTCGGGACTATATGTTCTGCCCTTTTCGCGATCATCACGATCGAAACGTGCACGATACGGCTTCATCCCTTCATAAGGATTATTCGGTTTCAGATTAGCTCCTTCACGGTTACCATGAGCCGCGCGTTGTTGAGAACCCTCTTTATCATCAAATCTGCGTTCGCCTCCACGTCTTTCACCGCCGCGACGATCATCACGGAAACCACCGCTGCGTCTGTCACCACCACGATCATCACGGAAACCACCGCTGCGTCTGTCACCACCGCGATCATCACGGAAACCACCGCTGCGTCTGTCACCACCACGATCATCACGGAAGCCACCGCTGCGTCTTTCGCCACCGCGGTCATCACGGAAACCACCGCTGCGTCTTTCGCCTCCACGATCATCACGGAAGCCGCCGCTGCGTCTTTCGCCACCGCGATCATCACGGAAACCACCGCTGCGTCTTTCGCCTCCACGTCGGTCATCACGGAAACCGCCACGACGATCACCGCCTCCACGACGGTCATCGCCTCCACGACGGTCATCACGGAATCCGCCACGACGCTCACCGCCTCGACGATCATCACGGAAACCGCCGCTGCGTCTTTCGCCACCGCGATCATCCCCATCAGCGCTCTTCACACTCTCTTCGCTGTCACTTTCTTCACTATCATCATCATCAAGGATGACAACCTCCAACTCATCATCGCCCGCATTTTCATCATCCTCCAAAGACAAAAGCATAGACTCTTCCATCAAAATACTATCTTCGTCTTCGGATTTTTTCTTTTTAGCCCGAGATTGTTTTAATGTTTGCTCGCTTTCCATTGCCACTTCTGACTTACCTCCAACAAATCCCTCAAACACAATCACAAACTCACCACGGAATTTATTTGCACGAAACTTTTCTTCCAACTCGGCAAAAGTCCCATAATGATGCGTTTCCGAAGGATACGTAAGATTACAACCAATATAAGCTCGACGATTCGGCATACGTTCACTCAAAGCAGTCAATAAAGTCAATAAACGATAAGGAGTTTCCAAAAGCGCAACTGTCCGCGATTCCCGAGAAAGCAAACGTATTTCCTCACGACGTTCTTCAGGTTTACGACTCAAAAAACCCGCACTTACAAACACATCAGCCCTAAAACCGCTTCGTGTCAAAGCTGTCATAATTGACGTAACTCCGGGAACAACAGTAACCGGAATCGCATTTTGCAAACATGATTGCAACAAACCCAAACCCGGATCTGCAATAATAGGAGTGCCACAATCAGATATAAGCGCAATAGTTTTACCATCGCGAAGCATAGCAACAATCTCATGCACACGAGAGTCATCGGAATGCTCATTAAACTCCTCAAGTTGCTTCGACAACTTATGCTTACGAAGAAGCGTAGCCCCTTCCTTCATTTCCTCACACACAACCACATCGCATGAGTTCAATACTTTTAATGCCCGCAACGTTATATCGTCATCATGACCAATTGGGGTCGAAACAATGTACAAAGTACCAGATGTCATATTTTGTTCCCACATAATTTTCTCGGTGATTGCAATGCATTATGACAAACAATGCACTACACTTAACCGAAAAGTGATACATATTGATTAATTTTAACTATCTCATTAACTTTAAGCGCATCCTATGAAAATTCATTACAATGCACCCGTCATACTTACATTCACGCTTGCTGCCTTAGCTGCTCGTTTGCTTGGTTCAATGACCAACGAAGCAACCACATACTTTTTCTTCACACTCCAACCCGACGCATCCCTCTTCAATCCAATGACTTGGATAAGGATGTTCACACATATAATAGGCCATGCCGATTGGAATCATTTACTCGGAAATTTTTCGCTTATATTATTGATTGGACCGCTGCTCGAAGAAAAATACGGCTCAAAAAGTATGGCTTTTATGATTACCACTACCGCCGTTGTAACTGCATTACTCCATACCTTCTTTTTTACGGGTGGATTGCTCGGAGCAAGCGGCATTGTCTTTATGCTCATATTGCTCGGCTCTTTCGCCAATATCAAACAAGGGCATATACCCCTGACTTTTATACTTATTGTCATTCTTTATCTTGGTAAAGAATTTATCTACTCCTTCAGTTACGATAACATCTCTCAATTCGCCCACATCATCGGTGGGATTGTTGGCAGCGGCTTTGGTTTCCGGGGCGCAAAAGATACTCTCAAAGCATCAACCCCGAATGCAAGTTACTAAAAAAAAACAAATCTTTGGCATATAGACTCACTCTGATGTCAAATCGGATAAGACTTTATCAAATCCAATAAAAATCCCCAAACAATTCTATGCTTGGGGATTATAGTGGTTGCTAAAGGTGAGTAAGTGCTAATCTTCCTCATGTTCACCCTTGGATTCTGTTTTGAATCCGGGTATAGGCGAGGTATCGTTCTTTATCATTTTTTGCGCATTGTGGTATTGTCGGGCGGGTGAAATTGTTTTATTCTGTTTTGCACTTGATTGTTGCAATGATGCAGCCGGTTGAGTGTGCATACTAGCAGGAGTTTGCGTAGATACCTGTGTATTTTTAGGTGCGATTTGCTGCGTATGGTGTTCGGGAATCAGTGATACGACAATCCAGACAGATATGGAGATAGTGGCAATAGCAGCCGAAATACCGATTGCTTTATTATAACGTAACATGTGCAACAATTGTCCTAACGGAGTATCTGTTTTCTTCCAAGGTATATCAGCCGAAATACCGTTCATAACTGCATCCTCGAAACCGTCCGGTGCATTAACAAGAGGCATTTGTGAAAGTAAAGTTCGTGTAAGCACACCCTCCTCAAAGTCATCTGGTGTGGTCACATTATTAAGACTGTGTTGTTCCATTTTCATGGCATTATGTGTATGTGAAAGTTTCATAGTTTTGTTCGCAAAGTGGTATTTAGTTAATAATTTCATCATGAAGATGTTTGAGCATTACTTGGAGTTGTGCCCGCCCCCTGTTAATACGTGATTTAACAGTACCAACTTCAATATTTTCAATAATTGCAATTTCCTCATAGCTCAGATTTTGAATATCACGCATTATAATCATTATTCTTTGTGATGCAGGCAAAGCCATCAGAGCTTTCTGTATTTGCTGTGCAATAATTGAAGTGTCCACAGATTCATCGGGCATATAGCTTTCATCGGCAAGTTGCATTGAATCTTCACTATTATCTAACTGAATGGTATTGAGCGATACCGTTGCTTGAGTATGCAAAGACTTATACTCCGACCGAGCAACATTGGCTGCAATCGTAAATATCCAGTTGGAAAATTTATCTTTTCCGGAAAATGTATCGCGTGAGCGATAAACTCTTACAAAAACATCTTGAGCCAAATCAATGGCAATCTCATACGAACCAATAAAACGGAAAATGAAAGTGATTATACGTTGTTTGTAGCGTCGCATAATCAAAACCATGACATCGTGATTCCCTTGACGCAATAACTGCATCAATTCCTCATCTGTTTTGCCTGTATATTCCGTATGTGATTTTTGAAAAAGCATAATGATTCCGAATTATACACTATGTACCGCCGAAACACGATTTTGTTCCATTTTTCACACAAGTTTATGAAAAAAGTGTAGTCAGAGCAAGTGAAACCCTTTCAACGGAGCGACAAGCTATGGATAAACCCTTGGTAAGCTTGGCTGTATTTGCTGCCGGTGCAATGACGGTAGTGAAACCAAGTTTTTCAGCTTCCGAGCATCGTTGTTCAAAGTGAGAGACAGGGCGAATTTCCCCTGAAAGACCTATTTCACCAATGAGAACTGTTTCCGGGTGAAGCGGTATATCCTTCCATGAACTGACCAAGGCAGCGGCTATCCCCAAATCCACGGCAGGATCATCTAAAGTGACTCCGCCGGCAACATTGACAAAAACATCACATTTCCGAAATTCAAGACCAAGCCGTTTTTCAAGTACTGCAAGTATCATTTGTAATCGTCGTGTGTCGAAACCGGTAGAGGTTCTTTGCGCAACGGAGAAACCTGTGGGTGAAACTAATGCCTGTACCTCAATAAGCATTGGTCTCGTGCCTTCAACAGTTGCAACGATTGCCGTACCTGAATCATGACGATGTCGTTGAGCAAGAAATATCTCCGATGGATTATGCACCTCTTTCAATCCACCCTCTACCATCTCGAATATGCCTATTTCATTTGTAGAACCATAACGATTTTTGATAGCTCTCAATAGACGATAGGCATATGTTTTTTCTCCTTCGAATTGAAGCACCGTATCAACCATGTGCTCAAGTACTTTAGGTCCGGCTATCATACCATCTTTTGTCACATGACCAACAAGAAAAATTGCAGTTCCCGATTTTTTGGCAGTTTGCATTAACAAGGCAGTGCATTCCCTCACCTGCGTAACAGTGCCCGGTGTGGAGTTAATTTCCTCGTGATACGTCGTTTGAATCGAGTCAATAATCGCGATAGTTGCTTGCGTATCTTTGATTGCTTGCAACATTGTAGAAATATTGGTTTCTGCCAAAAGCAATAAATCATTGGGAATTGATGCAAGTCGTGCAGCTCTTTGTTTAATCTGGAACAGTGACTCTTCCCCCGTAATATATAATGGATTATGTTTTTGCAAACCTGCACAAAGTTGAAGCATGAGTGTGGACTTTCCAATACCCGGGTCACCACCCACCAAAATCAATGAACCGGGAGTGATGCCACCACCAAGTACTCTGTCAAGCTCGGCAATACCTGTCATTATTCGTACATTGCCCGAACCCGCGATATCGGCAAGCTTCATTACTGCATTGGAGCTATGTGATTTACCTTTAGTTTTTGTTGAACCGGAACCAATAATTTCTTCAACATAGGTTTCCCATGCCCCGCAAATACTGCATTTACCTACCCAACGTGCACTCGTTGCGCCACAATTTTGACAAACATATCGTGAATGACTTTTCATACTGTTTCCGATTATAATCAATTTTTGTTTGTTAAAAGTAGCAAGAAAATTCTTAATTTTCACAAAATAGTAAAGCAGTAACACACTAATTGCTTCTTTTGAGCATCTTTTTTACTATATATTTACAAATAAGTCTTCTTACAATGATAAAAAAAGAACATATACTCGAGGCACTTTTGGAAGTCCACGACCCTGAAATTCCAACCCTATCTGTGGTTGATTTGGGTATCGTGACAGATATTACCATCGCCGAAAACGATGCGGTTGAAGTCACAATCACTCCAACATTTGTCGGCTGTCCTGCCATTGAAGTTATGCAACAAGATATACGTGATTGCATCATAAGTTTAGGACTTACTGATGTGCAAGTGCATGTCAATTATAACACGCCTTGGGATAGCAATCGCATCACTGAAAAAGGTAAGCAAGCATTACGTACTTTTGGATTAGCACCACCACCAAGCTTCGATATGGTATTAGAACTTGATATACTTCACGATGCCATTTGTCCATATTGCGGAAGTAAAAACACGGTTATGCAAAGTCCATTCGGTCCTACATTATGCCGTTCTATTCATTATTGCAATGATTGCTTGCAGGCATTTGAGCAGTTTAAGCCGGTTGGTTAATAATGTTCTCATGAGTTTTATCCATCTATTCACAATGTTCATCCAATGCACATTCTTTCTTCAACTTTAGTCAGAGTTTTTATCGTCAGTATAGTGAGTTTTATCGTCTATCTGACAACAACAGCTCCCGATGTGGGCTTTACCGATAGTGGAGAATTGGCTGCCGTCTGTACAACATTAGGAGTCGCTCATCCGACGGGTTACCCACTTTACACTATTATAGGACATGCATGGACATTGCTGCCTTTACCATTTTCACCGATTTATGCACTCAATGTTTTTGCAGGACTTTGTGTATCGGTATCGGTAGGAATTTTTTCTTGGTGTCTTAGTTTGATTTTTGGCTTAATACATCAGAACAGAATTCATCAGAAAAGAGGAAAAAACACAGTAGCTCCCCTCTCGTTTTCGCCATTGGCAGAACACTTAGCAACTGTAGGCATATCAGCAATGTATGCATTTTCAGAAATAATTTGGCATCAAGCAACAAGCAATGAGGTTTATTCTCTGCAATTAGTCGTATTAACATTAAGTATTGCTCTTTTTTTGCGGGCAATGAGTATTGATAAACAATATCGTATGCCGGCATTGATGATATGGGTTGCTGTTATAGGATTGGGCTTCGGTAATCACGGCACAACGATTTTATTGGCACCCGCGATGATATATATGTTTTTTAAAAGACCACAAGAAAAATTTGACTTTTCTATTGGTCGATGGAAAGAATTATTCATACTGATAATTCCATTTTCTATCGGATTAAGTGTGTGGCTTTATCTACCATTACGCAGTGCAGCTTTACCGGATTTTAATTGGGGTGAAGTACACAGAGGTTTTGATAAATTCTGGTATCATGCTTCCGGAAAACAATTTCAAATTTGGATGTTTAATGATAGTTTTTCAAAAAACTTTAAAGAATTTATCTCTTTACTACCCGGTCAATTGGGTTATATTGGAATTGCTTTCTGTATCATCGGGATATTACAATTCATCAAACGTAATCTAACATTATACATCTTTACAACTTTACTCTTTTTAGGCTGTACATTTTATGCCTTTAATTATGGGATTCATGATATCGAACCATATTTTTCATTAGCTTTTATTGCATCATTTATCTTTACCGCAGTTGGTGTTGCGTATAGTATTTCATATATACAATCAAAAAGCCAAAATTCAGCAATTCCAATTCTCATAACGCTCTTCATTGTATTTATTAATATCGGGCTTCACTATACAAAAGTAGATAAATCGGCAGACACGGTTGTTCGTGATTATACGCAAATTATGGTAGAGAAATTGCCCAAAAACACTATAATATTTTCTTCGCAATGGGATTATTGGTGTTCGGCTTTTTGGTATAAACAAGCATGTGAGAATCTGCGTCCCGATATTATTTTAATCGAAAAAGAATTACTTCGTCGTACATGGTATCCGCGATATTTACAGAGAAGATATCCGCACGTCTTTGTCTCTTTAGAAAGAGAAATGAAAGAATTTGAAGCCGAACTTGAGCTTTTTGAAAGTGGCGGAAACTATAGCGATATACGTTTACAAGCAGCGTGGGAAAAAATGCTTCATAGGATGATTACATCGAATTATGACAAATACCCCCTCTATATCACTCATGATGTGCTGCAATCCGAGCAAGCAATGATGCGCGGTTATCGTCCGGTGCCGGAAGGACTTTCATATAAAATTGTCAAGGATGGCGATATATATACTTCCACTGTATCTATTCCTGATTACATGAGCTTATCCCTCAATCTGCGAAACTATGAAGGACATCTTTATGAGGGCATGCAACAAATGATTACAACTTCATTGCAAACAAGTGCTTACTATGCCGAAAAGATTGAAATGAATCAAGATAAATTGCGTAAAATTCAAGAACAACTACGAAAATTCTCCATACAAGATTAATGATATGTTCTTTATGAAACACAATATTAGCACAGTAAAAATGTCATAGTCGCAACCGTACATAGATGAGGATTACTAACAACAACATCATAAGAATATACACTGACAGTATTTCTTTTATCTGAGAGGTTTATGCGTTATTTTATAGCTATTGTGTGTGTTTTTCAGACACTTTTTCTTAGTGCACAACAAGAACAATTTCCATTCCGTAAAGACAGTGTATTAACATTTTCCCAACCTGACTCACTGTCTTTGGAAGAATCGTATGCGAATATCAATGCGTTTCACCCCAAATTGACCGGTGCTCAATTAGGTATAGACAATGCTCAAGCACAAGTAAAACGTGCATATGGCACACTCGATCCTCGCCTTGATGCAGAAGTGACCGCCAAACGTGAATCAGATAAATTTAAGCAGCAAACTGCCCAAGCCGATATTGTCGTACCGCTCTACTGGGGACAAAAAGTCTTCGCCGGTTGGAAAAGAAATCTTGGTTTTTTTGATCAAGACTACACCACTCCGCTCACAGGTGAAGCATCAGTAGGAATTTCGATTCCTCTATGGCGCAATATTATGATTGACAAAAATCGTTCACAAATACTAAAAGCAGAAGTACAACCGACAATAGCAGAAAATCAGCGTGTAGAAGTGCGTAATGAATTGTTTAGAAAATCAGCAGAAAAATATTGGCAATGGGTTGGATCATACAAAAAATTTATCATTAATAATCGTTTATTAACTTTGGCTCAACAAAGAGCAGAAGGCATTAATGAACAAATTCAACGTGGTGAAAGACCTCGTATTGACTCTGTAGAGAATTATCAAGAAATACAGCGGCGGCTTGGCTCACTGATTAAAGCGCGACGTAATTATGAAAAAAATACTATTGCGTTTCAATTATTTTTATGGACAAAAGACGGTACACCGACAGATATACCCAATAATGTGATACCAAAGGACTTTCCTCCGATTTCATTGCTCACTTTAAATCAATATCAGACAGATAGAAGTGAAAGCATACGACGGCGGCCTGAAATTTCATTAAATAGAGCAGAAAAACGCATTGCAGATGTATCAAGAGACTTTGCCAATGAGCAATGGAAACCGGATATTAATCTCAAATTTGCTCCATTTTCGGATCAACTCAATGATGGTGTCAATCGTTTTGATTACAAAGTAGGCGTAGATTTTTCGATGCCCTTATTATTCCGTGATGCAACGGGACAATTAGCAGAAGCTGAAATCAAACAACAAGTGACTGATATTAAACTGTTTTTACTCCAACGTGAAGTACAAGCCGAAGTGGATGATGCCGCCTCGGAACTGCTTGCAAATTATGAGCAATTTCTTGTTGCTCGTAATGAACGTATTGCTGCTGAAAGACTTGAAAATGCGGAAAGGGACTTATTTGATCGGGGCGAAAGTGATATATTCCGCGTGAACTTTCGCGAACGCTTCACAGCACAAGCAGCGGAGAAAGAAGTGGATGCACTTGCAGAGTACTATGAAGCAGTAGCACGATACAGATGGGCATGTGCTTTATTTTAATACTTGTGTGATATGAAGTTAGTGTTTTTTTGATAATATATAACATCTTGAGCAATCGTCATTTTTTCATACTTTCACAGCATTAACCAGGAAGATACAGTGAAAAATTCTCTTATCTTTGCGGTAAGAGTTTTTCAACTTTTCAAAGGGTCAACAAACGATGCGGCTTATCTTCCTCTTTTCTCTCATAGCAATTCTAACATTTATTCATTCTGCACACTCCCAAGATTCAACAATTTATTGGACAAAAGGCGGCAATCTGGGTGTCAACTTCTCTCAAGTTTCTTTATCAAATTGGTCAGGTGGGGGTAACAGCACTGTTTCTGTTACGGGACTATCGAATTTTTTTCTCAATTTCAAAGATGCTCACTCTCTATGGAATAACTCTGTGGAGCTTGGCTATGGTCTCACAAAGTTAGAAGGACAAGAATTTCGCAAAAGTGATGATCGTATCATTGTGATTTCACAGTACGGGTATAAAGCCAATGAACACTTAACATACAGCGGTCTTTTAGACTTTCGTACTCAGTTCTCTAAGGGTTTTAAATATGCTGCTGACGGAAAGGAAACACTTATTTCAAATTTCCTTGCACCCGGTTTTGTGACTTTAAGCGCGGGTTTGACATATCGTCCTTCGGATTGGTTAGAAATGATGGTTGCTCCTGTTTCAAACCGATTAGTTCTTGTTATGGATGACACCCTGTCTCAACAAGGTGCTTTCGGTGTAGATAGAGGTAAAAATGTTCGTAGTGATTTGGGTATGAATTTTAATCTATTTTTAAAAAAAGAAATTGTACAGAACGTTACCTTTCAAACCCGTTTTAATGTTTTTGCGCCGTATCAAACAATTACAACCGCTATTGTTACTTGGGAAACATTACTTAATCTGAAAGTCAATGATTATATTACCGCAAGTTTTGCTACGGATTTGCTCTATGATGAAAAAATTGCTATACAACGTGATAATGGAACAATCGGACCTTCTACACAATTCAGAAGTGTATTAGCTATAGGGTTTGGTTATAAATTTTAATATTTTTTTACTTAATTTAAAAGGTGCGTTATGGGATTTTTTTCCGAATTTAAAGAATTTGCATCCAAAGGAAATGTTGTTGATTTAGCTGTGGGTGTTATCATCGGCGGTGCATTTGGTAAAATTGTTAACTCAATGGTTAATGATATACTTATGCCCCCATTAGGAATGTTGCTCGGTGGAATTAATTTCAAGGAATTTGCATTTATCTTGAAAGATAAAGTTGGAGATACACCTGCTGTGGTTCTCAGTTATGGTTCATTTATTCAAAATGTCTTTGATTTTCTTATATTGGCTTTTTGTATTTTTCTTATGATAAAATCTATCAACACATTAAAGCGTAAGCAAGAAGAAGGTCCGGCAGTTCCGGCTGCTCCACCCGAACCTACCTCAGAAGAAAAGTTACTTATGGAAATTCGCGATTTACTTAAAAAATAATTTTTTACGAAATCCTGTCTTTATTAAAAAGACAGGATTTTTTATATCCGGATTATTATTTAACTACAATGTCAAAACTCCGCATTGGAATATTATCTGCCGCAGATGCACTTAATCCGCGTATATGGTCAGGAACTACTTATTTTTCATGTCGCGCTTTAGAACAATATGGAGCTGAAACAATCCATTTAGGTCCCTATCCGGGTAATCCTTGGCTTTATGAGTCCTTAAAAAATAAAATAAGCAGGATTATTACAGGTAAAGGGACAAGTCATTACCATACAAAACGATTAGCAAAAAAATTTTCAAGTTTTTTTTCAAAAAAATTATTTAAAAATTCTTTTGATTGGCTTTATGCACCTGCCGGCTCAGCAGAAACTTCTTTGTTAGATACAGATATCCCAATTTTAGGTCTTTCTGATATAAACCATGTATTAGCACAGGATTATATAAGTTTTCAAAACTTATGGAAGTGCTCACTTCAAGAACTTGTTGAAATTGAAGTAATGGCACTTCATAAATTCAGAAAAATTACGTATCCGACTCAATGGGCAGCAAAATCTACGATTCAAGACCTGAATATTGATGCGCAAAAAATATTTATTGCTCCCTTTGGTGCCAATATCGAAGAATCTGACATTCCTGATTTTGAAAAAGTAGTACGAACAAAAAAATCAGAAATTTGTCGTTTACTTTTTTTGGGTGTGGATTGGAAAAGAAAAGGAGGAGCAATTGCTTTAGAAACTCTCAAAACTATGTTATCAATGAACATTCCGGCTGAATTAATTGTTTGTGGATGTGTTCCCCCGTCTCAATGCATTCATCCCGCAATGAAAGTTATCCCGTTCTTGGATAAAAACAATGTGCATCAACGAACATCGCTCCATGAATTGTTAACCTCATCTTCATTCTTATTATTACCGACAAGAGCAGAAGCGTATGGCATTGTGTTTTGTGAAGCATCTGCCTTTGGATTGCCTTCCATCAGTACCAATGTTGGCGGAGTTTCCGGAGTCGTTCGTGAAGGGAAAAATGGTCATTTACTTCCACCTGACGCTGATGCCATTGATTATGCTAAGCTTATCGCCGAAATATGGGAAGATCAACAGAGATATTGTGCATTATCTCTTTCAAGTAGAAAAGAATACGAGCAGAGACTCAACTGGAAAGTATGGGCAGAAATCGTTTTTCAGAATATACACAAAGTATGATTCTCTCTTCGATTTCTCACTTGTCTTGTTATATTCGCAGAGATTTTTTGCCAACACAACGCAACCAAAACTCTTCTTTGGTGGTTATTAAGGTACATTACTTGAAAGTTTTAACTATGAAAAGAAAACATATTTCTATCATCATTGGATTGTTCTGTATTACAATTTCCTCGCTAAATGCCCAGGAATCAACCATACGTTATGGCATTTTTGGACATGGATTGCTCAATATGCACAATGCAAACTTTAAAGAATTACCCGGCGTTCCCAATTGTTGTAAAAATTACACAGAAGGCACAGGAAGCACAATAGGCGGTGGTTTTCTCATAGAGTTTCCCTTCTTTAGCGATTTTGATTTTTCTTTCCGTATGAGTTACGCTGATTATTCGGGACTATTGGAAAGTACAGATAATATAATTACAGCAAATGGAAGCACACCATTTACCCATAAACTTGATGCCATAATTCCGGCTATTTCCTTACAACCTTCTTTAATGTATGATATTACAAAGGGTCTCAAAGTACATGCGGGTTTTGATCTTAATTATTTACTTAATCAAAAATATTCCCAAAAAGAAGTTATTTCTTCCCCTAATGGTACATTTATTCCTGAAAATACTCGTGAACGTAATGCAACATCAGGTGATATACAAGAAAATGCCGTTGTTATGATTGCACCAATGATTGGTGTAGCATATGAATTTCCGATGAATGCAAAAAGGACATTATTCCTCACACCGGAAGTACAATATCAACACGGTATTACAAATTTGAATAATACTTTGGACTGGAAAGTTTCTACAATTCGTTTTGGAGTTGCCTTAAAATATAGCCCGAAACCGACACCTATTCCCAAACCGGATCCAATACCTGAAAAAAAGCCTGAAGAACCGGCAAAACCCATTATTGCTCAAACTCCTGTTACTCCTCAAAAAGAGCCAATAGAAGCACAAATTCGTGCTGTCGGATTAGATGAAAATGGTAAGGAATTTCCTGTTGCAAAGATTGTGGTAGAAGAATTTCTTTCGGCACAAATTCGACCTCTTCTCAATTATATATTTTTTGATAATAATTCTTCAGAAATTTCCCCGAAATACAACAAATTATCCGCAGAAGCTACAAATAGTTTTTCAATGATAACGTTACATAATGAATCAACGTTGCAAACTTATTACCATATTATGAATATTATTGGGCAACGTTTGCGAGAGAACCCCACTGCCAAACTGACGATTACAGGTTGCAACAGCAATGAATCCAAAGAAAAAAACAACACAGAATTATCTGAACAAAGGGCTAATGCTGTGAAAGAGTATTTTTTAAAAACATGGAATATTGAAGAAAAGCGCCTAATCGTAAGATATCGTAATTTGCCGGAAAAACCTTCAAATAATGATACCGATGACGGCATTGCAGAAAATCGTCGTGTCGAATTAAGTTCTGATACATGGAAAATTATAGAACCGGTTATTCTCAATGATACTATACGTACATCAAATCCACCAATTATCCGATTTTATCCAACAGTAAATACAAAAGCAGATATACGCGATTGGAAAGTCATTGTAAGCCAACAGAACAAAGAGTACAAGCAATTTTCCGGTACACAAACTCCTCCTCAATTGTTGGATTGGGCTATTCTTAATGATAAGAATTCTATTCCTTCTCTTTCCCAACCCTTATACTATACTATAAATGCTGAAAATTCAGACAAAGAAAAGGCAATAACTCCTCTTCTATCTATTCCATTCGAGCAAATCACGGTACAGAAGAAACGTGCAGAAAAGAAATCAGATAAGGAAATTGACCGCTATAGTCTTATTCTTTTCGATTTTGATCGTGCCGAAATCGGAGTGGCTAACAAACGTATATTAGACTACATAAAACCAAGAATTGCTCCAAAAGCAACAGTAACTGTCACCGGCTTTACAGATAAAATAGGTGATGATCAGCACAATAAAGAATTATCTCTTCAAAGGGCACAAAATACAGTAAAAGCCCTCGGTAAAGGAACTGCCATCGGTGAAGGTGAAAAGGAAGTATTCGATAATTCTGTTCCCGAAGGACGTTTTTACAATCGAACAGTAACAGTTATCGTCGAAACACCCATTTCAAAATAATATAACGGAAAGAACAATGAAATCAATTAGCTCTTCTGAATTACGTGAACGTATTGCAATGAATGATCCTTCACTTGTTATTTTAGATGTGCGCCAGCCGGAGGAACGCGAAGTTCAAAAAATAGACGGCGACACACTCTTTATTCCCTTGGGTGAACTTCCTCATCGTATTGATGAGTTAGCAGAGTTTAAAGATAAAGAACTTATTATTTATTGCAGAAGCGGTAATCGCAGTGGACAAGCATGTATGTTTTTAGAACAACAAGGATTTACTCATACAGTGAATCTTGTTGGTGGAATGTTGAAATGGTCATAATTTTCGAGATAATAATGAAACAATAAAACTATGAAATTTGCAATTTTAACAGGTGGGGGCGATTGCTCCGGTATGAATGCTTTTGTTCGTGCCGTTGTGCGATGCAGTTTAAATGAAAAACCCGAGACATCGGTTTGGGGAGCACTTGATGGATGGCATGGACTTATTTATAATAAATATAGAACGCTTCAAAAATTAGATGTTGCAGGTATCGCCTCGGCAGGAGGCACTATTCTTGGAACAATCCGCGTTCCTGAACTTGCTACCAATTACAGTTTACAAGAAACTGTAGCGCAGAACTTACATGACAATCGTTTCGATTATCTTTTTGTTTGCGGCGGTAATGGAAGTGTGAAAGCAGCTAATACAATCAATAAAATTCTAAGATCTGAAAATTTACGTACAAAGATATTAGTATGTCCGGGGTCTATTGACAATGATGTCTGCAATAATCATGGTTCATCTATTGGTTTTTATAGTGCATTAGATAAAAGTTTAGAAATGTTGGAATGGATACGTGACACTGCAAGTTCTCATAGACGTGTGTATTTGATTAAATCAATGGGTAGAGATTCAGCATATTTAGCAATGTATGCCGGTATAGCAACAGGTGCTGAGCAAGTTATTGTACCCGGAGAAATTATTGATTATGAAAAAATTGCGACAATGATTGATGAACGTGACCGCGACACACGCATTATTGTTGCGGAGGGCTATAATGAATCTCTATCAGACATTTCCGCTAAGCTTGAAGCAATTTTCAAAAAAAGAAATATAAAGCATGAAATCAGGACTGTTGATATGAGTTATTTTCAACGAGGCGGGTCTGCTGCTGTTACTGATATTCTTCGTGCAAGCTGGGTTGCTTTTTCCATGGTAAAAGATGCTTTTTCACGTTGTGAAAGTGGATTTTATTCCGCATTTTATACCGGACAAAAACCAAGTATCATTTCTTTGGAAGACGCATCCGATGATTCAAAAACAAGTCACGCACAAATACCCCAAGAAATCATTGACTTAACTTTAGCTTTACGGTAATATATCATACAATAATGTAAGAGAACATACCTTACATTGAGTGTGATTAATTTGATCTTCTAGCTTTACTATCAGAGTATTGTGTTCACAAAAACAAACAACTGATGATACCGGTAAGAAATTTTTGACATGATATTATTTCAATAAAGGGAAATCGGTATTAAAAATGAGAGATATACTTTTTTATACATCAATCTATTCCCTATTTCTTGATGTATTTACTCGACGGAACTTGTATCAGCTAATGGAATTTCTACAATAAATGTGCTCCCCCGACCGATAACACTTTCGCACCAAATAGTACCATTATGTAGTTCAACAAATTTTTTTGTACTTGCCAGACCTAATCCCGATGAATGTTCATCACCTGTTGGTCGTGCAGATAATTTTTGAAACTTTTTAAATAATTTTTTCATCTCCTCCGGTGATATACCCGGACCTTGATCTATTACTTCAAAACGACACTTGTCTTGGCTGCGCTGCAATGTAACTATAATTTCCGCACCAAGATGAGAATATTTCAACGCATTAGAGACAAGATTATCGACAATTCCCTGCAATATAATCGCATCTCCCATTATACGCAGAGAATCATCAAGCGACGTATGTATTGTCATATTTTTCTTTTGAGCATGAAGCGTATATCGTTTGATAACATGATGAATATTCTCAGAAAAATTTATGACTTTTGTCTTCATCACAAAAGAGCCGGAATCATATATATTAAACTCAAGCAATGCCTTAATAAGCTCAAACATACCATTAGCAGTAATGACAATGTCATTTACCGCATCTCTTGTAGATTCAGATATCGTATCATCTTTGTGAATATATTTCGAAAGCATAAGTATAGTACCGAGTGGGTTCTTTAAGTCATGTGCGACGACACCCATAAATTCATTTTTCTCTTGAAGTGTCATCTCCAACTTGTGTATTGCTTCATGTAATCGTGTGTTTGTTGTCTCAATTTCCACTGATTGCTCTGTGAGTATAGCTTGCTGACGTAAAATTTCCCTATTCTGATTTTCAATAATTGTATTTTCTGTTTCTATTTCCCTTTGTATTAAATAATTCTCAAGAACATTTTTCTGTAGATAGTACATTATCATAAGACTAATGAGCATAAATACTATGATATTAATATTCATTTTTATCAATAATGTGAGCATACCGGGATATATACTAATTATCCCGCTTGAGATAAAATGTATATCATAAATGACAACTAATGAGAGTAAAAATGATGCTAAGACCTTTATAGGGATTCTACCTAAAAGCATTGATGCAAGAGTCCAATAATACAAACCACTGATATAGAAATCGGTACCGCGCGCTATCATATCTGTACTCAAAAGTATGGCATCATTAATCGCACAAAAGGTAACAACTCCAAGTGAAATAAACTGCCAATACTTCACCCATATATCGGTTTTGAATGTAAAATAATATGCAACGAACAAAGGGGTGATCATTCCCAGTCCACGATGAACAAGAACTTCACTTACAGAATAAACTCCGCCAATGATATCAGTGATTGCAAAGACACATATAGCTGCAATGGCACCAAGTATAAACCAACGATTACGAGCAAATTTCCTTGCTTGATCTTCATTGATTTTCTGGATCATAAATGTATCATCGTCCACTGTATGCAAGTTTTTTTGAGTATATGTATCCATAAAACACTCTCAAGTAAATCGTATGTACAAAATTACTACAATTATGCATGTGTGAAGCATTGAAGGAAAAATTCACCACACCATGGTTCAAAAAGTAGAATTTTACAACTGTTGCAACCGTTTTCTTGCACGCGGTATAAACTCACTTGTAGGGAAAGTAGAAATCAGCGATGTGAATATCTTTTTTGCCTCTTCCTTTTTCCCCTGTCTGAAATATGTTTCACCGAGCATCACCATGGCATCATCCAACTTAGCAGAATTCTTTTGAGCAAGTACAGACTTAAATTGACTTGCAGCTTCATCATATTTACCGGTGGCAAAATAAGACTCACCAAGCCAATATTGAGAATTTACTTTTGTTGTGATATTATCGGGTTTTTCTATCGCTGCTTGCAAATATGGTATGGATTGGGCATATTCTCTTCGGGAAATTAAGCGTAAGGCAGTTTTATAATTTGAACTGTTGAGGGAATCGCTGAAGGATTTTTTATTGTTATCACTCTTCTCTTGTTGTTCATCAGTTTTGGCAACTTTGGGTGCTGTGACTTGTTTTTCTTCGATATTTTTACTTGAAACCGAAGGACTTTTTGTTGATTTGAATTCTTTTTTACTTTTACTGACCTTCTCATCAGGCAATATAATATCCGATTCGGTTTCAGATTTGAGAGTCGTAGATTTTTTCGGTTTATTGAGTTCTTTGATTTTACTTTTTGGTGATTCAAGAGGAGTGTTATCAAGTGTATTTTTAATTACTTCAATGTCAAGCCGTATCTCGTTTAACTGACTAAGCACTGAGTCAGTGGCAGAAAGAATATGTTGCTGTGCTTCGGAAACATCTGTCATTTGTTCACGCAAGGTCGGCAAGCGTTTTGCCCCCGTAAGTGCCGTTTGGCGGAAAGCTTCCCGCAATGAATCAGTAGCGCCATCAGCAGAAATTGGCACACTGCGATTGCCGGTTTCCGCTTTACGTGGTTTCGCCAACATAGAAGAAAGTGGAATCAATCCCTCATTATCTGAAGTGTCTGATTGCGTATATGAGTTTCCGGACGTAGATTTGCATCCATTGAGAGCAAAAGCAATCAATATGAAACTAAGGACAATCGTCAATACTCCGAAATTATTCGGTCTATATGTCGCCTGTTGGTTTTTATTCATCACTTTTTTGGACTCTTCACAATGAAGTTGTTAATGTCAAGGTTTATGCCAAATATAACTATTCGTCTGACTATGATTGTTATTACTGTGTTCTTCGGATTGACAGAGCAATTGTTATCGCAAACAGATGAAAGCAGAAAACTTGATTTAGCAAGAAGTTATGAAGAAAGCGGTGATTTCCGTGAATCTGCTCGCATCTATCAAGAACTCTATGCTAAGAATAAACAAAACGAAGAGTATTTTGACGGAGTGGTTCGCACCCTTCTTGCTTTGGAGCAACCTTCTTCTCTTTTGCCATTAGTGAGTGAACGTGCAAAAACGGATGCATCAGTCGAAATCATATCTTTGCTTGCTTCTCTTCAATGGCGAACAGGTAAAATGCAAGAAGCAGAAGCGACATGGGAGATGACTCTGAAACAGTGTGGTTCGGCTCCTGACTGCTTTCAAACAATTGCACAATCACAGGCGCGACTACGGCTCTATGATAAAGCTATAGTAACCCTTCAAACAGCAA
The DNA here is from genome assembly GCA_002344005.1 of Ignavibacteria bacterium UBA2373. GTDB lineage: Bacteria > Bacteroidota > Ignavibacteria > Kapaibacteriales > UBA961 > UBA2353. The sequence goes on along the minus strand of DDTD01000049.1, from coordinate 7,741 downwards.
GGAAGTCCTTGAACTCGTCTTCGCTTTTTGCTGATGAGTTAAGTCAATATTATATAATAACCGGCAACATTACTTTAGGCACGGAAGAAATACTCCGATTGTATCTCGCCTCAAAAAATCTTGGTATTGCCCAAGGGCGATTAAGTGCACTCATGTTATCAAAAGAAGCAAATATCTATATTGGACAAGTACTTGAGTCAACACTTTCAGCCAATCCCGATGACTATAATATTATGATGTTGCAGCTTTGGTATTTTCGTGAATCCAAACAATATATAAAAGCTCTCAAAGCTGCAGAAAATCTTGATGAACGTACACGGTCACAAGGACGCGAACTATTAAATTTTGCAATTCTTGCCAATAAAGAAAATGAACCGGCAATTGCGATTGATGGTTTTTTAAAAGTTATGGAGTTTGGCAAAAAATCACCCTATTTTGCCACTGCTCTTTATGGTTATGCTTCAGCATTAGAAAAAAAACTCATTATACAAGACAGTATCACCAAAGATCAAGCACTCGACATTATTGAAAAATACAATGACATCATCAAAGAATTTCCTGAGAATCAAATTATTGAAGAATGCCAGTTTAGAATAGCACAGATCTATCACAGTTATATTGAGGACAGCGACAAATCATTATCAATTATTGAATCAATTCTTGCAAAAAAGAATGGCTCGTCAATAAGTGCCAATGCTGCACTGTATGCGGGTGATATTGAATTACAAAGAGGTAATACTCATACAGCAAGGCAATACTATGAACGAGTTGCCAAATTACTCTCACGTTCTCAACAAAAAGAAAGTGATAAAGCTAAATATTCTTTAGCTCTGATGGAGTATTATGAAGGCAAGACAGACTCGGCAAAATCATTACTCGCACCCCTTGCATCGAAAGCTGAATCGGATATAGCAAATGACGCTCTTTCGTATATTATACTTTTTGAAAATAATGAAGAACAAGAAGTATGTTTGCAACTCTACGGTAAAATGGAATATGCTCTCATTCGTAAAAGCAGCAAAGACATTGAGCAGTTTTTTAAGCAAATAGAAGGCGCATGCCCAAAAACAGATATTCATGAAAAGGCGACTTTGGAATATGCCAAATCTCTTTACAATAGCAAAATATATAATGAGGCAGAAACAATTTTACGACGCTTTATCATGGATTATGATGAATCAATTTATGGAGATATTGCCTTATCACTATTAGGTGATGTTATGAAAAGTCTTTCTAAAAATGATGAAGCATTATTGTATTACAATCAACTATTAAGTAAATTCCCACGTTCTATTTTATTACAAGACACACGCGACAAAATTCGCAAATTGCGCGGAGCATAAATTACCTATGAATACATTACAATCAGGTTATACATCATTATTGCAACGATTTACTTCGGTTCACAGATCGGAACTAAGTCAAAAAGCACTTTTAGCAATTCAAAAAACAATACTTTCACTTCTTCTTCTTGTGATGGCTGCGGTTGTGATTGAAACTTTCGCTCAAGGTGACATAGCCTTCAGAAGTGCCTTATTTGGATTTATCGTGGTGGCATCAATTGTAATAATAATAACATTTTTATTAACACCAATTCTAGAATTAACAGGATTGAAGAATACGTTCAATCCTTATGCAATAGCCAAACGTATAGGTCATTATTATCCGAATATTCGCGACACTCTTGTCAATGTTTTTCAACTGGCTGAAAAACAAACAGAATCTACTAATCATGAACTTATCTATGCAGCATTTGATTCTGTCTATGAAACATCCAAAAATATTGACTTCCACGTCATAGTTGAAAAAGAAAAAAATAGGAAATTTCTTCTCTTACTTACTTGTGCGATAATCCTTTTCGGTATTGTTATTGCAGTTCCGGCATCACGTTTTTCTTTGAATCGTATTATTAACTTTTCAACATCCTTTTTACCACCGGCACCATTTTCACTTTCCGTAGAACCACAGTCCATACTCAAGTTACGAGGAGAAAAGGCTATCGTCACTGTCAATGTTAAGGGTAAGATTCCTAATGCAATCACGATAAAAGTACGTGAGATACAGCAGAAAAATTTCGATAGTCATGAATTAAAACCCGATGCAAATGGTAAATTGACATATACTTTTTCTTCTTTGTCAAACACTGTCGAGTTCTATGCTGAAAGTCCATGGTTAAGCGAATTTGTACGAAGCAATATAGGAACAATTGTTGTGCAAGATAAGCCGATAATAAAGTCATTGACCGGCAAAGTCTATTCACCGGCATATACACAACAACCGACTTTACAATTATCTGCAGATGGAGCAGATATAATTGCATTACGAGGAGCAAAAACTGAAATCACCGTAATTTCGAATAAACAATTACGTCAAGCAAATTGTGTATTTCTTCATTTTTCACAAGATTCGTCGGGTATGAGAACCGATACTGTACGGAAATCAATGGCTGTACAAAGTAGAAGTGCCACTACATCGTTTTCTCTCACAAATTCCTGTGAATACTACATTGAGATTAAGGACAATGATGGTTTAACAAATGACTTACCTGTCCACTATAAAATTATTGTTCAAGATGACAATGCTCCGACAATTTCTTTACTCACTCCTCAAAATGATATAGTGATTGATGCAACTGCAATATTGCCTATAAAACTATCAGTGAATGATGATTTTGGGTTTTCTTCACTTTTGTTGCATTATCGTTTAGTTGATTCAAAATATGGCAAACCTTACGATAAATTCACAGCACTGTCTATTCCTTATCCTCGTAATGAGAAATCCTTAACAGTTCCTTATTTCTGGGATTTAACTAAAATAAATATTTCTCCAAGTGATAAATATGAATTTTACTGTGAAGTATTAGATAATGATATTATTATGGGTCCAAAATCTGCGCGAACACAAACTGTGAGCGTGAAACTACCCTCATTGGATGAAGTACTTAATGAATCCGGTAAGCAAGAAGAAGAAATACGAAAAGAACTCGAAGAAATCGCAAAACAAGCCGATCAGGCGCAAAAAGAAATGGAAAAAATTCAAAGAGATTTACGTAAAGACAAACAACCCGATTGGCAAGATAAGAAAAAATTAGAAGATGCAATTCAGCAACAAAAAGAATTACAAAAAAAGTTAGATGACGTTGTCAAAAAAATGGAAGATATGTCGAAAAATTTGCAAAACAATAATGCAATTTCAAGAGAAACTTTAGAAAAGTACCAAGAGTTACAGCAATTAATGAAAGAAGTACAATCGCCGGAATTGCAAAAAGCAATGGAAAGAATCCAGCAGGCAATGCAGCAAATGTCTCAACAACAACTGCAAGAAGCGATGAAGCAATATCAATTTAATGAAGAACAATTTAAAAAACAAATTGAACGCTCTCTCAATATCATGAAACGTTTAAAAGCGGAACAATTAACTGATGCATTAACAAAAAGAGCTGAACAATTAGAAAAGAAATTACAAGAATTACAAAAACAGACAGAAAACACTAATACATCCGATCGCGATAAACGTGAAGAGCTTGCAGAAAAACAAAAAGATATGAGTGAGGAAGCTAAAGATATAAGAGAAGACATGAAAAAGCTGGAAGACGTTATGAAAGAAATCCAGCAACAAATGCCTATGGATAAACTACAAGATGCAAAACAAGAACTTGGTAATGAGCAAAATGATATGGCTCAAGACATGCAAGAAGCATCAGAAGAAATGCAAAAAGGACAAACCGATAAATCTTCGCAAAAGCAAAAATCAGCAGCGCAAAAAGCAAAACAATTTGCTCAAAAAATGAAAGCACTAAAAAAAGAAATGAAAAAAAATCTTTCCAAAGAAGTGCAAAAACAAATGCAAAAATCAATTTCCGATTTACTGGATTTATCACAGAAACAGGAGCAATTACGCAAAAATTCACAACAATTAGACCCCAATTCGGCTCAATACACTCAAAATGCTCAAGAACAAAAGAAAATGCAAGAACAATTAACCACTATTGCTCAAAGAATGGCTGAAATTTCGCAAAAATCAATGGCTATGACACCTGAGATGGCTCGCAATATTGGTGAAGCAATGCAAAAAATGCAGCAGAGCAGTGAACAATTAAGCAATCGCAATGGTCAGCAAGCAGCTCAACAACAAGGTCAGGCAATGTCTTCAATGAATAAAGCCGCTATGCAAATGCAACAAGCAATGCAAGGAATGAAAGGGCAAGGAGATGGACAAGGAAGCGAAGGAGAAGACGGTCAAGATGGCGAAGGTGAAGGAAATAATAAAGGAAAGGGGAAAAATGGAAAATCTCCCGGTGGCTTTATGCAGAGATTACAACAAATGGCGGGGCAACAGCAACAAATTAATCAAGGAATGCAAAATATGCAACGCCTTCAATCCGGTCAAAATGGTCAACCGACTCCGCAACAACAAGCAGAAATGGGACGTTTGGCAGCACAGCAAGGAAAAGCTTTACAGGCTATGCAGGAATTAGCAAAAGAACAGCAAGAACAAGTTGGCGGTAAAAAAGGTCTCGGCTCATTAGAAAAAATAGCACAAGACATGAAAGAAGTTATGACTGATATGGAAACAGGTGCTATAACGGATGAAACAATAAAACGGCAGGACAAAATATTATCCCGACTCCTTGATGCAACGCTTTCGATGAATGAACGTGATTATGAAAAAAAACGTGAATCAAAATCAGGTCAGGATATTCTTAAAAAAAGTCCGGGCTTACTACAAAATGCAATACAACAATTTAATACCTCTAATTCTTTAGAAGAAGATAAAGTACAGTTTACCAAAGATTATGAGAAGATTATTAGACTCTATTTTGAGGAACTTTCTAAACAGCAGTATTTAAAATAAGTGGGGTATCAAATAATACAACTTGATGTCACCTAACCGATTATTAAGTTCATCCAAAAGTATAATTAGCTTACTTATGATAATTTGTAAAGACAGCAATGGCTTTGAGATGCCGTGAAATATGGAACAAAACAAGAATAAAGTAGCTTTTTCCACTTTTAGGCAATTATACAGCATTAAAAGTGGATTGGTCCAATTTGCAACTGAAAAGGATATAATAATCGAAATCGGGTTACAGTACCAAATTCAATTGCGGGAGCAGGAATTTTAACATAATTAAATCCTTGCCTAAACCATTTCCACAAATTGGGTCCATCAGGTAATAAACGCACAGGATTAATATCGAAACCAATCGTATAAACAGACTCACCTTCTCTAAATCGTAAATCTCTCACAGCGTGACCAACATCAATATTGAGCCACTTGGGCCAATATTTCTTTGCATCACGAGGTAATAAATTATGGACATCAATTGCTAAGGTGAAGGTCCAACCGGAATAATCATCAAGAAAGGTCTCAGCAGACTCCCTCGTTAAGCGACCAAACCACGGAGGAGGAAAAAAATTCGATTTGTATGTAAAATTCTGGAGAAATGGCACATAATGTTGTCCTAAAAACCACGCTGCTCCTGCAAAATTTGCATACATATCGCTCCAAGAAAAACCCCATGTTTTCCCATATCCATCCATCACTTCCACATATGTCTGATATGCCAAAGCTATTCCTGCGCCTCCTAAGGTTGCAGCATCCCATGAAAGACCTGATCCCATCAATGCCTCGGATGCAAGATAGGCATTAATATACGTACCCCAAGCATGACCAAATTTATCGGCATACAAAGCATAATCACCGTCCTCAATAAATCGAAACGTTGTGGTCGAATCCCAGAATGTATTCACCTGATAAATATGCAGTGCTGTAGTAATTCCTAAGTAAATACTTGCAAGTCCTATCAATGGCAATGGACGTATTCTAGTCGTATTACGAGGCATTGAACCATCAATCGTCACACGCTGATCACCCGCATAAGTAAAGTGGGATAATGGGACAAATATTGACGAATCTTCTGATTCACCCTCCGATGTTTCCTGAGTCTCAGCTACACCTATATCAACTATTATTACCTCACTTTCTACAGCAAAGTGTTCGGAACACACTGATAATTCGGCACTACAACAGAATTCGCAATGGTTTTGTAATTCTTTTTTTTTGATAGTGTTAGTATCAATCATTCCGGGAATTTGTCCCAATGCAACCATTGGAGAAAACAGTACATTGAAAAATAACAAACAAATACATGTAATTATAACACTGAAAGAACGCATAGAATTAATTATTTTTGCAATAAAAATTATGACTATATCCGGATTTTCATTCGTGCGAAACGGCGACATATTGGGCTACCCCTTCGTCGAATCTCTTCGTTCACTATTACCGATATGCGATGAAATCATTGTTGCTGTTGGTAATAGCAATGATCTGACAAGAGAAAAAATTCAGAATTTGAGTGACAATATACGAATAATTGACACAATCTGGGATGACAATAAGCGGTTGCATGGTTCAATTTTGGCTGAACAAACTGATATTGCCCTATCGCATTGCAAAGGTGATTGGTGTATCTACTTACAAGCAGATGAAGTTCTACACGAAGACGATTATAGTCTTATTAAACGTGAAATGAGTAATGCATTGGGAGAAAAGAGTATCGAATCACTCCTCTTTCGATGGCATCATTTCTTTGGAAGTTATGACTTCACAGGTGTCGGACGGCAATGGTATCGGCGGGAAATTCGAGCTTTTAAAAATACCGGAAAAGTAATATCATGGCGCGATGCACAGGGTTTTCGATGCAAAAATGATGATGGTACTATCAGAAAATTATATGCATACCAAACAGAAGCTCGTATTTTTCATTATGGGTGGGTGAGGCATCCGAGAATCCAAAAAGCGAAGCAGCTTGCATTCCACCGTCTATATCATGATGACAAGTGGCTGGAAGAGAATATACCTCAAAGTGATGAGTTTGAATGTAATTGCTATGAAGTACAACCATTTACACAAACACATCCCGAAATAATGAGGCACAGAATTGAAAATGATTCATCGTGGACAAAGCATTTTGACCCGACACGTACACTAAAAAAACCATTTGCAATGGCAGTTACAGATTATATAGAAAAAATAACAGGATTTCGAATAGGTGAATATAAAAATTTTATTGAAGTCTAAATTTTTCAATTGTATTTTGATAAATTTCTAATGTCTGGCGTATTATTGTTTGTACATTATATTTTTCTTGAACACTATATTTTGCTCTTTCGCCAAGTTTATTAATTTCATCAGGTTTATGCAATAAATCAATTATGAGAGATGCTTGTTCTGTCGGTTCATCTCTGATAAAAAGACCGTCTTTTTCTGATAATTCAATACCTTCAGCGCCAATAGACGTTGCAACAACAGGTACACCAAAGGATAATGATTCTAAAATTTTTATTCTTATACCACTACCAACAAATAACGGTGATATAAATAGTGAGGCACAATTGTAATAGTCTGATATATTTTCAACAAAACCAACACATTCAACATTTTTGCCAGAATAGTCTAAAAAATTTTTAGGAAGATATTTTCCAAGTAATAAAAGTTTTGCTTCTGGTATAGATTTTTGCAATATTGGTAATACATTGACAATAAACCATTCAGCACCTTCGATATTATGTCGCCACGCCCAATTTGTTGCCATCATTAATGTAAATTGTTCACGGCAAGAAGAAAAAGTGCCTTGTTCTTGTAATGTTTTTACACCAAACGGTTTAGTCACTACAAATGGAGTATGTACATACTTTTGAATGAGTTCTTTATCTTTATCTGTAATAGTCAAACA
>DDTD01000006.1 GCA_002344005.1 Ignavibacteria bacterium UBA2373 | reverse complement strand
TTTATAAAAAAACAGATGAAGAAATTCTTGCACTTCGATTTGAGATACTTGAAATAAATATTATACAACCTTTTCGAATACCACTGCAATCTATCTATGAAGCAATTATTGTTTTAAAGCAATCAGATATTAAACATAATTCATATAGTACGGCACTTGTTTATTTTTTGCCGAATATTGATGAACTTCTGTCCTTACTTGCAGAAACGTGTAAAGAGGAAAGTCACTACACAAGGATTGCTGAAATAATAATTCAACTGTACGAATTGCTATTTACAACATCAGGAGATCCGAGAAAAAATCTACTTCAACTATTTGATAAATGCAATATTACGCAGAATATCTATGGAGAATATGAGGCATTTCAGAGAATCTATTCTTTTGTTTCAAAAGTAGAATCTTGGTATGATGATAAAGAAATACTTGATACAGCACGAATTATCTATGATTTTTTGCAACGTTGTTCCGAGAGAATAAATCAAGAAAAAATATATCTTTCAGCTCTAGATTTTAATGATTTGCAACAAAAACTATTACTGATTCTCGACAATGAAGAAGTGCGATATGATATACAAAAACATTATTCGTACATTATGGTGGATGAATTCCAAGACACGAATAAGATACAATTTCAATTAACGTCAAAATTAATTTATGCATTATCGTTACCATTAGAAGATAAAGATGCTTTGCATAGTAATATCTATATTGTCGGTGACCCAAAACAAAGTATTTACCGATTTCGTGGAGCTGATGTGCGTGTATTTGAATCGGCAAAAAAAGCAATAATTGAATTAAATAAGAAAGCTCATGTTGCGGATAAAGTTCATATCAACAATATTGAAATAGATTTACATTCGCGTGAACAATTTGGCGATATTCGTTTAACAACAACCTTTCGTTTGATGCCGGAAATTGCTTTTTTTGTTAATACTGTGTGTGGTTCAATAATGCATCAATCAACAACGGGGTATTTTGTCGGATATGATAATACTATTTGCTCACGCTCCTATAACCCCGAACATAAGGGAAGCGTTTCTTTGATTATTGGAGAAAAAGTACGAGAGGATTCGCATGAACCACCTGTTCATGTGCAACAAGATCATGCACTTGCCCGACATTTACTTCATGTGGTTACTTCCGATACTCCCTTACAGATTGAAGAAAAAGGGAATGTTCGTCCTGTGCAATGGTCAGATTGTGTTGTTGTTGCCAGGAAGAATGATGTGCTCGATTCTCTCGCAATGACATTGAGACAGTATAATATTCCATGTTATGTGCCACAAGGAAAAAGATTCTATACTCGTCAAGAAATACGGGATATTGTGGCTTATCTGACCTTTCTTGCGAATCCCGCTGATGATTTTGCTTTTACGACTATTGCACGTTCGCCATTTTTCCGGATTGCCGACACTGAATTGCTTGATGTATTCTATGCTACGGAGGAAATATCACTATGGGAAAAATGTGTCCGATATTGTGAAATTCATGATTTAAAAAAAGGTAATATCTTTAATCTTGTACAAGTTTTATCGGAATTATTACCTCTTTCATCGCGATTATCATTACCAATATTATTGCATACATTGTTAGAAAAAAGTGATTGGTTCTTGCGCGTACAAGACACAAAAGATGCCGAAAGAAAAACAGCAAATATTCAAAAACTTATTGCTTTTGCGCGTGATTTTGAGTCTTCAGGATTTAATGGTTTATTTGAGTTTTCTGAACGATTAAATGCCTTAATTGCTACGGAAGTGCAAGAAAGTGATGCTCAAATTGAAAGCTCGCGCAATGCTATTCCACTCATCACTATTCATTCATCCAAAGGTCTGGAATTTCCTGTTGTAATTGTCTATGACATGAATGCCGGTGATATAAAGACAAATATTCAACAAGTGATGATAGATGAAAAATTCGGTATTGTGTGTAAGCCCGTTGTTGTACAGCAAAATCCCTCACATACTACAAAACAACTCACTTCACTTGTGACACCACTTACTTTATTATCTTCAATGGATAATTCATTGGCAGAAGAAGCTGAAATGGAGCGTTTGCTCTATGTTGCATTAACTCGTGCAAAAGATCATCTTATCCTTGTTGCAAATATTACGCGTAATAAAGATAATTTGCCGACGAAAACTAAAGGAATGTTTTCTATGGTTGAACATGTTTTCGATGATGGATATTTTTATGGAAAGCCAATTACCCTTCATGGTGATTTATCCTCGATGAAGGAGGGAGAATTGGTGCAAGAAAATTTCTCGATCGAAATACCCGTAATTCGTTATTTCTTCGATTCTGATATAGAAAATTATACACCGATAGTTGAAAAAGGGGAACAAAGTGAACGCGAGATTTTACTTGATACAATTGAAGCAACCTACAGGGATGAACAATATTCGGCAACCAAATTCAGTACATTTGCTGAAGATGCAATGTCTTATTATATACATTATGCAATAGGTTTACCACCGGAAACAGATTCGTATGATGAAAAATATTCTTACCATGATGAGAGTGATTCATTTTCAGGTAGTTTTGCGGGACAACTTATTCATAATGTGATGCAATTAGCACCGCAATGGATTATTGAAGGTGTATGCGATGATGAAAAATTGGAAATGACTGTAAATATAGTCTGCGATTCCCAAGAACGCTTTATTGCCGATGGATTGAAACAACGTGTATTGCGTGAATGTAAGGCAATTTCAACAACGGAGTTAATACAACGCCATGCTGTATATATTCCCACTGCAAAATTTGAAGAAAAATATTATTATCCGATAGAAAATGATTTTCTATTGGCTGTGTTCGATTGTATTATTATGAATGAAAAAGGCGAGTATGAGGTGTGGGATTGGAAAACAAATGCCATTCGTTCTGATGAAGATATGGACATGTTATTTCAGAAATATATGACGCAATTGGAGATGTATGCGTATTTTGCTATGAAATTATTTCCGCAACAAGAATCACTTACATTGCGATTATTATTTACAAGAAAAGCACAAGAAAACGCTTCCGATGAAGAATGGTCTCGTGCTTTACATATTGATAAAAAACAATATCAAGTCATTGAACAGAAAATACAGAATAATTATTCATTGATTCGGCAACCATTGCAATCACTGCTTACTTCGGCATGATATATTATTGCTTTTCGTAGCGGTATGATGCCACTTTTATATCAAATTCATCACCGCATTTATATACATTTTCAACGGCGGATGAAAGTGGTTTCTGTACGGCAATTTTTGCCCAACATGCACCTGAGTATTCTTTGATAACTGCTTGAAATAAAGGTGTTTCTCCATTAAAGACATTATATGTTTCACCCTCTATGGGTCTTTCATCTTTTTTCATTTTGTCGTGACGTACTTTCATTATCTGTCTCCGAAAATTGTAGCATAAGAAAATTGTAAAACATCATGCACCTTCGATGCCGGTAATGTGATTGTTTGTACGGTACCGGAAGAATCAAGATGCAAGGAAAAAGGAATTGTATTCCATTGTTCGCTATTATAGTCCCGAAGAACATTCAAGACTTTATCCGCAGGAATACCGATAAATGTGATGATGGACATTTCTGTGGTAAAATGTGGTGTCAATGCAGCGCCAACAAGATGACGCACAGAAATAATTCCTTCAAATTTGCTTTCATTATTGGTAATTAATGTACCTTCGGAGTTTTCATGCAAAGCATTATTAATTCGCAAAGGAATATTATGTTCAACTAATGGTTCAATCATCGTCGGATATAATAATTTCAAACCATTATGCGCGGCTAAAAGTGCTTGTTTATACGATAATGCCGGAATTGTTGAGCAATCGGGGATAATATGCGGATCGGCAGTGCATATACCGTTCACATCAGTATAAATACAGACTTCCCTTGCTTGTAATAAAGATCCAATAAATGTTGCTGTATAATTGGAGCTTTCTTTGCCCATTGTTGTAATATTGCCATGAATATCCGCACCGACGAAACCTTGAGTAAGAATTATCGAACCTTGTTGGAGTGCGGGTAACACTTGAGATTGAATGCGCCTTTTTGTCGGTTCTTCTATCGGTTTTGCAGAACCGAAGTTTGAATCTGTAATAATAAATGAAGTGGCATCTTGAATTTTTACTGCCAATTGTTGTTCCAAACAAAAATGTTTGACAATATGCAATGCAAAATATTCACCATAGCTTAAAATATAATCGCGAGTTCGTGCGGTAAGCTCTCTTGTTATGGCAACACCGCGTAATAATTCACGAATTTTTCCGGCACCTTCAACCACTAAATGATGCAATGCACTTGCTGTTTGCTCCGATTGCAGAATCTCTCGCGATATTGTTATATGTTCATCAATAACTGTTTGTGCTGTTGCTAATGCTAATTCTTGTTGTCCCGATTCGGCATATTGTGCGGCACGCTCTAACATTCTCGTAGATCGCGAAAATGCAGAAACTACAACAAGCAACTTACACGATGAATATGAAGCAATAATACGTGCCATGCTTTGAAAACCTTGTTTGTTTTGCAAAACAGCACCGCCGAATTTTATGACATAAATGCTATCGGACATGATTAACTCTTATTTCTTCTGAACATTTTTTTTTGTTTTCGCTACTGTTGGCTTATTATCTGATTCGCCTCTGTCACGCAATGCTATAGGTAATGCCTCAAGTATTGAATCTACCGGAACGATTGTTAAATCTTTAAGAATTACATCACTGATTTCCACTAAATCCTTTTCATTTTCTTTTGGAATTAAAACTGTTTTAATGCCTTCACGTCTTGCTGCCAACAATTTTTCTCCCAATCCGCCAATTGGCAATACATCGCCGCGCAAAGTAACTTCGCCTGTCATGGCTACATCACCGCATAATGGTCTGCCGGAAGCAGCAGAGACCAATGCCATAGTCATAGTAATTCCGGCACTTGGTCCGTCTTTGGGTATTGCACCTTCGGGAACATGAATATGAATTTCTTTTGATTTAGAAAAATCTTCGGGAACACCAAGTTTTGCCCAATCCGAGCGTACATACGTAAGTGCAGCCATCGCTGATTCTTTCATGACATCACCCAATTTGCCGGTGAGCGTTAATTTCTCGTTGCCGGGCATCATGGAAACTTCCACAGGCAGGGTATCACCTCCTACGCTTGTCCAAGCCAAGCCGGTTGCAACGCCAATTTTATCTTGTAATTTTTCCGGTTTGCGTTTGAATTTACTGATTTTTAATAAGCGATCAATATCCGCCTCAGCCACAGTGAATTTTTTATTTTCAATGTATTTGTTAAATTGTTCCGCAAATGGAGCATTTTGAGCATCATTTGATGCTTTTTTCCCTTTTTTGCCTTGAGTAGTAAATTGTGTAATAATTTCTCGGGTTAATTTTCTGAGAACAGAAGATAATTCGCGTTCCAAATTTCGTACACCTGCCTCACGTGTATGCTCTTGAATTACTTTAATAATAGCTTCGCGCGTAAAATCCAATTGTACATTGTCCAAAGCAAATTCTTTAATTATTTTTGGCAAAATATGACGTTGCGCAATTTCAACTTTGGCATCCTCCAGATAACTGGAAAGTTCAATCACTTCCATACGGTCAAGTAAGGGGAGAGGAATGTCATATTTGACATTGGCTGTCGTAATAAACAACACTTTTGATAAATCATAATCCACTTCAAGATAATGGTCATTAAATGCCGAGTTTTGTTCGGGATCTAAAACTTCCAATAAAGCCGCTGCGGGATCGCCTCGGAAATCATTGGACATTTTATCCACTTCATCAAGTAATATAACAGGGTTAACGGTACCTGCTTTTTTCATTGATTGAATAATTTTTCCCGGCATTGAACCAATATAGGTACGACGATGACCTCGTATTTCGGCTTCATCGCGCACACCTCCCAGAGATATACGCACAAATTTACGCCCTAATGCTCTTGCAATAGAGCGTGCCAATGATGTTTTTCCTACGCCAGGAGGACCCACCAAGCATAATATTTGTCCTTTGATTTCACCAACCAAATTTAAGATGGCAATATATTCTAAAATTCTATCTTTGGGTTTTTCTAAATCATAATGATCTTCATCGAGAATTGCTTTGACATGGTTGATATTTAGATTATCTTCTGTGGATACCGACCAAGGCAGCGATGCAATTGTTTCTAAAAAAGAACGCAAAACACTATGTTCCGGCGACATAGGTGAAGTCTTTTTCAATTTGTCGAATTCTTCTTGTGTTTTGGCTTTTACTTCTTCGGGTAAACCTGCTTTTTCCAATGCTTCTTTTAATGAAGCCAATTCGGGAATTGCTTCATCATCTTCTTCAAGTTCATTTTGCAAAGCACGAATTTGCTCTTGTATAAAAAAGCGTTTTTGTGTTCTTTGCATTGAACCATTGACTTTAGTTTCAATCTCTTCTTCAATTTTCAATAATTCTATTTCACTGCTCAATATTGAGAACAGTTCATAATATTGTTTGATGAACGGGGATTTTTCAAGTATTTTTTGTTTGTTTTCTACTTTTTGATGCACGCTTGCTGCAGCAAAAAATAATTGCTTAACGGGACTATCCTGATTTTCAAATGTAGCCAGTATTTCTTGTGGAATATTATCATTTTCTTGCACATATTGCGCAAATAAAGCATTCGTTTTGCGTGAAATGGCTTCAAATTCTTTACTGTGTTCAACAATCGGCGTAATAATTTCGATTTTTGCTTCCAATCGCTCTGCATTGCGCACAGGGCTGATGATTTTTCCTTGATATACACCTTCAACAAGCACTTTAAGTAAATTGTTTGGTAAACGCAGCACCTGATTAATTTTTGCTATTGTACCATATTTATACAAGTCCTTCATTGTCGGTTCATTGACAGTTGAATCTTGCTGTGCTGTCACGAAAATATACTTATTGCGCTCCATAGCATCTGAGACCGCTTTTAATGAGCTGGGTCTGCCAATCAGCACGGGATAGATCATATACGGAAAGAGCACCACATCACGCAATGGTAAAATGGTAAGTTTTTCCGGTATGTCAAGTATCTCATTCGTCATTTGTTCTATACTTTGTTTCTTTGAGGGCATGTTATCTACCTATGTTCTTTTTGTAAAAGCGTCTTTGACGACAGATACCACATAAAATTTTTCTTGATTCATTGCCCCAAACATCCATACGATGGATATGTGAATTTATTGCGGTATTTTTGCTCTGTATTCATCACCGCATCCATCCGCTAAGGGGCTGCGCTCCGGTGGTGTAACTCTATGAAAAACAAATAATAAATCAATAAAATTATGGCTAAAAAGACTCCAGAAAAACAGACCGTCAGCGCAAATGACGAAGCGACTATTCCCGCCTTAACTCGCAGCGATTTACTCACCGATGACCAACGCCGCATCATACTCACTATGATGATTCGAGCAAGAGAATATGATTATGCCATGCAGCGACTCAATAGGCAGGGCAGGGCTTTTGGCGGTGTCTATTCTCAAATAGGCAATGAGGCAACGGCTGTGGGAAGTGCCTATGCTATGGGCGATAAAGACGTTCTCTTCCCCATGCACCGCAATATCGGCGGACATTATGTCTTTGGGCAAGATACCCGCACTTTATTGCTCAATCAATTGGCGAGAGAGGGTAGTAGGATGCGCGGCACTGACGGCACCGGACATTATGCCGATCCCGATAAACGCATTTATGGCAATATCTCTCATCTCGGTTCCATGATTCCCGTAGCGGCAGGATATGCAATGGCGGCACGTATGCGCGGTGAACATATCGTCACCATGACCTATATCGGCGATGGTGGTATTCAAACGGGTGAAAGTCACGAAGGCATCAACTTCGCTGCCGTCCAAAAATTACCCATGATTCTCATCATCGAAAATAATCAATATGCGTACTCTTCGCCATCACATATAGAATATGCCTGTGAAAAGCTTTCCGATCGCGCCCTCGGCTATGGATGCTATGGCATCACTGTGGACGGCACCGATATTGAACTTGTCTATGAAACATGTAAAAAAGCTGTGGAGCAAGCTCGCAATGGACAAGGTCCCGCACTTATCGAATGTGTGACCATGCGCATGAGAGGACATGCAGAACATGATGATTTTTTCTATGTGCCCAAAGAAACATTAGAATATTGGCAGAAAAAAGACCCCGTCATTCGCTATGAAAACCAAATCATCGAATGGGGAATCATGACTCGCGAAGATATTGATGCACTCCGCCAAAATATTATAGAAGAATTGCGCAATGCCATTGATGAAGTGGTCGAATTACCATTCCCTGCTGCGGAAGAGGGCTATCGTTCTGTTTTTGTAGATTAACTGTTCGTTTTTGAAGGTCGTAAAAAATAATTAGGAGAAATACTATGGCAATAATGACATATTTAGAAGCAATAGCGGATGGCATTCGCACCGAAATGAGGCGCGACCCTTCGGTATTTATGCTCGGTGAAGACATCGGCATTTATGGTGGGGCTTTCAAGCTCACCAAAGGATTTATTGATGAGTTCGGTGCAACGCGCATTGTGGACAGTCCCATTTCCGAAGCTGCCATTGTTGGTGCTGCCATCGGTGCCGCACTCAATGGTATGCGCCCCATAGCCGAAATGCAGTTCATGGATTTTGTCACATGCGGATTCAATCAGATAGTCAATGTGGCTGGAACCACCGCATATCGTTGGCAAATGGGTGTGCCAATGGTCGTGCGTGGTCCTTCCGGCGGCGGCGTGGGAGCTAATCCTTTCCACTCCCGCAATTCCGAAGCATGGTTTGCTCATGCCAGCGGCGTCAAAGTCGTTTGTCCTGCTTTTCCTGCCGATGCCAAAGGACTCATGATTGCCTCCATTCGCGATAATAATCCCGTCGTGTTCTATGAGCATAAAGGACTATACCGAAAAATCAAAGAAGAAGTGCCCGAAGGCGATTATAGCATACCCTTAGGTAAGGCGCGGGTTGTGCGTGAGGGCAGCGATTGTTCCATTATTGCTTATGGCAGCGCGGTACATTTTGCCTTAGAAGCAGCCGAAAATCTTGCCGTCGAGCATGGCTATAAAGTCGAAGTCGTGGATATTCGCACTCTTGTTCCATTCGATGAAGAAACCGTTCTTGCATCGGCACGCAAAACAGGTCGTGTGGTCATTGCCCATGAAGCATCGCTTACTGCCGGCTTTGGTGGGGAGATTGCCGCACGCATTGCCGACAAAGCATTCGAATACTTAGACGCTCCGCTAAAAAGAGTAGCTGCCTACGATGCGCCCACACCATTTGCACCCACATTAGAAAAAGCAGTATTACCCAATGCTGCCAAAGTACGGCAAGCCGTCGAAGAATTATTACGCTATTAACATATTCATGAATGTATCATATTATTTCATAAATAAAAGGGTTCACAAAGAGGAACCCTTTTGTATTTTCGCTCAATATTATTTGCGTGAAATATGATTTTTACTTGTAGTCGGTCATGAAAAAGCGAAGACTAATGATCCAAAATTAAAAATTCTACTCTTCGATTTTGTGAACGTCCCGACTCCGAATCATTGCTTGCGAGTGGCGCTTCATAACCAAGCCCGATAATTTCTAATCGTGTAAATGATATACCTTGAGAAATTAAGTAATTGCCGACAGCACGAGCTCTTGCATGGGATAATTTTTTATTTGCTTTATCATTGCCGATATTGTCGGTATGGCCGGATATTTTTAATTTTAGTGTTGGGTTATTGTTTAACATTTCCGCCAAACGGAGTAACTCGGGTATAGATTCTGGCTTTAGGTCAGATTTTGAAAAATCAAAGAAAATATTGTTTAAAGAAAATGATTGTCCTTTTTCAACGGGTATTAATGACAAATCAACCTTTTTTGTTGTAAATTGTTTTAAAGTTCGTAAATCAATATTTTCAGAGACAGAAATATATCCATTTGCTTTAGCTCTGAATCCATAATATTTTCCCACAGGCAGTACAATGTGATAATCTTGTGTTATATCATTTGTTTGAGCATAGCCGATTTGTTTACCTGTTAATAAATCTTCAAAAAATATTTCGGATTGGACGGGCTGTTTGGTTTTAGCATCAATAACAGAACCGGAAACCAAAGCCACGGGGTCAATAGGTAATTCAGGGGGTATAGTGACTTTGTAAATATCTTGATTGTTTGGGTTATCATAAGGAGAGGAGACAGTATAGCCAATTTTAGCAGCAGCATCAATAGAAAAATATCCATCCCATTTATCACTATTTATTTGTTTTCCGAGATTAAGAGGTTGTGACCATTTTTTCCATGTAGAGTCTAAGCGTCTTGATATATATATATCATTATCGCCATAGCCATTATAGCCATTGGAGGAAAAGAATAATGTTTTTGTGTCGGGTGCTAAAAAGACAGTAGATTCATTGCCGGCAGTATTGAGAGCTGCGCCAATGTTTATAGGTTCTGACCATGTTAAATCGGGTTCGAGAAAGCTGATATATATATCTAATCCACCTTTTGTATCATCGCGTTCGGAGCAAGAGAGTAAGACTTTTCTATCTGATGAGATGCAATAATGTCCTTGACGCGAGCGATTATAGTCTTTGAGAACATTTTGTAATTTGGGGAAGCTCCAACCTTCGGGTGTGCGCATCGAAAGTGAGACCCCATGTTTTGGCGCCAAACCGGGGACATATTCATTCGCCACAAGCATGGCTCCGCCGTCAGGCGTGATAGTGCAGACAAAATTGGGATGCACATCATTGAGCGGTGCTCCAAGATTGACAGGTGCGGAAAATGTTTTTCCGTCGGGAGCAATTTGGCTGAACCATATATCTGTTGCAGAAGACCCTTCTATATTATCGGGGTGTTTGTAGCGAGCAAAATATAATTCTTTCCCATCGGGTGATATGACGGGAGCAGTTTCTCCATATTCCGAATTGATTGCTCCATCGAGCGGGGTGATGGAAAGTTTATCAGCATAGGATACTGTGAGAATTTCTGCGCGTACACTGTCGGTAGAAGAGCTGATTGCAATGGCATCAATTTGGTTCCATTCCTGCAATGCAGAAGTTTGTAAGCGAATTTCGGCTTCGATGACGGGAAAAGATGTTTGTGGAAAAAACACACAGAGTATTCTGCCATTTTTGCCGCGCATTGAGGGTTTTGCTGAATAGACAACTTGGCTTTCACCTGCTTCAGAAAAGAGAGTAATTTGGGTTACAGCACTAGGATTGAATGCTTCAACCACAGCAACTTGTTTAGCCAAGAGTGCGGAATCGAAAGCAACTCGAATCACATCATCTGAATTTGAGATTTGTCGGATGGATTCATCATCGTTTATTTCTTTATCGGAAGTCCAAGCACATGGATTTCTTGTACCGACAAATGATTGTAATGAAGGACGACCAAGTAATTGCTCTGCACTAAAAGGACCATTTTCTTTCCATGAGCCGGTAACATAAATCAATTGTGAAGCCCATCGAACATCTTTGCGCTTTGACTTTGTTTGTGCAATTGTCAGATTAGTTTGTGCAGTTATATGTAGTGCCGTGGCAAACAGGAAAAGTATCGTTAATAATCCGGTAAAAGAAATTCGCATAAAAACCTATGTGTGTAGAAACTAATGCAAAAATACAATCATTTTACGGTTTTCACGTTCTCGGGAAACTTATACTCTCATAGCAAAAATTACTATGTTCCCATATCATAAGCATATAATCATAGCACTTTTGAGCATACTTTCGGCAATGACATGTAGTGCACAGAAGTTGCTTATACCGATGGATTTGACACAAACGGATCATCTGAAAGCATACGGTTTGACCTATTGGGCATTAACAAAAGGAGCAAAATCGGATTGGTTGTTGAATTATAGAGGTGGTTCATTTATGCTCGATTATACCGATGAGATTGCTGCGGAATGCCGCATAAGGGGAGTGGCTTTTGAGCAAGTTGATGGCGGTAAATCAGCAAAAATTTATGCCGAAGTGCAAAGTGAAGAGAATAATACAGATGTTGTACGTTTAGAAAAACCACCGAAAATTGCTGTTTATACTCCACCCGGATATAAGCCGTGGGATGATGCTGTGACTCTTGCAATGGAATATGCTGAGGTCAAATATGATAAATTATGGGATGAAGAAGTTCTGCAAGATAAATTAAAAGATTATGACTGGCTGCATGTGCATCATGAGGATTTTACAGGTCAATACAGTAAATTTTTTGCTGCCTTCGGCTCACAGCCTTGGTATGTTCAACAAGTGACACTTTTGCAAAGTACGGCTCGAAAATTAGGTTTTGCCAAAGTATCATTGCTTAAAAGAGCAGTAGCGGAAAAAATACGTGAATATGTTCTTGCCGGAGGATTTATGTTTTCAATGTGTCGCGGCACAGATTCCTTCGATATTGCTTTGGCAGCGCATAATACCGACATTTGTGAGGAAATGTATGATGGTGATCCGGCTGATCCGAATTGTCAGCAGAAGTTAGATTTCTCACGTACATTAGCTTTCGAAAACTTCACTTTATCACAAAACCCTTATGATGTTGTGCTCTCCGATATAGATGTGGGACCAACGATGATTGCCCAGCCGCAAAATGATTATTTTACATTATTTGATTTTTCTGCAAAATACGATCCTGTGCCTACAATGCTCACGCAATGTCATGTGAATGTTGTGCGCGGATATTTAGGACAAACAACATCATTTAGAAAATCATTGTTAAAAAAATATGTGACAGTATTGGCGGAGCGTGAAGGCACTGAAGAAGTGAAATATATTCATGCAACGGTTGGGCGCGGCACATTTACATGGTACACAGGTCATGATCCAGAAGATTATCAACATGCAGTCGGTGACCCACCGACAGATTTACATCTTCATAAAAATTCACCGGGTTATAGATTGATACTGAATAATATATTATTTCCGGCTGCAAAAAAGAAAAAACAAAAAACATAAAAGGAATGTAGGTATGAGTGAAGCTGTTCGTGCAATGTTTAGCGAAATTGCACCCAAATATGATATTTCCAATACAGTACTTTCCGCGGGCATTCATCATCGTTGGAGAAAAAAAGCGGTTACATTATCCGGCGCAAAGGTAGGTGATGCCGTACTCGATTGCGCAACAGGAACAGGGGATTTAATTATTGCATTCGGTAAGGCGGTAGGGAAAACAGGTAGATTGCTGGGTACTGATTTTTGCAGCCCAATGATGCACTCTGCACCGGACAAAGCAAGAAAAAATGGACTTTCTATAGAATTTCAAGAAGCCGATGTGATGAATTTACCATATTCTGATAATACATTTTCAATTGCAAGTATCGGTTTTGGTATTCGTAATGTTGATGACCCTATGAAAGGGCTTGCAGAAATGGCAAGAGTCGTAAAATCCGGCGGTAAAGTTGTGGTATTGGAATTTGGACAACCCAATGGAGTTTTTGGAAAAATCTTTCAATGGTATAGCGTACACATATTGCCAATCATCGGTGGTATATTAACAGGAAAAAAGGACGCATATTCCTATTTACAAAAAACATCTGCACAATTTCCTTGCCGTGAAGAATTTGTGAATATTATGGATAAAACAGGTCAGTTCTCACATATATCTTATACACCTGTGACAGGCGGTATTGCTTATATTTATATCGGTACTGTTGCTTAATTTATTTTCTAATGTATGAATACAATCCTACTTCGTATTAATGAATCAGTTGCGAGAATAACACTTAATCGTCCTGAAAAAAGGAATGCACTCAATGCAGAATTATTAACTGAGCTTCGTGCAATATTTACAACATTATCTTCTGACAATAGTGTTCGCGTTATTGTTTTGGAAGGTGCAGGTAAAGCATTTTGTGCAGGTGCAGACTTGGAATATTTGCAAAAAATATCTGAATATTCAATTATTGATAATTTTGCAGATTCTCGTTTATTGCAAGAAACATTTCATACTATTTATACATGCCCCAAACCGGTTATTGCCAAAGTACATGGTGCGGCAATTGCCGGAGGTTGCGGTCTGGCAAGTGTATGTGATTTTATTGTTGCGGGCAAAGATAAAGCTCTCTTTGGATACTCAGAAGTAAAAATCGGTTTTGTCGCCGCAATTGTTATGGTCTATTTGCTTAAGAAAATAGGGGATACCCGAACGAGAAATATGTTATTGACAGCAGAAAATATTTCTGCAATGGAAGCCGAACGTATAGGTTTGATAACTCATGTCGTGGATGATGATTTATTGGATGACACAGTAGATACTTTAGCACAGACACTCATAAAAAACAGTGCATCGTCGCTGATGATTACAAAGGAAATGTTGCGCAATTTACATGGTATGTCATTAGAAGACGGTTTGCGCTATGCTTCGGCAATGAATGCATTTACCAGAATGACCGATGATTGCAAAAATGGAATTGCTTCTTTTCTTCGATGATAGAATTTTGTCATAACGATATTCTAATCTAAAGCCATACAATTGAGATGCTTACCATGATTCCAATCCATGATTGATTCTTTGAATAAGTTTGCTTTTAGTTGCAATACTACATGTTGCCTTCGTTTTTAGCCGTAATTTTGCCAAAATGACTACCAATACTCAAAGAACACAATGATACATCCATCTTTAGAATCAGCTGTCCAAAAACTATGGACATCGGTAAACGCATCTGCCGATATACTTAAAGCTACACGTAATGAAAATCATACTTTGTCATCGTCTTTGCAACAAGCAATCAAAGATAAAGAGATAATACTTGATGAGTTACGCCGAACTCGCGATGAAATGAATAAGTTACGACAGGATATGGAATCTGTATCGGTGGACAAGCGTGCCCATAGTGAATTGGAAGAACAGTATCGTGTTTTGGAAACTCAAGCAGGTGAAAATCTTACAAGACTTTCTGAATCATTGAAACAACTGACTCTGCTGAGCGATGAAAATAAAGGACTGAAAAAAAGTATTGAGGACATTACTGTCGCATTGACGGCAAAAGAAACTATCGTTAAGCGTGTTGAGTCGCTTGAATCAGAAAATGCAGTTTTGTCTCAAAAACTCAATGAAATGTTGGAGTTTGAAAAAAATCTTGAGATAATGCGCAAAGAGTTGGCAAGAAAGAATGCCGATGTTAATCATCATCTTAATGAAATACAGAAACTTAAAAATGAGCGTGCTGAAGCTGAAAGTAAACTCTTCGATATACCCAAACAGAAAGAAGAAATCGCATCACTCAAAGTTGCCATAGAAGAATTGACACAAGAAAAAAATATCCTTTTGCAAACCCACGAAGAAGCGAAAGAATATAGCCGCCTGCATAAGGTTCAACAAGAGAGTATTGAGTCATATACGCAGCAGATTTTAGATTTGAAAAGAATCAATAGTCATCTTGAAACGGATAAATCAGATAGAGACAGACAAATTGAATCACTGCAACGCAAAGTAGATGAACAACTTATGGTTCAGGAACGTTTACATTTACAATTACGTTCCGCACGCGAATATGAGCAACAGATAGCGGAACAATTACGTTCTTTAGATGATTATTCTGCGCAATTGATTGAATCTCAGAAGATAATTGCACAACGCGATGAAGAATTAGTGCTGTCGAGAACTAATGAAAGAGAGTTACAACAATTGGTACAAAAAGAGCAACAATCAGTATGGTTGTTGACGGAAAAACTATCGGCTGTCAATTCATCCTATGAAAAATTGTTAGTTGAATTGAGTGAGTTGAAGCATGAAAGAGAATCCAATACTGAAGATATGGGATTGCTGCGTAAACATAATGCCGAATTAGAAGATAAGTTACGCATTTCTGAACATCAATTGACAGAAACAGGAAATCAATTGGCTTTGGCACAAAAGTCATTAGAATCGGTGCAAAATGCACTTAGCGATATTGAAAATCAGCGTGCAATACTCGATTCAAAGTTAGCGGCCAAAGATATTGAGTTATCATCACTTTACAGTAAGAATACTCTTGTCGAAATGGATTCTACGGAGTTGCGAACCACTATCGAAGCATTGAAGGCAGAAATACAAGAACTGCACACTATGTCGGAAGAAGAAAAAACGGCGATGGACCGAGGCAGAACAGAATTAACAAGAACAATCGCAGAATTAGAACTTTTGAATAATAGTTTAGTTGCGAAAATTCATACACTTGAACATCAATTATTGCAAACAAAGGAAGCTCTTGTTGCTGCTACTTCCGATTTGGATACTTCTCAAAAAGAACGCGACGATACAGCCCAAGGTTTGATACATCAGATAGAAACGATTAGATTGGAAATGACGGAAAAAGAAGCTCATTTTATGTCTAAGAATAAAGAACTTGAAACACGATTGAGAACACAAGAGTTATTATTTGATCAGGTGTCTGCGGAAAAAAAACTCATTGAAAATGAGAAAACCGAGATACTTACTCTTTTTAACCAGCTTAGAGATGAACGAGATAGTTATCTGGAGCAAATATCCGATTTGGTTGGAGAAAAGAACAATTCCCAAGAACGAACAACCTTAACCATTGAAAGATTACAAAAAGATATTGTTCAAGAGAAAGCAAAATACAGCGAAGCAAAAGAGGAGATAGCTGACCTTAAAGTTCAAATTCATAGTCTGGTAAGACAACTGGAAGAAGAGAATGCGAATACTACACGTTTGAAAGAGCAAATGATACATTTGACACGTGAACGCTCCTCTGATGAGTTGCTATTACATCAAAAAGAAAAATCAATTCAAGAACTTAGCGCAAAACTCACCTCGCTGAAGTCTGCAATGTCTCAATCTACCGAACAAGGAAATGATCATATTAATCCGCTTACACTTAGTGAGGATGACACTGATTTGCACAATGAATTAATCGCGGTAAAACGTAGAATGTCTCTCGTAAATGATGAAATTAATTTTTTGAAATCTGAAAAAAAATCAGCATTGGCTCAAGCGTCATCTTTAGCTGAACAACTGAAAGTATTAACAGAAAAGTTATCAAGACAAGATATATTGTTAGAACAAGTACAGAATGAAAATAAGGAGTTAAGAGCACAAGAAAGTATCTCCACGCCTTTGGACGCAAATAACAATCAACAGAATCAGCAACTTGCGGATTCTGTGCGGGCTGCTTTAATACGTTTGGAGCAATTTCTTTAACTTTTGTAACCATTCTATAAATCATGTGTCTTTCTCATTAGCGTAACAAATAGATCGAAGTTTATGTCACAAGCTCAACACAAATTACCCCCTATAGAATTAAGCGAGCGCGTACAGCGTTTTTGCGAAGGGGATGTTGAGTCCTTTCAAGTGTTATATAGGTTTTATGCGAAAAATATACTGAGATTTTGTTTACGAATGCTCAATGATCATGCGGCTGCGCAAGATGCCCTTCAAGAAACATTTATCCGAGTTTATGAACATCGTTTGGAATGTCGTGGTGATAATTTCAATGCATGGGTTTATACTATTGCGCGGAGGGTCTGTTACAATGCTCTTCGCTCCCGAAAATCACATGATGAGTTCAATGAAGAACTTCATGTTTATCAAAAGCAAAACATTGCAGATTTCGGCATACAGCAGGTGATTCACAATGCATTAGCCCAATTACCCTATGTTCTCAAAGAAGCCCTCATACTTCGTGAATATGAAGGATATTCATATCAAGAAATTGCCGATATAATTGGTAGTGATTTGTCATTAGCCAAAGTACGAGTACACCGAGCCAGATTGTTGCTCCGCAAAATACTAGCACCGGTGATGGAGGAGCAATATGATGTTTGACATTCTCATTTCCAAGTATCTTGATGGATCGCTTTCAGCGGAAGAAGATTGTACTTTACGGACAATTCTTTCTGAAAATCCTCTCGCAAAAGAGCAATTTAATCTCGCAATTTCATTACATATTGCGATGAAAGATGAGCCGGAATTATTATTAGATGATGAAACTATTTCTGCTTCAGAGCGCGCTATATTTGCTTCGTTGATGTTAGAATTACCCAAAGTTGCGCCCCATGGACACGACGGAATTATTAGGAAAAAGCGCAATCAGAGTTTTATCCCGCGTATAGCTGCATTTGTTGTCTTGTTCATTCTAATGCTAAGTTCAGTGACAGATTTGAAACTATCTGATATTTCACATACAGTTCTTGCAGTGAACAATGCAAATGATGAATCAACCTCAAACCCATTGCAATTTAAGAATTTGACTAATGTGCGAATAGATGCATATCACAAAAAGCAATACCGGTTACGCCAAACAGAAAAAAGTATGTTGCAAACTAATGATACTTTATTCTCAGACGATGTTCAGCAACTTGCAGTTACTGATATGACTGCCGATATTGAGGTGCCAAAGAATAATGATGATATTTTTGTTCCTTTTTCCGTCGCAATTGCAAATATTCCTGCTACTATGATGTTGGCACATTCGCCAGAACAATCTTCTTTTGAAGGAAAGAGTCAAGTGAAGGATGAATCTATAGGCATTATACGTACGACAGCTTTGAACCAAGCAAATGCACAAAGTACCCAAAATACCGAAGTAGTGGCGACCGCTCAAAAAAACAATGAAGATTCGGAAAATCAACATTCTGTAAATCAGTTTATGAGTTCCGGTGAACACAAAGCCGCTGTACATATCCGATCATTTCTCAATAATGGATTTGTGTATGGAAACAATAGTTCAGTTAATGCAAGTTCATTTTCACAGAGCATAGGCTATGATGTAAAAGAAGGAACAAAGGTTGGACTGGAAATGGGGCAGGTTGGGTTTACCTATGCCTATCAGACCATTGGTAATGGTGCAAATACCGAACCATCATCCGGAATAATTGCTGGAAAAGAGCATAGATTCTCCAAAAATATGACCTTACTCGGGAAAGAGGATAATGGTAACACTGTGCCTGTTGATAATGTAAATCAGGAATCCGTCAATAATGACAATACTGTTTCGCTCTATTGGGGAGGCGCATTTATCGAACAAGCTGTTCTTAATACTCAAGATATTGCCATTAATCTTGCCGGTGGTATTGGTGCTGCAGGAAGTGGTCCAATCATTTTTGCTCGTTCCTATGCTGAATATAAAGTTAATTCTACTTTGTCCTTAACAATCGGAGCTGAAGGAAAAACTTTCTCTATACGTGAAGGTCGTCAGACAGGCAAATCATTACAATCGAATGTTATGATTGCATTAGCATATGGTCTGCAAATTAAACTATGACACTAAATATCACCTAAATATTTGGTTGTATAGTTTAGACTTTATATTTTTGAAAAATAATTCATAATTAATTTTTTAATAGTCAAGTGGAGCTGACGAATGAACAGAGTCTATACTCTTCTCGGAGGGGCTGTTTGCCTCTTCGCTACGGCGATGAATGCGCCTGCACAAAAGAACATTGTTCTAACAACCCCCAAGCACTCGATTCCTTCACATCAAACTAGAGTTGAAGAAAGTGTTGCGAAATCTAAATTGAGTATCGGTGTACCAACAAAGAAAGCAACTACAAACACTCTTCTTAGTCCTGGTGAAGCCCCTAAAGGTATAAAACTGGGTTATACCTATTATGACTTTCAAACAAATGCTTGTATGCCGGAGCGTGTGGTTGTTTCCAAGGAGCCGGGTACGGATAATTATTATGCACAGATGTTTTGGATGGCATCAAAAGATAGTACGCGCGGTGAATTTACTGCCGGGCAGCCCGGTGCTTCCGGTTTTAATGATTCTCGTGGTGCTCACTATGCTATTGTAGATGTTACAGATAGAGCAAATCCACAAAATGTGGGTGAGTCATGGGATAAGTTAGAAACAGAGAATGATTTAAGAAGAGGATGGCCCAATATTGTTCAGTTCAAAGATGGTAGTATTGGTACGTCATCGCATACTCCAATGGACTTTACTTATGCCACAAGTTTTGGTTCTGCGCCAAACAGGAAAATTGAAGTCGCTCCGGGAGAAACATTATGGGGGAGAATTGCTGTTGACGGTAAAGATTATGTTCATATGATTTATACATATCAAGTTGCTGCCGGTTCAACATCCTCACTTTTTTATCGTCGCTCAACAGATAAAGGGCGCAGTTGGGGTGATGAAATACTGTTAAGTGATGAAGGACAATTACAAGGCGGTGATGTATATGCCATTGCTGCTAATGGTGATAATGTGGTTGCTGTTTATGGAACTAGAGGTTTACAGGTCGCATTCAAAAAATCAACAGACAATGGTGAATCCTGGTCTGAACAACCTCTGGCAGCTATGAATCCACAATTTACCGATGGTAGAGTTGAAGATGATCCTCTTGGTGGTAATGCAGTAAAGGTCTATACTGATACGCTGCTTTCTTGTGGAAATCATATTGACGTTATACTTGATAATGATGGTAAAGCACATTTTGTGTTTAATGAGATGATTGCTTATGTAATACGCGACGGAGCACGAGATGGTGATTCTGTTGTCATTACAAGCGGTACTATTTATGATATTGATGATGTTAAAGCTTATGCCGGCAGAAAATTAGGCTTTTGGTATTGGGAAGAAGGCGCAGATACACGCTACAGAATTTGTTCTCCGCCGGTGGCAATGGTCCCTGATGAAACGGATGTCATTAGCCGTCGGAGATATTCCGGTTTAGTCCGTTATCCACAATTAGCTTTAGGAAATGATAATACTTTGTATTTGACATATAACTCTGTTGTCGAAGGTGATGTCGTAGATGTTGCCATTGATACGAACACTACAGCCGATGGCATTGCGGACCAAACAATTAAAGGGTATTATGGACATGTGTATGTCACGCACAAACCTGCCGGATCTACACAATGGTCAATGCCTGTCAATGTTACTCCAAATGGTAATGATTGTCTTTTCCCATCTATGGCAAATACGGTTGACGGTCACATGTATATCGCATATTCGGCAGATGTAGTACCGGGTGATAGAGTAACAAATACAGAATTGCCAACGGAAGAAACTTCTATTTACTTAGAAGTTGTACCGACAAGTGTTCTTAGCAATACACTCTATCAGCCACAAGCCGTCGGATTTACAGAACAAATAGCTATCCAGAATTTAGATAAATCACTTACATCTGTACAAGAACAACCCGAAACAAGCTCAATTGTGATTCGCCCCAATCCTGCAAAAGACTATGTAGCAATAGATTTTGTAACCAATCAAACTGGAAACGTGTCTGTGGATATAGTGGATCAATTAGGCAATATCGTTCTTTCTCATACTGTACTCGATGCGAGTTCTCAAGAAATTATGTTATCTTTGAAGGCATTATCTGCAGGTATGTATTCAGCAAGAATACAACAAGGCAATCAGTTCATAACAAAACCATTTGTCGTAATTAAATAATGTCTTTATTTATATAGTATTTAGCAGTATATTCTACGGTCGAGCATTGAACAAATGCCCGACCGATTTTTTTGAAACTAACGAGCAAACTTATAATTTGTTACAAATAGCGTGGAGTTATTATGCAAAAAAAATTACTCATTCTGATTGCCGTTCTTTTGGCAATACCGTCCATCGCCAGCGCAGGTATCTATGGTACCATTGAAGGGAAGGTGCTGGATAGTAAAAAGAAACCACTTCCCGGTGCAACAGTGAAGGTTCTTGGGACTAAACGTGGTGCAACATCAAAAGCTGATGGTACTTTTAAAATCAATAAACTTGATGCAAAAAGTTATACGCTTGAAGCGACATTTATTGGGTTCAAGCCTACGAAATATGAAGTGACTGTTTCTGCCGATAAAACTTCAGAAGTGACTATTGTACTCCGAGAAGAAAAATCGAAAACAACGGATGAAGTTGTTATTTTAGGAGATAAATTTAAAGAACTTGTCAGTGAAGATACTAAAGGAACGATTCGTGAACGCAGTGGAGCAGACAATACTAAGATTGCCGTAGAATCCGTTCAAAATGCTGTGGCACTTTCAAGCGGGGTTATCCTTGATGGTGCAGGTTTCGTTGTTCGAGGTTCAAGACCGGAAAACACACAAATGCTTGTTGATGGTCAAAATATGTCAGATCAATTCACCGGTGGTTTAGGCGCTAATGGTACAAGAACAGCACCTACTGTATCTAATTTTGGTGTTGAACAAGTACAGGTTATAGCAGGCGGTTTCTCGGCTGAGTATGGTAATGCTCTTGGTGGAGTTGTCAATACTGTTATCAAAACCGGTAATACTGATCGTTATGAAGGTCTTTTCCGTTGGAGAACCGATATTCCTTCTTTATGGGGTAAAGCAAATAATGGTTTACAGTTTATGGGAAGAAATGAAAATAATTTTGATGTTAATTTTGGCGGACCTTTACCCGGTTTGGAAGGATCAACGTTCTTTATTTCCGGCAGAAACTCTTATGCAGAATTTGATAATAATGGTATAGGTGTTATTGATCCTTGGGGAAATAATCTTGGTCAAATACCGAATGACCAATCGTGGATTAATAATTTAACAGGTCGTGTCAAACTTGCATTTGGTACTTTTAGTTTGGTATTTGGTGGTCAACTCGGTATTACTTCGCGGGAAGCCCAAGGGTGGAATTGGCTGTATGCAACAAGTCCGCAAGTACTAAATTTACGCCAAGAAAATGGTCGCACAGTTGGTGATACAAATTTTGCAATTCAAGAAAGATTGGCAAAAAATGCCGTTATCAATGCTTATCAGAATAATCTGATGGCACGTATTAACCAAGTGATAGATGAAAATAGCTTTTTCGAAGTAACTGTGTCTTATAATCAAAATAACTCTGAAATTGCCAAAAGATCGAATTTTGATAATCCCGGTTTCTTTTCCGGCATTGAGGTGTTCGAACCATTAGATCGAAAAGCATTTGAAGAAGGACAACTGCTTGAAAATAAACCAAACAAAGCCATTGATGTCTATGAGGGTGATGAAGGTGTGAGAAATCCCATTACAGGTTTTTTTGAAGGACAGACAGACAGAACTTCATCAAGAAATCCTTATGGCAGAGCGCAATTCTTTGATTATACCGGAAATGAAAGGGCATTAGATTATCGTTTTCAGAATTATATAAGAGTTGACGGTAATTATAATTTAGATATCAAAGCCGGTGAAGTAAGCCATAAAATCAAAACAGGTTTCGAATTTAATTCTTTTGATATTGAAAGATTCAGCAATAGCTTGCCTTGGGATGAAAATGGTTTCTTTGATATTTATACATCACGTTTCGATGGTAATATTTATGCAGATATTGATCGCCAGAACCCAAATGATTATTATAAAGAAACCAGTAAGCCATATAATCCTTGGGATGCTGCTATCTTTATTCAAGATCAGATTACCTATAAAGGAATTGTGGTAAGTCCGGGCATTCGTTTTGATGCTTTTTCTGCAAATGTAAGACACCGTGTTGATTTTTCCAGATTCCAACCAATTGAGAATATAGGTACAGATGCTTTTGCAGATACAAAACCAAAGTTTATGATTAGTCCGCGTGTGAGCGTTGCTTATCCTGTTACTAAACGTTCTATTATCAATTTATCGTATGGTATATATTATCAGAAACCATTATTCAGTTATTTGTATGATGGGTTTGCTGCCAATCTTGCAAGGGGAAATGTTCAACTCGGCAATCCGGATCTTGACCCACAAAGAACGAACCAGTTCCAAGTTGCTTATAATTTGCAGTTGAGTGATGATTTTGCATTTGACTTGACAGCATATTACAAAGATGATTATAATCTTGTCGGTTTAGCGTATGTGGCAGATACAGAAAATCCTTATTATTTCTTTTCAGGCGGAGAATACGGTTCATCTCGCGGTCTTGAGTTAACTTTAAGAAAAAGACCAACAGATCATTTTGGTTTCGATATTAACTATACTTTGGCTTCTGTTACCTCCACATCAACAAATGCTACTGATAACAGTAATTTGCAACTTGATGTGTTTACTTTAGAACGCACTATTCCATTAACAGATTTTGCAACCAATTTTGATAGAAGGCATACCATCAATGCAATTGTGAATTTTGTGTGGGCAAAAAATGAAGGTCCATCAATAGCGGGTATTTATCCCTTAGAAAATGTTGATATCGGTTTTACAGGAAGATATCGTTCAGGTTTACCTTTTACACCTCTTAATGCAAGTGGTAATGCTATCGGAGACAATAATTCTGCACGTCAACCGGGGCGTTTTGATCTTGATGTACGCTTTTCAAAAGCATTTATGTTAGCTGATTGGTTTGGTGAAGAATTGATGGCTCAAACGCGCTTAGAGTTTTTCATTGATGTGAATAATCTCTTAAATTTAGTCAATGCCGTAGCCGTATTCCCGAGAACAAATGATCCTCTCCAAGATTCAGACGGACTTAATCTCAATGCTGGATCTCTAAACGGAGATATATGGTATAAAGAGGCGAATGAATTTATACCTGAATCCTCCGCACCGAATCAATTTGATGCTAATTACAAAGATCGTCTTTATAATGCAACAATTGATACCAATAATGATGGAAAAAATACACTTGATGAAAAATATCAAGGATACTTGCAATATGTGAGTGATTTCCAAAATCGTAGAACTAACTTTCAAGCACCACGCCAAGTTTATCTTGGATTTATGATAAGATTCTAATATAAAGGAGATAAATATGAAAACCAACATTACTAGACGTTTTCTCGCACTATTGACGTTGATGTGTTTTGTTCCTGTAATTGCTTGGGCAGACATTGACAGAAGTAAAGGCAAAGAGCAAGATGAAGAATTATTGCGCACGCCATCAGGTGTCTATGATAATCAATTAAATAAGGTAAGCCGCATTTCATTTTATAATTCTAATTATGGGATATTCGGCTATAATATTGCGCAAGGTGTTGGAGGCGGTATCTGGCCTCGCGGTACAACAAATCAATACATCTTTGCAGGTGGTATATGGTTAGCAACACAAAAACGCCTTACTCCCGATGATTCATTAAGAAAATTATGTCTCATCTCCTATAATCCGAACTCAGGCCGTTCTTGGATGGTACCCGGAAGGATTTCTGACGGTGATAATGTTCAAAATTCTCAGATTCTTAAATATCGAGTATATTTTTCTACGGATTTTAACCCTGTAACCGGTGTACCGATTAATGCTCAAGATGGACCGAATTGGCCACTTTGGGATACGAAAGATACCGAAGTATTAAAAGAACGCCGCTATTTTGGATATTATATTCAAAATGAGAATAACAGAAAAACTGAAGATTTTCCAAAGGGTCCTGCATTTATTTCTCAAGAAGATATCTTCACAACTTATAAAGATACCGATTTGAGTCGCTACGAAGGCGGGGCAACTCTGAGAAGACGTGAGGGTTATCCATTACGAGTACAAACAGAGCAAACTATTTATTCATGGGGATTTGGTGATTTTAAGGATTTTATATTCATCAAATATAATATGATTAATACCTCTACCGATACCCTTTATAATTCATGGATTGCACCTGTATTTGATGTTGATATTGCTTTGACTTCGAATTCCCAAATAGGGGCACGAAATGATAATGCAAGATTTGTAACGGAAAAACCTGATTTTAATCTTGCTGTACAGTGGTCATTAGGAACATCAGGAGAGCAAGGTCGAGGATTTGGTTATTTAGGTTTTGATTTCTTGGAAAGTCCTGCTGTTTATCCTTATGTAAAAACTGTAGTTATTGGTAAAAAAGCACCTCCGAGACAGGATGAGGATTCAGTGGCTCAAATTCTCATCGGTGCATCAAAAGATAGTATTGGAAGAATACGCAAAGATAAACGAGTATTTTCCAATTCTGAGCAATTAGGTCTAAGAACATTCAAAAACTGGCCTATCGAAAATGATCCTCTTACAAATGAAAATCGTTATGATTTTATCGGTAAAGGAGAGAAGGACGGACAAGGTGAAGTAGGGGATAAGCGATTTATGATGGCGAGCGGTCCTTTTACTATGGAACCCGGTGATACGGCAAGAACTGTTGTTGGTCTTGTACTTGCAAAAACATCGAAAGGCGGCGATGCCGATGGTACTATAGAAGATTTACGAGATTTGATTCGCATTGACTCATTTGCTCAAACTGTCTATGACAATAATTTTAAAGCTCCGAAACCACCGGATCCGGCAAATATTCGTTTCCGCGGTTTGAATAATGCAATAAAGATACAGTGGGATGCTACTTCCGAGTTGTCTTATGATGATCTTGAAAGAGGTTTGGACTTTAAAGGTTATACGCTTTATCGTGCAAGAAGAGATGACTTGGATTCATTTGATTTAGATAATCGTCCGAATGCACGCAGAAGTCCATTCGGATGGAAACAGATTGCACGTTGGGTTTTGCCGTCACCATTTGCAAAATCCAGAATCAGCCCGAATTTTGATAAAACATTAGCACCCTTTGATTCTTTCAGAGTGGTCAGACAAATTAATCAAACGACATATCTTGTTCGTCGCTTTCCTAATGGATCAAGTCTATTCTCTCCTTATGGTACACCGCCATGGAATAAATTGTTTTCAACATATGATAATGCTCAATATGCGAAGTTTTTTGACGGTATAATTAAAGTAGAAGATGCTTTTGCGGATAAAGCACCTCTGTGGAGTGCAACGTTCAACAGAGAAATCGTTCCGGATAATAATGCTTCTGCTTGGCCTAAAGTGAAAAATCGAGATATTATTTATGATATGAGAAATAATATTCTTCCGGGTACGAATCAATCACTCTTCAGACCCGAAACGGCGGCTCGATATAATCGTTTAGTGGATACTTTATTTATGCTTCTGAATACTGGTACTGCATCAATAACATTTGCTCAAATTGACTCCGGTATTGTGAATAGTGCTGCAATAGCACAAGATTATATTCTCCCATACATGGATTCAATTACAAATCATCGCACATTTATTGATGTTGGTGATGATGATAATGATGGTAATATTACAACAACACCAAATTTGGATGCAACCGAAAGAATCTTTAATAATGTTGATTATTTCTATCGCTTACTATCTGATGATGAAGGCGATTATAAACAAAGTACAAATCCGAAAGAGAATTCCGGTGTGAATGAACAAAACCAAATTAAATCTATGGCTTTGTCAGGCGGATTTGCAAAAGAGCCGAATTCTCGCTTCGATATTGAGTTTATTGATAATACTCGTCTTGGTGGTTTGAGTAATTTCCAGTTCCATGTTCTTGATGAATCTCGATTTAATAAACTCTTTATGAATGAAAAAGAAGGTCACACACTTCGTTTGGCATTTGTGAATCGTCCATTCGCATTTCAGCAAAATGTGGATGAAGATCCTTCGAGAGATACTCCCAATCAGACACCGAATCTTGTCAGTATTGGTGCATATACTTTAGGTTTTCAACTTATGGATATGACCACAAATCAATTGTTGTTTGAAGGAAGTACAAATTATGAAGAACGACTTTGTAATACTGATTTTACTGATTTCTTTTCTGAGAATGCCGCTTTGCTGAGAGATTCAGCAGATAATGTTTCAGGTACCCGAGCTTTGAGAGCATATGATTATAGAGATGTTCAAGGTAATTTGATTTCAATCGGTTCACCGAAGGGTAAAGGAATTTTGACTCGTACAGGCAAAGTTACGACTGTGCCGCTTGTTTCAAATGCTTGCTATTCATCAGAAATGGTTAATGAAGCAAAACAAACATTAGCATTTTCTTTCGATTGGAACCTCAGCCAATATGGTGGAATCATTCGTCCTGACACTGCTTACATAGCCGCTTCAGTAAATCCTGTGGATGCTCGTGTTGTTGCGTCTTCTTCAAGTGCAAAACAAATTAGTCAAAGTTTACAACCGGTTGATGTTGTCATATCCAGTAATGGTCAACCGTCAAGAATCAATTTCGGAGCAGGGTTTAGACAATACAATTATGGACCGGGCACATTTGAACTTGAATTTTTACCCGGTGGTGTAGAAAAGAAATCAATTACCATTGGTTCTTCAACAAATCAAACTACCTATGAAGTTGATGTTCCTTATTTAAACATTAACTTAAAAAATATCACCAGCTTTAATCGCCAAAACAGTGATGGAACCGTGACAAATTTCCGTTATCCGGAAACAATGCCGCATGTTACTCTGCCGGTGGTTGATGGTGAATTAGATGATAATCAAATGCCAATATTATCCTTTAATATGGCTTCTTATGGTTGGTCAAATGTAAATACAAACTTCAGCTTAGCGACACGTCGTTCTACAAGTGCCGGATTAGTAGGTCAAGGTAGATATTATTTACCTGTCACGAATATGCCAGCCGGATCAAAAGACTCAATGATTTATTTTGTAAATCAAGTTTCTGTGTATGGAGCTAAATTCTATCTTGATATGAGTGGTAGAAATCACCTTACATCATCAAGTGGTGAAGTTTTCGCCGCGCCTCCTATTGCTAAAACAAGTTCTCAGCGTGTTGATTTCCAACCCGGAGATAAAGTAGTTCTGAGTATGTACGGTGGAACACTTGGCTTACCGGTTGATAGTGCTTTTATTTTGGTGAAAGTACGCCCGAATATCCCGGCTGATAATGAAATCACCGATGATATGCTCAAAAATTCAGTGCGTGTCGTGCCGAATCCTTTTTATGTCACCAATCAAAGCCAAAAATCCAGCTATGACAATAAAGTATTTTTCACTAATTTACCGAAACGTTGTACAATCAAAATTTATACAACTTCAGGTGAATTAGTAAATACGATTGAGCACGATGAAGTGACTGCATTTGAACCTGAAAGAGAATCAATGGATATTTATGATTTAAGCAATAAAAGCGGAAGACGCGTTGCAAGTCAATCATTGATTGCACTTATCGAAACGCCTAATGGTGCAAAGACATCAATTCCATTTTCTATTGTTGTTGGTTCATTCAGATTAATTGATTAATAATTAAGGATACTTACTATGAAATCTTTATATAAAATTGCATTAATTGCATTATGTGGTTTTTTAATCACTCAAAATAGTAAATCGGAAACAACGATTTATCAAACATCACAAGGAGATATTACGCGAAGTGGTGTTGTAGGTGTAAGTTTTCTTAAAATTCCCATCGGTGCTCAAGCGGTAGCTATGGGTGGGGCATACACTGCCATTGCTGATGATTTAACATCAATGTTTTGGAATCCAGCAGGTTTAGCTTCTGTGCAAGGCTATCAGGCAAATCTTAGTTATTCACAATGGTTTGGTGGCTTTTCCCACAATTTTGCTTCGGGGGTTATATCCTTAGGCGACTATCGTGTTGGTTTTGGTCTTATCTCTTTCGGTGCAAATGATATCCCATTTACAACAATTGAAGATCCAACCGGCAGTGGGCGAACATACAGCGTTTCTGATGTTTGTTTAGTGACTTCTTTTGCCGGAAAAATCACTAATGAGTTTACTTTTGGGGCAAATTTTAAATATATCAATTCAGCATTCTCGAATGTTAGTTCCAATGGAATTGCTTTTGATATTGGTACAAAATACGAATCTGATTGGAAAGGATTACGTTTGGGTTTTGTATTGTCCAATTTAGGTCCGGCTCAAAATTATTCCGGGCAAGACTTAAATCAAGTTAAAAGCTTAGTAAGTGGATTGAATGCAGCACCCGTTGATTTTTCACTTATCAGTGCGCAGTATCAGTTACCATTAACATTCCGTGCCGGTATGGGAGTTGATATGATGAGTATTGTAGAAAATACAGATAATACAGCCCAAGATGCAGACCATAAATGGACTGTCGCTGCTGACTTCATTACGATGGCTGATGCTAAAGAGCAGGGTGCCATTGGAACCGAATATGTCTGGAATAATCTATTAGCTCTCAGAGCAGGGTATCATTTAGGTCATGACACTTTTGGTTTTTCAGGTGGTGTTGGTCTGAATTATACTTCCGGTATGTTTGATGGACAAATAGATTATGCTATTAGCACTGCCAATGCTCAAATCGGTTTGATAAACCGAATAAGTATTGGTATTGCGCTAAAATAGTAATAAGCAATTCATAATATTTTGCCGCCGTCACAAACAGTTACGGCGGCTTTTTTTTTGCACACTTGATTTCTTATTGTACGTTACTTACTTTTTCATTCGTAAATTACGGTTTATTCACAAAAAAATATGGCAAAAACCGTTTCCAAGAAAAAAGATATAGATAAATCGAGTGTTTCATCTCGGCTTCACAAAGCTATATCTATTGAAAATGCTCGTGTACATAACTTGAAAAATGTATCGGTGACTATACCCCGAAACGCGATAACCGTAGTCTCTGGAGTGAGCGGCTCAGGAAAGTCTTCTTTGGCATTCGATACATTATATGCAGAAGGGCAAAGACGCTTTGTCGAGTCATTATCTTCGTATGCACGGCAGTTTCTTGAGAGAATGAATAAACCGGATGTTGATGCCATACGTGGTTTACCGCCGGCTATAGCCATAGAGCAAAGGGGGTTCTCAAAAAATGCTCGTTCTACTGTTGGTACAACGACGGAAATCTATGATTTTTTACGACTTCTGTATGGTCGAGTAGGGACGACGATTTGTACATGCGGTAAGAAAGTACAGAAAGATACACCACAATCAATTCAAGGTTCAATACTTAAGTCTTGTGCCGATTCGCGTGTGTACATTTTATTTCCACTTTTAACGAATGGTGTAAATAGTAGCGAACAACTTTCTAAATTGCAAGGACTTGGTTACGATAGAGTTTATCATTTTCATAAGAAAGAAGTCATTGATTTTGTTGATATTGATGCTAAAGAACTCTCTGCCAATCCCGAAAATTTTTATGTTGTTGCTGATAGAGTTGTTGTTAAACCCAATGATAAAGATGCCGTAAGCAGACTATTCGAATCAATTGAGATGTCAATTCGATTTGGGGAGGGAAGAGTATATATCCGAGACATCACGCAGGGAAATGATCATAAGTTCAGTTCAAAATTTGAATGTCCAGACTGCCATATTCAATACGCTGAGCCGGAGCCAAGACTTTTTTCCTTCAATAGTCCTTTTGGTGCTTGCCGAGTGTGCGAAGGTTTTGGACGTAGCATGGGTATTGATGAAAAACTTGTCATACCTGATAGAGTACGTTCAATTAAAGATTATGCCATTGTACCGATTAGTCCGTCCGGTTTTTATGAATGGTATTCCGGATTATTAGAATTCTGTAAAAGAAATTCTATCAATACCACAGTTCCTTATGCTTCTTTGTCAAAGAAAGAACATAATACAATATGGAATGGTGATCAG
This sequence comes from Ignavibacteria bacterium UBA2373, assembly GCA_002344005.1. Lineage (GTDB taxonomy): Bacteria > Bacteroidota > Ignavibacteria > Kapaibacteriales > UBA961 > UBA2353. The sequence continues at coordinate 4,443 of DDTD01000006.1, read as the reverse complement.
CGATATGGTGGAATTAATGGATTTTTTGCAATGCTGGAAGCCGGTTCTCATAAACTGCATTATAGAGTGCTTGCCAGCAGGTATCGTGGTTATACTACCTGTAAAGAATGCGGAGGTTCTCGCTTACGTAATTCAGCTAGAAGAGTATTTGTTGGTGGAACTTCTATTCATGAAGTTGTCAGTATGACATTAGAACAGTCTCTCAAACATTTTACTCATCTCAAATTAACGTCATTTCAAATGAAAGTTGTTGAACCCGTGCTGAAAGAAATACGCTGGCGATTGGAGCTACTCGTAGAAATTGGGCTTGGCTATTTAACTCTTGATCGTTTATCACACACACTCTCAGGCGGAGAATCGCAAAGAATTAATTTAGCAACATCTTTAGGGTCTTCTTTAGTCGGGACACTCTATGTTTTAGATGAACCATCTATTGGGTTACATTCACGCGACACTGCACGGCTTGTAGGATTGTTAAAAAAATTACGTAATCTTGGTAATACTGTTGTCGTTGTCGAACATGATCCTGATATTATTAAAAGTGCTGATTTTATTATAGATATAGGTCCGAAAGCAGGAGAAAATGGTGGGACAATTACTGCAACAGGTAATGTGAGTGAGATAGAAAACAACCCTCATTCCCTTACAGGACAATATCTTAGTGGGACAAAAAGTATCAATTTACCCCAACAGCGGAGAAAAGTTGTCAATGCATTAATCATTAACCAAGCAAAAGAACGTAATCTTAAAGGCGAGGATGTTACAATTCCATTAAAAATGATGACAGTGGTGACAGGTGTTTCCGGTTCGGGAAAAAGTACTTTAATTCACCAAGTATTGTATAATAATTTACGTTACCAAAAGGGATATACCAGTGATGGGCAAGTAGGTGCTTGTTCGGGGATTGAAAATATTCATTTGATTGATAATGTTGAAATGATTGATCAGACACCTATTGGTCGTTCATCCCGTTCCACACCAATTACGTACACAAAGGCATTTGATTATATCAGAGAGGTTTTTGCAGATACTCCGGCTGCAAAACAATTTGGCATTAAGGCAGGGTATTTTTCATTTAATGTACCCGGAGGCCGCTGTGAAGCATGTGAAGGTGAAGGCAATGTGACTGTAGAAATGCAATTCTTACCTGATATTACTTTGGAATGTGAAAGTTGCAAAGGTACGCGTTACACACGTGAAGCCAGAGAATTTTCATATCGCGGAAAAAATATTGTGGATGTTCTGGCTATGACAGTAGATGAAGCTATAGAATTTTTTCATGGCAATAAAAAAGTAGTGACGCGGCTTCAAGTTCTTGCGGATGTGGGATTAGGGTATTTAAGACTTGGCCAACCTTCATCAATGCTCTCCGGCGGGGAAGCGCAAAGAATAAAATTAGCAACATACATTGACGATTCTTCACAAGCAGGTAAACATACATTATTCATCTTCGATGAACCTACAACCGGATTACATATTGACGATATTCAAAAATTGCTGAAATGTTTTACAGCATTAATTGAAAAAGGTCATAGTGTACTAATTATTGAGCACAATCTGCATATAATTGCTGCTGCTGATTGGATTATTGATTTAGGTCCCGAAGCAGGGGAAAAAGGTGGTTATATCATTGCAGAAGGCACGCCCGAACAAGTTGCAAAAGTAAAAAAATCCTATACAGGAATAGCATTGAAAGAATTTTTATCCAACCATGCATAATACATTACAGAAATAAGTATGACAGAGAAAATTAAATCCATTTTGAGAGTTATCTTTGGCTTGGCACTCATGGTTTTGTGTGTGTATTGGTCCTTGAGAAATGTGGATTTAGCAAAAATGTGGAATATTCTGCAAAATGCCAATTATGTTTGGGCTTTGTTCTGTATTCCCATAGCATTGTTTTCACATTGGTTAAGGGCTGTGCGCTGGAAAGCTATGCTTGAATCATCGGCTAAAACAAAGTTAATAGACTTATTTTCTGCGGTTATGGTTGGATATGCTGTAAATAATTTTACCCCAAAAGGCGGAGAATTATTGCGTCCTTATGTGCTTAGTCGCCGAGAGAATATTCCATTTTCTACTGTAATGGCTACCATTATCCTTGAAAGATTGTTTTTTGATATGGCGGCATTAATATTAATATTTTGCTGGGCTTTATTGGCTTTACCCAAGCAATTATCTGCTGTGTATCCCGAATTTTCTTCCTCATCGCTTGTTTCTGCATTGGGTTTACCATTTATTCTTGTCTTAGCATATTTAATTATGTCGGGTGTATTTCCTTATGCCGTTGATTCATTTTTACAAAAAACCGTAAAGAGATTTTCTCATTCTTTATACAATCGTTTGCATTCAATAAATCAATCTTTTGAAAAAGGTTTTGTTATTGTTAGAACACCATCGCAAATCATCAGAACATTATTGGATTCTGCCGGAATTTGGCTTTGTTATATTTTACCTTCGTATGTTATGCTCTTTGCCTTTGATTTTCCTCCGCATGTCAATTTAGGATTCAAGGATGCAATGTTGCTTTTTGTTGTGGGTTCACTTGCCTATGTTTCGCCGGCTCCCGGAGCATTAGGAGTCTATCATACATTGGTTTCTACAGCAATGGCACAATTATATGGTATTTCAACAGAACAGGGTTTGGCTTATGCAACAATGGTGCATGGCGTAAATTATGTCGTTACAATTATCGGTGGAATTTCTTTAGTAAGAGAAAGTAAATATATTAGTTTTAAACGTTCCGATAAAAACAATCCATCAGTATTTTCAAAATAATTTTTTACGTACTAATCTTTGAATATTATGTTTACAAAAATATTAATAGCTAATCGAGGAGAAATTGCATTACGAGTAATTAGAACTTGTAAAAAAATGGGAATAAAAACTGTCGCAGTCTATTCCGATGCTGACATTTCTTCTTTACATGTTTCTGAGGCAGATGAGGCAGTTGCTATTGGTGGTACAACGCCCAGAGAAAGTTATCTGGTTATAGATAAAATATTAGCCGCTGCACAAAAAACAGGTGCAGAAGCAATACATCCCGGTTATGGCTTTTTATCCGAGAATGCAGAATTTGCCCGCCGTACGAATGAACTGGGTATTGTATTTATTGGTCCTTCGCCTGAAGCAATCCATGCACTTGGCGATAAAACTGCTGCACGCGAATTAGCAATTCAAGCGCAAGTACCTATTTCTCCCGGTTCTGCCGGCGCAATAAGTGACCCCGAAGAAATAAAATCCATAGCAGAAAAAATCGGATATCCTGTGCTGTTAAAAGCTGCTGCCGGAGGTGGCGGTAAAGGGATGAGACTTGTAGAAAATCCTGAAGATTTATTGGCGGGTTTGGCATCGGCACAAGGCGAAGCACTCGCTGCTTTTAATGATGAAAGGGTTTTTATTGAAAAATATATCGTTGAACCGCGTCATATAGAAATTCAAATATTAGCAGATAATTATGGTAATATTTTATATTTCCCCGAAAGAGAATGCAGTATTCAACGAAGACATCAAAAAGTTGTTGAAGAATCACCTTCGATGGCATTAACCGATGAACTCCGAAAAAAAATGGGCGAAGCCGCTGCGCGCTTAGTTGCAACGAGTAAATATACCAATGCCGGTACTTTGGAGTTTCTTCTTGGGCATGATGGTGAATTTTATTTTATGGAAGTAAATACACGCTTGCAAGTTGAACATCCTGTGACAGAAATGGTATCAGGCATAGATCTTGTCGAACAACAATTGCTGATTGCTGCCGGTGAGAAATTAACTATTAAACAAGAAGATATTGTTCCACAAGGTCATGCTATTGAATGTAGAATTTGTGCTGAAGATGTTTTTAATGAATTTTTACCTGAAATCGGTGTCGTGCACTATGTAGAAATGCCGCAAGGTGAAGGTATTCGAAATGATTCGGGTCTATTTATTGGTTATGAAGTATCGGTTAATTATGATTCAATGGTAGCGAAACTCATTTGCTGGGGAGAAAACCGCGAGCAAGCAATTGAAAGAACAAAATATGCTCTGGATAATTATCATCTCGCAGGATTAAGAACGACGATACCTTTTTGCAGAGATGTCATGGACTCATCGGCATTTATTCAAGGTAAATACTCGACAAAATACGTCGAAGAGCATTGGAATCCTTCTATTGTCCATAATGTTGCTCCAGTGGTTGCAGCAGCAGCAGCAGTGGGGAATAATCATACGGCTTTACGACGTAAGCCAATCGTTTGATGACATTATGTAACACATTTGCAGGTTACGACTTCTTGTACAACAGTGTAATTTCTAAGGTACATTTATGAATAACAGTTTACTTTGTAGTATAGCATTATGTCTCTTAATGTTCTATACTACTTCATTGACAGCAGTATCAGGAACTATAAAAATATATCCATTTGAAATTTCTGATGAAAAAGTTGATTTTGAACGAGTTGATGT
>DDTD01000018.1 GCA_002344005.1 Ignavibacteria bacterium UBA2373 | reverse complement strand
AAGCTCCGAAGGAGCGGCATAATAATAGAAATCACAGAAATAAAATGCGAAAAAGCTCCGAAGGAGCGATATATTCATAGAATATGTCATCCCTTCGGGATTTGATTTTTTATTATATCATTTTCTATTATCATTTCATCCCTTCGGGATTCAATGCGCTGTTGATTAATAAATTTCTCTGTTTTAATTACCTGTAACTATAGGAAAAGTAACAGTAACTGTCGTGCCGTGGTCAATATGACTTTCTATGTGTAAGATGCTATTAGAAATATCCGCTATTTGTTTTGAGATAATAAGCCCTAAACCGGCTCCCTGTTGCTCATATTTGTGGCGTTCAAATTGCACAAATGCACCAATATTTTTTATTTGATCTTCAGACATACCGCGCCCCTCATCGTGAAAAACAAGTACATAATGCTTACCATCCGGAGCTGTATTTCCCTTAATGACGATGGGAGTATTGTTTAAGGAAAATTTCATGGCATTACTTGCTAATTCACTCACAAGTTTGCGTAAGTATAAATCACTGATTGCTATGGTTGATTCTTCTATATCAAGAACGCAATCTTGGTCACGTTCTTTAAAATATGGTATATCTTTCAGATAATGTTCTATGACCGATTGGTTGATTGTTGTTTCCAAAACCTGTGGGGTTCTTTGCTCAGGCGGATTTGCTGTAAGTACATTGAGTTCAGCGTGCATCACATAGTTTTGGGTTAAATGCAAAAGGCGTTTGCCACCTTCTTGTATTTGCAAAACATACTCCTCGAGTTCATCGGTCGGGATTTGTTCCCCATCTTCGAGAGTCCAAAGTATGAGCTGACAAAATCCGAGCACAGAGTTAAGAGGCGTAATAAATTCATGGGGAATACTGACGGTGAGTTGTTTGCGAATATCGTCAATTTCGCGTCTCGAGTTTTTATGCTTGGTTAAACGTGCAGTTATGGACTCTATAAGTTCATCAATTCCAAAGGGTTTGGTTATATAGTCATCTGCCCCTAAAGCCATACCTTTGCGTATATCTTTACGCTCCGAACGTGCTGTAAGAAAAATAAATGGTATGGCAACGGTTTGTGGGGATTCATGAAGAGTTTTGAGTACGCCATAGCCATCCATACCGGGCAATGATACATCGCAAAGAATTATGTCCGGTGCACTTGAGTGAGCAAGTTCTATTCCTTCAATGGCTGCGGAAGCCCTCAGAACTTTGAAATCGAAAAGTTCTAAAGAATCAGCAATAAACTCACGAAGATTATCTTCATCTTCAATAAGTAACACTGTTACCATACGAATCTCCTTACACTAAACTGTTTTTTTGTAAAAGACTTACAGCAAAGATAATGCTTGATTTATGTCTGCAATAAGGTCTTCACTGTCTTCTATACCGCAAGACAGACGCAATAATCCGTCTGTGATGCCCAACCGATCTCGCTTTTCTTTGGGAATGCTGCCATGGGTCATGCTGACCGGATGACATAAAAGCGATTCCACACCGCCGAGTGATTCAGCTAAAGTAAAAACTTTGATGGCTCGTGCAAATGTTTGTGCTTGTTGATATGAACCTACTTCGATGGAAATCATGCCGCCAAAACCGGACATTTGTTTTGCTGCCAAGTCATGATGAGGATGAGAAGCCAACCCCGGATACCATACTCTATGCACTTTCGGATGTTGTTCACAAAGTTGTGCTATGGCTTGTGCATTCTGTTGATGTTTTTCCATGCGCAAGGCGAGTGTTTTGACAGAGCGAAGCAATAACCATGGCTCAAAAGGACCGGGAACTGCACCGACAGCGTTTTGAAGAAATCCTATTTGCTGCGCAATGTCTTCACGGTCTGTAATGACCACACCGCTGACTAAATCCGAGTGACCACCCAAGTATTTTGTCGCCGAGTGAAGCACAATATCAGCACCTAATGATAAAGGTTTTTGCAAATATGGCGTGGCAAAGGTATTATCCACAACAAGTAATGCCTTGGATTCTTTGGCAATAGCCGCCATAGCCGCAATATCGGTGATACGCATCATCGGATTAGTGGGCGTTTCCGTATATATCATGGCTGTTTCGGGGCGAATGGCTGCTTTTACTGCTTCAATGTCGGACATATCCACAGCAGAAAACAGATAGCCATAGCGACTGAGAACTTTATCAAAAAGGCGAAAAGTACCGCCATACATATCTTCGGAACATACAACATGAGCGCCGGACGAGAGTAAACGCATAACAGTGTCAATCGCTGCCATACCACTGCCAAAAGCATAACCCCATCGGGCACCTTCTAAAGAAGCAACATTTTTCTCCCAAGCAAAGCGCGTCGGGTTTTGTGTACGTGCATATTCAAAACCTTTATGTTTGCCTATTTCTTCTTGTGCATAGGTAGAAGTCTGAAAAATTGGAGTTGTTACTGATCCTGTGACGGATTCCGGTTCTTGGGCGACATGTATTGCTTTTGTCGCAAATCCTTTATACATAGTCATAAATAAATCGGGAATTATCAAAAAAAAAGCGGGCTGTTTTTATATATCCACAATAAGTGAGATAAAGTGATCAATGCTGCCCGTCGCTACTATATCATTGGCAATGGAATAATCAATTTGAAATTTGAAAGGTAAAGAATTAATAGGCGGAGTGAGGGAAATGCCTCCACCCCAACGGGTCAAAGGAAATACTTTTGTGGCTCCGCCTTGTTCACCTAAAACATTCATACCGCCACGCACACTGAATAATTGAATGGGAGTATATTCAGCACCAAGCACCACAATTGGCGTATGGTCATATTGGGTGAGAACGGCATCGAGGGTGAGGGCTATATATGATTCGGAAGGTAATTCAATTGTCTCGGTTTCGCCACGTACATTTTTCCGTACTGTGTATGTTTCTTTTTCCAAACTAAATTCTGTGGCGATACCGGCGCGTAAAGAATAGGGCAAACGTTCTGAAACACTTGTATTGTTCCATGTCATTGCCCCGAAAAGGTTTTGTGCAGCAATACCCACAGAAAATAAATCGGCAATATCAGCTTTAGCACCTAAATCCATAGTAAAAGCTGTGCCTTTACTGCCTGTGCCACGCAGAGTATTTATCAGATATTTACCGGTTGCACCCACAGCAAAATCGCCGCTGCGCCATGTACCGCCTATGGAAATTGCATATTGCTCACTGCTTAATTCGCGAAGAGGCGTGCCGAGTACATTACGTTCTAAAAAACTGCCATTCCAATAATGGATAAGTCCCGCTCCTATGCCAAATTCTTCATTAATACTTTGTCCATACGCAAAAGCGGAATGAACACGACCGAATTCTTGCGGCGATGCCATTAAAGAAAGTTGCGGACGATTAGGTAAAAAAGCTAAGCCGGCAGGATTGTAAAAAATAGCGATGGGTTCATTAGCTATGGCTGTATAAGCACCGGCTAAACCGACAGCCCGCGCCCCAACAGGCAATTGTAAATATGCCTCTGCCAAATTGGTGCTTGATTGTTGACCAAATGCGATTGAACAAAATCCCACACACCCGATACAACAGTGTAAGATAAATCGGACAGATGTGGATACTACTTTTCTCATCGCGATAACACAAATTTTTCCGTTAATTGAAAGCTGTCACCTCTCACAACACACAAATACATACCTTTCGGTACGGACGATACAGTAAATTCTCGTGTAAATCTACCTAAAGGAGCTTCGCCTGAGTAAATATCCAAAACCTTTTTACCAAGAAGATTAAACAGCGAAATGCGTAGATTGTCATTGTTTTCAACAAGGTCTATGTTTATGGTATAAACGTCATTTTGACCATAAGTATTCACAATGCGGTTTGTACGTATTGTGTCGGCATGAGTACGGCGTATGCTGGCACTATCGCCACTTTTCGTAGGAAACACCACAACTTTACGCGAAGACAATTCACTGTAGCTCTCTTTTTTTGCATAACCATAACGATTCGATTGCGCTTCAGACGGAATCATCTGGGCAAGCACACATAAAACTAATATGGGTATATATCGAATCATTTTTGCGCTTTGATTGTAGCTATTGATTGACAAATTACGAAAAATAAGCGGAAAGCCCTTTGTTCCACAATACGCCACACCAAAAATCATGCCTTTGTTATGGATAAATATTCTTACTCGAAGACTCTTGTGCACAATATTGTGAGTATAAAGACAGTATAAATCGGCGGACGTTTATTCTGTTTTGATTAAGGCATAATGCCATGCTTGCAGAGACGAATGAATGGTAAGTGTATAATAACCTGACGAAAGTGTTCTCATATCTACTCTGATGAACCCGGCAGTGCGGTTTGTAGGCACTTCACAACGATTTCCCATTGATGAAGTAAGTACTATATTATCAATATGTTGTCCATGTTGAATCGGGATGGTCAGAAAATCTTTGACAGGAGAAGGATAGGGAATATTCTCAACATAATTCGATGAAGGAACAGAGTTTATCGGTTGTTTTTCGAAGTGTAGAGTAAAATTTCCCGCTGACCGCAGGATAACTGAATCCTGCCCCCATGAAACTACATCGCCATGCACATCGGTAATCACCACTCGCTCATCACTATATGTGGGAATAAGATTAAGCAAACGATGACGCAGAGTGCAAGGTTTACTGACATAGCAAACAAAACTATTTTCAATACTACTGACAGCACATGTGATTCGTTCCGATGATGAGATAATATCATAGTCGGTAAAGGTATCTTTGAAAAGTGTACCATTGGTGAAGAACAGTGCAAAATTGTCATAATTTTCCCCATTCCATATACCACAAAGTGTGGCATCGCTGACAATATCAAAACCATGTTCTGAAGGCATAATGGCGCGAAAAGAACGCCGATTGGTGTCGGATTGAATTGCAGCCACGATGTAAGTATCCTCACCATATTCATATCCCAATGCAGAAGAAACATCGGAAAGTGATTCGATATACGGTGATGTCTTCAGCGGTGCATGACGCTCTTTAGCTACGCTTAATGATGCAAATGCTCCTCGCATCACGGGTGCTGTGCGAATTCGTGCTACGGTATGAATACCTGTGACCCCATATTGTTCCTCATGGACAGCACTGTCCGCAGAAGACCCTTGTTCATGTGGAGCAATGATAAGAGCTTCCACAAAAGATGAATCTCTTTCCCATTGTGCTATGGTGCCGTTCTTTGTGAATTGTATATCTGCTATTCCTGTCTTTTCCGTGCCTTCAACCATACCATTGCCATGTAATTGGAAAGTAAATCTTTTTGGGGACGATGCAGAAATGTTATCGGATGTGAGCAAAAAGCGATTATCAATTATAAAAAATGAACGTTCGATTGATGCATCATTGTACGATGTTTGCACGGCAATATGATGAAGATGGGGTAAAGAAAAATTATTGATGAAAAAAGCATCTGCACTTCCCGGTGTAAGCGGTTGACCTATGGGAGGACCTTGCTCATTCACTAAAATCATATTATGATTTTGTGCATTACCCACTTCTTGTCGTCGGGAATATTGCACATATCCGGCATCAAGAAACATAGGTAAACCTTTGTTCCAGAGCAAAAAACTTGAAGCATCGGCTTGGGAATGTCCTGCTCCGCTTGTGCGTGCATTGCCTTGTTTACCGATAATATGCGTGTACCATGAATGTGCGGAAATGCTGTCAGAACGAAAAACTGCCGAGCCGGCTTTAGGAAATATAATCTGCCCCGTCGGTAAATGCATGCGTGCTTCTGTTGCTGCGCAAAGATAATTGGTGCGCATATCCACCGTAGAAACAAGTTGATTGTTAAGCTCTTTCTCTGTAAATGGATAGATTAAATCAGGTTTGCCAAGTAATGCTGTTTCCGGAAAGCCCATATTCATATATGTATCGCCAATAGCCGGAAAAGTACCGTCAGGTTGTAGAATGCCGTTTGCCCATTCTACGATTGCCCTATAACGTGAATCATACCAAGGGTGACGAATAGAAAGCGAACCGAAGGTGAAAACAGTATCGGGATAAGAATGTGATACAGCACGGAAAAAAGGGAGAACATTAAGCATCGCATAACGAAAATAATAGGGACCTTCGGCATAACCGGCACTGCCATCATCATTGGATTGTCTGTTTGATGCACGCCAGAAAATATCATCAATTGCGGTGAGGGATGTTTGAAACCACAAAGCCGGAGTTTGTGATATTTCATTGGAGGTAAAATCCGAAAGAACAATGGATGCCATGCCCAAAGCACCCGCTGTCATTAAAGCATGATTATTTTTTACCGTTCCGAAAAAAGACAGTCCCAGAATAGATTTTGTGGATTCTTTATAAAAATTAGCAGCAAACAATGCTAATGACGAACGGATTGTTTTTTCTTCATCGGCTGATAATTGAGATATACCTGCAAGAAAATCATAAGCGCAGAGCAAATCAATATATTCTTTGGAATGCCATTGCCAATCTTGATATGCATTGGGTGTGGTAATGCTTAATGTGGGAATATCCGTCCGCATTTCTTGAAAAATACGTATAATTTTTTGGAGTAATTGCTGTTTTTCTTCTTGTGATAAAGGGCGAAGAGAAGTGCCTGTATGGGTTACGCCAATATATAAACAGAAAGCGGCATTTTTTGCAAGTGTTGCTCTTGCTCTTCTGTCCGATGGTGTGGTATTACCGGTAGGTAGGGAAGTTTGGGCAGAAGCATATATTCCCGCCGGAAGAGAAGCGTATGTATTCTGAGAAAGAAAGGAAATCACTTTCAGAGAATCGTCATGTTTCATCATGGCACGCGGATGGCGGTTATCATTACTTATGGCTGCGGTACAATGAAGCACAAGGGAAAATAAAAAAAGATGCGTAAAGAGTTTCATATATGTGTATTATGTAATGAGAATTTTAGATAGCTTTCAAATATTACTTATTGTCTTGGGTGATAATTTTCCGATCATCATTTGATAATAATGATGATATCCTATCAATACATTCAGATGATGAGGGGGAGAATAAAGCATGTCCGACACTATGCACGGGATAACAAAGAGTATCTTCACGATATTGTAAAAACATATCAATATGATGTTGCTTGATGAGTGAATCTGATTGGGTTGAATACAAAAGGACAGGAGGCATAAGAGCTTGTTTCAATAAAGGAAATAAAGTAATATGTGTAGATTGTTCGGCAATTTTTCTTGCGGTACTACAGGTCATATGTTGAGAACCATAGGTACAAATGCGTTCAGCCCACTGACTGCTGAACTGAGGATAATACGCCGGATAATCACCAAGGATAATACGGCGGTGATATTGAGAAAACTCCGTAAAACCAAGAGAGTATGCAGCACCGACAGAATGTCCAAAAATATGAAAACAGGTGAGTGACAAAGACTCCGTGACGGCTTTAATATCAGAAACATGATCATTAAATGTAAAGAATTCGCCATCGTATTCACTGCCTTTTCTACCACGTAATGTGATGAAAACACACCGTCTTTCTTCAAATAAAGGTGAGAAACTGTCAATATACTCTTCGGCATGATTAATCATACCCGGAATGATAATGAGAGGGATGGTTCCGTGGTCATTCCTTGAATCACAATAACGAATTTTTACATCCCTATGACAAAGAGTATGTATGTGCATAATAATTTCCCTGAATCATGGTAGTACTATCTTGTAAAAATCAAGATCTTTTTCATTGTTTTTGTCCCGACGATTAGAAGTAAAATATATATGCTTGCCATCGCGTGAAATTGTCATAAAAAAATCATCATATTGAGAATTAATGTGTTTACCGAGATTTTCCGGGTCTTGCCAAGTTCCGTCCGGATTTCTTTTGCTTCTATATAAATCAAGTCCGCCATAATTGGGTGAATGACCTTCCGATGCAAAATATAAAGCATCGTCGAAAAAACTGTAAAACGGTGTAGATTCTTTGTCTTTTGTGTTAATATTGTCTAATCGTTCGTATGGTTGAAATGATTTTGTTGTTGAATCATAGCGAGTAAAGAAAATATCAAAGTTGGTGATATTGTTCCGTAAATCATAACTTGTTGGTGTGTTGGAAGCAAAAAATATACTACCACCTTTTGCATAAGCGGGTTGTGATTGCCAATGATCATTATTAACATTCTTTCCAAGATTACTTGCTACCCATATCGTATCAAGAAATACACATTGATAAATATCACAATCGCCGAAACCATTTGCTGTATTACAACGGGTATAATAAAACTCCAGATAGCTTTTTCCGAATGAAATAGCACCTTCATTAAGAGGAGAATTCAACATACTCCATGGCTCCGGTATTTGAAATGTATCAGCCATAAAGTTTACACGCCATATATCGTGCGAAAGTCGGCTGGGTAAAGGGTTACCTCTGTTGTCATAATTCTGAGACTTCATGATACTGCCTTCACGATCGGAGACAAACACAAACTTTAGATTATCCGGTGTGAACGAAGGAGCATATTCATCCTCTGAAGTGTTGAGTTCCGACACATACTCAACTTTGGCTCCGGAAAAATCAATGAAAGGTTGTGCTGTTGTTTCCGGACTTGTTACGATAAGCACATAACACAGCAGCAAAGTGGATACGATGTGTATAGACATAGAATAATATCCCACAAGACAATGAATGAAGACGAAATTAGCACAATGGGATGGTTAAACAGCAAAAGAAGTATCTCAAAAAGTATCTGTGTAGAAAATATGAAGTAATTTCGGATAGACTCTTAGGATAAGAGTCCGACGATATGGATTATTTTCTTATACTATCAAAGCGTATGAAGAGCGAACTCTATACACATTTGCAAACCGCTGATGAGCTATTACAGCGGGCACAATTCGGTGAAGCGGAACGATTGGCTGAACTTATACTACAAACATATATCCCTCAAGAGAAATCAATAGTTGAGGCTATTGAACACTATGAATCGAATCGGACATATTCTGAAGAAGAGACAGATATTTTCTGTCGAGCCATGCTCCTATATTCAGAAACGCTATGGCGGCAGGGAAATGCTCAACAAGGATTAATTGTTGCAAAAAAACTATTGACGCTATTGCACTCTTTTGACCAAAACTCACTTTTAGCGGATACATATTTTTGTATGAGTTGTTGTTATTGGTTTCTGACAGATTATCCGCAATCCTTGGAATATGTGCTTTATGCAATGGAACACTATAAGTCAGATAATAATGACAGCGACATAGGGCGATGTTATAGTATGATGGGCAATATTTACACCGTCTTATCTGATTATCCGCAAGCACTTTTTGCATATACACAGGCACTCGCCTTTGCTGAAAAAGTGGGTGATAAAATTTTTGTTAGTAATTGTCTTGGTAATATTGCTATTCTCTATAATTATCTTGATGAATATGCATTAGCTATAGATTATAATCTTAAAACATTGACTATTGTGCAAGAATTGAAAGATGAATACAGTATGGCAAAAACATATAATAACCTTGCGGGTTTATATCAGAAAAAAAAAGAATATGCACAAGCACTTGAATATTATTATCAGGCATTAGCACTTAATAAAAAACTGAATGTTTTGTCGAGTGTGGCAAATAATCTCGGAAATATTGGCAATCTGTATAAAGATTTACATGATTATGAAGAGGCAATCGAATATTGTGGACAAGCTGTGCAATTATATACAACATTGAACGATAAAAGAGGGCAGTCGTATTACCTCATGAGTTTAGGTGCAATATATACCGATTTACATAATCCATTATATGATTTGTCAAAAGGAGAGTACTTGCTTTTGCAAGGATTAACGATTACACAAGAGGCAGGAATCAAAGATGATGAAAGAAAAGCACATGATATATTATCCGAAATATATGAACAAAACAATAACTGGGAAAAAGCGCACTATCATTTTAAGGAATTTTATAAAATAGAAAAGGAATTATTTAGTGAAGAAATAAAGAAAAAAATTGAACACTTTGATTATGAACGTAAAATAGCCGAACAGGAGAAACAAATAGCTATTGAACGAGCCAAAAGTCAAGTTCGCTTGGATGAACAACAAAAATTACTTCATAATGTACTGCCACCGATGATAGCTGATCGTTTATTACGCAATGAGACATTTATAGCTGACAGTTATCCTTCCGTAAGCGTATTATTTATGGATTTAGTGAATTTTACTCGTATAGCAGCAACAGTCCCGCCAAAGCATTTAATTTATGTGCTTAACACAATATTCAGCAGTGCCGATGCCGTGATGGAAAAATATGGTTTGGAGAAAATTAAAACAATAGGTGATGCATACATGGCAGTTGCAGGTGCACCGATAACACAATCCGATCATGCACATAGAGCATCCCTTGCATCCCTTGAATTACTTGATTCGATGAATAATTTATCCATCAAGATACCTTCAGAACTTGGAGCTACATCGTGGATTGAGAGCGTGGGCGAAATCAGTGTACGTATTGGGATTCACAGCGGTGAAGCGATAGGTGGTGTAATTGGTGACAAGAAATTCAGTTTTGATTTATGGGGCGATGCCGTGAATACGGCGAGTAGGATGGAGAGTCATGGCGAAGCAGGGAAAATTCATGTGTCGGAAGAATTTGTAAGAGAATTAGGAATGAGGAATGAAGAATTAGGAATGAAGGACAAAGAATTAACAGGCGACAATTCTCAATTCGTAATTATTAATTCTCAATTCATATTCGTTCCGCGTGGCGAAATGGAAATCAAAGGTAAAGGCATGATGAAGACCTATTTTTTGGAGAAATTGTCTGAACAGGGTTTATAGGATTCAAGGATGAGCAGGATTCGTAGGGATAGTCCTTTGTGGCTGTCCTACAAGAAAAAAATATCAAACACAAGCAACAATCACAGTAATCAAAACACTCACACATATCATGTTTAAACCATGACAAACGACGAACTCAAAACCAAAGTAGAAGAACTCGAAGCATTATTGAAAACGGGTAATGACCACGCTTTTGCTGAAACCCAAGCACAGCAGCTACTTGCAGAGGATGCTCTTGTAAATGAACCGGAACTCCATTGCCGCATCCTGCTTGCTCTTTCAGAATCGCTATGGCGGCGTGGCATGGCACAAGATGCATTGCCATTTTCCGAACAAGCCCTTACCCTTACCGAACAAATAGCAAGCAAAAAACTGCAAGCCAAAGCACTCGGCAATATCGGGAATCTACATATTAATCTCTCGGACTATCTCCGTGCATTGGACTACTTCGGCAGGGCATTATCACTCTCAGAAGAACTCGGTAACAAAGCAGGCGTGGCAACATGTCTCGGTAATATTGGGAATGTGTATTATTATCTCTCGGACTATGCCCTTGCCTTGGAGTACTATGGCAAGGCATTGGCTCTCAATGAAGCACTCGGCAATCAAGCAGGGATGGCAAGACATTTCGGCTGCATCGGGAATGTGCATTATTCTCTCTCGGATTATGCTCGTGCCTTGGAGTACATGGGCAAGGCATTAGAGCTCGATGAAGAACTCGGCAACAAAGCAGGTGTGGCAGCATGGCTCGGCAATATCGGGACTGTGCATTCGCGTCTCTCGGACTATGCCCATGCCTTGGAGTACTTAGGCAAGGCATTGGCTCTCCATGAAGAACTTGGCAATAAAGCAGGGGTGGCAGCATGTCTCGGCAATATCGGGAATGTGCATAAAAATCTCTCGGACTATGCCCGTGCTTTGGAGTACTTAGGTAGGGCATTGTCGCTCGCAGAAGAACTCGGTGACAAATCAGGTGTGGCAACATGGCTCGGCAATATCGGGATTGTGCATATTAATCTCTCGGAATATCCCCTTGCTTTGGAGTACTATGCCAAGGCATTAGTACTTGATGAAGAACTCGGCAACAAACGAGGCGTGGCAGGACATCTCGGCAATATCGGGGCAACCTACGCACAGCAGGACTTCGAGGGTTATGATCCTGCAAAAGCAGAAGAGTTCTTACTGAGAGCGATTGATCTAAGTACTGATATTGGATATAAAGCGGCATTGATTGAACTTCACAAAAACTTATCTTATCTTTATGAACACGATCAACGATTTGGAGATGCTTTCACGCACTACAAAAAATACATTGCGATAAAAGATGAAGTAAATGTCGAGGAAGTAAAGAAGCAAGAGTCATTACGAGATCAACAGAAGCAAGCTGCCGCGCGCGAAAAAGAAATGGAGATAGAGCGTACACGCTTCCAAGAGCGCGAGAACATCCTCAATAATATCCTTCCCGAAGGAATTACGCAACGCCTGATAAAAGGGGAGAATCCCATAGCCGACCACTACGATTCTGTCTCTGTTCTCTTCATGGACATTGTTGAGTTCACAACGCTCTGCACGAAAGTTTCCGCACAGCAACTCGTACATCTCCTCAATGCCATTTTCTCTTCTGCGGACGCTGTGATGCGCGAGTTCGGCATGGAGAAAATCAAGACCATCGGCGATGCATACATGGCAGTAGCGGGCGCACCGATTGTGCAAGAAGACCATGCCCAAAGAGCCGCAAACGCTGCGCTCAAACTGCTTGAGGTGATGCAAAACTTAGTGGTAAGTTTTCCTCCTGAATATGGTGACAGAAGTTGGATAGAGAGTATTCCCGAAATAGAAGTTCGCATTGGTCTGCATTGTGGTCCGGCAGCAGCAGGTGTAGTTGGTGAGAACAAGTTTCTCTATGATTTATGGGGCGATGCCGTGAACACCGCAAGCAGAATGGAATCCCGCGGCGAAGCGGGGAAAATCCATGTGTCGGAAGAATTTGTAAGAGAATTAGGAATGAGGAATGAAGAATTAGGAATGAAGGACAAAGAATTAACAGGCGACAATTCTCAATTCGTAATTATTAATTCTCAATTCATATTCGTTCCGCGTGATGAAATGGAAATAAAGGGTAAAGGAATAATGAAAACCTATTTTTTGGAGAAAGTGTCTGAACAGGATTGATAGGATTTGTAGGACAGCCCTATGTGGCTGTCTTACACGAAAAAATATCAAATACAAAAACAATCACAGTAATCAAAACAATCAAACAAATCACAGTTGAGACAATGACTGACGACGAACTCAAAACCAAAGTAGAAGAACTCGAAGCACTGATAAAAACAGGCAACGACTACGCTCAAGCCGAAACCCAAGCGCGGGAACTGCTTGCAGAGGATGCTCTTGTAAATAAACCGGAACTCCATTGCCGCATCCTGCTTGCTTTTTCAGAATCGCTATGGCGGCGTGGCATGGCACAAGATGCACTGTCATTTTCCGAACAAGCCCTTACCATTACCGAACAAATAGAAAGTAAAGAACTGCAAGCTAAAGCACTCGGCAATATCGGGGCGGGGCATGGTAATCTCTCGGACTATGCCCTTGCCTTGGAGTACTTCGGTAAGGCATTAGAGCTCGCAGAAGAACTCGGCAATAAAGCAGGCATGGCAGCACATCTCAGCAATATCGGGATTGTGTATTTGGAATACTCGGACTATGCCCATGCTTTGGAGTACTTGGAGAAGGCATTAGCGTTCGCAGAAGAACTCGGCAACAAACAAGGGGTGGCAACATGGCTCGGCAGTATCGGGAATGTGCATTATGCTCTCTCGGATTATGCTCGTGCCTTGGAGTACATGGGCAAGGCATTAGCGTTCGCAGAAGAACTCGGCAACAAAGCAGGGATGGCAAATAGTCTCGGCAATATCGGGACTGTGCATAGGGATCTCTCGGACTACGCCCGTTCTTTGGAATACTATGACAAGGCATTAGCGCTTGATGAAGAACTCGGCAATAAAGCAGGGGTGGTAAGACATCTCGGCAATATCGGGAGTGTGCATCTATATCTCTCGGACTATGCCCTTGCCTTGGAGTACTTCGGCAATGCATTAACGCTCGCGGAGGAACTCGGCAATAAAGAAGGTGTGGCATCTATTCTCGGCAATATCGGGAGTGTGTATGCTTCTCTCTCAGACTATTCCCTTGCCTTGGAGTACATGGGTAGGGCTTTGGCGCTCGCAGAAGAACTCGGCAACAAACGAGGCGTGGCAGCTTCGCTCGGCAATATCGGGGCAACCTACGCACAGCAGGACTTCGAGGGTTATGATCCTGATAAGGCAGAGGAATATCTCCTGCGGGCTATTAACCTAATCACAGAAATTGGAGATAAAGCAGCATTGATTGAATTTCACAAAACCTTATCTGATCTTTATGAACAAGAACAACGATTAGGAGATGCTTTCACGCACTACAAAAAACACATTGCGATAAAAGAAGAAGTGAATGTTGAGGAAGTAAAGAAGCAAGAGGCAATACGCGAGCAACAAAAAGAAATTGAAATAGAGCGCACCCGTGCCACAGCCGAGAAGCGCATCCTCAATAATATCTTGCCCGAAGGAATTACGCAACGCCTGATAAAAGGCGAAAATCCCATAGCCGACCACTACGATTCTGTTTCTGTTCTCTTCATGGATATTGTTGAGTTCACAACGCTCTGCACGAAAGTTTCCGCACAGCAACTTGTGCATTTGCTCAATGCCATTTTCAAAGCTGCAGATGCTGTGATGCGCGAATTCGGGTTAGAGAAAATCAAGACCATTGGTGATGCCTACATGGCTGTTGCAGGCGCACCGATTGTGCAAGACGACCATGCGACAAGAGCTGCGCAAGCCGCCTTGAAGTTGCTTGAGGTAATGGATAATCTTGTCGTTACTTTCCCGGAGAGTTACGGTGATAGAAGTTGGATTGAGTCAATTCCCGAAATAGAAGTTCGCATTGGTCTGCATTGTGGTCCGGCGGCGGCGGGTGTTGTCGGCGAGAACAAGTTTCTGTATGATTTATGGGGCGATGCCGTGAACACAGCAAGCAGAATGGAATCCCACGGCGCAGCGGGGAAAATCCATGTGTCGGAAGAATTTGTAAGAGAATTAGGAATGAGGAATGAAAAATTAGGAATGAAGGACAAAGAATTAACAGGCGACAATTCTCAATTCGTAATTATTAATTCTCAATTCATATTCGTTCCCCGTGGCGAAATGGAAATCAAAGGCAAAGGAAAAATGCGTACCTATTTTTTGGAAAAGGTGTCTGAATTATGATTTATAGAACAGCTCTATGTGGTTGACATAAAAGTAAATAAAAAAAATGTCTGAATCATGATTTTTGGTATTATAGGATTTTCAGGATTTGTATTGACAGCCCTATGCAGCTGTCCTGAACATAAAACCAATATTAAAGACAAAAAATAATCACAGCAAATATTATATCACATATACAACAAGTTTCGCTATGACACACGAAGAACTGCAAACCAAAGTAGAAGAACTTGAGGTGCTCATCAACACAGGACGTGACGACATACAAGCAGAAATCATCTCAAGAGAACTACTTGACATCCTTTCCTATCGAGGGGATACAAGAGTGAGCGAACAATACAGAGAGTATCATTGCCGGATTTTACTCGTATTAAGTGAATCGCTTTGGCAACGAGGCATGGCAATAGAAGCATTGCCGATTGCAAAAGAAGCTCTTGTCTTGGCTGAGCAGACCAAGAATAAAGCACTGCAAGCCAAGGTACAGAACAATATCGGGCTTGTGTCTATGAAACTCTCCGACTATCCCCGTGCCTTGGAGTATTGTGGCAAAGCTCTTGCGATCAGCGAGGAACTTGGAGATATAAGGGGTGTAGCAGCTTGGACAGGCAATATCGGGCTTGTATGTGTGAAACTCTCCGATTACTCTCGTGCATTAGAGTATTACAAAAAAGCCCTTGCTCTCAATGAAAAACTGGGTGACAAAAACGGTGTGGCAACTTGGACCGGCAACATCGGTCTTGTGTACACCAATATGTCTGACTATCCCCTCGCCCTAGAGTATTACAGTAAATCTCTTGCAGTGTTTGAAGAGCTCGGCAACAAAAGCGGCGTGGCTATACAGAGCAGCAACATCGGCGTTATATATGACAAACTCTCCGATTATTCACGTGCATTAGAGTATTATAGCAAATCTCTTGCATTCGATGAAGAACTCGGCGACAAACGTGGTGTGGCAATAAACACCGGCAACATCGGAATTATGTATCAAAATCTATTGGACTACTCGCACGCACTGGAGTATTTCGCCAAGTCGCTCGCACTCATAGAAGAGCTTGGTGATAAATCATCTGCCGCAATAGTTATCGGTAATATAGGGAATGTGTACAAAGCTCTTGCTGATTACCCTCATGCATTGGAATACTACGGTAATGCTCTTGCACTTTCGGAAGAACTCGGCATGAAGGCAGAGTCAGCACGTACTATCGGTAATATAGGGAATGTGTATAAAGCTCTGGCTGATTACCCTCGTGCATTGGAATACTACAGCAATGCTCTTGCTGTACATAAAGAGCTCGGTGACAATGAAAATACCGCAATAGTTACAGGTAATATAGGGGTGCTTTATACCTTACAGGAATTCGAAGACTATAATCCGGAAAGAGCAGAGGAATTGTTGTTGGAGGCATTAGCGGAATTTACCAAACTCGGTACTAAAAAAGAGCAATACGAGTTTCATAAATGCCTTACTGACCTCTACAAAAAGCAGGGACGCATGGCAAATGCATTCAATCATTTCGAGCGATATCACGAATTAAAAGAACAAGTCCAAAGCCATGAGGCAAAGAAGCAAGTCGAGCGGTTGGACTATGAGCGTAAAACCGCCGAGCGAGAAAAACAAATAGCAGTTGAGCGAGCCAAGCACGAAGCAACGGAGGAGCTTTTGCATAATGTATTACCGCAAAGCATTACCAAACGTCTCCTGAGTAAAGAAAAACCCATTGCAGATAAAGCAGAACATGTGTCCGTGTTTTTCTCTGATATAGTAGGATTTACTACTCTTTCTCAAAAAATATCCGCAAAAGAATTAGTAACCGGATTAAATGATGTATTCACGGAGATTGATACATTGGCAAAGAATCACAACATAGAAAAAATCAAAACTATTGGAGATGCGTATATGGCGGTATGCGGCGTACCCGATGCACGAGCTGACCACGCAATACAAATGTCAAAGTTTGCACTATCAATTCAGCAATTATTCCGTGACGGTATTACAATAGCCGGACACAATATTTCCATTCGAATTGGCTTGCACTGCGGCGAAGTAGTAGCCGGCGTCATCGGCGAGAACAAGTTCCTCTATGATTTATGGGGCGATGCTGTGAACACCGCAAGCAGGATGGAATCCCACGGCGAAGCAGGTAAAATCCATGTGTCGGAAGAATTTGTAAGAGAATTAGGAATGAGGAATGAAAAATTAGGAATGAAGGACAAAGAATTAACAGGCGACAATTCTCAATTCGTAATTATTAATTCTCAATTCATATTCGTTCCGCGCGGCGAAATAGAAATCAAAGGCAAAGGAAAAATGAGAACATTTTTTTTGGAAAAGGTGTCCGCACCATGATTTGTAGGACAGCCCTATGTGGCTGTTCTACACGAAAAAATATCAACACAAGCAACAATCACAGTAATCAAAACAATCAAACATATCACAGTTGAGACAATGACACCCGACGAACTCAAAACCAAAGTAGAAGAACTTGAGGCACTAATACAAACAGGCAACGACCTTACACTTGCCGAAACCCAAGCGCGTGAACTTCTTGAAGCCATCTCTACCGGCGAGGGTTTGGGAGAGGTCATAGGTGAGGTCGAACTCCGCACACGCATCCTCATCGTGCTCGTACAATCGTTAGGTCAGCGCGATATGGCGAAGGATGCACTGACTTATGCCGAAGAATCTCTCACACTTGCCGAACAAACGCAGAACAAAGAACTCCAAACCAAAACGCTCGTCAATATCGGGAACGTGTATCGTTCTCTCTCGGACTATGTCCGTGCATTAGAGTACTACAGCAGGGCATTATCACTGAATGAAGAACTTGGTAACAAACGAGGCGTGGCATCTATTCTCGGCAATATCGGGAATGTGTATTATTATCTCTCGGACTATACCCGTGCCTTGGATTACTATGGCAAAGCACTAGTACTTGCAGAAGAACTCGGCAATAAAGCAGCCATGGCAACACATTTCGGTAATATCGGGACTGTGCATCAGAATCTGTCGGATTACGCCCGTGCCTTGGAGTACATGGGCAAGGCATTATCACTGAATGAAGAACTGGGCAACAAACAAGGGGTGGCAATACATCTCGGTAACATAGGGAATGTGCATCTGAATCTCTTGGACTATCCCCGTGCCTTGGAGTACATAGGTAAGGCATTAGCATTGGATGAAGAGCTCGCCAATAAAACAGGCGTGGCTATAGATCTCGGCAACATGGCAAATGTGTATTATTATCTCTCGGACTATTCCCGTGCATTAGAGTACATGGGCAGGGCATTATCACTGAATGAAGAACTGGACAACAAACGAGGCGTGGCATCTATTCTCGGCAATATCGGGAATGTACATCAAAAGCTCTCGGACTATGCCCGTGCCTTGGAGCAGATGGGCAAGGCATTAGCACTTGATGAAGAACTTGATAACAAAGCAGGTATGGCAACTTGGCTCGGCAATATCGGAGCAACGTATGCTAAGCAGGACTTCGATGGCTACGACCCTGCAAAAGCGGAAGAATACCTTCTGCGAGCTATTGACCTAAGCACAGGAATAGGATATAAAGCTGTATTGATTGAATTTCACAAAACCTTATCTGATCTTTATGAACAAGAACAACGATTGGGAGATGCTTTCGAACACTTCAAGAAACACATTGCTATAAAAGATGAAGTAAACGTCGAGGAAGTAAAGAAGCAAGAGTCATTACGAGAACAACAAAAGCAATCCGCCGAGCGGGAAAAAGAAATCGCAATAGCAAACGCAAAGCACCAAGCCACGGAACAATTACTTCACAATGTGCTCCCCCCAACCATAGCAGCAAGAATGCTCGACGGCACACAGCTCATCGCCGAGAAAATCCCAAGCGTATCGGTGCTTTTTGCCGACATCGTGAATTTTACGAAACTTTCGCAAAGCATTACTCCTGAAGAACTTGTCGAAGGACTCGATAGAATTTTCAGTGAATTTGACGCTCTGGTCGAGAAGCATGGTTTGGAGAAAATCAAAACCATTGGTGATGCGTATATGGTGGTTGCGGGTGCGCCTGAAGTACGTGCCGACCACGCAGAAACGATGGCAAATTTTGCGCTTGAAATGGTAGAAAAAATGAAAGAATTTCGGTCAATTTCTACTGGTGAAGAAGTGCAAATCCGCATCGGAATTCACAGCGGAGAAGTAGTAGCCGGCGTGATTGGCAAAAAGAAATTCGCCTATGATTTATGGGGCGATGCTGTGAACACGGCGAGCAGAATGGAGAGTCACGGTGAAGCAGGAAAAATCCATGTGTCGGAAGAATTTGTAAGAGAATTAGGAATGAGGAATGAAGAATTAGGAATGAAGGACAAAGAATTAACTGGCGACAATTCTCAATTCGTAATTATTAATTCTCAATTCATATTCGTTCCCCGCGGTGAAATGGAAATCAAGGGCAAAGGAAGAATGCGAACATTTTTTTTGGAGAAATTGTCTGAACAGGATTTATAGGATTCAAGGATGATCAGGATTCGTAGGGATAGTCCTTTGTGGCTGTCTTAAATGAAAAAATATCAAACACAAAAACAATCACACAAATCACAGTTGAGACAATGACTGACGACGAACTCAAAACCAAAGTAGAAGAACTCGAAGCACTGATAAAAACAGGCAACGACTACGCTCAAGCCGAAACCCAAGCGCGGGAACTGCTTGCAGAGGATGCTCTTGTAAATAAACCGGAACTCCATTGCCGCATCCTGCTTGCTTTTTCAGAATCGCTATGGCGGCGTGGCATGGCACAAGATGCACTGTCATTTTCCGAACAAGCCCTTACCATTACCGAACAAATAGAAAGTAAAGAACTGCAAGCTAAAGCACTCGGCAATATGGGGAATATCCATAAAAATCTCTCGGACTATTCCCTTGCCTTGGAGTACTATGGCAAGGCATTAGCACTTGATGAAGAACTCGGCAATAAAGCAGGCTTTGCCACCAGTATTAGTAATATCGGAGCGATATATATTAAACTATCAGATTACTCTCGTGCATTGGAATATCTTCAAAGATCGCTCGCACTCAATGAAGAACTCGGACGTAAAATTGGTATTGCAATCAATCTTGGTACACTTGGTAGTGTATATCAGCATCTTTCAGATTACCCTCGTGCATTGGAGTATCTCCAAAGAGCTCTCACACTCAATGACGAACTCGGAAACAAAGTTGGTATTGCAGTCAATCTTAGTACCCTTGGTAATGTGTATTTTCTTCTTTCAGATTACCCTCGGGGATTGGAGTATAGTAAAAAATCACTCGCGCTCTCTGAAGAACTCGGAGACAAAGTTGGTATTGCCACCAATCTCAGTAATATTGGAACCGGTTATATTAATCTTTCAAGCTACACACTTGCATTGGAATATTACAAAAAAGCTCTCGCGATTAACTATGAAATCGAAAGGAAAGAGGGCATTGCCATCTCTCTCGGCAATATCGGTAATGTGTATGAAATTTTATCAGATTACCCAACTGCATTAGAATATTACCACAAATCACTCGCACTCAATGAAGAACTCAAACGCATATACGGTGTTGCACAAAATCTCAGTAATATTGGTATGTTGTATGGCAATGTAAAGTTTAACGTATGCGACACTATAAAAGCTGAAGAATATTTACTTAAATCAATTGCAGTGTGTAAAAAAATTGGAGCAAAACAACTTGAGTACGAAGTCCATGAATATCTTGCCTTCCTCTATGAACAGCAGGAGCGCTGGAAGGACTTTGCAGTTCACTATAAACGCTATCACGAATTAGAAAAAGAAGTCCAAAGCGAGGAAGCAACCAAACAAGCCCAACTCATGGAACACCGACGCAAAATTGAAGAAGCCGAGCGCGACCGCCAAATTAAACTTGCTCGTTTCCAAGAGCAAGAGAAAATTCTCCATAAAACCCTCCCTCCCGTCATCGCCGACCGCCTCATTGCAGGCGAGAAGGACATCGCCGACCGCTATGATGCTGTTTCGATTCTTTTTGCTGATATTGTTGGTTTCACTCCACTTTCGGCTCGGCTCTCACCGCGTGAGGTGGTGCATATTCTCAATGACCTTTTTTCACGGTTTGACCAACTGACGAAAAAATACGGCGTTGAGCGCATTAAAACCATTGGCGATGCCTATATGATTGTCGCCGGTGCGCCGGAAGTTGTTGAAGACCATGCGGAGCGCCTCGCCAAAACCGCCTTTGCAATGCTCGACGAAATTGTTGACTTTAACTCCAAATCAGGACACACCATCAATCTTCGTATTGGACTCAACAGCGGTGAGGCAGTTGCGGCAGTCGTCGGCAATGTGAAATTCACCTATGACTTTTGGAGTGATGCGGTGAACACGGCAGCAAGAATGGAAAGTCATGGCGAAGCGGGGAAAATACATGTAACCGAAGAATTTGTAAGAGAATTAGGAATGAGGAATAAAGAATTAAGCGGGGATAATTCTCAATTAGTAATTCCTCATTCTCAATTCATATTCGTTCCGCGTGGTGAAATGGAAATTAAAGGTAAGGGTACAATGCGAACCTATTTTTTGGAGAAAGTGTCAGTATAAAGAAAGTATGATGGAAAAACAAAACATAATACGTTTGAATGAATGTTCTGAAAACAAAGTATATTTGACCTAAAATATTGTAATAACATGTCCAATTTTGTCAAAATAGTAGTTCGTTGTATGCTAGTGTTACTCTCTTTACCATTGTATGGTAGTGAGAATATGTATGATTCATTGTACATGCACTTCGATACTTTTACAACAAAGGACGGCTTATCTCAAGGTATGGTACGTTGTATTTATCAGGATAAACAAGGATTAATGTGGTTTGCCACAAAAGACGGATTAAATAAATATGACGGTTATAAAGTAATTGTGTATCGCCATCAACCGAATGACCCTTTTTCGCTTCCTGAAAACTATATTACACAAATCATTGAAGATGATTCGGGTAATTGTTGGGTGGGAACCGTAAGTAAAGGGCTTTGGATTTTTGATAAAAAAAATGAGCGTTTTTATCAAGTCGTTTATGATACGGATTCATCATTAAACGGAGATATAAGGCGACTTGAATATAGGCAGGGTATATTAATGGTTGTGACAGTAAAAAATGTTGCCATGTTTGATGTCCGCAACGTTAGTCCAAAGGAACATTATAGGCAATATAAAAAAATTCCAATCCAATCATTGTTTAATTATGAAAACCAAAGTGCCCAGTGGCAACATTTTACTGATGATAAAGCACAAATACGAGTCGCGTGGTTGTCCGATAATAGTTTGTGGGTTTCTGTCGCTGATAGTATAGTTGTTTGTAAGTCCGAAGAGAAAAGTAACAGGTGGAAGCTGCACTCAATAGCTTTGAGTCATATTGGACTAAAAAAAGATCCAACAAATGTGACAAATATAGTTCAAATAAAGAATAAAAAGGCTTTTGTTGTTCTCACCGGAAGACAATTCGGTTACTTTAATATGACAGCACAAAGGTTTGAGTTTTTAGGCGATTTTGACAGTAAAAATAACTATGTTTTAAGGCCTGTGCAAGATGCCCAAGGTAATATTAGGTTTAATGTGTTGGATGACACGTATTTGTTCGATCCTATTAATATGACGGTAAAAAAAATAATTCATGATAAAAAAATACACACATCGGCTATATCGTCGTGCATTGACAGCGATGGGTTCTTGTGGACGGGATCACAAGGGTTCGGTGTCTTAAAAAGTACGATGCAAGGCTCATTGTTTACAGCAATAGACAAAGATTATGCCTTTGTTGTTAATAATACCGGCAACAAGGGAGTAATTATTAGAAGAAACAAAAAAATACAATCTTGGACAAATGATTTGGTAGATGCAGGAGTTTTGCCTAAAGAGTTTGCCCGTCAAAAAATAAATCAATATTATACTGTAAAACAAGACAACAAAGGAGTAATGTGGTTTATAAAAAATAATAAAGAAAAAAAATCAGTAATATTAATTTCATACAATCCAAAAACAAAACAAACAAAAGAGTATCCTATTTTTTCTACATATACATCTGTTAATTTATATATGTGTGATGACATGACACTCGCTTTAACAACAACAGATGAGCATAAAAGATTTCGCTTTATTGTCATTGATTGTCATAATGGAAATGTTTTGTCAGATGAAGTAATTCCTCGTTTGTTCGTTTTTAAAGAATATCAGTTCATATCGCATATTATTAAAGATAAGAAAGGACAATACTGGCTCGGTGCATTAGATGGCTTGTTGTGTTATCAACCCCAAAATAAACAATGGAAACACTGGCATAGCATGACAAATAAAAACGCAAACCTTAGCGCCGATATGATATTCTCTTTGTGTCTAGACCCTATTAGCCCTGAAAAGTATTTATGGGTGGGTACTAATGGTGGTGGATTGAATAGATTTACAATGGAATCGGGTGAGTGCATAGCGTTTTCTGAACATAATGGTTTGCCGAATAATGTTATCTATGGAATTGTTGTTGACGGGAAGAATAATC
Organism: Ignavibacteria bacterium UBA2373; assembly: GCA_002344005.1. Classification (GTDB taxonomy): domain Bacteria; phylum Bacteroidota; class Ignavibacteria; order Kapaibacteriales; family UBA961; genus UBA2353. Next base: position 8,053 of record DDTD01000018.1, on the reverse strand, counting down.
TATGGTTAAGTACCAATCGAGGAATATCTTGTTTACGACGTGATAAGCGTAGAATTAATAAAGATAATATAGAAGAACCGATATTTGTTAATTTTGGTACTGAGAACGGCTTGGGTGATTATGAATTTAACAGATATGAGTTTGCTTCTCTTGCAACGGGAGAAATCGTATTTGGCGGGCTTGAATATTTAACAATTTTTAATCCGAAAAAAGTCTTGCAGTATTCAAAAGCTTCGCCACTTTTATTGACGAATATAAAAGTGATAAACACAGATATTAGCTTTCGTACGCATCCATATATAATTGACAAAGCAGTCAATTATATACCGAGTATTAAATTGCCTTATGATAAAGCGTATTTTACTTTAGATTTTGCACTGTTACAATATTCTGATAATCGTTTGAAACATTATCAATATTATATTGCCGGATTACATAATACATGGATTGACAATCAAGAAAAAAATTCAATTACGTTTGCCGGATTACATCCCGGTAATTATACGCTTTATGTGAAAGGACGTAATAATGTAGGGGTGTGGAGTTCACCTCGTACTGTGTATATTACGATTATCCCATTGTGGTGGCAAACATGGTGGTTTCGATATATGCTCATAGTCGGTATTGTTGTGGGGCTCTATGGTGTGTATAAGTATCGTTTACGTCAAGCATTGGCATTGTTCTCGTTACGCAATTCCATTGCGAGTGATTTGCATGATGAAATTGGAAGTACATTGAGCAGTATTGCAATTTCAGCTAATTTATTGCGAAAACGAAAGGACATAAGTGAACACACTCAATCATTAGTTTCAATGATTGAGCAACATGCCCAAAGCAGCATGGAAGCAATGAGTGATATTGTATGGGCGATAAATACGAAAAACGATAAATTTTCTAATACTGTCGAAAGGATTGTTGCTTTTGCCGTTGAAGTTTTAGAACCAAAACAGATTACTTTGTCGTTTTCTATTGATGAGGATTTTCATCATAAAGTAGTAGATATGACACAAAGAAAAAATATCTATCTATTCTTTAAAGAAGTTATACATAATATAGCAAAACATGCGGAAAGTACCCAAGTGAGTGTGGTTTTACGTAAAATAAACGATAATACGATGTTGTTGAGCATTACAGATAATGGGAAGGGATTTAACGATAAAGGAGAAGATACACATACAAGAACAATGGGCGGTAATGGTATTGCTAATTTGTATGAGCGTGCCAGGCAATTGCGCAGTGAATGTAGTATAGAATCTCGCATAGGAATAGGAACGACTGTCACTCTCACCATAAGAACACACAGTGCAGCATTGTTCAAACCATTACTTCTGATTCGTAGAAAATAAAAAATCAAGAATTTCAACTATTGTACATCAATACATTTTTTATGATTTTTGCATATGAAAAAGATTAAGGTACTTATACTCGAAGACAATAAACCAAGGCGTGATTTATTGAAACTTCTTATAGATTCTACTGATACAATGCACTGTGTCGGTGCATTAGAAGATGGGCGTGGTGTCGTTACCCATATTAGCCGTCTTCATCCGGATGTTATTCTTATGGATATTGATATGCCTCATGTTAATGGCATAGAAGCATTACGGTTAATCAAAAAAACATTGTTTAATGTCAAAATACTCATGCAAACAGTATTTGAAGATGAAGTGAAAATATTTGACGCAATTATGGAAGGTGCGGACGGATATATTCTGAAAAAAACATCACCGGACAATGTTGTTGAAGCTATCGTTGATGTTTATAATGGTGGTTCGCCAATGACACCTGCTGTGGCACGACAAGTAATAAATTTATTTAAAAATAAACATGAACGTGTTGCTAAAACTGATTTCGCTTTGTCCGCACGAGAATACGAAGTACTGTCTTTTCTTGTGCAAGGATTAAGCTATAAAATGATTGCCGAAAAATGTAATGTGAGTTATTCCACCGTTAATTCTCATATCTCCAATATTTATAAGAAGTTGCATGTGAATTCGGGTCCGCAAGCAGTAGCCAAGGCAATCGAGCTTAAGTTATAGAGTAAGTTGATGCCATTTGCTATTTCCTGTATTTTCATTCGGAATTTACCTCACCAAACCAATTGACCCAGCCACAAAACAGCAGTCCAATCCTGCTTTCTTTCCTCAATGACAAGCGCTCACCACGCGAAAAAATCATTAGAATCAACGATTGCCCACACGCGCCGAAGTCATTAATTTTGCAGTGATTATGCAATGTGTGAGCACTGACTACAGGTGTTATGTGTATGCTCTGTCGAAGGGCGGTGCGCGCTCTTGGTACAGCGGTAGATTGTATGGTTTTCATTTATTCATTTTATTGGAAGTTTTGTATGAAAAAATTGGTGCTGTTTGTCGGTGTGGTGGTTTGTCTTTATGGAGCATCTGCTCAAACAGGTGAGAAGCTGGAAATCCGGAAAACTGAGTTCGGTATTCGAAAGTCTCCAGCATCCATTCTTGGAGGATTATCAATGCGTCCGGTCATCATTGATACGCTGTACAATGCCTATAGTTTTAACGCAACGTATGTAAATCCAATAGATTATGATCCCATATCGAATACCGTCGCCTTGGTCTATCGTGGTACGAATAATCCTGCAACGAGTTCGGTCAATACCGGTAATGAAATTTTTCTGCGATATTCGGGTGATAATGGCAAAACATGGTCGGAAAAATTAGGTCCGATGCTCAATGAATCTGTCGCCAATATGAAGTATGGGCGATATCCATCGGTGAAAATTTATAATCCCGGAGGAATGGAAAAAGATCCTTCAAAATTAACATACGGTATTGCCTACTCATTGTTCTTTAACGGTGAATTTCAATATACTGCAGGAGGAATCTATCAAAATGGAACGAAACTATTTGGTATGGATACCGAATACTCACTCGACGGCCAAAAATTCAGATATGGTACTGACTGTTTTCCACTATTTTCAAACGATGGTAATCTTTTTAATTTCGGGGGTATATTTCCCTTAACGACAAGTAGTGCTGTTAGTGCGCTTGCATTACGGACATTCGTGGGTACAAAGTGGGTAGCCGTGCAGCCTGATAATTGGGATTGGTCTGTGCTGAGTCCGCCGAACGATAATTGGTTAAACACGGCGCAAGCCGGTGGTACAGGTAGAGATACACAGGGTAATATGTATGTCGGATTTTTTGGAATCTTCAGTGAATATTCAAACGACTATTCGAAAAGAGGACTCAGCTATTCAAAATCATCAAACAACGGAGATGACTGGACTAATTTGAACATTATGCCTCTCAATATATTAGAAGAATATATCACCTCAGTTGGAGGATTAATAGACGAAACGAGAATCACAGGTGCGCGAAGATTTCCGATGCCAGATAATTCAGTAGGGGAGTATTACAATGGATATAGTTTCGTTGCGCTTGCGGAAGATAATGTGAGCTTTTTCACCTCAATTACCAACTTTGCTGAAATCGTTCACTACATAGAAGTCAATGTCAACAAAGGTGTTTGGTCTATAAAAAAGGTACATGAAGCTGATCCGACTTCTTTTGTATTTCATATTGGACAAGACAATCTGTATTCTGCTCAAACAGGTGCTGAAATGGATATTGCCGTGACGGCAGATGGAACGAAAATGGTGGCAAAATGGGTCGCCGGATTCAATCAAATTTATAATGAAGATATTGACAAAAATGGAATGCAGCCGGACACTATATTCACAACAGATATTTTTATGTCCTGGAGAGATGTCAATAATGGTACTTGGTCAGCACCGGTGAATGTCACCAATGATTTGTTTTTGGACAAACTTACCCATATTCCTAAAACCATCCGCAGTATAAATGACATTCCGCTCGTTCAGGTGTGTGCTACATTGCTGAATCCGGCTGATGATAAAAATATAGACAGCATGATAATCAAACAGGATTCGACCTTTATAAAAAGTTATGTCGCCATGCGCACAATAGACCTCGGATCAGTCGTAGGAGTTCAGGATAATGAATCTGCGAAGTCATTTCCCGGCGAGACATTAGCCGTACAGAATGATCACCTTTCAACGGCGCTGCACATCACGTATTCTACCGGTAGAAGTGGGATGATTAGCGTAGATTTAGTTGATATTATGGGAAATGCCGTACAGGATGTTGTTCATACAGCGGCAGAACCGGGGCTGTATGGCATTGTCGCCGATATTTCTTCCGTGCCGAGTGGTATGTATCTTGTTCGCTTACGAACGGATGATTCTCAAGTGGTCAGGCAGATTGTCATTGTTCGTTAAGCAGAATTCACTACAGAAGACAGGTGTACACTACTCCTGAAATCAATTGTTCTCTGATAACTATTGTGGTTTCTCCATACAATCTTGATGCGGCAACCTAATAAAACTGAATGTAACATTATCTGCTCTTATTTATTGTGTACTTTAGAGTTAAGTTGTAGAATTGATGACATTCGTTCGCAACAAACTGTTTAGACACGTTTATTTGCTAATGGATAATTCTCATATTCTTCAGAATAGATTTCACTATGATAGACGAAAAGATTCAAGAGACATCATTGAAACTAATGAGTAAAAGAACAAATGTAGTATTATTTCAAGAATTTCAAGGATTGTGTTTGAGACTTTATATGGGTATGTTTGTAATAGAACTTATGCTAAAGTTTAGAGTTGCTTGATTGCTGTAACAATGACTATATGATAATAGAATAAGTATCAACGACATCAGACGCAACAAAAGTAGGGACAGTAGAACACAAGAAATCACTTGACAGTTTGGCAGCACAAAAAGTTGATGGCGACAATGTTTTTGGTGGTATTTTCAAAATTGGTTTGGTAAGAGGTGAGCAGAATATTACCGGCGGCTAAGGTCAATATTTTCAAGAGAAACGTATTGAATAGTTTTTAAGTAATGTAATTTTTTATATATAGGAGAACACTCATGGAACACACAGAGAAAAAAGCAGAAAATCAGACAGAGAAAACAGACGCAACAAAAACAGGGATAGTAGAACATAAGAAATCCCTTGACAGTTTGGCATCACAAAAAGTTGATGGCGAAACTGTTCAGGGTGGTATAAGTGTGAAGTTCGCTTTAGGCGGTACCCCAATCGGTGGCGGGGGCGGCAACTGCGAATGCTAAGGTCAATATTTTCAAGAGAAACGTATTGAATAGTTTTTAAGTAATGTAATTTTTTATATATAGGAGAACACTCATGGAACACACAGAGAAAAAAGCAGAAAATCAGACAGAGAAAACAGACGCAACAAAAACAGGGATAGTAGAACATAAGAAATCCCTTGACAGTTTGGCATCACAAAAAGTTGATGGCGACAATGTTCAGGGTGGTATAAGTGTGAAGTTCAATAATGGTCGTACTGCTGATGATTCGAACTCAGGTCATGGCTGAAAATACTTAGTATCATAATTTTCATGTATAATGAGGAGAACACTCATGGAACACACAGAGAAAAAAGCTGAAAATCAGACGGAGAAAACAGACGCAACAAAAACAGGGGTAGTAAAACACAAGAAATCCCTTGACAGTTTGGCAGCACAAAAAGTTGATGGCGACAATGTTCTTGGTGGTGCTGAGGCACAATTACCCCCGCAATATTATGGTTCTGATGGTGGTAGTAGTGGTGATGGTGGTAGTAGTGGTGGTGGTGGTTGATATAGGATTGAAACTGTATTTTTATGTATTGTAATGAGAACAATCCATGGAACGCACAGAGAAAAAAGCTGAAAATCAGACAGAGGCAACAGATGCCGCCAAAACGGGGATAGTAGCACACAAGAAATCCCTTGACAAACTTAGTAGAAGAGAAAGTTAAAGGTGAATTGTCACCAACGTAAGAGTAATGAGAATAAAAAATAATCATTGTTGACAAAGTAATTGTCAAATAATATAATTTATATAATCATATATAGGAGAGCACTCCATGGAAAACACAGAAAAAAAAGCAGAAAATCAGACAGAGAAAACAGACGCAACAAAAACAGGGATAGTAGAACACAAGAAATCACTTGACAGTTTGGCAGCACAAAAAGTTGATGGCGACAATATTCAGGGTGGTATAAGTGTGAAGTTCAATAATGGTCGTACTGCGGATGATTCGAATTCAGGTCATGGCTGAAAATACTTAGTATCATAATTTTCATGTATAATGAGGAGAGCACTCATGGAACACACAGAGAAAAAAGCTAAAAATCTGACAGAGGCAACAGATGTCGCCAAAACAGGGATAGTAGCACACAAGAAATCACTTGACAGCTTGGCAGCACAAAAAGTTGATGGTGATAATATTCTGGGTGGTAATGGTGCAACGACAAGTCAAGAACCATCTGGAATTTCTTCCCAAAATTCTCGAAGAAGAAAAATGGAATCTGAAATCAGTAAATCAAAGATTTAAAACGATAGTATGTGTAAATTCTTTGATGAAAAGTCAGATTACGAAGACAACAATTTTTTTGAAATAAGTCCCACAAATAGTATTGTGGGACTTTGTTTTTTATTGAAACTATGCTGAAAACAGTCATTTCTAGATTTTTTCACAAAAAAGACTTTTTTTTTCCAACAGTTATAGCAGCCGATACTATGGATTGCGGTCCGACGAGCTTGCGTATAATTGCAAAGTACTATGGTCGTAATCATTCTTTGGAATCATTAAGGAAAAAGAGTTTTACGAATCGTGAAGGATCAAGTTTATCGCAGTTAGCATCAGCAGCGGAATCAATAGGTTTTAGATCACTAAGTGCGAAAATTGATTTTGGTCAATTAGAGGAAAATGCCCCATTGCCATGTATAATACATTGGAATCAAAATCATTTTGTCGTTGTCTATAAAATTACTAAAGAAAAAATTTTTATCTCTGATCCGGCAATGGGATTGGTGAGTTATAATCACGAAGAATTTTTAGAACATTGGATTGGGGAAGGAGCAACAAAAAAACTACGCGAAGGCATAGTTTTACTCTTAGAAACCACAAGAGAATTTTTCGAGATAGAAGAGGAAAAAGGTCATGATAAAAAAGGTCTTTCACTAATATATCCTCATTTAATTCCCCATAAAAAATATATAATTCAAATTAGTATCGGTTTACTTGCCGGAAGTATTCTCTCGCTGATTTTACCGTTTTTAACACAAAGTGTTGTTGATATTGGAATTCGCAATAATGATATTGGTTTTGTCTATTTGGTGCTTATTGGGCAATTGTGCCTGTTTTTGGGTAGAACATCAATAGAAGTGATACGTGGGTGGCTGCTGATCCATATCAGCACACGCATGAGTATATCTTTGGTGTCGGAATTTTTTATCAAATTGATGCGGCTACCAATTTCGTATTTTGACTCAAAAATGAGTGGTGATATTTTACAGAGAATACATGACAATAAAAGGATAGAAAATTTATTAACCGGAAGTTCAGTCAGAATACTTTTTTCTTTAGTGAACTTGTTAGTTTTTGGTTTTGTTCTTGTTTTTTATGATGAAAAAATATTTTCTGCTTTTTTTATAGGAAGTGCGCTCTATGTGCTTTGGGTTATGTTCTTTTTGAAACGTAGGGCAATAATGGACTATCATTCTTTTAACATACAAGCGAAAAATCAAGATAAAGTAATGGAGTTAGTGAATGGTATGCAAGAAATAAAACTCCATAATGCCGAGCGAAACAAACGTTGGGGGTGGGAGCGATTACAAACTCGTTTGTTTAAATTAAGTTTAAAACAATTAGCATTAAATCAAACCCAATCGTATGGGGCTAATGCCATAAATGAAGTAAAAAATATATTCATTGCATTTATTTCTGCAAGTTTGGTGGTGGAGGGCGAAATAACCATAGGTGCGATGATGTCAATTTCTTATATTATTGGTCAATTAAACGGACCTATCGCTGAATTGGTAAACTTTATGCACGATGTGCAGGATGCTCGCTTAAGTATGGAGCGCATGGAAGAAATTCACAACCGTGACGACGAGGAGCCGCAGGGGTCAGATAAAATAATGGAATTACCCGCCCATGCAGATTTAATTTTGAACTTGTCTAAACAAAAGTCGG
>DDTD01000001.1 GCA_002344005.1 Ignavibacteria bacterium UBA2373 | reverse complement strand
ATAGAAAGATTACTTCAACATAACATATATGATAGACAAATAGATTTTAATGATATTCAAAACATTCTCAGTTCAAATAGATGTAATCAGTTTAGAGACATATTAGAAGTTAACAAATTCAGAGTTCGTATTTCAAAACGGAATAAAAAAACAAAGTCTCTTAAGAACATTGGAATTCCTTATACTGAATATTCAGATCACAACAACTCATACAGACAAGATAGTCAATCACGATTAAACAACGGAATACTTACTATAAATGACAAAAAAATAATTTCCGAACTGAAATTAAAGCCAGATGAAGTAGCATCTTATTCTGATGGATTCCACTCTTCGTTGTCGGATTTAAAACTATTTCAGTTGTTTCCCAAAAAAGAAGTTAAAAGAAGCATAAAACCAATTTTATTTAATGCTATTGTTGGAAAAGTGAACACTATCAACTATTTTCATAGTTTGTATTTTTTTCCCGGAAACACACTGAAACTTATAAATGATTATAAAATAGAAACTAATTTCTATTCATTCTATGAAAGTTTTATAAATTTCTTGGAGTTATCGATGTTTGAAATTAGTTCCAACAAACTCCATGATCAAGAAGTTTAAAATACCAACGCATCACAACCACACGCCTTACCAGTACAGATAATGCCTTGGTCTTCATTGCCGATATGCAGGGTTCGCTTATGNNATTCGATAGACATAAGCAGATGGCAGACAGGTATGTATTGTGCACGCATTCCCGCCACGGGACAAAAAGCTCTGTTTATGGTGGTGAGGTAGTGATAAAGTCATCCACCCCGTCAGACTGGGTCTGCCCCCCCTCAATGAGGGGAAGCTTTTTCGGATGGCTTTGCTAGTATTATGTCATACCGTTGGGATTCCATGACGCGCTGAATTTCAAAATTCCCCTTTTGAGGGGTGTCCGAAGGACGGGGTGGATGTATTTTTTCTCGTATGATGACATAATGACGGGATTTTTTCATCCCGACAAATGGCATCATCACGATGAGAATAATGAAACAGAAAAACAAAAAAAACTCTTGCCACAAAAAGCAGCAAGAGTTTTTCTGAAGAAATAGGCAAGTATCTCTATTTATGTACGAGAAAGAGCATGGCGCAATGATAAGCCGCCAACGGTGCCAAATCCTGTTAAAAACATTAATTGGAAAGGAATAGCAGCAATTTCCAAATACATTGCGGATGTTGCAATTCCACCAATAAAATAGAGTGTAAATAATAATTCGATAATTACTCCGCCACCAATTTTACGTTGAACATATTTTTTCTTTTTCCAATCATCATTATTCGTAACGATTTTGTATTTGGGAGTACGTTTGAATTCCGATTTTTTTCCTGTTAATGCTTCAAAAACCGCTTTTGAATTATTGACAGCAAAGCCCATACTGCCTGCCATAAAAACGGGGAATAACATTAAACGACGCTGCCAATCCAAATGGATGGCTTTTTGAGCATACAGATAAAACAAGAATGTACTGATAGAAGCCAATACAAAAACAGACATTAAAGTAAAGTAAGCATCATAGCCCGCCACATTGTTTTTGATAATTACTAAGGGAACATTGAGCATGGCAACCATAATAATAAACGGAAACACAATATTGCTGGTTAAATGGACAGTACATTCCATTTTGACCTTGAAAGGCATATCGGATTTCCATACTGCGGGTAAGAGTTTTTTTGCTGTTTCCACAGCCCCTTTTGTCCAGCGGAATTGTTGTGTTTTGAGTGCATTGATGTCGGCAGGTAATTCAGCCGGAGAAGTCACATCATTGAGAAACACAAATTTCCATCCTTTTAATTGGGCACGGTAACTAAGGTCAAGATCTTCGGCAAGAGTATCGGAATGCCAATTACCGGCATCTTCGATAGTTTTTTTGCGCCATATACCGGCAGTGCCATTAAAATTGATAAAGAAACCGGCTTTATTGCGCACTTGCTGTTCAATAACAAAATGACCGTCCAAAGCCAAAGCTTGTGCCCGAGTCAAGAAAGAATAATCTTCATTGAGATGCTCCCAACGTGTTTGCACCATTCCCACATTATCGTTTTGGAAATGTGGCACCGTCATTTCGAGAAAATCGGGTTTCGGCACAAAATCCGCATCGAAAATGGCAACAAATTCACCGCGAGCCATAGCCAAGCCATGTTTCAAAGCACCTGCTTTGTAGCCTGTTCTGTCAATACGATGAATATGTTTAATGTCGAAGCCCTGAGCCGCATACTCTTCCACCAAACGACGAGTGACTTCCACCGTTTCATCGGTAGAATCATCGAGAACTTGAATCTCAAGTTTGTCTTTGGGATAGCGTATATCGCAGACAGCACTCACAAGACGCTCTACGACATAGACTTCATTATACATCGGCAATTGCACTGTGACCACAGGCAATTCATCCGGTAATTGTTGGGGAGGATTGTTGCGGACAGTGCCTGCTGTTTTGTGATAATAGTAAATCATCACCAAACCGTGCAATCCGAATGCAAACAAAATTGTGAGGGAAAGAATGTAGAGAAGTAATAACGCACCTTCCATTTGGAAAGATCACCTATACCTTTCAGTTGGTTAAAAAAAAACTCTTCATTTTTTATAAAAATTTGATAACCGCACCTTGCGTTTATCACAAGAGTTCCATTTGTATGTTCTTCACATAGTTACCAGCCGGAAATAACGGCAAGCAACACATCCTCGGATATTTGTCGTAATGCTTTATTCACGGCTTCATTTTTTGCCGGAATACCGCCCGACACATCAAACAACTGTGTGTTTGTTATATCCTTACTTATGAAATTTTTCTTTTTTACAGCATCGTACAATTCTGCTTTGACCGTTACATTGACCTTTCTTTCACTTTCAACTTCGCCTTGACGCAAATTGATTGTTGCTTCGCTGATAGCGGTAATGGTCGTTAGTAATTTCGCATCACCTTTTTGCTCTACCAATGTCAATGTATTGTCATTTCTGAATCGCTCGATAAGCGATTGGGTCAAAACATCCCTGAATTGTGGAATTCCCTGCCCACTATTGTCTGCCGTTATTTGTATAACTACTGTTTTCAAATGGGGCGGAAGATTGCCACCACCCGTAAACGAATAGCATCCAAAATAGAAAAGACAGGTTATCAAGATGCAAATTATGGAAACTAAATGAAGCGCACTATTACGGAAATGTGAAAAATTGTTCATTTTCATTGTATTCACATCACATTTCATCAAAAAATTGAGTGGCTTGCTGTCCAATATATGGATTATTGAGTCGCTCATGACCTATGGTTGTTGCTTCACCATGCCCGCTCAAAACAACCGTTGCATCATCAAGGGTTAGCACTTGTTCACGAAGCGATGTGAGTAAAAGTTGATGATTCCCACCGGGTAAATCAGTGCGCCCTATACTCCCTGCAAAAAGCGTATCACCCGCAATGAGAATATGAGCTTGTGCATCATAAAAACAAACACTGCCCTCAGTATGCCCGGGAACATGACGCATAGAAAACAACCATTTTCCGCATTGTACTTTGTCGTCCATTCGGAGAAATTGTGCATTCTCAATAGGTTGTATTTCAAAGGGCAATTCCCAGAGAGTATGTTCCATTGGTGATACAAGTCTATAATTATCATCGGGATGAATATAAACAGGAATATCGTGTTTTTGCTTTAAGAGTGCTGCCTCGGCGGTATGATCCCAATGAGAATGAGTCAGATAAAGTCCCTCAAGCATATAGCCATGTTCTTCGATGATTTCGTCTATGATAGCCATGGAACCGAATGGCGCATCAAATAAGACGGCACATTTATTTTTTTCATCCACACACAGATAACACCAAGTCATGACCGGTCCGGCTTCTATGGCAATGATATGAAGGTTGCTGTCTTGCGGCAGACGATACTGTACAATATTCGGCATACGTATGATGTTTTTACAAAAATGCTGCTGCCCAAAATTACAAAACAATTTGCTTTGTCACACTGTCTTCGCCCATAATATGGTTTTTTGGCTGTATTTTCGAGCCCTATATGGATAAAAAAGCACAAAAAATGATGTTAACACAGCCATTTACCCTCCAAGAAGCACGCAATCTTTATTCCGATAAAACACTTGGGTACTCAATCATCGCATCAGATAGTATGTTCCGACTTTTTGCACCGAGAGCATTTCGGGTTTCTCTTGTATTGTTCGACAATTATACCGATACACAAGGGGTGGAGTTTCCTATGGTACGCGATGAACAAGGTGTATGGGAATATTCTATGACAAAACCGACTCAACATTACTATGGGTATCGTGTATGCGGACCGGAAGAAAAGCCGGAACATTTTAATGGCTCCATCATCATTGCCGACCCATATTCCCAAGCCGTTGTCACACAAAATACATATAGCCATAGGGCAAAATCAATTATTCTTGATACGCATTTCGATTGGTCGGATGACACATTTTCTCCACCTGCCGATCACAGAGAACTTATTATCTATGAATGTCATATTCGTGATATGACCATGCACCCAAGTGCAGAAATACAAGCAAAGGGAACATATACGGGTTTTGTGGAGTATGGTAAAAAAGGTGGTCTTTCCTCTATAAAAGAATTGGGAATCAATGCTGTTGAATTATTGCCCATACATGAATTTGCCAATATAGAACCTCCGTATAATGATACGTCCGTTAAAGAACACTTAGGACTTGTCAATACATGGAATCCATATTCCCGCAATCATTGGGGTTATATGACAAGTTTTTTCTTTGCACCCGAATCATATTATGCAAGCGATGGCAGCATTGTCGCGGGGGAATATAGCGGTACGGAGGGAAAAGCTGTCCATGAACTAAAAACCATGATTAAAACTCTCCATAAAGAAGGTATTGCCGTCATACTTGATGTGGTGTATAATCATGTATCCCATTATGATGAAAACCCACTGAAATACTGTGATAAATTTTTATATTTCCGTTGTAATGAGAATGGGGAATTTATCGGGAACTCCGGGTGTGGGAATGATGTTTTTACCGAAAGCCCCATGGCACGGCGGCTTATTATTGACAGTGTGCGTTTTTGGTTGGAAGAATATAATGTTGATGGCTTTCGTTTTGATTTAGCGGCAATGATTGACACAGAAACGTGCCGATTAATTACCCAAACAGCTCGCGCCATAAAACCGAATGTCATAATCATTGCAGAACCGTGGGGTGGTGGTAGTTACGATATTGAGCGATATGCTTCTTTGGGATGGAAAGCGTGGAATGATATTTTTCGGAATGGAATAAAAGGACAAAATCCATATAATGGTCAAGGTGCTGTTTTCGGACATTTTTTTCACCATCATACCCCCGAATCATTACTTGCCTATATGACAGGTACATTACAACAAGACGGATTTATTTTTCCATCACCCGATTTTTCCATAAATTATCTTGAATCGCATGATGATATGACTCTTGGTGATTTTATCCGTATTGCCATTGGAGAATATAACTATCATACACGTATTGAAAATGTTGAAGCACATGCAAAACTCACACCGCGGCAACAATCGTATCATAAAATAGCGGCTGTGTTTTTATGTATTTCACAGGGCTGTATAATGATTCACCAAGGGCAAGAATATGGGCGGAGTAAAATTATTGCATGGGACGATGCTGTGCAAGACCCCTCAATGCTAACTCTTGACCACAACAGCTACAATAAAGATAATGCGACCAATTATCTCAACTATACTCATCGAGACTACAATCAAGCACTGTGGGGATATTATCAGGGATTATTTTCTCTCCGCACGGCAATGCCTTTCTTTTTCGGTCAATGCCCAAGAGCAAATATTTCTTTGTCATATCAAGGAACACCTCATCAAATGACGGTACGTTTAGTATCGGAGCAGCCCAATCCTTATGCAGAGTGTTTGATTATTATCAACACTCACCCCGAACAAGAGTGGTTTTATACTTTACCGGAAGGGGAGTGGGCTTGTTTTACCAATGCAGAAAAATCATCGTCGCAATGTCTTGAATATTTTTCAGGGTCACTAACTATTCCACCCATAAGCGCATATATTCTTATGCAATAATGCCAAAAAACAGTATGGACTCAACACAGGATATATACAGACAATTTCTTTCTGCCATTCACCCATTGGATGACGATATATTTCATGCACTTTTTCAATCATTACAAACACGATTATACAAAAAAGGCGAGGATATAGTGTTGCAGGGTCATAGACAGAAAGAATTTTATTTTGTGCAAAGCGGTACACAAATGTCTTACTATGAGGATGAAAAAAAACTTCTTGTACTTGCATTTACTTACCCGCCAAGTCTTTGTGCCATACCAGAATCTTTTCTCACTCAACAACCGTCGCCGTGTTGTTTAACATGTGTCACAGACAGTACCTTGCTTGCACTTTCTTTTGATGATTTGCAAATACTTTTTGACCGTTACCCTTCTATTGAGCGATTATTTCGCAAAGCAACCGAAAAAATTCTTATAGGCATTCTGCAACGCCACAGGGAATTACACACACTGACAATGGAGCAACGATTCTCAGCTTTTTGCTCTCGCAGCCCTCATTTGCTTACGATGGTTCCCCACAAATACATTGCCTCCTATCTGGGAATTGATGCAACCAATTTCAGTAAATTATTGCGCACAGTACGTTTTTGACATCTTGGTTTATACCAAGATACTATATTGTTTTGTACCGTAACTTTGTGATTATTCACATAAAAGCAATGCTATATGAGTGTTTCATGGCTTGACAGAGAAGAATATCCTTTCACATCACACTTTACAAAAATAAATAGTCATAAACTGCATTATATTGATGAAGGGAAGGGCAATATTTTATTATTCGTTCACGGAACACCATCGTGGAGTTTCGATTTCAGAAAATGCATAAAAAAACTCTCTTCTTCTTTTCGTTGCATTGCCATTGATCATATCGGTTTTGGGCTTTCTGATAAACCGGAGCATTACGATTATTCCACACAAAATCACAGTAACACTTTGGAACAATTTATTCTAGAAAAAGAATTAACCGATATTACACTTATTGTACAAGATTTTGGCGGACCTATAGGACTCAATGTTGCCATAAAACACCCGCATCTTATAAAACACATCGTCGTATTTAATTCGTGGCTTTGGAGCAGCGCCGATGACCCTCACTTTAAGAAATTCAGCAAAATTCTTCGTAATCCACTTTTGCCTTTTTTATACAGGTATCTCAATTTTTCACCGAGATTTGTTTTACCAACAGTGTATGGTGACAAAAAACCGACAAAACATATTTTGAAGCATTACACCAAACCATTTGCAAGCTCAACAGAACGCAATGGCACTTTGGCTTTTGCACAATCATTGCTCAATGATCAGGACTGGTTTCAAGAATTGTGGAATAAAAAAGAGAGTATTGCCAATAAGCCTACATTATGTATATGGGGAATGAAAGATCCTGTTATTATCCCTAAATACTTAGAAAAATTCCAAAGTGGTTTTATTAATTCAACAACTATAAAATTAGAAAATTGCGGGCATTTTCCACAAGAGGAAGAACCTGATATTGTTGCGGACGCTATTGCAGATTTTCTACATATTCATGATGAATCAAAAAATTGTGATTGACAATAAAGATTAGAACATCAGTGAGTAAACAATATTTCTGTGTGTTATATCAAACATATCGTTCTAAAAATTCGACGACAACAGTATCTTTACAATCTAATAATTCTTTCACAGTACCTTCAAAACGGACTTTACCTTTATCGAGCATGGCGACTCTATTGGCAATTTTAAACACAGAAAACATATCATGGGTAATCACAACGGATGTCATATTGAATGTAGAGGAAAGTTCGGCAATTAAATTATCTATTTGCTCTGAAGTAACGGGATCTAAACCGGTTGTGGGTTCATCATAAAACACATAATCGGGACTGCCAACCAAAGCACGAGCCACACCAACACGTTTACGCATTCCACCTGATAAATCGGAGGGTTTTTTATCGCGCAATATTGCCCATTCTTTTGCAAAACCTTCTGCCGATGAAGCAGGTAATAATCCCACTGCACTCAATACTCTTTGCGCCTCTTGTGTTAAAGCTATGGTATCGCGTTCGCCATGTTCCCATTGGCTGATAATGACATTTTCAAATACAGTAAGTGAATCAAATAAAGCAGCGCCTTGAAAAACATATCCCACACGACGGCGTAAAGAAAACAATTCTTCTTTGGTGAAATGTATGACATTTTTTCCATCCACTTCCACATGACCTTGATCGCCATCAAGCAGACCAACCACATGTTTGAGCAAGACACTTTTACCGCACCCCGATTTACCAATAATACAAATAGTTTCACCATCGCTGATGGTTAAATCTATGCCGTTCAATACTTGTTTTTGTCCAAATGCTTTATGAAGGTTATGTATTTTTATCATAGTGTTGATTAAAAAAAGAACTTATGAAATGTACCATTTATACTCATCTATCAATTTTATATTTATTTTTTCTTCTTGTTGTGCCAACTCTTCACAGATTTTGTGAAAGTGTTCCTGAGTGAGTTGAAACAAACCGACCTTAGGAGCAAACTTTTTTACAAACTCAATACGATATGTCGTTGGAGGATGTGAAGAATCTACCCGCGAAGATTTCCTTGTTGCTAATTTTTGCAAACGTAGAATTTCTTTTTCGGGGATTGTTTCTATCATTTCTTTTAATCGTTGTATAATAGTTTTACCATTCGGTGCTACAACAGCTTGTTGTTGAACATATTGCAAGAAAAGACCATAACTTATCTTGTACAAAGACTTTTCAGAATCCTCGCTACCTCCCATACAAGCTCCCAAATAATCAGCATAATACTCTGCTTTTTGTGAGTCATAGTGTATCATCCAGTAGTACACAAACAGAAAACCAAGAGCTGTTTTGGAAGCGCACCACATTAAAACATAAAAAGGAATAGAAGCTATTTTGAATATATAGTTAACATCACTACCTTGCATTATGCCTTTGGGTGATAAAAAATAATACCATGCCCAAACATTTGTGAATACATAATAATGTAAAAAACCACGAGCCGGGTCTTGATTTACATTATGTGCAAGTTCGTGACCAACAAGATCAACAAATTCCTGTTTAGACAAAAGAGAAACAAGTGGATAACCTAATGTTAATACTTTTTTTCTTTGTATTCCGACATATCCCATTGATGCATTGAAATCAGCATTGACAACAAGATAATCTATGGGCTTTCCTCCTAATTTCTCATTTAATGATTCAACAAATTCCCACAATGCAGGCATTTCTTGTTTTGTAATAACATCTTTTGGCTTTTTAGAAAATCTTGGGCGTAAATAAATAACGAGAAGCAAACACATCACAGAACCCAAGATGGCGAAAATATTCGGGAACAAAAGCAACAACAAAACAGAGCTAACAACCAAAGACAACCAAACCAGAACTACCAACAAAGACATCACAACTGTTGTTGTTGCAACAAGAGTATTTCTGTGTTTATATTTTTCTATATCTGTTTCCATTAATGTAGCAAACAGTTTTTTACTGTATTTATCGCCTATTTTCCTAACAATTTTCTCATACATATCTAATTGCTCGGGTTCATCATTGCTGTTCAAATTCCAATCACAGAATTCGCACCACTCTGCATAGCCATCATATACCTTATATGTTGTTCCACATTGTAAGCATATTTTCTCTCGGCTATTCATAACTCTATAACAAAAATATATTTATTACACATACATTTCCGGTCGGCGATCTCTGAAAATATCATTGACAGAATTAAAGCTTTTAGAGCGTGTAAGTTGCGGTTGAATACCACCATATACAATGGCATCACCATGAGGTAATGCTTTTGCCATTATCGCACCATTATAACCCCATAAAGCACTTTCTCCTTTGAAAGTAAGTTCTTCATCGCCCACTTTTTCTGTGCCATAACGATTAGCCACCGCCATATATACTTTATTTTCTAAAGCTCTGCACGGCATGGCTATATGCCATACATCCGTTACCAAATTAGACGGACATACAATAATATCTGCGCCTCGTAAACCAAGGGTCCGAGCACTTTCAGGAAACCGCCAATCATAACAGATCATTGTTCCCACTCGTACATCTTTGGCTGTATCTTCCACAACAAAAAAACCGGTATTTCCCGGTGAAAAACATAAAAATTCTTTGTAAAATAAATGGGTTTTTCTATAGACGATAGGTTTTTCTTCGTGCGGAAAAAGAAGCATGGCAGAATTATAGAGTGTATCTTTGTCCCTTTCCGCAAAACCAATCACGATAATTGCATTTTTCTCGCGTGCCATTGTATGAAATGTCTTACAAATATCACAATGTACATCAATGCTATGGGGCATCAAATCTTCTTTGGATGTAAAAAAATAACCCGAAGTCGCCAATTCCGGAAATACAAGAATATCTGCGTCCGTTTGGTGAATAGTTTGTTGTATGATTTGGCAATTATACTCCAGATTAGCCCAAAGTGGTGATTGCTGTATAAGAGCAACAGACAGTTCCATGTTTTATTAATAAAATTGTCGTGACACAATAATGTTCATCGAAATATCCAGAGCCGGCGCTGAGTGTGTGATAGCTCCCACCGAGACAAAATCCACTCCTGTTTCCGCATAATCCCGAATGGTTTGAAGATTGATACCGCCGGAAGCTTCTGTTTCAAAACGCCCTTCCACCATCTTCACGGCTTCGCGAACATTCGCAACGCTAAAATTATCGAACATAATTCGCGTGATGCCGCCAACTTGCAATACCCTCGCAACATCGCCTAATGTGGCAGTTTCCACTTCTATGGGTAAGGGATAATTCGAAGTTTCTTTAATCACAATCTCAATGGCTTTTTCAATACTGCCGGCAGCCGTGATATGGTTATCCTTTATCATCACCATATCGTAAAGACCATAGCGATGATTCGTTGCGCCACCAATTTTCGCGGCATATTTATCAAGCAAACGCCAACCCGGAATGGTTTTTCGTGTGTCTAATACTCGGCATCCCGTTCCTTCGATAGCACGAACATATCTATTGGCTTGGGTAGCAACCCCGGACATCCTTTGTAAAAAATTAAGGGCTGTTCTTTCCCCGGAAAGCAAAACACGGCTTGGGGCTTCAATTTGGGCAATAACACTTCCTTTTTCCACATAATCACCATCATTGCAGAATGTTCGCCAGTTCATATCAATGGTAAAATTTCGGAACGTCAGTTCGGCAATTTTCAAACCACAGATTATGCCACTCTCTTTGGCAAGAAGTGAAGCACTTGCAATAGCATCAATATCAAAGATGCTTTCGGCAGTAATATCACCGGTTCCAATATCTTCGGTAAGAGCTATTTGTATAAGCCGTAACACCGATGCGTCATTGAGATCACGAACCATAAGTCAGCAAAAGTAAAAGATTAGAAAACAAAAACTCTTCACAACAAATCTGAGGCAGTCTTCATTCATCAACAAAGTGTTGTCCTCAAAATTTACACAAAACTACCAAGTCGGCAGAGATTATGACAATTTTAGGACGCTGCATACTCTTTTTTGGAAAGTCTATATAATCGTGTTTCGTATTTTTGCCATAGAAATAAAGTGTGCTCGCCTTTGGTGGGTATCTTTCACACAATCGTTTTTACTACCGACAAAGGATTTTCCTCATGGACATTACATTTACTCCTGAAGAATTGCAACAGGTGGAATTGCACAAATCAAAGTATCCCGAACCCAAAGCGGCAATCATGCCCGTCTTGTGGATGGCTCAAAAAAAATGGGGCTGGTTGTCCGAAGATGTTATGCGATACATTGGTCAATTGCTTGATTTGCCCACTGCACATGTAAAAGGAGTAGCAACTTTTTACACAATGTATTTTAAAAAACCTATGGGCAATTATCATATTCAAGTATGTACGAATATTTCGTGCATGTTGCGCGGCGGTGAAGACATATATCGCCATGTGTCCGGTAAATACGGCATCTCTCATAACCAAAGAACTCCCGACGGTAAGTACTCTCTCGAAGAAGTGGAATGTATGGGAGCTTGCGGTGGGGCACCAATGATTGCGGTAAATGAAGTGTTTTATGAAAAAGTGGATATCCAAGAAGTGGATAAAGTTTTAGATTCTTTGTCATAATCCGATAATGGTTTCGGCACAGCCATTGCTGTTCCGCTATCATCAAATGTTGAAACTTTTGGGTGATTACGGTGTCATTAACGTAATCACCTATTTTTTATAGAGAATAAAACAGTAATGAAACCCATCGGTATATCGTTTTCGCATAAACTCCTTCTCATTGTCGGGATGACGTTTTTGCTCGACATTATTAGCAAAGGCACTCACATTGTTCCTCTGCTTCAACTCAGTTCCGATGCGGTTCTCCATCATTATGACATTTGGCGATTATTCACCTATCCTTTTGCCGGACAATCTGTTGGTGAATTGCTTGTGTTTATGTCTGTCATGTTTTTCGCCGGGGACAAGGTTGAAACCGTATTTCCTCGCTTCAAGTTTCCTCTCTTGTTAACCATGCTGACAGTGTTGCAAGCATTGGGTTTTATGTTATTTCTTCCTTCTGACCCCAATCCACTTAATGGTACAACTCTTATTTCATTTTTCACTTTAGGAATGTATGTGGCTTTATTTCCGCGTCACATTGCAGAAGTGTTTGTCGGTTATCGCATACCTGTTCCCGTGTTTGCTACACTTTTAGCAATCATAGGACTTATATTCTCCGGTGCTTACCTTCTGACATCCGAATCATTTTTGTTCTATCGTCAGTTCTCACAAAGTATTATCGGTGGTTGTCTCGGCATAGCTTTGAGTTGGTCTAATAAACGCTCATCCGTAAAAAAGCAAAGTATTATTCAATCAACAACATTACCTGTCATAGCACCTCCGCCCGATGAAGAACTTGAACCGGTTAGTATTACAGGCACGATATCATCCAAAACCCCATCAGTGTTTACAGAATTTAGAGAAGAAGACTTTACAGATGAAGAACAGTTAAATCTCATCCTTGATAGAATGATTGAAGTAGGGTATGATGCACTTACGGAGTCTGAACGCCACTTCCTCGACCAATACTCCCAAAATTTACAGAAATAATCTCTTTAGATTATTAACCAAATGGAGATTATTACTGTCATTACAAAGCCATTTCTACACAATGATTTTGCCTTGCCAATCAGTGATATTCTTTTCTTGTATCAATATATATCTGTCTGTTTATATTGACACTATCTAATTTTTTAACAACAAGGCTTGGCTTCTATCCCATAAGAGAGAAATATTAGTGAAAAGATATTTTTACTATCATACAAGACAGAAAAGAAGAAAAGATGTATCAATTCATATCAGCAAAAACAACAGAGTAAAACTTGTTCATCTTCATAAATCAATGTATCCCCCTTGTCTTTACAATAGATTGGCATGTAAATACTCTCTGAAATTTGTATTGTGTTATGCTCACAGAATATATACATAAAACAAGATTACTTTACGACTACAACACTATGGATGCCGTTCAACGAAGAAAAATACTTGCTCAACTCATGCTGTTTATGTTTGGAAAAACAAAAACAACAACTGTTCAACCTCAGACACAATGTATTGATTATAAACCCAACAACATCATTATATTAGGACAAGAGCGTTTCGGTGATTCTATTTTATTGACACCGCTGATTCGCCGTTTACGAGAAGAACTTCCTGATTGTCATATTCATTATGTTGTCAGCAACAATCGCTCTTATTCATTCTTCAAAGATGATACCAATATCACATTATATCATGCAAAGCAAAACTTTTGGCAAACTATACTCACTCTTCGACAAATTCAAGCAGACATTGTATTTAACCCAAAAGACACTCTGTCTTTTACTCAAGTCTTCTTGAGCCATCTGGTAAAAGCAAAAAAGAAAGTCGGTATATATGTAGATGAACAAAAGCAACACTATGATTATTTAGTCGAAAAAGAATGGATTACCCCAACGATTGAAAAAAATTGTGCTTTATTGGATGTTTTGGGAATCTCTTATGCTCCCGAAAATTTGCGTCCATATATCCCCGAAGCCCCCATATCACCAATTATTCATGATACAATTACTTATTTACAAAATCTGAAATCTCAACAAACCATACTTGCTGTGAATCTCAGCGCTGGTTCACATATACGTGAATGGAATAAAGAACATTGGTTGGAATTATTATCACTTATTCAACAACCAACCTTAGTATTTGCTTTGGGCGACAAACAAGCGGACAGAGAGTTTTTAGCGACAAAATTACCTCATATAGTTATACCTTCTCCAGCAACAGCAAACTTTGCAGAGGCTGCTGCACTATTGCAATGTTGTTCTATGCTTATTTCACCGGATACAGCCATGGTCCATCTTGCTTCAGCATTACAATTACCCGTCATTGACCTTTCTCTTTACTATGTAGGCATTGAACGATTTCTTCCATATCACACACAAAACAGAGTATTGTTTACCACAACAATATTGGATGATATTCATCCTCAAGACGTTTTTCAACAATACAAAGAGTTATTGAATGATATAAAAAAATAATAAATTCTCATTTCTAAAAGCCAAAATGCACGATAATTTTCCGATTTTTTTTCATACCTAATACCGGTGTTCTAAAACTGTCAATCCATGCAAATAATCGTTCACTGACATAGTGCAATGTATATGTTCTTGAATAAAGAAGCGTTGTGTTCGGTATTAAGTGATTGACTATTAAGTTTATTTTCTTGACTATTAGGAAAGAGTTAAAGTCGAAATATTGTTTACATAACTTTTTATAATTGAAACCATTGTCAAGGCTAAGAACTGTATTTTTCGCTATAACAATACCTGTTTTTGTAATTATTGAACCATTGATGTACAATGGTAATCTGCTTGATAAAGTTCATCATCAATTTCCCTCAACAGACTCAGAATAGGCAAGAATATTCCACCTTCTTGACAAAGAATAAGTATTTTCGCTGTATGATTTTTACCCCCGATAGTCTGTTTTATCTCCCATTCTTTTGTAATGAGTATAAGTTACATCCATATAGAGTGTAACAATTGTTTTTTTACTGCAAAACAAAGAACATACTTTTCTAAGGAGTATTTCAAAAATGCTTATTGTACGCCGGAGTGTAAAACAATAATAGACAAATTGCTATAAAAATGGAGATTTAACTCCTTGATTATCAATAAACCAATTATGACCGGTATCATGTCTTTAGTTTATAGAAAACATATATGTGATGATATTATAGAGTGAGTGTTTAGAACGAAAGACGATATGTGTTTCGGTATAAATCTCAGAACATATTGTTACTAACTTGTTTTGTTGTAATGTTTTAAACTATATAATATAAATTTATGTTGATGATGAAAACACAAAAAAAATTTAACTTCGCGGGTTTTGTTTAGACAAGTGCTTTCATAAAAATTATTGATTGATATGAAGTTTTGTCTTTGTTACCTAAATTGTGTAGTTTTGAAGAAAAGAAACTCTTTACTTCAAGGAGACAGGAGTGCAAAACCCTTTCGGGACTTCAACGCTTCTGACATTTTCGCATATTTAATCCTACGGTAACTGTAATTATTTTTGAGAGAGAACAATGAAACAACTCTACATAGACCCGGATATCAGCAAAGCCGAAACATTGCCCGGCTCATTTTATCATGATACCACTATATTTGAGAGTATGAAAGATCGAATATTTGCCTCATCATGGCAATGGATTGGGGATAAACGTCTAAATAGTTTACCAAATAGCACGTATCCATTCTATCTATTAGATGGTTATTTGAATGAGCCAATGGTTTTAATTCGTTCCGCGGATGACACTCTTCGATGTCTTTCGAATGTATGTACTCATCGTGGAAATATCGTGGTGCACAACCCCGGATCAGCCAAATTTCTCACGTGTATGTATCATGGCAGAAGATTCAAACAAGATGGAACATTTGTATCCATGCCTGAATTTTCTTTGACTGAGAATTTCCCCAGACCATGCGATAATTTACATCAATTTGATTTGGTGGAATGGGGTCCATTTTTATTTACGGGAATTTCTCCCCGATTCGAACTGCGTAATATTCTTTCTATCATGAATGAACGCATTGGTTTTTTGCCTCTGGATGAATTTATTCATAAACCGACTTTAGGAAAAGAATATCTTGTGAATGCGCATTGGGCATTGTATTGCGACAATTATCTTGAGGGATTTCATATTCCGTACGTGCATCAGGATTTGAACTCAGTTTTAGATTATGGGCTATATACCACAGAATTATATGATTATTTCAATGTGCAAATCGGATATGCAAAAGATGGTGAGGAATGTTTCATTTTGCCTGAAGGACATCCCGATTATGGTAAATCCATTGCCGCTTATTATTATTGGATATTCCCGAATATGATGTTCAATTTTTATCCTTGGGGTTTATCTATCAATATCGTGAAACCAATAACCATTGATAAAACAAAAGTTAGTTTTATTACATATCTCTATGATGAGAGCAAATTGCATTCGGGGGCGGGAGCAATGTTGGACAAAGTAGAGCGTGAAGATGAATTCGTGGTGGAAAATGTATATAAAGGTCTCAAATCAAGAGTGTATTCAACAGGAAGATTTTCTGTGAATCGCGAACAAGGAACACATCATTTTCACAGACTACTCGCCGATTTTTTGAGACAATAATAATACGTGCTTTTATTACAACTCTGTCTATTGAGGAATACTCAAAGGCAATTGAAGAGATTTTCTTAATGTAAAGAAATTCTGAAACACTGAAACCATAAGCGCAACAACATACTTTTCAAACTACGTAATTTTAACAATTTTTATAGACACCCGGCTTCAAACAATTTTTACGACAAATTTATCAAAAATAAATAAGCTTTACTCAATGACAACAAGCGCATATCAATGATGCTATGCTGCACAAAATGTTTTGTTGTTTACAACATTATCGTTAGATTTTTGACTGTGTTGCTAAAGTTTTGTAGTTTCGCGATACGGGAAAGCACAATGCGTCCACGCGAACAACAAGCGTAGGCAAACTATAAACAGTGCAGTCCTTCTCATACTTATATTTTCGACTGAGTGCTTTGCTCAAACTATTGAGAAAACAGACAAGCGAACTTTCTATGATTTAGATTGCATTGATTATTGGGACTTATATCGGTTAAACGATAAGAATAGCTTACTTTCCATCACAATGTGGAATTGTTCTTGCTGAGAACATGTTATCGGTATTGCAAAGAAAGTAATGTTGAGCTTCCAGTTTTTTATTTAGACAAATACATAGTCGGAATTACCGAAACAGCGACGTAAAATTATCTGGAAGTAGGTATCAGTAATTCGTTGTATGAATATGAAAACTTTATGCCTTGCCTTGTTAGCAATCATTATGTTCCACATCAATGTCTTTGGGCAAGAATTCAACGTTGATGGCATTAATTACAAAGTAACATCAACCAATCCGCCTACTGTGGAAGTTGCAGGTAACCGCCTCTTTAAAGGCATTGCAAATATTCCGGCGACTGTAATATATACATCAATCACGTATGGTGTAACGAGTATTGGAAGTAGTGCTTTCCAAAATTGTAACGGTTTGACTTCACTGAATATTCCGAATTCCGTAACTACTATCGGCAATTATGCTTTCGCAGGTTGTAAGGGTTTGACTTCACTTACCATTCCTAATTCGGTGACGAAAATTGGTGAACGTACTTTCTCAGATTGTTCCGGATTGACTTCGGTGAACATACCTAACTCGGTGACAAGTATTGGTGACGGTTCTTTCCAATATTGTACTGGTTTGACTTCTCTTACCATTCCTAATTCAGTTATCAATATTGGTAATTATGCTTTTGCATATTGTTCCAACTTGACTTCAATTACCATTCCTAATTCGGTAAATAATATTGGAAAAAGCGCCTTCGAATATTGTTTCCGCTTGACTTTCGTGAACATTCCTAACTCGGTAACAACTATTGATGATGGTGCCTTTAAAGGTTGTTATCGCTTGACTTTGATGAACATTCCTCATTCGGTAACAACTATTGGATCCGCTGCATTCTCTGGTTGTTCCGGTTTGATTTCGGTCAACATGAGTTCCGTATCAAGTATTGGAGAGGCTACATTCCAGTTTTGTAGTAGTTTGACTTCAGTTAATATTCCTAATTCGGTAACAACTATTGGATCCGCTGCATTCGCAAATTGTTCGGGCTTGACTTCAATTACCATTCCTAATTCGGTAACAACTATTGGGTCCGGCGCATTCAAAAATTGTACAGGATTGACTTCGTTAACTGTGAATTGGGCAACCCCATTAGAAATAAAGGCTTACGACTTTGATAGCGTTAAAGCAGAACAAGTGACACTATATATTCCGGACGGAACTCAAGATGTTTACAGAAAAGCACTTGTTTGGAAAAACTTTAATATCAAGGGAAATTTGGGAACATTCTCGGTTAATGGCATTAATTACAAAATTACATCAACCAATCCAACAACTGTGGAAGTAGCAAAAACCGGTTCTTTTACAGGCAGTGCAAATATCCCATCTACTGTAACAAATGCATCTATTACGTATGCTGTTACAAGGATTGGACATGAGGCATTCCAATACTGTGAGGACTTGACTTCAGTAAGCATTCCCAATTCAGTGACGAATATTGGTAACGCTGCATTCGCAGATTGTAAAGTATTGACTTCGGTAAGCATTCCCAATTCAGTGACGAATATTGGTAACGCTGCATTCGCAGGTTGTACCGGGTTGACTTCAATTAATATTCCTAACTCAGTTACCGGTATCGGCAATTATTTATTCTTCAATTGTACAGGGTTGACTTCAATTACCATTCCTAACTCGGTTATTAATATTGGTAATTATTCATTCGCATATTGTTCAGGATTGACTTCGGTGAACATTCCTAATTCGGTAACCGATATTGGTAATTATGCATTCTATAGTTGCACAAGTTTGACCTCTGTTAGTATTCCTAAATCTATGACAAGTATTGGTTACGGTACATTCGCAGGTTGTTCAGGATTGAGTTCTCTTTCCATTCCTCATTCAGTTATTGATATTTATGACGATGCATTCGAAAATTGTTCAAACTTGACTTCACTGAATATTCCTAACTCGCTAAAGACAATCGGATCGCGGACATTCAAAAACTGTACCGGGTTAACATCTATAAACATCCCTAATTCGTTGTCTCGTATTGGAATGTATGCATTCGGAAATTGTACCGAATTAACCTCAGTAATGGTGAATAGGACAAAACCTTTGGTAATAAATGCTAGTGTTTTTGATAATGTGAATGTAAATAAAGTAACATTATATGTACCGGAAGGAACTCAAAATGCTTATAGTCAGAAGTCTGTTTGGAAAGATTTTAAAATACAAGGATTTAAGCAAAGTTTCTCTGCTGATGATATCTCTTACACAGTGACATCATTAATTCCTCCTACTGTGGCGGTGGCAAAAAACTCTTCGTTTATTGGCAATGCAAATATTCCGGCAACAGTAAATACCACATCAATTTCAGGCAATGGAAATGTTTCGACATCTATAACAAATGCCTCTATTACGTATGATGTTACAAGTATTGAAGAAGAAGCATTCGCAGGGTGCAAGGGATTGACATCTGTCAATATTCCTCAGTCTGTGACAAGCATTGGTGACAGAACATTTTCTGATTGTTCCGCATTGACTTCAGTAACGGTACATCGGACAATGCCTTTAGAAATAAACGCCAATGTTTTTGAAAATGTTACTATACCGAATGTAATTTTATATGTACCCGAAGGAACTCAAGATGCCTATAAGAATACACCTGTTTGGAAAGATTTTAATATAGCGGTCATAAGTGGGGTGCATGATTTTGATGTACAAGATAATCTCGTTCAAGTATTTCCCAATCCTGTATCACATTCATTTACCGTAAGTTCCCCTGATAATCTTGAAGCTAATTTCAGCTATACAATAATTGATGTAGAGGGGAGAATTGTCTCACAAGGAAATTCGTCATATATTAAACCAATTAACACGGAGAACTTAGCAACGGGGAATTATATTATCAGCATCATAACAGAACGTGGAAAACAAGTATCGCAAACATTGATAAAGAATTAAGTGTTTTGTCTTTAGCTATGTGGGTTTCATAAGGAACATTGAAGTGCAAACTTGGAAGTTTTGAGTTCAAAATTGACATAATAATGGAAGTACTTACAAAAAAAGTATAATTTTGTAACACATTATGACATAGTCGGAATTACCGAAACAGCGACGTAAAATTATCTGGAAGTAGGTATCAGTAATTCGTTGTATGAACATGAAAACTTTATGCCTTGCCTTGTTAGCAATCATTATGTTCCACATCAATGTCTTTGGGCAAAATTTCAATGTTGATGGCATTAATTATAAAGTAACATCAACCAATCCGCCTACCGTAGAAGTAATAAGAAACTCTTCCATTACAGGCAACGCAAATATTCCGGCTACTGTAACAAACGCATCAATTACGTATGGTGTAACGAGTATTGGAAGTAGTGCTTTTGCATATAGTCGGGGTTTATCTTCAATTACCATTCCTAATTCAGTGACAAGTATTGGAGAAAGCGCTTTCTCAAATTGTACAGGATTGACTTCAGTAACCATTCCTAATTCCGTGACATATATTGGTAATTCATCATTCCACAGTTGTTCAAGTTTGGTTTCAATAGACATTCCTAATTCGGTGACTAATATTGATCACTTTGCCTTCAGACAATGTACCGGATTGACTTCAGTAAACATCGGTAATTCGGTGACTAATATCGGTTATTTTGCATTCACTGAATGTACCAGCTTGACTTCAGTAAACATCGGTCCCTCGGTTACAAATATTGGAAACAATGCATTCACACAGTGTACCAGCTTGACTTCGGCTAACATTCCTAATTCCGTTATCAATATTGGTGATTATGCATTCCAAGGTTGCCGCAGTATGACTTCTCTTATCATTCCTAATTCCGTGTCAAGGATTGGTGTCGGTGCATTCAAAGAATGTAGAGGATTGGGATCGGTGAACATTCCTAATTCCGTGTCAAGGATTGAAGATAATACATTCGCTGATAATTGGGGCTTGAGATCAGTAAATATCCCTAATTCAGTAACAATGATTGGAAACAATGCATTCGAAGGGTGTTCACTGCTGGATTCAATAAACATTCCTAATTCAGTAGTAACGATCGGAAACAGTGCATTCGCGGGTTGTAAAGGGCTAATTTCAGTTAACATTTCTAATTCGGTTATTAGTATTGGTGAATATTCATTCTATAATTGCAAGGGATTGACTTTTGTAAACATTCCTAATTCTATTACAAATATTGGTAATTATGCATTCGCAGATTGTATCGGCTTAACATCAGTAAACATTCCTAATTCGGTAACAACGACTGGAATTTATACTTTCAGACGCTGTCACAGTTTGACTTCAGTTAATATTCCCAATTCGGTAACGTATATTGCTACAGGGGCATTCGAAGATTGTACTGGATTGACTTCGGTGAACATTCCTAATTCCGTGACGAATATTGGTAGTTATGCATTCCAAGGTTGCACAAGTTTGACATCTGTTACTATTCCTAATTCGGTAACGTATATTGCTACAGGGGTATTCGAAGATTGTACTGGATTGACTTCGGTGAACATTCCTAATTCCGTGACGAATATTGGTAATTATGCATTCCAAGGTTGCACAAGTTTGATATCTGTTACTATTCCTAATTCCGTGAGGAGTATTGGTATTGATGCATTCGCAAAATGTACCGGCTTAAATTCAGTTACCATTCCGAATTCGGTTATCAGTATTAGTGAAGGTGTTTTCTATAGTTGTTCCGGATTGACTTCAGTTAATCTTCCCAATTCCGTGACGAGTATTGGTAACGTTACATTCTCACATTGTACTGGATTAGAATCAATAGACATTCCT